>CAVVTM010000028.1:0-208475 GCA_963751175.1 uncultured Actinomycetes bacterium | reverse complement strand
GCGAGGCTGCTGAGTGACTCGATGACGCTGGTGATGTGGTCCCGCATGGCCGCCTCGGCCGCAGCCGGATCGCGGGAAACGATGGCGGCCACGATCCGCTCGTGCTGGGCCAGGGACACGGCCGGGCCGCCCTGGGATCAGGGCCAGGGCGAACTGGTGCCGGACCAGCTGGGCCCGGAGCCGCTCGATCATGCTGGTCGCGGTGTCGTGCGCGGCGATGGCCCGGATCCGCGCGTGCAGCCGCGCGTTCGTGTCGCTGTAGCGGAGCAGCTCGGCCGATTCCACCGCCACCCGCATCTGCCGGACGATGTCCTCCAGTTCGGCCGCCTGCTGCGGGGTGGCCCGCTCCGCGGCCCGGGCCGCGGTCAGCCCTTCCAGCAGGCGCCGCACCTCGGTGATCTCGATCGCCTCGGCGAGCGGGATGACGCGTACCCGGGCGCCCTGGTGCCGCTGCACATCGACCAGGCCCTCGCTGGCCAGCACCGGGATCGCGGCGCGCACCGCGAACCGGCTGCACCCGAAGCGCTCGCACAGGTCGACCTCGACCAGGCGCTGCCCGGCCGCGAACTCTCCGGCCAGGATGGCGGCCCGCAGCGCATCCAGCATGGCCCCGTCGTCGGCCACGCTCACCCCTCCCCGTGATCCGCCTGCATCGCGTGATCCGCCCGGAGGTACGTCACGCCGAGCCGTTCCAGCACCGGGCGCAGATGGTAGCGGTCCAGGCCCAGTTCCCCCCGCACGAACGCGTCCCGGGCCTCATCCTCCCGCCCGGCCCGGCGCCGGCCGTCCGCCGCGACCTGCGCGGCCTGCTCCCGGGGGATGCACACCACGCCGTCGTCGTCGGCGACCACCGCGTCCCCCGGCCGGATCACCGTGCCGGCGATGCTGACCGGCGTGTTCACCGCCCCGCCGATCGCCTTGCCGGTGCCCTGCGCGCTGACGAACTGGGACCAGACGGGGAAGCGTGCCGCGGTGATCGGGGTGACGTCCCGCACGCCGGTCGTGGTGACCAGCCCGCGCACCCCCCGCGCGGCGAGCGAGGTCGTGATCAGCTCGCCGACGAAGCCGTCGCTGGAAGGGGAGGTGGTCGTGACGACCAGCAGGTCGCCCGGCCGGGCCTGCTCGATCGCGACGTGCAGCATGAGATTGTCACCCGGCCCGCACAGCACGGTGAGCGCGGTCCCGGCGGCCCGGGCGCCGGGCCAGGCCGGGCGGAGGGCGGTGCCGAGCAGGCCCGTCTTGCCCGCGGCCTCGTGCACGGTGGCCACGCCGAGCTCCCCCAGCTCGTCGACGACGGCGGGGTCGGCGCGGGGCGGGTCCACGATCACCACGGGCTTCACGCCAGCACCCCGCTCACCTGGGGGAAGACCCGCTGGTAGGCCTCGGCGTAGCGGATCGCGGCCGCCCCCCCGTTGCGCCGCGCCTGGACCCCCCGCCGCTCGGCCAGGTCCTCGTAGTAGCGGACCAGGTGCTCCTGGGATCCCATCGCGGCCATGGCCTGCTGCTTCAGGTCGAACACCGGCGTGATGTCCACGAGGACGTCCGGCCGGAACTCGCACATCTCAGGCTGGTGGGGCTCGAAGCGGAACACCGGCGGCGCGCCGAGCACCGGGTGTGCCGACGGCCGTCCCTGCGCCTGGGCCACCATCCGGGCGCGCAGGGTCAGGTCAGCGGCCTGCGGATGGTCGTAGTTATAGGGGTCGGCCCGGGAGTGGGTGAGGATCACCCCGGGCTGCAGCTCGCGCATCAGGTCCGCCAGCCGCAGCACCAGGTCCTGGGTGTCCGGCAGCGGATAGTCCCCCTGGTCCAGGAAGTGCATGGTGGCCCCCAGCACCCGCCCGGCCTCCTCGGCCTCGGCCCGGCGGATCTCCTTCACCCGGTCCAGGGTCATGCCCGGCTGCTTCCACGCCCCCGGCGACTCGCCGTGCTCGCCGTACGACAGGCACACCACGTGTGCCTCACCGAACGCTGACGTGACGACGGCGATGTAACCGGCCGCCCGCCACACGAAGTCGGCGGCATGGGCGCTGACGACCAGCAGCCGCCCGAAACCGTCCGTGGTGGTCACGCGGTGTCCCCGTGCTGGCCTGGACGGGGCTCGTCGGCGTCCTGGCTGTCCGGGCCGGCCAGCAGGCGGCTATTGGACACGATCATGGTGGTGATCTCCTCGTCGGTGAACCCCGCGGCCTGCAGCGCGTCGGCCATCAGCGGCAGCCCGTCCTCCACCGGGGGGTTGTCCGGCTGGCCGAGGTCGGTGGTGATGATGGTGTGCTCCGGCCCCGTGGCCCGGATATTGCCGGCCATCCGGGCCCACTCGTACTTGCCGGTGAACGGCGTGGTGAAACAGCGTTCCAGGAACGCCCCCTGCGCGGCCAGGGCCCGCTGGTCGTCCAGGCTCATGTCCTGCTGCGGGAATTCCGGGTGGGTGGCGATGACGTGCCGGACGCCGGCCTCGAACGCGGCGTCGGCCACCGCGCGGCTCTCGTAGGCGGACAGGTGGCCGGTGGCCACGACGAGCTGGTGCCGCGCGGCCAGCCGGAGCACCTCCCGGGTGGCCGCAAGGGGCCGGCCAGCCGTGTCGAGGACGTCCACCACGGGCACCGTGACGCCCTGGGCGTCCAGGTCGCGCTGCAGGGCCAGCCACATCGGCGGGGTCGCGCCCGGGGGGAGGTCGGCGTGCTTGGCCCGGTGGTTGGCCGCGTCCAGGGTCGGCATCCACAGGATCCGGGCGCCCTCGCGGGCGGCGATCTCCACCGCGATCGGGTTGAGCCCGCCCACGGAGGCGTTGAGGGTCAGGGCCCCGAGCACCCGGACCTCGCCCGCGAGACTCTCGTTGAGCACCGCCGCGCGTTCCGCGGTCGGGACGTAGTGCGACTTGAGGGCGAATCCGGCCAGCCCCACGTCCCGGCAGCGGCGGGCCAGCTGAAGGTCGGTGACCTGGCGGCGCATCACGTCGGGCTCGACGTGCACGTGCAGATCGTAGGCGCCGCGCACCAGCCGGCGGGCCCATTCGCTGGGTGTGGCCGAGTTCAGCATGGCGCGCCCGGCTGACGGGGCTTCCCTGGTCGCGGCGCACGGGAGCCGGCGTTCATCCCTCGTCCGTCCATGCGTGCGCGGCCCCTGGCTTCGTTGCCCGTATTTGATCGCCAATTTTGGCGACAATTTCTCCTGCAACGTGGCCACCATAGGGATGGTGATGTCGGGGGTCAAGAGGAATCCCGGGCGGTCCCGCCCGGGGCAGCCGCTCCGCTGCGGGCGGGTCAGGCGCTGAGCTGGATCTGGCGGAGGAACTCGGCGTTGGACGCGGTGTCGCGGGTCCGGTCCAGCAGCAGCTGGAGCGCCTGCTGCGGGTCGAGCTCGGCGACGACGCGGCGCAGCTTGGCCGTCACGGCGTGCTCCTCGGCCGTCATGAGCAGATCGTCGCGGCGGGTACTGGACGGCCCCACGTCGATCGCGGGGAAGATGCGCTTCTCGGCCAGGTCGCGGCGCAGCCGCAGTTCCATGTTCCCGGTGCCCTTGAACTCCTCGAAGAACACGTCGTCCATCCGCGATCCGGTCTCCACCAGGGCGGTGCACAGCAGGGTCAGCGAACCGCCGTCCTCGACGTTGCGGGCCGCGCCGAGGAACTTCCGCGGCGGGTACAGCGCGCCGACGGCCACGCCGCCGGCCAGGATGCGGCTGCTGGACGGGGCGGCCAGGTTGTAGGCCCGGCCGAGGCGGGTGATGGAGTCGAGCAGCACGACCACGTCGCGGCCCAGCTCGACCAGCCGCTTGGCCCGCTCGATGGCCAGCTCCGCGACCTGGATATGCTCCTCGGCGGCCTGGTCGAAGGTGGAGTAGACGACCTCGCCGCGGACCGAGCGGCGCAGGTCGGTCACTTCCTCGGGGCGCTCGCCGACCAGCACCACCATGAGGTGCACCTCGGGGTGGTTGGCCGCCACCGCGTCCGCGATGGCCTGCAGCACCATGGTCTTGCCGGCCTTCGGCGGCGACACGATGAGCCCGCGCTGCCCCTTGCCGACCGGGGCGATCAGGTCGATGATCCGTCCCGTGCGGGAGTTCGCCGGACCGGAGCCGGTCTCCAGGCGGAGCCGCTCCTGCGGGTGCAGGGGGGTGAGCTTGGCGAAGTCGGGGCGCTGCGCCGCCAGTTCCGGGTCGGCCCCGTTGACGGCGGTGACGCCGGCCAGCAGGGGGTACTGCTCCCTGGTCCGGCTAGCCCGGCTGTCCCGGTTGCCCGACGGCTGGCCTGGCCCGGGGGGGCCGGGCGGTGCCGTCCACGGCGTCTCCCTTGCGCAGCCCGTACTGCTGGACCTGGGCCTGGGACAGGAGCACATCGTCCGGGCCGCGCTGGTAGCCGGACCGGCGCAGGAACGCCCGCCCGTCGGTGATGTCCAGCAGGCCTGACACCGGCTCCGGGGTCGTTTCCTGGACCGGGGCCGCGGGAGACTGCGGCCTGGTCCTACTGTTCTGCCCAGCCGCCCGGGACTGCTTCCGGGCCGGGCGCTGGGATGGGTTTCTCGTGGTCCGCGGCGCCGCCGCGGGCTGGGTGAGGGTTGCGGTCATAAAAAGAATTCCTTTCGGAAGGCGGCCTGAATGCAGGCACGCCGGAAAAGGCGCCGGATGGCGCCACGGAAATGCGCACGTGCCCGGCTCGGTAAATCCGGGGGACCGGCGTTTACCACGCTGGTACCGGAACTGCTCGACGCCTGGACCTCGGCTTAGTCCTGGGAAGACGGGGGCCGTGAACCCCTCTCGCGGCTAACTGGAATCAGCCGGATCGGCTAGTCAGATAAATTAGCCAGGATCGTCCTGTGTAACTGGGCGGGGCTAACCGGGCCGGACGCGCTCGCCCTGTAGGCGGAATAGACATCGCCTACTGCGACTATACAGCACAACACCACGGGGTGGCGAGATAATCCCACGGCGTGTCCCCGGCCTGGCCGGGGGTCAGTCGGCGGGCAGGGGCGCGGGCTGGTACTCGGCGGCCGGGTTGGCCCGGCTGAGCACGTGCCCGACCAGCGTGATCAGCACGTGCTTGACCGATTCCCGGTCCCGCGCGTCACAGAGCACCACGGGGGCCCCCGGATCGAGGTCGAGCGCGATCCGGACGTCGTCCGTGTCGTAGTGCGGCGCGTCGTCGAAGCAGTTGACCGCCACCACGAACGGGGTGCCGTGCTGCTCGAAGTAGTCCACGGAGGCGAAGCAGTCGGCGAGGCGCTGGGTGTCAGCCAGCACCACCGCCCCCAGCGCCCCGTAGGCCAGCTCGTCCCACATGAACCAGAAGCGCTCCTGGCCCGGCGTGCCGAACAGGTACAGGGCCAGGTCGGACCGGAACGTGATCCGGCCGAAGTCCATCGCCACGGTGGTCGTGGTCTTGCCCTGTACGCCGCTGATGTCGTTGACGCCGACACTGCGGTCGCTGAGCGTCTCCTCGGTCCGCAGCGGCCGGATCTCGCTGATCGCGCCGACCAGCGTGGTCTTGCCCGCCCCGAACCCCCCGGCAATGAGGATCTTGGCCGTGGTGGGCGGCACCGGGGCGTCGTCGGCAGGGTCAGAGTGCGTGTAGTCCATCCAGTACGTCCCTCAGTAGGCGCTCGTTGGTTACCGGCCCCCTGGGCGCTGCGAGGGACCGGACGATCCCGTGCTGGCTCAGGTCGCTGAGCAGGACCCGGACCACGCCGACCGGGAGGTCGATGTCAGACGCCAGGTCCACTACGGTAATGGGTCGGCGGCACCGGGCCAGTCTCTGCCGGTGCGCAGGGCCCAGCCGTACGCCCGCCGGGACCTCCGGGCCGGTCGCCGCGACGACGTCGATCAGTCCCGGCTGCGGGCATGGTCCGGCCCCGTGGTGACCCCGTAGGGCCGCACGACCGGGCGCAGGCCCGGGGAGTGCGCAGGGCCTCAGGAGGGCACAGCGCTTGAGAAGGGCCCGGTGGCTGACGAGGGCCCCGGGCTGAGGAGGAAGAGTGTCCGCCGTACAGCAGCGCCGCGGCCGGTCGATCGCGATGACGCCGGCCGAGCTGGATGAGTTCCTGGCCCAGGCCCGCACCTGCCGGGTCGCGACCCTGGCCCCGGATGGCCCGCACGTCGTGCCGCTCTGGTTCGTCTGGACCGGCGGGGCCATCTGGCTGAGCTCGGTCGTGCGCAGCCAGCGCTGGACCGACCTGATCCGTGATCCGCGGGTGGCGGTCGTGATCGACGCGGGCGAGGAGTACCAGGAACTGCGCGGCGCGGAGATCAAGGGGACGGCCGCGCCGGTGGGCGAGGTTCCGCGGCGCGGTACCGAGGACGCCCAGCTGGCCGCCGCGGAGCTGCTGTTCGCCCGCAAGTACCTGGGCGGCGACTCGATGGTGCACGACGGGCGGCACGGCTGGCTGCGCGTTACCCCGGGCAAGATCACAAGCTGGGACTTCCGCAAGTTGCCGTCCGAGCGGGCCCACCCCGGGACGCTGACCGGGTGATGGCCGGCCCGCTGGTCCCGCCCGGCTACGCGAGCGTCTCGTCCACCGCGCTGGGGCCGGGCTGCGGGGAGTGCTGCGAGATCCACGCGTCGATCTGGGCCCACCAGTCGTAGAGCCACCGCACCTGGGCCTCATGATCGGCGGAGCGCGGTACCCCGGCGGCGGGCACCCGCCACCACCGGGCCTCGACGACATGATCTATCGGCAGGCTCCGCCAGACATCGGCCACGCTGGCCAGCTGGTCCAGCCCGGCGTGGCCCACGAAGATCACGTCAGCGGTCGGGCAGGCGGCGAGGGCCGCGACCGCCCCGCCGCTGCGGGGCGGCAGCAGGTGCGGCATGTCCCGGGCGCGGGCCGCCAGGTCAGCCCGGCCATGCCGTTCCAGCCGCCGGATACCGCGCCGCCACCGGCCCGGGGTCCAATTGCCGCCCTCGGGGAAGATGACGAGGGCGCCATCGTGGCCGAGGCCCGCGGCCAGCCGCCTGATCTGCTCCGTGTAGATCTTCTCGCCGGCCCGCTGGGGATAGATGAACACGTTGGGCACCCGGTTGGAGACCACGTCCAGCCCCGGGTCCAGCTGCAGCGCCGCTTTCATGACGACCCGCGGCCGCCGGTGGTAGACGGTGAGCAGGTGGTGCACGAGCAGCAGGGAGTCACCCGGCCCGGCGTGGCGGCTGAGCACGATCACAGGCTGCGCCAGCCGGGCCGCCTGCTCTTCGGCGGTCAGGTCTGGCTCGTGGACCTCGATCCGCAGGCCCAGGGTGCTCACGGCCGCGCCGTACAGCCGGGCCAGGTACCACTCCATGATCGCGTAATGGCGGCTCTGGTACGGCTCGGTCTGCAGCCGGCCACCGAAACCGCTGGTGATCCACAGGGCCAGGCACATGAACAGCGCGGCGGTCTCCGCGACCAGCCAGATGAGCGCGAAGCTGAGCAGCCGCAGGGCGCGCAGCCGGCCCAGCCGGGACCGTGCCTTCTGCCGGGCCGTCACCGGATCCGCGGCCGCACCGGGCATGTCCGGGCCGGCGGGCACGTCCGGGCTGGCGGGTGCGGCCGGGCTGGCGGGCACGTCCGGGCTGGCGGGTGCGGCCTGCCGGGCCCCCCGGGCCAGCCCGAACAGCACCGCCAGCAGGGCGAGCGGGGGGAACAGCACGGCCACCGCCACCGCGATCACGATCAGCAGCGGCGCCAGCACGATCCGGCGGACCAGCCTGGGTGGGACCATGCCGGCTTCTCCCGTCCCGGTTGGCCAGGTCAGCCCCCGGCCAGCTTGGCGAGATAGCTCGCGGACGCGAGGTAGGCCTGCTCGATCCGCACCCCGACCTTAGTCCTGTCGCGGTACCTGAGCTGGGAAAGATCTGGCGGGCGCGGATCGCCCCCGGACGGCAGCACGTGCACGCTCACGTCGCCGGGCAGCATGGACATCTCCTCGTGGAACCGGTGCCGGCGGGCGATCTCGAACGCGACCAGCCCCACCTCCCAGGGACGGCGCGGCACGGTCAGCGGGCGCTCGATCCGCCCCACGTGCAGGACGTAGACCGTGCGGGCGCCCAGGGCGATAGCCCGGCCGACCGGGATGGAATCGACCAGCCCGCCGTCGAAGTAGTGCTCGCCGTCCACCTCTACCGGGGCGAGCAGCCCGGGCACCGCGCAGGAGGCCAGCACGGCGGGCACGATCGGCCCCGCGCTGAACCAGCGGGCGCGGGCCTGCTCGATGCTGGCCGCGACGCAGTGGAACGGCAGCTCGAGATCGGCGAAGTCCTTCCCGGGCAGGGCGCCCTCGAGCATGCGCTGCAGCGGCTCGATGGCGTGCAGGTGGGTGCCGGACCGGGCGAGCCGGGCCATCCGCCCCCAGACGGTCCCGCTGAACGCCTCGCGGAGGTCGTCGCCCTGCCACAGGCCTGCCAGCCGCGCGGAGGCTCCAGCCGGGTCCGCCGCCACGAGCGCGCCGTTGATGGCGCCGACCGACGTTCCCACCACCAGGTCCGGCCGGATGCCTGCCTCGGACAGGGCACGGAGCATGCCGACCTCGTGCGCGCCGAGGATCCCGCCGCCGCCCAGTACGAATGCCGTCTGCACGCGCCCCAGCCTCCCCCTCGTCAGCGGCGCCAAACCGTTCCCTGGCCGGCGCCGGATGCCCGGCGAGCCGCGTCGGCCCAGGTCCGGGACGCCGGGCTTGGCTGACCGGGGGGTGGTTTGCGCCGTCGTTTCGTGAGCAGGGACTATAAAACCGACATGTAAGGAGGAAGCATGACACCTGCCGCCGCCGGATTCCGCGGCGCCGGGAGCGCGGCGCTGGCCGGGCGGCCGCGCTCTGGCGAGCAGGCGTTCCCGGCGCGCCCCGAGCAGGTCAGTGCGGCCCGGCGCTTCGTGGCCGGCCTCCTGGCTGGCACCCCGGTCGCCGATGATGCGATCCTCTGCGTGTCGGAACTGGCCGGCAACTGCGTCAGCCATTCGGCGAGCAGTCACGCGGGCGGCACCTTCACCGTCCGCGTGGAGCTGTACGAGGGCGACTACGTGTGGCTGGAGGTCACCGATCAGGGCGGCCCGTGGCGGCCGTCCGCCCCTGACGGCCGGGTGCACGGCCTGGAGATCGTGCGGCGGCTCGCCAGCGAGTCGGGCGTGGCCGGCAGCGATTTCACCGGCTGGGAGGCCTGGGCCCGGCTGGACTGGCCCGGCCGCGGGCTGTAGCCCCCCACCAGGACTCCCGCACCAAGCATCCGCACGGGACTCCCCATTAGGAGCCGTACCGCTGCTCGGTCTCGCGCACCTCCGGCAGCCCGATGAAGTCCAGGAAATTCCCGAACGCCGGCAGCTCAGCCAGGAGCCCCGCCGGGGTGCCGGACCGGGCGATCTCGCCCAGCACCCGCCGCATCGCCGCGGTCGCCGCGAGCAGCGTGCTGATCGGGAAGATGACGATCCGGTAGCCGAGTTCCCGCAACCGGTCCAGGCTGATCGGCGGGGTCTTCCCGCCTTCCGCCCAGTTGAACAGCAGTGGTACATCCGGGAAGGCCCGGGCCGCCTCGGCGGCCTCGTCTTCCGACACGACGGCCTCGATGAACAGGACGTCGGCACCGGCCTCGCGGTACAGCCGGGCCCGGTCCAGGGCCCGCTCCAGGCCCTCCACGGCCCGTGCGTCGGTCCGGGCGATGATGGCGAAGTCCGGCCGGGTCCGGGCCGCCACCGCGGCCCGGATCTTCTGGGCCATCTCGCCGGCCGGGATGACCTGCTTCCCGTCCATGTGGCCGCACTTCTTGGGGGCGACCTGATCTTCCAGGTGGATGGCGGCCACGCCCGCCGCCTCGTAGGCGCCGACGGTCCGGATCACGTTCAGCGGGTTGCCGTACCCGGTGTCCGCGTCCGCGATCACCGGGATGTCCACGCAGTCCGCGATCCGCCGGGCGTTGTCCACCATCTCGGTCATGGTCAGCAAGCCCACGTCCGGGCGGCCGAGCAGTGCCGCCGACGTCCCGAACCCGGTCATGTACACCGCCGGGAAGCCGGCCTCCTCCACCAGCCGCGCGGCCAGCGGGTCGAACGCCCCCGGGGCCACGATGGTGCCGCCGGACTCCAGCAGCGCGCGCAGCCGGGCCGGCCCGCCGGGGCGCGGGGTAAGGCGGCCCGTCACCGGGCCGTCCGGGCCGCCGGGTCCTCAGCCACCGCTCTTGCGGCGGAACGAGCGCTTGGTCTGGGCCGGGCCATGCGCGCCATGGACCTTGCCGCCGTCCCGCGCGGACTGCCGCGCGTTCATGTCCGCCTGCTTGCTGCGCTTGCGGTCCAGCGCCTCGCGGAACTTGCGCTTCGCGTCGTCCTCGGGACGCTCCGGTCCCGACGCGGCGTCAGCCATGCCGACCTCCTGCCTGCGGCGGGTACCTGCCCCGCGGCCCCATCCAGCGACACCTGCCCGGTGGCACCTGCCGCGGGCGCCTGCCCGGTGACGGGTACCTCCCCAGCCTAAGCGGTCCGGAATCAGCCGGTGCCGCGACGGCCCCGGTGCGGCGATGACCTGTGCGGCGATGACCGGTGCGGCGATGACGCGGTGCCGCGACGGCCCCGGTGCCGCGACGGCCCCGGTGCCGCGACGGCCCCGGTGACCGGGAACCACGGGCCGGAAATCACTGACCGCAAACCAGTTGCGGGGCCCGGGCCGGGATGGTGATCTGCGGGGATGGATGCCGCTGCGGTGCGAGCCGCGTTCGATGAGCAGGTCCGCCGCCGTACCCGCGATGACGGGCCGGGAGCACGCAGCGAGGCGGATGGCGCGGTCGTCCGCGAGATCGCCCGGGACGGGCAGGGCTGGTCCGGCGTCACCTGGTCGGCCCTGGCCGGGCCGGCCGAAGCCGGCCGGGTCATCGCCGCGCAGGTCCGGTACTTCGCCGGGCTGGGGCTGCCGTTCGAGTGGAAGCTGTACGACTACGATCAGCCCCCGGACCTGGGCAGCCGGCTGCGGCGGCCGGGTTCGTGCCGGACGAGGAGGAGGCCGTGATGGTCGCGGAGGTCGCGGCCCTGGACGCCGACGTCCCCCTCCCCGAGGGGATCACCCTGCGGCCGGTGACCACGGAGGCCGAGGTGGGCCTGCTCATCCAGGTCCACGAACGCGTCTTCGGGCGGGACCAGTCCCGGCTCCGCCGCGCCCTGCTGGCCCAGCTGCGCGAGGCCCCGGCGAGCACGGCCATGGTGCTGGCCATGGCCGGCGACGAGCCGGTGTGCTCCGCCCGGGCGGACTTCCCGCCTGGCACGGACTTCGCCGGCCTGTGGGGCGGCGGGACGCTGCCCGGCTGGCGCGGCCGCGGCATCTACCGCGCGCTGGTCGCCTACCGCGCCGGGCTGGCCGCCCGCCGGGGCTACCGCTACCTGACCGTGGACGCCTCGGCCGACAGTGAGCCGATCCTGGGCCGTCTGGGCTTCCGGTGCCTGGCGCGGACCACGCCCTACGAGTGGGCGCCGGAAGGAGCCTCATGATCACCACCGGGGTAGCCGTGGTCACCGGGGGCGGATCCGGGCTGGGCCGGGAGATCACCCGGGCGCTGCTGGGGGCCGGCTGGCGGGTGGCCGCCGCGGGCCGCCGGGAGGATGCGCTGCGCGAGGCCATCTCGGCTCCGGACCTCCCCGCACCGGCCGCGCAGTCCGCGCTGCCGGTGGTGACTGATGTCACCGATGCGGGTTCCGTTGCGGGCCTGTTCGAAACCGTGCGCGGCCGGTGGGGACGCGTTGACCTGCTGGTGAACAACGCGGGGATTTTCGGCCCGGGCGGCTCGGTGGACGAGGTCCCGCTGGAGGACTGGCGGCGGGCTGTCGAGACCAACCTCACCGGCGCGTTCCTGTGCGCACAGCAGGCGGTGCGGATGATGAAGGCGCAGGACCCGCGCGGCGGCCGGATCATCAACAACGGGTCCATCTCGGCGCACGTGCCCCGGCCGCGGACCGTGGCCTACACCGCCACCAAGCACGCGATGACCGGGCTGACCAAATCGATCTCGCTGGACGGCCGGGCGTTCGGCATCGCCTGCGGCCAGATCGACATCGGGAACGCCGCCACCGAGATGACCCGGCGGATGGAGCGCGGGGTGCTGCAGGCCGACGGGTCGCTGGCCCCGGAGCCCACGTTCGGCGCGGAGCACGTCGCGGCGGCCGTGCTCTACATGGCCGGGCTGCCGCTGGACGCGAACGTGCAGTTCCTGACGATCACCGCGACGACCATGCCGTTCATCGGCCGCGGCTGAGCGCGGCCGCCGCCGGCGCTGCGCGGCCAGCGCCCGGCTGCGGCGGGCGGCCGGGCGGGCCGGCGGGGGCGGGTCAGCGGCTGAACCGGGCGCGGAGCAGGCGGGGGGCGGCGGCCCGCCTGGTGAGTGGCTGGAAACGGTCCGATGCTGACCGGAGGGCCTGGTCCTCCTCGCCGCTGAGCTCGATGTCGGCCGCGGCCACGTTGCTCTCCAGCTGCTCGACGCTGGACGCGCCCGGGATCGCGGTCACGGCCGGGCTGCGGATCACCCAGGCCAGCGCGATCTGGGCCGGCGTGGCCCCGTGCGCGTCCGCCACCCCGCGCAGCACCCCGATCAGCTCAGCCGCCCGCTCGATGTTCTCCGGCAGGAACAGCGGGTTGGCGCCGCGGACCCGGTTGGCGGGCAGGTTGTCGCGGTGGTAGCGGCCGGACAGCAGCCCCTGCGCCAGCGGGCTGTACGCGATGATCACGCGATCCTGGGCCTCGGCGTAGGGCAGCAGATCACGTTCGGGAGCCCGCTCGACCAGGCTGTACTCGACCTGGTTGCTGAGCACCGGGCCGCCCAGCGCGGCCTCCGCGGCCTGCCAGCGGTCCAGCGAGTAGTTGCTGACCCCCACCTCGCCGACCAGCCCCACCCGCTGCAGGGCCCGCATCCCGCGCATGGCCGGGGCATCCCGGACCACGGGGTTCGCCTGGTGCATCTGGTACAGGTCCAGGTGGCGGGCGCCGAGCCGGTTGGCGCTGGCCACGGCACGCTGTTCCACCACCGGGGCCAGCGGCAGCGCCGGGAAGATCTTGGTGGCCAGGAAGACCGAGTTCAGGTCCTCGCCCAGGGCCTGGCCCAGGATCCGCTCGCTGCGCCCGAACCCGTAGATCTCGGCGGTGTCGAAGAGGGTCACGCCCAGATCGAGGGCGCGCCGCACGATCGCGTGCGCCTCCTGCTCGGCGTACGGCTGCCCGTAACCCCACTCCTTGGAGCCGAACTGCCAGGTACCCAGGCCGATCTTGGAAATCTGCTTGGCGGTGCCGGTGGTCAGATAGCGCATGCTCCCAGTGTCCGCCACGCCGCCGCGGCCCGCTGCCGCAGGGCGGATTGTCGGTCCGCGGGCTTAGCCTGGCCGCGTGGTCGATGAGCATGCGGAAGGTGAGCAGGAGACGGCGGAGGATCGCTTCGGGGACCTGGTCGATGAGCTGGTCGGCTGTCCCGGCGTGACCCCGCCGCGCGGGGGCAGCGGCTTCGGCCGCAGCGCGCTGCGCTGGGAGAGGAAGATCTTCGCGATGCTGGTCCGCGGGCGGCTGGTCGTGAAGCTCCCGGCGCCGCGGGTCGACGCGCTGATCGCCGACGGTGACGGCGTGCGGTTCGACGCCAACAAGGGCACGCCGATGAAGGAGTGGTTCAGCCTGGACCCGGAGTCCGGGCTGCCCTGGGTGCCGCTGGCCCGGGAAGCGCTGGACTTCGCCCGGGCCGGCCGCTGAGCGGCCAGGCGGCCGCTGAACCCGGGCCCGGGCGGCGCGGGCGGACGTCGCGGAGCGGCACGCCCGCCGCGGGCGCGGACTGGGTACCGCCCGCCGGGTTAGCGCGGCTTGATCTCATCGTGATGAGCGCCACTTATCGTGGCAGCGTGGCGGGCTTTCGGCGGGACGAGGCGCCCCGGCGGCGTTTCCCCGCCCTCGATCCCGAGCCGCCGCCCCCGCCCTGGTGGCGGCGGCTCCTCGTGCCCGCGTGCGTGCTCGCCGGGGTGGCGGTGGTGGTGACCGCGGTGCGGTTGCTGCCCCCGCTGTTCGCGGGGTCCAGGGCGTCCGGGTCACCGGCGGCCGCGGGCCCGGGGCACCGGCCGGCGTCCCCGGCCGTCCGGGCGGCCGGCCGGGTCGTCGTCGTCACCAGGTACGGGACTCTCGCCCTCGCGAACCCGGACGGCCGCCATCTGGCCCAGGAGGCCGGCCTCGGGAACGTGGGGACCTCGGTGGCGGCGGCGCCGGACAACCGCTACATTTCGCTGCTCAACGGGCAGGTGATCAGCATCAGCCCGGGCCCCAGGCTGGCCAGCTTCCCGGGAAAGATCCAGCTCAACAGCCAAGCCGGGGTCGCGTTGCCGGACCCCTTCGCTGATCATGAGCGGGCCGTGGTGATGCTGCAGGACTTCGGGGACCCGACCTACTCGTCCACCAACCCCATCTCGGTGATCTCCATCGCCACGGGCCGGTCGGTTTCGCTGGGCAGCGGGGACCAGGTCGCGGGAGACCCGGCGGCGGCCGGGGTGTTCACCACCGTCGCCGCGCGACCGTCTGCGATCGCCGTGACCCTCCAGACCAGCCCCGACGCCATGGTCGTGCTCCGCGACGCGGGCCGGGCGCCGGTCCGGCTCGCCACGGGCAGCGAGCTGAGCCGGGATGTGGGCCTGCCGCGCCGCCTGGCCGTGTCGCTCGCCGTGTACCCCGCCCCCAGCGGAGCCGAGGCCGCGGTGACCGTCCGCCCGGCCGCGGGCGGGTCGGATGCGGGCATGGTGATCCTCACCCGGTCCGGCCGGATGGTGGCTGCCTTCCCGGCCCGCGGAGGCGCCGGGCCAGTCCTGGGCGCCCCCGTGTGGTCCCCCTCCGGGAAGTCAGTGGCGTACCTGAGCACCACCAGCAGCGAGGCCCCGCAGCTGAGCGTCTGGTCTGCGGGGCGGCCCCTCGTGTCCAGCCCCCTTCCGGTGTCGGCTGGCCGCTATGGCGCATGCGTCTGGGCGCCCGATGGCACATCGCTTCTCTGCCCGGCGGCCGGCGGGTCGGAATGGGTGGTCGCCCGCGCGGCCGGGGGGAAGCCCGCGGTCGTCCCCGGGCCCGGACTGCCGGTCGCGTGGCTGCGATGATCCGGCTGGCGGCGGTCCTGCGCGGGATGCGGCAACGGGGCGGCACCACCGTGATGATCCTGGCGGTGGCCCTGGTGGCCACCGCGGCGGCGGCCACCGGGCCCATCTACTACCAGGCGGCGCGGACCTCGATCCTGCGTGACACCGTGGCCAGCACGGGATTCTCCGGCCGCGGGTACGAGGCCAACCAGACCGGCGCCGTGCCCGGCCTGCTCGGGCAGCTGGAGCCTGCGGTGCGCAGCCAGCTTGGGCACAGCCTGGGCAGCCTGGCCGGGCGCGGGCTGTTCGCCGCGCCCGTCTACGCGGTCGAGACCACGGTGCCCTACCCGCAGTACAACGCGTCGGTCCCGCTGGTCTGGCGCAGCGGTGTGTGCGCCCAGCTGCGGATCAGCGGACGCTGTCCCACGGCCCGCGACCAGGTGCTGGTCAGCCGCCGGATGGCGGCCCTGACCGGCTGGCACCTCGGTCAGCACCTGCGGTTCGCCGGCTGGCCCGATCTCGCGGTGACCGGGCTCTACCGGACGCCGGCCCAGGGCCGGGCGTACTGGTTCGGCCGCGGCTCCCTCTACTTCCCGGCCATCAATCCGCGCGACCCCTCGGGCAGCAGCCCCGTCGACGCCTTCTTCACGCCGCGGGTCACGCTGGAGCAGGCCTCCCCGCAGCAGCAGGGCACCGCGGTGGTGGACGACCTGCTGAACGAGTCCCGGCTGACCGGCAGCGAGGTCGCGCAGCTGGCGTCCGCCATGACGGCCTTCAGCACCTCCGCCGCGCTGCAGCAGCAGCAAGTGCTGGTCACCACCGGCATCCCGGCCACCCTCCAGGCGGTGCAGTCCAGCTGGCGCGCGGTGGAAATCCCGGTGGTGCTGATCACCGCGCAGCTGCTGGCCGCCTGCCTGCTGCTGCTCTTCCTGACTGTCACCGATGCGATCGACACGCGCGGGCACGAGGTGTCCCTGGCCAAGCTGCGCGGCCGCGGCGGCTGGCGGACGATCGTGTTCGGGATGTCCGAGCCGGTGCTCCTGCTCGTGGTGGCCCTGCCGATCGGCATCCTGGCCGGGTGGGCCGCGACGGCGGCGCTCAGCCGGGTCCTGCTGCGCCCGGGCACCGCGATCGTGCTGCCCCCGCTGGCCTGGGCCGCGGCCGGCCTGGCGACGGCGGGCGGCCTGCTGGCCGTCGTGCTCGCCGCCCGCCGGACCTTGCGGCGGCCCGTCGTGGAGGAATGGCGCCGGTCCGGCCGCAAACCCGCCGGGCGGGGCTGGGTGGCGGACGCGGTCCTGGCGACCGCAGCCGCCGCAGGCCTGCTGGACCTGGCGGTCACCGGGCAGATCGGGTCGGCCCGCCACGGCGCCCTGGGCCTGCTCGTCCCGGGGTTGCTGGGGCTGGCCGTCGCCGTGATCGCCTCACGGCTGCTGCCGCTGGCCTGCCGGTCGGCCTTCGCCCGGACCAGCACCCGCGGCAGCATCGGCCTGTTCCTTGCGCTGCGGCATGTTGCCCGCCGCCCGGGCGGGACCCGGACCACGATCGTGCTGGCCACCGCGTTCGCCCTGAGCACGTTCGCGGTCACCGCCTGGGCCGTGGACCGCAATAACGAACACCTCGTCGCGGCGGCCGAAGTCGGCGCGCCGGCGGTGCTCACGGTCGGGGTCCCGGCGGGCAAGGACCTCGGGACCATCGTGGACCGTGCTGATCCGGGCGGCCGGATGGCCGCCGCCGTGGACCGCTACACCAGCCTGTCCAGCAGTAACTCCGGGCTGACCGTGCTGGCCGTGGACCCGCAGCGGTTTGCCCGGGTCGCGGCGTGGCGCCCGGGCTTCACGACCGTGCCGCCCGCGGGGCTGGCCCGCAAGCTTGCCCCGCCAGCCCCGGCCCCGGTCATCCTCAGCGGCAGCGCGCTGCGGGTCACCGTGGACGTCCACGCGCTGTCGCCGCCCGGCTCGGTGCTGTCGGCGGATGTCACCACCGGGGCGTCGCCCGTCATCCTCGGCCCGCTGCCTGCCCACGGCGTCACCACGCTGACCGCGCCGCTGGTCGGCTGCCCGTGCGTGCTCCGGGATCTCGACCTCGGCCCGCCGAGGAACTTCCTGCAGAGCCCGGTAACCGGTTCGGTCACCATCAGCGCGGTGCAGGTGCGCCGGGCCGGTGGCTGGGTGGCCGCCACGGCCGGCCTGGTGTCCGCGGCGGCCCGGTGGCGTCCCGGGCGCCTGGACAACCCACCGGACCGCGTGCAGGCATCCGCGGCCGGCCTGGACTGGACATTCGCCGGGCACCCGCATCAGGACGCCGTGCTGCTCTCGGCGAACCGGCCCTACCCGCTGCCCGCGGTGGTGTCCAGCGCGTTGCTCAGCCGCGGGGAGCAGCTCGCGTCCGGGGTGGGGCTCGACGGCAGCCCGCTCGAACTGCGGGTGATCAGCGCCGCGAGCGTCGTCCCGGGCTCGCCGCACGCCGGGGAGATCGTGGACCGCCGCTACGCCGAGCTCGCGGCGGGAGAAGCATTCCCGGACGCCAGCCAGCAGGTCTGGCTCGCGGCCGGGGCCCAGGCCAGCATCGAGCCGCGGCTGAAAGCGGCCGGTCTCCGGGTGCTGTCGGTGAGCACCACCGGGTCCGTGGCCGCGGGTTTCGCCCGGCAGGGGCCCGCCCTGGCCAGCGTGCTGTTCCTGGCGGACGCGGCGGCTGCGGCGCTGCTCGCCGCGGGCGCGGCCGTGCTCGGGCTCTACCTGTCCGCACGCCGGAGGCGCTACGAGTACGCGGCACTGTCGGCCTCCGGGGTGGCCACCGGCACGCTCCGCCGGGCCGTCCTCAGCGAGATGGCCCTGGTGCTTGGCTTCGGCGTCATCATCGGTATCGGCAGCGGGCTGCTCGCCGCGGTGCTGGCCCTGCGCACGGTGCCCGAGTTCCTGACCACGCCGGCGGCCCCGCTGTCCTACGTTCCGGCGGCGGCGCCGCTGGTCCTGCTGCTCGGCGCGGCGGTCGCACTGCTCGCCGTCGCCGCGGTCACGGCGAGCGTGCTGCTCATCCGCGGGGTCAGCCTCGACCAGCTGCGGGAGACGCCGACATGACCACTGCGGCGGGGGGCATCGCGGGCGGCAGCTTCGCCGCCGGAGCGGGCGAAGGCGCCGGTCACGGGGCGGGCCACGGCGCGGGTGAACGTGACGGCAACGGCGCGGTGGTGGTGCGCTGCGAGGGCCTGGTCCAGGTCTACGGGGACCCGGGGGAGGAGATCACGGCGCTGCGCGGCGTGGATCTCGCCGTGGCCGAGGGTGACATGGTGGCGCTGCTCGGCCCGTCGGGAGCCGGGAAATCCACGCTGCTGTGGCTGCTCGCCGGGCTGCTGCGGCCTACCGCGGGCCTGGTCGAGGTGTGCGGGCGGCGGCTTGGCGACCTGACTGGCCGGTCCGCCGCGGACATGCGGCTGCGCGACGTGGGCGTCGTGCTCCAGAACCCGGGGCGCAACCTGCTGCACAACGAGACTGCCCTGGGCAACGTGCTGTTCGCCCAGGGCCCGACCCGCCGGTCCCGGTCGGTCAAGCGGCGCCGGGCCGCGGGCCTGCTCGACGCGGTAGGCCTGGGCCCGGCCGCCCGGCGGACCGCTGGCCGGCTCTCCGGCGGCGAGCAGCAACGGCTCGCCCTCGCGGTCGCGCTGGCCAACGGTCCCCGCCTGCTGCTCGCGGACGAGCCGACTAGCCAGCTCGATCACGGCACCGCCGGGACCGTCGTGGACCTGATCCGCGCGGCCAACGAGGACCTGGGCACCACCGTCGTGGCGGTGACCCACGACCCGGACGTCGGCAGCGCGCTCGGCCGTACCGTGACCATCCGGGACGGGCGGGTCGGCGCCGAGGGGCACCAGGGCGAGGACTACCTGGTGGTGTCCCGCGACGGGTCGGTCCAGCTGCCCGATGAGGTCCTGCAGAGCACGCTGCCTCCGGGGTCCCTGGCCCGCGCGGTGACGACCGCGGACGGCGTGCAACTGCGCCGGATCGACCTGGAGCGGGGCTGACATGCTCGACGCGCGCGGCCTGCGGTACGTCCGGGACGGCCAGACCATCCTGTCCGGGGTGGACGTGACGGTGGACCCCGGTGAGAGCCTGGCGGTGACGGGGCCGTCCGGGTCGGGCAAGTCCAGCCTGCTGGCGGTGATCGCGGGCCTGGCCCGGCCGGCCGCTGGCCAGGTTTCCCTGGACGGCGCGCCCCTCACCGGGTTCGCCGGGCCGGCCAGCGGCGTGGCCCTCGTGCTGCAGGGTTACGGTCTGGTCTCCCTGCTGACCGCGGCGGAGAACATCGAGGTCGCCCTGCGCGCCGCAGGGCGTCCGCCGGCGGCGGCCCCGGTGACGGCCCGCGCGGCCCTGGCCCAGCTGGGCCTGGAAGCGCACGCGGATCAGCTGGTCGAGGAGCTGTCCGGCGGCCAGCAGCAGCGTGTCGCGGTGGCCCGGGCGCTGGCCCTCAAACCCAAGCTGCTGATCGCGGATGAGCCGACCGCCGAGCTTGACCCTGCGGCACGTGCCGTGGTGCTGGCCCGGATCTTCGATATCGTCACCGGCGGCGGAGCGCTGGTCGTGGCCACGCATGACCCGGAGGTGGCCGAGAAGTGCGACCGGGTCCTGGACCTTCGGGTCACCACCTGATACCGCGAGAATCCGCGAAAAGACGGCGACGGCCCGACGTGGCCCGGACGGCCTACGAGAGGGCGCTCGCCCTCGGCATGAACGAGCCGCAGGCCGTGCACCTGCGCGGCCGCGTCTCCCAGCTGCCCCCGCCGTGACCCGGCTGGCCGCCTCGCTCCCGCCGAGCCTCCCGCCCGCCGGGGCGAGTGGCCGCGGCGGATGATGGGGGGCATGGATACTGCGGGTGTAGTCACCGGGGGCCACGCCGGGTACTCCGGGGTCTGCCCCTTCACCGTGGACAAGCCGGTCATGCGGCAGCGGTGGGAACAGCTGACGTTCCTGCACTGGTCCTACGACCCGGCCGTGGTGCAGCGGCTTCTCCCCGACAGCCTCACGGTGGACACCTTCGGCGGGGCGGCGTGGGTGGGCCTGGTCCCGTTCTTCATGCGGGTGCACACACCAGGGGACCGGGGCGCTCCCTGGGCCTCCAACTTCTGCGAGACCAACGTGCGCACCTACGCCCTGGACCGCGAGGGACGCGCCGGGATCTGGTTCCTGTCGCTGGACGCCGCGCGCCTCGGGGCGGTCGCGGTGGCCCGGGCCAGCTACCGGCTGCCGTACTTCTGGTCCTCGATGCGGCTCACCGGCCAGCCTCCCCGGCCGGACGGCCGGGCCCGCCGGGACTGCCGGTGACCGGGAGATCGCCTACTCCTGCCAGCGCCGGCTGCCCGGCCCGCGCACGGCGGTCAGCCAGGTGCGGGTCCGCGTCGGCGCGCCGTACCAGGCCGCCGAGCTCGGGGACCGGGACCACTTCCTGACTGCCCGGTGGGTGCTGTTCAGCGTGCTGGCCGGGCGCCCGTTGTTCGCCCGGGCCGAGCACCGGCCGTGGCCGCTGCACCGCGCGGAGGCGCTGACCGTGGACGACGGCCTGATCAGCGCGGCGGGACTGCCCGCGGCCCGCGGTGAGCCCCTGGTGCACTACTCACCGGGAGTCGATGTCCGTATCGGCCGGCCAGAAAGGTACGGCCAGAAGGCCAGGGCTTAGGCCGGCTGCCCGTCGACCGTCAGCTCCACCCGGTCCGGTAGAAGCACATCAGCCCGGCGATCTGCGCGGCGGCCGGGATGGGCGTCTCGTAGCTCCACACCAGGTCACTGTAGATCTCGCCGCCGACCTCCGCCGACCAGTACGACGCCTCGCCCTTGAACGGGCAGGTCGTGTGCAAGTCAGTGGCCCGCAGCAGGTCCGTGCGCACGTCGTCGCGAGGCAGGTAGTAGCGGGTCGGCAGGCCCGTCTCGTCCAGCAGCACCGGCCGGTCGGTCTCGGCGATCTTCTCGCCGCCGAGGGTGACGACAACGTGCGAGGTGCCCGGGGTCGTGGTGATCGTGTGCCCTTTAGCCATACCGGGTGAACCCCCCGCCGGTGGCGTTGATTCCGGCCGTGCTCATTCCGGCCGCGCTCATTCCGCCGTGCTGAGTCCCCGGGCTGACCCAGCTCACTGACAGAGAACGGGCGGCGCACTGACAGGCACGGGCGCTGGCTGGCAGGCATGGGCGCTGGCCTGGCAGGCGGGCTGCCCTGGCTCAGCCGGGAGTCAGCAGCCGGATCGGCTCGCCGCGCTGCCAGGCCGCGATGTCCTCGACCGCGTCCTCGTACCAGTGGCTCATGGTGCGCGCGGTCACGTACCCCAGATGCGGGGTCAGCACCGTCCGCGGCGCGTGCCGCAGCGGGTCGTCTGCGGGCAGTGGCTCAGTGTCGTACACGTCCAGGCCCGCGCCCGCGATCCAGCCCTCGCTGAGCGCGCGGAGCAGGGCCGCGGAGTCGATGATCGGCCCCCGCGAGGTGTTCACCAGGTAGGCGGTCGGCTTCATGGCGCGCAGGTCGCGTTCGGTGATGAGGCCGCGGGTCCGGTCGGACAGCATCAGGTGGATGCTGACCACGTCCGCCGCGCCGAACAGGCTCTCCTTGCTCACGGCGCGCACGCCCGCCTCGGCGGCGACGGCGGGGTCCAGGTTCTGGTTCCAGGCGATCACCTCCATCTGGAAGGCGTGCGCGATGCCGGCCATCTGGCGGCCGATGCGGCCCAGGCCGACCAGGCCCAGGGTGGCGCCCAGCAGGTCGGTGCCGACGGTGTGCTGCCATCCGCTCTGCCGGACCGCGGCCACCTCCTCGGGCAGGTGCCGTGCCAGCGACAGGATGAGTGCCCAGGTCAGCTCCGCCGTGTTCGCGGTGCGCGGGCCGCTGGTCCCGGACACGGTCACCCCGTGCTCGGCGGCCGCCTGCAGATCGATGGAGGCGTTGTGCAGGCCCGTGGTGATCAGCAGCCTCAGGTCCGGCAGCCGGCCGAACAGGTCACGGCCGAAACGGGTCCGCTCGCGCATGGCTACGATCACCGCCGCGCCGTCCAGCGCGCTGACCAGGGCGTCGCCGTCCAGATGCTCGCGGACCGCCACCCAGTCCGCCCCGTCCGGACGGCCCGCCAGCGAGTACTGCTCGACCAGTCCCTGGTAGTCGTCCAGGGCCACCACCCGCACCGCCATGCTGCCTCCAGCCCGTCTGTCCCCATCGTCTGCACCGGGGCCAGGATGCCAGGTCAGGTCCCGGTCACGGCCGGGCGCCGCCCGCGCTGGCCACGGGCCGGGCGGGCCAAGGGTGTTGCCGTCCGGGCAGCCACGGTTATGTTGCTTCGAGAAGCCATTTGCCCGGGATGCCAGCCCGGAAAGGGTGGTGACGGGGACCCGGCTGGATCAGTCCTGGTCGGCGAGCTCGCCAGTATCTTCGACCGGGTGCAGGCTGATCTCGAAGCCTGCCCCGAGCGCGTCCACGACCGAGGACAGCGTGCGCAGAGTCAGGTTGTCCTCGCCGGAGAGGATCTGGCTCACCCGCCCCGGAGAGACGCCCATGGACTGGGCCAGGTCGGCGCGCGACACCTTATGCTCGCTCATGTACCAGGTGATCTCGTCGACGAACGCGTGGACCAGGTTCGTTCCGCTGGCCTCAGTGTCGTCGTCATACCCGGGATCCCGGTCACCACGGGATGCCCTCCCGGCCCGGGCCTGCGACCCTGAGACGCCGCTGCGTCCGGGAGACCGCGATGAACGTCGAAGGACCATGGCGATCTCCCCTGGCTAGTCTCTCCGGCTCCCTGGCACGTTAGCTCTAGCTAAATGTTTAGGCAAGACTAAACACCTGTCCTCCGGGTCGCCTTCGCGCCAGGAGAGTCCCGGCCGCGCCGACCGTATACTTCGTGAGGGGAAACCGCCCTAAGGCAGCCATGACGATATCGGACCAGTCCCAACCAGCCTCGTTCCCGCCCGCTCCGCGTGACACCGGACGCGAGCGCGTTGGCCGTGCGGCGTACGAGCTGTTCAGCAGGGACGGGGTCCGCGGGGTCGGCGTGGACGCGATCATCGCCCAGGCCGGCACGGCCAAGATGACGCTGTACCGGAACTTCCCGTCGAAGAACGATCTCATCATCGACTTCCTGCAGCGCCGTGAACGGTTGTGGACCCGCGAATGGCTGGTGGCCGAGAGCCGGCGCCGGGGGACGACACCGCGCTCGCAGCTACTCGCGATCTTCGACGTGTTCGCGGAATGGTTCGCCCGGCCTGACTTCGAGGGGTGCTCCTTCCTGACCACGATGGTCGAGATCAGTGACGAGAAGGACCCGATCCGCCAGGCTGCGGTCCGGCACCTGGCCAACATCCGGGGCTACCTCGAGCGGCTCGCGGCCGAGGCGGGCATCGCCGACACCGACTCCTTTGCGCGGAAATGGCACATCCTCATGAAGGGCAGCATCATGGCTGCTCACGAGGGTGACACCCGGGCCGCTGGCCGCGCCCGCGAGATGGGCGAACTCGTCCTCAAGGAGTACGGGGCCTAGCCAAGCGGTTACGTACCGTGACGGCTATGCGCACCCTGATCATCTTGGTCTTCCCTGCGCGGCCGCCAGTTCGCGCTGCAGGGCACCGAGCTCATCGCCTATGCGGGCTGGATGCGTCCTGGTGAAGGACGCCAAGTTCGTAACCGTCGCAGAGCCATCGTCTAGGCGTATGACCAGGGCTGGCCACCGCATTCGTGAACGGCCAGGGCCTACGCCGAAGGACCGGATCTCAGGCCAGCCGATTGATTTCCTGCGGAGGTAATTCCAGTAGACCAGGCCGGCCGGCGTGACGATGAGCCGGTTAGTCGCCAGCACTGCCCCGGCCCACAGGGACATAAGCAGCACCGAGGCCCCGACGACCACGCTGAGCGCCCCGCCATGGTCATCCGGGCCAACCGTCACCATGCTCAAGCCGACGATAAGGAAGCCTGCGAAGCAGGCCCACCCGGGCGCGATGCAGATAAGCGAAGCCCGGTAAACCTTCAGTTCGGTGGAGTCACCCATTGCTATGACGCCCAGTCTGTGATCTTCCGCTCAACCCCGCTTCCCGATTGTCCGGCGTCGGGCGGACCCCGGCAAGGCACCCTGAGCAGCGGAGGGTCGCGTTCGTCCCGCATGCGTGCCTCTCCAGCCGGCGACAGATCGGGTTCGCAGCCGCTCGCGGGGCACTCGCTGAGCGCCGGAGTTGCCAATGCGCTTCTAACTGGAAGAGCCGGAGATCGAGAACTCGACGGCCATCTCCTATGAGCTTGGCGGCGCAGATCCTCCAGGAGGAGGATCCTGGGCTGTTCATCTCGATCACGATGCCCTCCACCACCACCGGCGCCAACTATTTCGGGCAGCAGTTGCTGGACGAGGCCAAGAGCCTGGGCTTCACCCCGAACGACTACACGATCATGCCGTTCGACGGAGGTTTCAGCGGCGGAGCCTCGCAGGTCACGGCGCTCCAGGACTTCAACGCACAGTTGGTGAGCACGTTTGGCTGGTCCAGCGCGCAGGCCTACGCGCACGAGGGGTTCTCGGGGATGAACGGCCGCAGCGACTCGGCCGAGTACTTCTACCAGAGCGATTTCCAGACCGTGCTCAACTTCGCGGAGAGTTCCGGGATGAGCAGGTTCACGTTCTGGTCCGTCAACCGGGACCGTGAGTGCAGCCCGCCCAACAATGGCTACACCTCCAGCGAGTGCAGCAGCGTGACGCAGAACCCGTGGGACTTCACCGCCTATACGGTCGCGTTCGCCAAGAACACGTCGGTGACGTCCACGCCGACCCCGGCGCCCACGCCGACGTCGTCGTCACCTACTCCGACGCCGACCCCGACGCCGACCTCCAGTTCCGGCGGATGCTCTGCGGCGGCCTGGGTGTCGAACCAGGCGTACGTTTCGGGGAACGTGGTGTCGTACGGTGGCAACAAGTGGACCGCCAACCAGTGGAATTATGACGAGGTCCCGGGCGGTGCATCCGGCGCCTGGAACAACGACGGCCCCTGCTGAGACGTGGCGCCGGGCGACTCCGTGCGCGCCGCCCGGCGCCACCCCTAGCCGTTCCGGCGATCCTCTGCGCGCTTTGATTCGGCAACGGCTTCCGACAGCCCCTCATACTGCATCGTCGGAAATCCGCCCGATCTGGTGTGCCGCGGCGACGTCGTCGAATGATCCAGGAACATAGGGCTCAGGATCCGTCCTGGGCAGCTGCAGCTAGCTCAAGTAGGTCTGCGGCTGAGGTGCTTGCGTCCTAGGCCACGATCGTTCACGAAATCGTTGAGCGACCTCATCTAGGCTCATAGATGCCGCTGCGCAACGCTTCAATCAGATCATCAACGTCACTCATCATTAGCGTCTACCTCTTCTTGGTCTGGTCTACTTCTGCTCGCTCATTGACTCGACAAGCGTCGCTGGCGATCATCGATGCCAGTTGTCGTAGATTTTCCAGCTGTTAAGGCTTTTCTTCATCAGCTTCGAAAGTTCTTCTATTTTTGGCTAGCTCCATTCTGGGTCCGCTTGACGTCTGATGACTTCGGGCGGAACGTACCTGCCGCCTAATCCATTCCCCGGCACGACAGTTGTCGTGACCTTCGCGATGTCTGATTCGATTCGTCTGATACTTGTCTCGATGGGTATATCCACGAAGAGCCCGTCTACCTGGGTGTAACCCAGCCTCACGAAGGTCGTCGATTCGCTTGCTTGTGTCGCTTCCTCAGATGACATGGTAATGTCCCAGATCAGATTTCTTCCGTCAGCCTGTGCTCTGCGTGCCAACTGCTTGGCAATGCTGAGGATTCCTCGTGGACCAAGTCTGAGGCCTCCATCGGGCAGAGCCTTCGCATCTCTGGAACCATGCCCCGCCGGGCCATCTCCTCCTTCATGTCATCTGGATTAATCAGTTAGGTACTGGACAGTATCTATACCTGCGTGTCTCGTTCAGGACAGTAGTCTTCCCGGCTCCGCCTAGTCCGCCAACTATAAGAGCCCTACATCGGCATGGTACTTCTGTGCGCGCCCATAAAGTCGGAACGCCCTGCAAGGCGTCGCGTTCGAGGTCCATGCTGTCGATCGGGGTCAATCGTGTGTGTGCAGTCAGTTGATAGGTCGTCGTTGTGCGCTTTTACTAAGGCGTCTCGAAGACCTCGCGTTACGTGCTCGGCATGCTCCTGGTCGTTAGTGGGCGGGTGATTCACGGAGGTGCTAGCTGGATCATCTCTGCTCTCGACCGGGAACTCATGGTCGGTTTGTTGATCCCATTCAGCGTGTTCGGACGAACCCTTTGTGTTCTTCTGCTGATCAGACGTTTTTGTCCGGCCATCATCGGGTCATTGACGGGAATCTGTCGATCAATGTTCTCCGGTCCCGAGGGCTGTTCGCCCACGCTGTCGCTTCCTTCCTGACGTTCATCTTGTCCGGTTGTTCTGTTGTCGTCAGGGTGAGTTGGCGTGTTCTTGGCGGGTGCGGGGTTCGGCGAGGTCGGGATTGTCGTGGGTGGGGGAGTCGGTCTGGGGGGACTTCGGCGGGTGGTCGCGTTGTGGTTCTTGATCTTGCTCGGGTTCCCGCTCTGTCCGCGGGTCGTGATCCGGCGTGGGGTGGTGCTCTCGCTCCAGCTTGGGTGGGGGTGCATTGTGCGGGTCGGGGGAGTCCGTTAATCGGGTGCCGGCATCGCGGCGGGGATCTTCTGGGCTGTCGGGGAGCCTGTCAACGTTCATGCCTCACCTTCCGACTCCAGAAGCGGTGATGCCCGCGCCGGCACGCAGGTAGTCCAGTGGCCAGCGGCAGTCGTGAAGCTGGGTAAGCGCCTCGGACAGGCGCTGCTCCCAATCCTCGTCGCCGGATTTCGCGCCGACTGCCGTTTCCAGGGCGGCCGGCCGCACGGTCCCGAACGCGATCCGCCGAACGTCCCCCAGCGTTCCGCTGGCCGGCGTCGTGCCAGCGCTGAACCACGTCGATCTGCCGGGCGCAAGTCTCGCCGGGGATAGCCCGCCCGGTGGCGGCTTCCCAGTCCGCCGTCCGCGGATGCCGTCCGGAGTCCGGGACCTTCCGGTCCAGGGTTTTCAGGTCGTCCAGGATCAGGGCCCAGCGGAAGGCCGGGGCCAGCCATTGCGGTTCGGGGAAGACGCATTCACGTCCTCCGTCCGCGATCCATCTGCGCAGGGCCGCCGCCACGTGCGACGCCAGCGCGTCAGGGCTGACCCGGGTTGCGAAGGTACTGGCCCGCACGGCGACCGCGGCGTCCACCGCGTGCGATACGGCGCAGTCCCGGACGCGCGCATCGGCGGACAAGGCGGCGATCTGGCCAGCTAGTTCGCTGCCGGGGACAGGGGCGGGCATCAGCCACCCGGTCAGGTGCGCCAGCACCGCCACCTCCGCCCAGAAGGCGAGCCCGGGCTGGCCGGCCAGGACCCGCTGGGCAGCCCGCATGTCCCGCAGCGTGCAGGGGCTGTCCAGGCAGTGTGGCCCGCACGTGCCCGAGCGCGGTGACACGATGCCGGCCGGGGATGCCGTGACCGGAGTGGCGGCGGCTTCCCGGGCCGTGCCGTCGGGCATCGCCGCCAGCACCGGGTAATCCATGCCGTCGGTGAACACCGCGGCCTGGCCCGGCGGCAGCGTGACCAGGTACCTGGACTGGGCATCCGTCATGTTCATGGTTGACCCCACCATCTCCCGGTCGTCGGCGGCTGGGAGACGGTGCACGATCTTGACCGCGGTGTTCTTGACCGCGTCGGGGATGATCTTGGCGGGGATCTGCTCCGCGATGATCAGTCCCTCGCCATACGCCCGGATCTCCGCCAGCAGCCCGGCGAACATCTCCACCGCGTGCGCGGTGGCGCCGGAGCCGCCGCGGTGCTCGTCCGGGCGGCGCAGCAGGCGGTGGGCTTCCTCGAACACCGACACGTGGCGCAGCCCAGGGACGGTGCCCGGACCAGTTCCGCGGGCCTGCATCCGCAGATGCTCGGCCAGCTGGATCAGTACCGTCCCCATCAGGAACGCCTTATCGCGGTCGTCGCCGACGTCCTCGATCTCGAACACGACGTTGCGGGTCATCAGCTTCCCGAAGTCGATCGGGTGACCGCCCTCGAAGAACCGGCCGGTGGTGCCCAGCCGCAGGCTGGATATCCGGACCGTGATGAAGCCGCGCACGTTGTCGGTGATCTCGCGGCCGTAGCCGATCTCGGACACGATCCGCCCGGCCGCGGCCTGCAGATCACCCAGAGTCGGATACCGGGGACGGACTCCGGGCGTGACCGGCTCGCCCAGCGCCAGGTCCCAGCCGGCCTCTTCGTACACCCGGGTGACCGCGGCGGACAGCACCTGCGGGAACGGCTCATCGGCGGCGAACGACGCCAGGAACAGCGCCCGGACCAGGTCGGCGTGTGTCTGCAGCGGGAAGCGCCGGCCCGAGGCGTCGGCGGCCGGCGCGAGAGGGTTGATCCCGGCCGCGATCTGGTCCGCGTCACCGGGGCGGATCCGCACCACCCCGTCGCCCGGCCCATTCGAGCCGCACGCTCATCAGCCGGTACTCGGCCTTGGCCGGCTCGACGACCAGCCACGGCAGGCCCGCGCCGGACGCCGCTTCCAGCAGTGCCCGCACCGTTTGCGACTTCCCCGCGCCCGTCGCACCGCAGACGAACACATGCCGGTTCAGCGAGGCCGCGGGCACCGACAGGGTCCCGGCCGGGATGCCGTTGCGGTCCAGCACGGTGCCGAGGCGCAGCCGGGACGCCGGGCCCTCCTGGCCCGGGGGAGGTTCCGGGGTGACGTCGAATTCCGGGCGCAGCGTCAGCCGCACGCCGGGCACCTCGCTCTCGGGCACCCGGGCCAGAGCCGCCAGCAGCAGGGTGCTCCCGTGGAAGGGGAACGCCGCAGTGGAATCCGTCCGGGAGGGCGCAGGCACGCCCGGCTGGGGGCCGAGGAGCTCGGCGATAGGTTCCGTTGCGGAAATTGAGGGGGTAAGCGTGTAGGGAAGGCCGGCGAGATCCACAGATGCGCAGAGCAGGCCGGCGACGCGTGCGGCCGTTTCGGGGGTGGCCGCGCCGGCCAGCAGGTGCAGCCGCCACAGGCCGGAGGACAGGGCCTGGCGCAATTCGGTATGGCGCTGCTCGAGACGGCGGGCCTGCACGGCCTTTTCCGGGTCCCGGTCGGCCATGGCCGCCGCTAACCGCTGCTGGCCGGCCACCTGGGCGGCGTAGTCCGTGATCTCGGAGCGGGGCCACGGGATCGGCGAGGATCAGCCAGCCGAAGGGCCCGTCCCAGGCCGCCAGCAGGCACTCCTCCAGGGAGGCCGGATCGGCCTGGACAGGCGCCGCTGCCGCCGGCGAGGAGGGCGTCAGCGATCCCGCCGATCCGGGTCCAGCACGGGAGAGCGTTCATCGCGGCCGCCATGCCGCCGGGCGCGATGACGTCGCCCCGGGCGCCGGCGGCAGGGCCAGCGAGATTTCGCCGCCGGCCGGGAAGGCTAAGCTCGCGGGGCTCTGGGATGGCCGGGCACTGCCCCGCAGGGCCGACCCGGCCAGGAGCACCTCGACCGGCCCGCGCCGCCACGGCCCGGACCCAGCCCAGGGCGATAGGGCCCGCGTCTGTGTGGCGGCCGATCCCCGCGTGGTAGGCGGAGATCAGGGCCGCGACGCGCTGCGGGCGGCCGGCGTCGCGGTCGGCGCGGGGCTGTCCGTCCGGGGCCGCGTTGCCGGGGCGGCGGGGGATCCGGGTCACGCGGCAGGCATCGAGGTCAGACAGTCGCTGCCACGGCGTCCCCGTCATCGGTGTCCCCAGGGTCCTCCGGCCGAATGTGCTCGGCGCCTTGGACCTCAGGGTAATCAGGCGGTGCACAATTTGCGTCCGGACATACCCGATTCGTGTCATTCCGCGGACCGAGCGTGGTGCGGCGGCGGGTGCTGGGGGATGGCGCCGAGTCGAGCCCGATCCATAAGAGTTCGACTCTTGACCCCTCAGAGGGGGCCGGGACCTAACGGCTGATGGTTGTCCACCGGGTCGGCGGACGGGTGGTCGCGGAGGGGGACCTTGCTCAGGGCGTCGAGGTAGGTCCGGGCCCAGTAGGCCACATCGTGCTCCAGGACGCGGCGGCGCATCGAGCGCATCCGGCGCCTGGCTTCCGCCGGGGACACGGTCGAGGCCCGGACGATGGCGTCCTTCAGGCCCTCGATGTCGTGCGGGTTGACGATGAACGCGCCGCTCAGCTCGTCCGCGGCGCCGGTGAACTCACTCAGCACCAGCGCGCCCGTCTCGTCGTACCGGCAGGCCACGTACTCCTTGGCGACCAGGTTCATCCCGTCCCGCAGCGGGGTCACCAGCATCACATCGGCGGCCAGGTAGAGCGCGGCCATCTCTTCGCGGGGGTAGGACTGGTGCAGGTAGTGCACGGGCGCGACGCCGACCTCGCCGTGCTCCCCGTTGATCCGGCCGACCGTGACCTCGACCTCATCCCGCAGCCGGCGGTAGTGCTCCACGCGCTCCCGGCTGGGGCTGGCCACCTGGACCAGCACGGCGCTGGGCGGCCCGAGCCGGCCCTCGTCGAGGACCTCGCCGTAGGCGTTGAGCCGGTGCAGGATGCCCTTCGTGTAGTCGAGCCGGTCGATGCCGAGCAGCACGATGTCCGGCTTGCCCAGCGCCTCCCGGAGCTCCTTGGCCCGGTCCTGGACCTCCGGCCGCCGGGCGATCTCCTCGAAGCCCCGCGCGTCGATCGAGATGGGGAACGCCGCGGCGCGCACGTCCCGTCCGCTCACGAAGTCGTCCTGGGCGACGCGCTGGCGCCGCGCGCTACGTGTGGCGTGGTCGGAGTGCGTGTCGTCGAACCCGGCATCCGGGACCCGGACCAGCGAACCCCGGGTGGCCAGGCCCGCCGACCGGCGGCAGGCGCGCAGGAAGTTGGTGGCGTCGCTGTGGCGCTGGAACCCGAGCAGGTCGGCGCCCAGCAGGCCCCGGACGATCTGCCGCCGCCAGGGGAGCTGGGCGAAGATCTCGTAACCGGGGAAAGGAATGTGGGTGAAGTGGCCGATGCGCACGTCGGAGCGCAGCGCGCGCACCATGCCGGGCACGAGCTGGAGCTGGTAGTCGTGCACCCACACGGTCGCGCCGTGGGCGGCCTGGGCGACGACCACCTCCGCGTAGCGCCGGTTCACCCGCACGTACGCGTCCCACCAGGGACGGTGGAACTCGGGCTGGGCGATGACGTCGTGATAGAGCGGCCACAGGGTGGCGTTGCAGAAGCCCTCGTAGTAGTCGGCGACCTCTTCTTCCGACAATCCCACGCTGACCAGGTGCGTCCCGTTGGCGTCGAAGGGCTCCGGGGCCTCCCCGGCCGTGCCGGGCCAGCCCACCCAGGCCCCGTCCGCGGCGCGCATCACCGGCTCGAGCGCGGTCACCAGGCCGCCGGGGCTGGGCCGCCATTCGGTCTCGCCGTCCGGGCCTTCGGCCCGGTCCACCGGTAGCCGGCTGGCCGCCACCACGAAGTTGTATTCGCCGTATGGAGCCGTGGTCCCATCCTCCCTGCGGCCGGGCCCGTGCGGCGTTGACCTGCACTGACCTGTGCTTGTCCTGGCCTGGCGAGGCCGGGCTGGCCAGGCGGGCGATCGTCACGCCAGCAATTCCCCCGGCCGGCGGCACGAAACAACCCTATCTGGTGCCTCACCTGGGGAGGATGGCCGCCGCGGCCCGGGCCCCGGTTACCGTGTGGTCACGGGCTGCGGCTGGACGTCCGTGGCGGCCGTGCTGGCGGGGCGGGTCCCGGTCCGGGTTCCCGGCGGGCCCGGCCAGCGCGAGGCGGCGGGCCCGGCCAGCGCTGGTCAGCGGGAGGCGGCGGGCCCGGCCAGCGCAGGTCAGCGGGGCAGGCTGCTCATACCCTCGCGGACGCGTTCCGCGGTGGCGTCGAGTTCGCCGCGCCCGGGGCTGCGCGGCCTGGCCTTGAGCCGGAAGCCGTCGCCCGGGGTGCGCGGGATCACGTGCAGGTGCACGTGGAAGACCTCCTGGCCCGCGGCCACGCCATCCGCCAGGAAGAAGTTCACGCCCTCGCAGGGCACCGCGCTGTTCCGCAACCCCCGGGCCAGCTGGTGGGCCACCGCGAACACCCGCGTCCCGAGGTCCTCGTCGAGGACCTCCAGGCTGGCGGCGTGCTCCCGGGGCACGACCAGCAGGTGCCCCTGGGTCAGCGGCCGGACGTCCATGAAGGCGACCACGTGATCGTCCTCGTAGACCCGGCTCGCCGCCAGGTCCCCGGCGATGATGCCGCAGAACACGCAGGCCTGCCCCGGGGTGCTGGATGCCATGCCGATATTGTGCCGGACCAGCGGCGTGAGCCACGCCAGGATGGCGGGCGCCCCGCCGGCGGGCGGGGGACGGTGCCGCGCGACGGGCCGTTGAGGGCACGGCCCGCGATGACCAGGGATGAGGCTGATCAGGTGGACGGGCGGGCGGTCCTGGTGACCGGGGCCGGGCGGGGCATCGGGGCCGCCGTGGCGCACGCGTTCGCGGCCCAGGGTGACCGGGTCGCGGTGCACTACGGCCGCTCCGCCGCGCAGGCCGCCGGCGTGCTGGCCGCGCTGCCCGGCGACGGCCACCTCATGGTCCAGGCTGACCTGGCCGACGCGGGCGCGGTGCGCCGCATGACCGATCAGGCCGCGGAGGCGCTCGGCGGCCTCGACGTGCTGGTCAACAACGCGGGCGTCTACGCCGCGCAGCCGGTCACCGAGGGCACGTACGAGGAGTGGCAGGCGGCCTGGCAGCACACGCTGGCGGTGAACCTCACCGGCGCCGCGAACGCGACCTGGTGCGCCGTCCGGCACATGACCGCGGCGGGCGGCGGCCGGATCATCAACGTCTCCTCCCGCGGCGCGTTCCGCGGCGAGCCCGACCACCCCGCCTACGCGGCCAGCAAGGCGGGCCTGAACGCGCTCGGGCAGTCGCTGGCCCGTGCCCTGGGGTCGCGCGGCATCGCGATCACCACCGTGGCGCCGGGGTTCGTGGCCACGGACATGGCGGCCAGCAGCCTGGACGGCCCCGGCGGCGAGGAGATCCGCGGGCAGAGCCCCTTCGGCCGGGTCGCCAGCGCCGGGGAGATCGCCGCCGCCGTGCTCTACCTGGCGTCGGCGGAGGCCGAATGGGCCAGCGGGGCGATCCTCGACCTCAACGGCGCGTCCTACCTGAGGACGTAGTGATCACGCCAGCGTGGTCGGCCGGACGCCCGGCCGCCGCCCGGCAGCGGCGGATTGATGTCGATGACGCCCGTGCTCGCGCGGCCATCGCCGGGCAGATTCATGAAATGAAAATCGAAATGTGTGAAATCGACGCCAGGCGGAACGGCCGGGCCGCAGTTCTCGCCGATCCGGAGCAAAGCGTCCAGCAACTCCCGGGAATCGGCCGGCGGCCAGAGCAGAATGCCGGCCATAGCCGTCGCCGCCCGCCACGAGGGTCCTCATGATGCGGCCCGGCCACGCCTCGGTGCTGCGGCCGCCCTGCTCCCGCACGACCCCGGGGAGCCCGGCGGGCTCAGGGCTTGCGCGCGGCACCACACCAGATCGTGACGTCGGGCGGGGCCGGCTCACCGGGATCGGGCCGCCACTGCGGCGGCTCGACCAGCCCGGGTTCCAGAAGCTCAAGCCCATCGAAGAAGCGGCTCACCTGCTCACGATCGCGCATGGTCGCCTTCGGCCCCTTCAGCCGCTGGTTCATCCGCCGGGTCATCTCGGCCACCGAATCGGGCCGGATGTCAGCGGCCGGATGGGAGATGACCAGGTAACTGCCTTCCGGCAACGCCGCGAGCAGCGACCTGACCACGTCGTAAGGGCCGTCCGCGTCCGGGATGAGGTGCAGGATGAGCAGCAGCATCAGGGCGACCGGGCGGCTCAGGTCGAGGGTGCGCGTGGCGGCCTTGAGGATCCGCGCCGGATCCCGCAGGTCAGCGTCCACGTAGTCACAGCTGCCGTCCGGGCCGCTGACCATCATGGCGCGGGCGTGCGCGATCACGATCGGGTCGTTGTCCACGTAGACCACGCGCGACAGCGGGTCGGCCGACTGCGCGACCTCGTGCGTGTTGGGGGAGGACGGCAGCCCGGTGCCGATGTCCAGGAACTGCCGCACGCCGCACTCCCGGGCCAGGAAGCGCACCGAGCGGGCCAGGAACGCGCGGTTGGCCCGGACGTCCGCGACGATCCCGGGACTGGCCGCGATCGCCTGCTCGGCGGCGTCCCGGTCGGCGGCGAAGTTGTCCTTTCCGCCCAGCCAATAGTCGTACACGCGGGCCGAATGGGCGCGCCGGACATCTATCTGGGCGGCCTTATCGCGGCCTGAAGCCGACCTTTGCAGCCATTGGCCTGCCACCAGCACTCCATAAGTCTCGTCGCGCCGCCTGAAGCGCAGCATAACGGGGCGCGTACCCGCAAATAAGACCCAGGGGGCGGGGAAAAGGATGGCGCTCACGGGACGCCGAGGACGGTCAGCGGTGCCGCCCGGCGTGGCCAGCCCGCACGAGTGGTGAGCAGGGAAGCGCCGGCTGTGGCCGGGCCGCGCGGCGGGCGTCTCCCGGTATACGATCATTCGAACCAGGCCCGGAGGCCGCAGAGCGGCGGCGGAAGCCCCGGGCCCGGCGACGCACACGGCCGCCGCCCGGCGGCGCGCCAGGCCGCCCGCGGCCCGCCCGGCCGGGCCGGACCGCGCGGACTCTGGCAGGATGGCCGCCCCGGAGGACGACCGCAGCGGATGAAGATACCCGGCCCCCTCATCAACGATCCCGGCCTGGTCTCGCTCAAGACCGCCGCCCGGGCGGGCATCGTGATGCCCGCGGTCTTCGCGTTCGCCGACCAGGTGATCGGCCAGCCGCAGACCGCGCTGTACGCCGCGTTCGGGTCGCTGGCCATCCTGGTGTTCGTCTCGTTCAGCGGGTCCGCCCGCAGCCGGTCCTCGCCTACCTGTCGCTCGCGGTCGGCGGCGCGGTCCTGACCGCGGTGGGTACCGCGTGCTCCCGCAGTCCCTGGCTCGCCGCCGGGGCCATGCTCGTGGTCGGGTTCCTGATCCTGTTCTCCGGGGTGATCAACGGCTACTTCGCGGCCGGGGGGACCGCCGCGGTCCTGGTCTTCGTGCTGTCCGTGACGGTGCCCGCGCCGATGTCCGAGATCGGCTGGAGGCTGGCCGGCTGGGGCCTGGCCTCAGCCGTCGGCATCCTGGCCGTGATGCTGCTCTGGCCGCCGCGGGAAAGCGCGTCGCTGCGGGCGGACGCGGCCCAGGGCTGCCTGGCCCTGGCCGCTGTGGCCGATTCCATCTGCGGTGACGGGCCCGATGAGGCGCCCGGCCTGGCCGCGGCGAGGGAGTCAGTCAGCGGCCTGCGCGGACGGCTGACCGCCACCCCGCATCGGCCGACCGGGCCGACCCGGCCCACGGCGGCCCTCACCGGGCTCATCGACGAACTGGGCTGGCTCTACCAGTCGCTGGAGATCATGGCCCGGTCGCCCGAAGGCGAGCTGTGCGCGGCCGAGAACACCGCCGCGATCCGCGCGGTCGCCACCGTGCTCCGGGCCTCCGCCGGGGAACTCGACGGGCGGCCAGACCTGTCCGACCGCGACCAGGCGGGCAAGCAGCCCGTCCAGCGGCTGGAACGCGCCCGGGAGACGGCGGCCCAGATGCTGGCCAGGCGGGTCGCCGAACGGCCGCAGATCCCGGACGAGCAGGCCTTGCAGGCCCAGGTGGACCGCGGGTTCCGGGTGTACACGATCTCCTACACCGCGCGCCAGATCGCCACCTACGCCCGCGCGGCCAGCCCCCACCCCGACGGGCCGCCCATCGACGGGGTGCCCGGTCCCGCCGAGCTGGCCGCGGCCGCCAATGCCGCCGCGGCTTCCGCCGAGGCCGGCGTCGACCCGCTGACCGGCGAGGTCCCCCCCTCGCGCCGCTGGACCGGCTGGATGCGGACCTGGCTGCTCGGCGCGGAAGGCTTCACCGTGACCCACGCGGACTACCGCTCGGTCTGGTTCCGCAACAGCGTCCGCGGCGCGGTCGGCTTGGCCATCGCGGTGTTCATCGCCCAGAAATCCGGACTCCAGCACTCGTTCTGGGTCGTGCTGGGCACCCTGTCGGTGCTGCGCTCCAACGCGCTGGGCACCGGCCGGTCGGTGATCAGCGCCCTGGCCGGGACGGCCGTGGGCATCGTGATCGGGGCCGCGATCCTCATCCCGCTGAAGGGCGACACCACGGTGCTGTGGGCGATTCTCCCCGTCGCGGTGCTCGTGGCGGCCTACGCGCCCCGGGTGATCTCGTTCGCCGCCGGCCAGGCCGCATTCACCGTGGTCATCGTGGTCCTGTTCAACATCATCCAGCCCACTGGCTGGAAGGTCGGGATCCTGCGGATCGAGGACGTCGCGGTGGGCTTCGCGATCAGCCTGGGGGTCGGGCTGGTGTTCTGGCCCCGCGGCGCGGCCGCGCTGCTCCGGCAGAACCTGGCCGCGGCCTACTCGCGGACCTCGGATTACGTGGCCGCCATGGTGGAGCAGCTCAGCGGGCTGGACGGTGGCGCGAACCCGAGCCGGGCCGAGGTGGCCGCGACCACGGCGGTGCACCGGCTCGACGACTCGTTCAGCCAGTACCTGGCCGAGCGGTCCGCCCAGCGGGTCGACCCGGAGCGGGTGAGCCGCATGGTCGGCGGGGTGGCCAAGGTCCTGCGCGCAGGCCAGTCGCTCGCCGCCCTCAACGCGCTGGCCGACGGCCCCCCGGTGCTGGGCCAGCCCCAGGACGACGGGCGGGACCAGCCGGCGGACCGGCAGCGCCCGCAGCTGCCGGTCACGACGGCGGGCACCCCGGAGAACGGGTCACGCAAACCCTGCGCGGACAACCTGGAGCAGAACGTGCTGGCCTTGCGGGCCTGGTTCGTGACGCTCGGCGACTCGGTGGTCAACGGCACCGCGGTGCCCCCGCCCGAGCACCGCGATCCGGCGGCCCGCAAGCGCCTCCTGCACTGCACCCGGGCCGCGATCAGCGGCGGCCCGCCCGCGGTCGCCCGCAACGCGCTGCTGGTCCTGTGGGCCAGTGAGCACCTGGACATGCTGTGGCGGCTGGAGGAACGACTGGGTCGCGGCCAGGACCCGGGCTCTCCGGCCAACGCCAGGCCGGCGGAAGCGCCGGCCACGGCCCCCGCGGAGTAATCCCGGAAGTTCTTTCCGCAACGAAAACCGCCCCGGGCCGCCGCCTCGCCCAGGCGTGGGCCTGGCGGTGCGGCGTATCGGGCGGCCGTCCTGCCCCTGGCGTGGGCCGGCCGGGCTGGTGCCGCAGGGGCCGCCGCCCCGCCACGGCGTGGGCCTGGCGGTGCGGCTACCGGGCGGCCGTCCTGCCCCTGGCGTGGCGGCCGGGCTGGTGCGCAGGGGGCGCCCCCCCGGCGTGGCCGGGCGGCGTCAGGGCCGGGTGGTGCGCAGCCGGATCGTGACGTCCAGGCTGCGCAGGCTGGCCAGCATGTCGTCGGGGTATTCGGTGCCGATGTCGGTCAGCACGTACCCGAGTTCGTCCCGGGTGCCCAGGAGCTGGCCCTCGATGTTGGCGCCGTGCTCGGCGAGCAGCTGGTTGATGCTGGCCAGTACGCCGGGGACATTGCGGTGGAGGTGCACCAGCCGGTGCGTGCCCGGCGTGTGCGGCAGTGCCACCTGCGGCAGGTTGACGCTCAGCGCAGTCGTCCCGTGACACTCGAAGTCGTGCAGCTTCCCGGCCACGAACTCGCCGATGTCCTGCTGCGCCTCCTCGGTCGAGCCGCCGACGTGCGGGGTGAGGATGACGTTCGGCAGGCCGCGCAGCTCGGAGGTGAACTCCTCGCCGCGGGCCCGGGGCTCCTCCGGGAACACGTCCACGGCCGCCCCGGCCAGGTGCCCGGACTCGATGTGGCGGCGCAGGGCCCCATGATCCACCACGAACCCGCGGGACAGGTTGAGGAACAGGCTGCCCGGCTTCATGGCCGCGAACTCGGCGCTCGCCGAACAGGCCGCTGTTGCCGGGACGGCCGTCCACGTGGAGGGTGACCACGTCGGCGATCTCCAGCAGTTCTTCCAGGGTGCCGCAGCGCCGGGCGTTGCCCAGGGCCAGCTTGTCCGCGGTGTCGTAGAAGAACACCGTCATGCCGAGGCTCTCGGCCAGGACCGACAGCTGCCCGCCTATGTTGCCGTAGCCCACGATGCCCAGCCGGCGGCCGCGCACCTCGTGACTGCCCGCCGCCGACTTGTCCCAGGCACCCGCGTGCATCTGGGCGTTCTTGTCGGTGAGCCGCCGGGTCATCGCGATGATCTCGGCCAGGGCCAGCTCGACCACGCTGCGGGTGTTGGAGAACGGGGCGTTGAAGACCGCGATGCCGCGCCCGGACGCGGCCGCCAGGTCGATCTGGTTCACGCCGATGCAGAACGCGCCCACCGCGAGCAGGTTCGGCGCGGCGTCCAGCACCCGCTTGGTGACGTGCGTGCCGGACCGGATGCCGAGCACCTGGACATCGCCGATCGCCGCGGCCAGCTCGTCCTCGGTCAGCGCGCCGGCGCGGGTCTCTACCTCATAGCCAGCCTTACTCAGCCGGGTGGCGGCGTCGGGGTGAATGTTCTCCAGCAGCAGGACACGGCCGTGCCCATCCGTGCGGTCCAGCGTCAACACCCTTCCCCGTTTTCCGTGGCCAAGCACCGCTCACCAGCCTAATCGGCGCCAGGTGTGCCCGGGCAGGCGGCGTCAACGAGGTCGGCGACCACGCAGGCGACGTTGTCCGGGCCGCCTGCGGAGTTGGCCGCGTCGATCAGCTCCCGCACCGCCGTGGCCGGGTCGGGGGCGTCGCGCAGGACCCGGTGGATGCCGCCGGAGGGGACGACCGTGGTCAGCCCGTCCGAGCAGAGCAGGTACCGGTCACCGGCCCGGACGTCGTGCAGCGACAGGTCGGGCACGGCCGCCTGGGTGCCGTCCAGGGCGCGCAGCAGCAGGGCACGCTCCGGGTGCGAGAGGGCTTCCTCGGCGGTGAGCCGGCCCTGGTCGATCAGCGACTGCACCACCGTGTGGTCGTGGGTGATCTGGAACAGCTCGCCGTCGCGCAGCAGGTAGGCCCGGGTGTCGCCGACGTGCACCAGGGCCAGCTGGGACCCGGACCACAGCATCGCGGTGAGGGTGGTCCCGCTGCCGTCCTGGGCCGGGTCGCCGGCGGCGATGTCCTGCACCGCCGCCTCCGCCTGCTCCACGGCCTGGGCGAGCGCGCTGAGCAGGTCCCCGGGCCCGGCGGCCTCCGCGCGCGGCCCGCCGTCCGCCGCCGGCGGGGGCACCACCACCTGCCGGGCCGCCACGATCGGCTGGGGCGCCGGGTCCGGTTCCAGGGCTTCCAGGGATTTCAGCGCGTCGATGGCGGCCGCGCTGGCCCGGTCCCCGGCGCGGCCCATCCCGTCCGCGACCGCGAGCAGCCGCCCGCTCGCGTACGCGGAGTCCTGGTTGACCGGGCGGCTGCGCCCGATGTCGGAGGCGGCGGCGTAACGGATGGCGAGCGCGGCGCCGGGTGCGGTCATCACGTTCTCCTTCGCGGACAGGTAGCTGGTGAGGAAGGCGGCGAGGTCACGGCGGCTGGCCAGGTCGGCCTCGGCCTGGGCCCAGAACGCGGCCACCTCGGCGGCCGCCGCGGCCGGGGGCAGGTCGCAGACCACCCGGATCCGGGCCAGCGGCATGCCCAGCCGGCGCAGCCAGGCGACCAGCCGCGCCCGCTCCAGCTGGCCCGGCTCGTACAGCCGGTAGCCGGACAGCGGGTCCACCCGGGCCGGGGTGAGCAGGCCGAGCTCGTCGTACAGGCGCAGGGCCTTGGGCGACAGGCGGGACGCCCGGGCGAATTCGCCGATCGTCAGCATCGCCGTCTCACCTTCCCCGCTGTCCTCGCACCGCAGTCCGCACGCCGTGATCATGGGATCGCTGTTGCCCTGGCCACAGCGATCCCATGATCACGTCCGGGTGGGCCGGTGCCCGCACCTGGTGCCACCGGGCCACGGTGCCCGGGCCACGGTGCCCGGGCCACGGTGCCCGGGCCACGGTGCCCGGGCCAGCGGTGCCCGGGCCGCGGTGCCCGGGCCGCGTGCCAGGGCACGGTGCCCGCTAGGGCCCGGCGCTATGGGCCCGCCGTCCTCCGATGCTGAAGCTTCCCCCTGGGTCAAGGTCAACCCGGGAAGGTTTTCGTTGCGGAGAATTTGGGTTCTGGGGGTGGGTCAGGCTTCGGTCAGGCGGCGGGCGACGGTCGCGGCGTGGGCCGGATCCAGCATGATCGTGTAGTGGTTGGCGCCGGGCACGGTCTCCACCGTGAGCATCGGGGCCTGCGCCGCCCAGTACTCGCAGAGTTCGGGCGGGATCATCCCCGGCGGCTGGCCGAACATGCCCGCGGGCGCGGTGAGCAGCCGGACCGGCCACCTCAGGTCCCGCAGGGCCGCGCCCACCCGCTCGCTGCTGCCCAGCAGTTCGCGGCCGTCCGCCCGCGCCGCCTGCTCGGACACCCGGGAGCGGAGCACCCCGTCCTCGCCGGTCAGGTCGTAGCGCAGGTAGTCCTCCAGGTACCCGTTCCAGGCGTCCTTCATGGCCGGGTGAGCGCGCCAGAAGTCGAAGTACGCCTCGACGCTGGGATAGGTCTCGCGCAGCCGGGCCAGCGCCGGGCCCAGGCTCGCGTCCAGCAGCGCATCCAGGTCAACGCCGTCCGGGACCGGGAGCGGCAGGCCCCCGTCGACCAGCAGCAGCCCGCCGAACGTGTGCGGCTCCCGGTCGGCGGTGAGCAGCGCCAGGTAGGCGCCGAGCGAGTGCCCGGCCAGCACCGGCCGCTCCAGGCCCAGGTGGGCGACGGCGCCCAGGACGTCCTCGGCGTGCCAGGCCGAACCCGTACGGGCCGGGCAGGTCCGCGCTGTGCCCCCGGCCGCGCAGGTCCACCGCGAACAGGGACCATTCGGTGGGCAGCGCCTCGGCGACCGGCTCCCAGCCTGCCGCGGACGCGGTGATGCCGTGCAGGGCCACCGCGTGGCGGGGGCCGCGGCCCCAGCGCAGCACCCGGAGGGTGCCGTCTGGCCGCGGTACGTCGATCTCTTCGGGGTCTGTGTGCACGGGGGGCCTCTCGGTGTCTGCGGGTCCAGCCGTTCCGGGTCCACCGTACGTGGCGGTTGCGGGAAGTTCACGGCCCGGCCGGTCGCCGCTCGCTACCGTGACAGCGCCGGCCCCGCCACGGGGCGGGACCGGCCGGGGGAGTGCACGGCGGCCCGGACGCCGGGCGCCAGGGAGTGGGAACGTGACTGCGTCGTTTGCGACCGCCTTGCTCGGCTGGAAGGCCAGCGCCACGCGGAACAAGCTCGGCTGGCCGCTGGTGCCGAACTTCGCGGACGTGGACAGCGCCGAGTCGGTCCGGATCGCCGCCGGGGTGCTCGATGAGCTCGCGGTGCCCCGGGGTACCGTCTCCGACGTCCCCAAGGACCCCGGCGGGCCGCTGGAGCAGGCCGTCTGCGACGACCTGGGCTGGGTGCTGCAGAGGCGGGACCCGCAGCGCGGCTGGCGGATCGAGCGGGGCGCGGTCATCACCCGGTTCGACCAGTACGCCCACCTGAGCGAGGTGCACGCGCTGGTCCGCGCCAACCCCGAGCTGCGGGTCACGGTGGGCATGGACTACCTGATCAAGCCGGACGTGACCGTGTCGCTGGCCCGGGTGCGGACCGCGTCGGGCCTCCCGCCGCTGCACGCCGCGGTGTCCTGCAAGTGGACGATCCGCTCCGACCGGGTGCAGAACATCCGGCACGAGTGCCTGCAGATGATCCGGCACCGGCGGGGCCGGCAGCCGCACCTGGTCACGGTGACCGCGGAGCCGCTGCCGACCCGGCTCGCGTCCATCGCCCGCGGCACCGGGGAGGTGGACGCGGTGTATCACATCGCGTACGACGCGTTGGCGGCGAGCGTGGCCCGCAATGCGAACCCCGAGCAGGCCGACGCCTGGCACGAGGTGACCGGCCAGCGGCGGGTGCTCAGCTATGAGCTGCTCACCGAGACGCTGGCCTCGTGGTGACGGAGAGGGGAGTGGTGACCGAGAGGGAGTGGTGACGCAGACGGGAGTGGTGACGGCGTGGGAGGCACGAACTGACGGTGGCTGCGGGCACAATCGGCGGAGAGACGGCGCTGGAGGGAGAAACGGTGGGCGAGCTGACCTCCCTGGAGATCTGCGCCGGGGCTGGCGGGCAGGCCCTCGGCCTGGAGCAGGCCGGGTTCACGCACGAGGCCGTGGTCGAGCTGGACGACGCCGCCTGCGAGACGCTGCGCCACAACCGGGGCGACGCGTGGAAGGTCATCGAGGACGACGTGGCCAACGTGGACGGCCGGGGGTTCGCGGGCGTCGACCTGTTCTCCGGCGGCGTGCCCTGCCCCCCGTTCTCCATCGCCGGAAAGCAGCTCGGCCGCGACGACGAGCGGGACCTGTTCCCGCAGGCGCTGCGGCTGGTCGAGGAGATCGGCCCGCGCGCGGTGCTGCTGGAGAACGTCCGGGGGCTCGCGGCCCGCCGGTTCGACGGCTACCGGACCCAGGTCCTGGACCAGCTGCACGACCTGGGCTACCAGACCTGGTGGGACGTGGTGCAGGGCAGCCAGCACGGGGTGCCGCAGCTGCGGCCCCGGTTCGTCCTGGTCGCGGTGAGGCAGCCGTGGGCCTCCTGGTTCCGCTGGCCCGGGGAGGCCGCCGGGCCGCCGCCCACGGTGGGCGAGATGCTGGCCGACCTGATGGGCGCGCGGGGCTGGCCGGGCACGGAGGACTGGGCGCGGGGAGCCCGCGGGATCGCCCCGACCATCGTCGGCGGCAGCAAGAAGCACGGCGGCCCGGACCTGGGACCCACCCGGGCCCGCGAAGCGTGGAAAGGGCTCGGCGTGGACGGGCTGGGCATCGGCGACGACGCTCCCGGTCCCTTGTTCCCGGTGGACCAGCGGCCCAAGCTGACCGTCCGGATGGTGGCCCGGCTGCAGGGCTTCCCCGACTCGTGGGAGTTCTCGGGGCGGAAAACCGCCGCGTACCGGCAGGTCGGCAACGCGTTCCCGCCGCCGGTGGCCCGGGCCCTCGGCGAGGCGATCCGGGACGCGCTCACCCACGCCGAAGCGGGCCCGGCCGACGCCGGCCACCACGCCAGCCTCGCCTGCTCACTCTCCGGGGATTCAGGGCTTTGCAGCTGATCCCAGGAACCACTCCAGCCTCGCCTGGTTCCGCCAGTCACACCAGCATCAGCCTCCGGCCAGGCAACCGTTAGCGGTTAAGATCCGACCCCCTATGGGGGGTCTAAATCGAACTGTTGATCGAAGTAGGGCTAAATGGCCGTGAAGCCGCCGTCTACGGGGATGACGGCGCCGCGGATGTTGGCGGCGTCGTCGCTGGCCAGGAACACGGCGGTGGCGCCGATCTGGGCTGGCGTGCTGTAGGCCCGGGACGGCAGCGTGGCGACGAGCGGGTCCAGGAAGTCCCGGTGGGCCTGGGTGATGTCAGTCAGCGTGGGACCGGGAGCGATCGCGTTCACCCGGATGCCGGCCGGGCCGTACTCGGCCGCCAGGGCCCGGGTCAGGCCGTGGATCGCGGACTTCGTGGTGCCGTACAGCGCCGTCTTGGCCATGCCGCTGGTCCCGTTGATGGAGCCCATGTTGATGACCACGCCGCCGCCGCGCTCGGTCATCGCCGGGACCAGCGCCGCGGTGAGCAGGATCGGCGCCTTGACGCTGACCGCGAGGGCCATGTCGATCATGTTCTCGGTGGTGTCCGTGGCGGCGGTCTGGCCCACCAGGTAGGCCGCGCTGTTGACCAGGATGTCGATGGGGCCGCCCGCGAGATCTGCCGCGCGGGCCGCCAGCCCGGTGATGGCGCTGGCCCCGCCGGCCAGGTCGGCGGCGAGGAAGGCGGCCGCGCCGCCCGCGCCGGTGATGCCGTGAACCACGGCGGCCCCGCGGGCGGCGTCCCGGCCGTGCACGATCACCAGCGCACCCGCGGCCGCCAGGGCCTGCGCGACGCCCTGGCCGATGCCGCTCGTGGCGCCGGTCACCAGCGCGGTCCGGCCCTTGAGCTGAGCACTCATGTCACGTCTCCCCGAAGAATGGACTGTATAGTTCAAACAGCGGGAACTGTACGTCCCCAAAAGTGGACCGTCAAGTCCACTCGTCGGCCGTGCGAGATTGGAGCCAGGACAGGCCCGGTAATGCGGCCCGTTCGGGCGCGCCGCTGGCGCACGCGGGGGCGTGGGCGGGGTGGCGTCGCCTGGACCGGCGAGGCCTGGACGGGCGAGGTCCGGACGGGCGAGGCCTGGGGGCGAGGTCCGGACGGGCGAGGCCTGGACGGGCGAGGCCTGGACGGGCGAGGCCTGGACGGGCGAGGCCTGGACGGGCGAGGTCCCGACGGGCGAGGCCTGGACGGGCGAGGTCCCGACGGGCGAGGCCTGGACGGGCGAGGTCCCGACGGGCGAGGTCCCGACGGGCGAGGTCCGGACGGGCGTGGGCGGATGCCCTGGCCTGCCCGAGCCGGCTGCGGACGGGCGTAGTGGAGCTGGATGCGGAGGATGGCGGATGGGTGCGACGCTGACCCGGAAGGGGCTGGCCACCCGGCAGCGGATCGTGGCCGGGGCGGCTGAGCTGTTCCGGGCGCGCGGGGTGGCGGGCACGTCGCTGGACGACGTGTGCGAGGCCACCAGCACGAGCAAGAGCCAGCTGTTCCACTACTTCCCGGACGGGCGTACCCAGCTGCTCGCCGCGGTGGCCCAGCACGAGGCGGACCGGGTGCTCGATGACCAGCAGCCCGCGCTCGACCAGCTGACATCCTGGGCAGCCTGGCAGGCCTGGCGGGATCGGGTCATCGACCGGTACCGGGCCCAGGGACAGTCCTGCCCGCTGGCCGTGCTCACCTCCCAGCTCGGGCCGGGCTCCCCGGAGCACCGGGAGGTGATGGTCGGGCTGCTCCGCCGCTGGCAGCAGAAGATCGCCGGCGGGATCCGCACGATGCAGGCCAGTGGCGAGATCGGGCCATCGGTGGACGCGGACCGGCACGCGGCCGCCCTCCTGGCCGGCATCCAGGGCGGAGTGGTGATCATGCTGGCCACGGGGGAGATCTCGCACCTCGAGGTGGCCCTGGACCAGGGCATCGGAGCGCTGCGCGGGGCCCAGGGGCCGGGCCTGGACGGGGCCGCGACGGGCAGCGTGGCCGGACGGAACGGGACGGTCGGCCCCGCGGACGGCCCGGCGGGCCCGGACGGGGCCGGGGCATGAGCGGGCTGCGCTCGCGGGTGCGGCGCTTCCTGCAGAAGCCCGGATCGGCCAGCCTGGGCACCTACGAGGAACTCGTGCCGGACATCGCCGCGCGGGAGGAGGCGCTGCGCGGGCTCGACGACGCCGGGCTGACCGCGGCCGCCAGTGAGGCCACGGACGACGCGGGGATCTGCGCGGTAGGCCGCGAGGCGGCCCGCCGCGCGCTGGGGGAGCGGCCGTTCGACGTCCAGCTGCTCGGCACCCTGGCCATGCTCTCCGGCCAGGTCGCCGAGATGGCGACCGGGGAGGGCAAGACGCTGTCCGGCGCGCTGGCCGCCGCCGGTTACGTGCGGCGCGGCCACCAGGTCCAGGTCATGTCGGTCAACGACTACCTGGCCAGGCGGGACGCGGAGTGGATGGGCCCGGTGTATGAGCTGCTCGGCGTCAGCGTCGGCTGGGTCACCCAGGTATCCACCCCGGAGGAGCGGCGGCGGGCCTATGCCGCCGACGTCTGCTACGGCTCGGCCAGCGAGATCGGCTTCGACGTGCTCCGCGACCGGCTGGCCACGAGCGTGGCCGACCTGGTCACCGCGGAACCGGACGTGATCCTCATCGACGAGGCCGACTCGGTGATGGTGGATGAGGCGCTGGTGCCCCTGGTGCTGGCCGGCTCGGCCGGGGCGGCCGATTCCGGGCGGGAGATGGCCGAGATCGCCGGGCGCCTGCTGCCGAGACTGCACTACGAAGTGGACGACGAGCGCCGCAACGTGTTCCTCACCGACGCGGGTGCCCGCGTCGCGGAGCAGGCCCTGGGCGGGCTCAACCTCTACGCCGAGCAGAACCTGGACATCCTCACCCAGCTCAACGTGGCGCTGCACGCCCGGGCCCTGCTCCAGCGGGACGTGGACTACATCGTCCGTGACGACCGGATCCAGCTGATCAGCGTGTCGCGCGGCCGGGTGGCCCGGCGGCAGCGCTGGCCGGACGGCCTGCACGCGGCGGTCGAGGCCAAGGAGGGCCTGCGGGCCAGCGAGAGCGGCCAGATCCTGGACAGCATCACGGTCCAGGCCCTGGTCCGGCGGTACCCGGTGGCCTGCGGGATGACCGGTACCGCGGTGGCCGTGGGCGAGCAGCTGCGTGAGTTCTACGGGCTGGAGATCGCGGTCATCCCGCCGAACCTGCCCTGCGTGCGCGAGGACGAGCCGGACCGGCTCTACCGGACCGCCCCGGACAAGGAGGACGCGGTCGTCAGCCAGGTGGCCGACACGCACGCGACCGGCCGCCCGGTCCTGATCGGCACGCTCGACGTGGCCGAATCCGAGCGGCTCGCGGAGCGGATGAGCCAGGCCGGGCTGTCCTGCGTGGTGCTGAACGCCAAGAACGACGCGCAGGAGGCCTCGATCGTGGCCGAGGCCGGCGCCCTCGGAGCGATCACGGTCTCCACCCAGATGGCCGGCCGGGGCACCGACATCCGGCTCGGCGGCACCCACGGCGACCGCGACCAGGTGGCCGGGCTGGGCGGGCTCCTGGTGATCGGCATGGGCCGGCACGCCAGCAGCCGGCTCGACGATCAGCTGCGCGGCCGGTCCGGGCGCCAGGGCGACCCGGGCGGGTCGGTGTTCTTCCTCAGCATGGAAGACGAGCTGATCACCACGTGCGTGCCGGATGCCCCGCCGGTGGACGCCGGGCCGGACGGCCAGGTGACCGACCCGAAGGCGCACTGGACGGTCGGCCACGCCCAGCGGGTGGCCGAAGGGGTGCACCTGCAGATCCACCGGGATACCTGGCGGTACAACACGCTCCTGGAGGACCAGCGGCGCACCGTGCTGCAGCACCGGGGCGAGCTGCTGCGGACCGATACCGCACTGCGCACGCTGGCGGAGTCCTTCCCGGAACGGGCCGCCGGCCTCCGCGACAGCGTCCCCGGGGAGGTCCTCGTCGACGCGGCGCGGCAGATCAGCCTGGCCCAGCTGGACCACGCCTGGGCCGAGTACCTGGCCCAGGCGGCTGAACTGCGGGAAGGCATCAACCTGCGCGCGCTCGGGCACGGCCCGAACCCCTTCGGCGGGTCACTGAACCCGGTCGAGGAGTACAACCGTGAGATGACCCGGCTGTTCAGCCAGTTCCGCGACGACGTCACCGCCCTGACCGGGCACGCGTTCCAGACGATCACGATCACGGCGGACGGGGCCGACCTGGCGGCGGGCGGCCTGGCCCGGCCCAGCGCCACCTGGACCTACGTGGTCCAGGACAACCCGTTCGGGACCGATTTCGGCCGCGCGGTCAAGGCGATCAGCCGTCTGCTCGGCCGCCACTGATTAGCCAGCAGTGATTAGCCAGCGCTGATAAGGCAGCGCTGATTAGCCAGCACTGAGCAGCTCCGCGGCCCGCGCGCGGATGTCACCGAGCAGGCCTGCGACGCGGGCGGTGGTCAGGCCCGGATTCACGATGCAGGCGCGCAGCGCGAAGACGCCGTCCACGGTCGTGCCGGCCAGGAACGCGCGGCCGCCCAGCTGGACGGCCCTGAGCACGGCCTGGTTGTGCCCGTCGAGCCGGGACGGCTCCATCCCGGCGGGCCGGTGCCGGAAGCAGACCACGCTGAGCCCGCTGGCCAGCAGCTCGAAGTCGGCCGACGCCGCGACAGCGCGCCGCAGTTCCCCCGCCGTGGCGAGGTCGGCGGCGATCAGCCGCCGGTAGCCGTCCCGGCCCAGGTGGCGCAGCTGCATCCACACCTTCAGCGCCCGGAACGGGCGGGCTCTGCTCGAGCCCGTACTCCGAGAACCACACCGGGCCGCCCGGCCCGTCCTCGTCCCCGTCGGTCCGCAGGTAGGGGGGCACCAGGCTGAACGTCTCGCGGGCCGCACCGCCGTCCCGGAACAGCACCAGGCCCGCGTCCACCGGGACATACAGCCATTTGTGCGCGTCCACGGCCAGGCTGTCCGCCCGGGCCAGGCCGACGCGGTCCGCCTGGTATCCATCCAGCAGCAGGACGGGCGGCGCCCCGTACGCGCCGTCCACGTGCAGCCAGACACCGTGCCGCGCGCACACCGCGGCGATCTCGCCGAGGGGGTCGATGGCGCCCGTGTTCGTGGTTCCGGCGGTGGCCACCACCGCGACCGCGAGCTTCCCGGCGGCCCGGTCGGCCCGCATCACCCGCTCGAGCTCGTCCGGCCGCATCCCGGTGGTCCCGGTCGGAGGGCACCACCCGGATCGCGGCCGAGCCGAGGCCGAGGACCTCGGCCGCCTTGGCGATGCAGCTGTGGCTCTCGGTGCCGCGCAGAGCGCCAGGCGGCCCGCCAGCCCGGCCAGCCCGTCGCGGCGGTCGTCGGCGCCGGCCCGGGCCGCAGCCCGGTGCCGGGCCACCGTGAGCGCGGTCAGCGTCGCGGCGGACCCGCCGCTCACCAGCTGGCCGGAGTATCCGGCGGGCCAGCCGAGCAGTCCGGCGAACCAGCGGATGACCTGGTGTTCCAGGTGCACGGCGGCGTGGTTGCCGCCCGCCACGCTGGGGTCCATCGCCGCGGCGAGCGCCTCAGCCAGCACCCCGAGCGGATGCGGCGGTGAGTTGACCCAGGCGGCGAAGCCGGGATGCCCGTTGCCGAAGGGGTACGGGGCGACGTGTGCGGCGAACTCCGCGAGCACCGCCCCGGCAGGCTGGCCCTGCTCTTCCCACTCGGCGGCGCGCATGGCCTCGACCAGCCCGCGGGGCAGCGGCTGGTAGACCGGGCCGCCTGGCAGCCCGGTCAGGTAGTCGGCGGCCAGGTCGGCCACCTGGTGGCTGACCTGGCGGATCTGCGCCGCGTCCCAGAACGTGGCGGCTCAGGGACGGGCGCACCCGGATCTGGCCGGTCCGGGTCAGAGGAGTCCGGATCGGGGGCACCCGGATCAGGCGGGCCCGGGACCCCTGGGCCCGGGACCGGCGCGGTCATGGCCGGGGCGCCAGCCTGTGCAGCACCTCGGGTATCGGGCCGGGATGGACCACGCCGAGCCGCTGGGTGGCCCTGGTCATCGCGACGTACAGGTCGCTCAGGCCGCGCGGGGACTCGCCCAGGATCTGGGCCGGGTCGGCGATCAGCACCGAGTCGAACTCCAGGCCCTTGGCCTGGCTGACGGTCAGCACCACGACCTGCTCGTCCAGGTCGGGGCCATCGAGGGGAGCCGGGCCGTCCGGACCCGGGCCGTCCGGGCCCGCGCCGTCCGGGCCCGGGCCGCTGGGGCCGTGCCCGTTCAGGCTGGCCCGCATGGCGGCGGCCACTGCCACGCTGACCTCGGCGAGCCAGGCCGGCGGGACCAGCACCGCGACGTTGCCGCCCCCGGCCTCCGCCGCCTCACGGGCCGCGGCCGCGGCGACCCGGGCCGCCAGCTCACTGGCCGCGACCTCCTGCCGCCACGGCGTGGTACCCGTCTCCCGCACCGACATGGGCATGCCGACGTCAGCGTCAATCTTGGCCAGCACGTCCGCGGCGACGGCCATGATCTCCGAGGGGGTCCGGTAGTTGATGGTGAGCCGGTCCAGCCGCCAGCGGTTGCCCAGGTGCGGAGTCAGCACCTGCTCCCAGGACGTCGCGCTGGCCGGGTTGGAGGACTGGGCGATGTCCCCGGCGATCGTCATGGACCGGCTGGGGCAGCGGCGCATCAGCATCCGCCACGCCATCTCCGACAGCTCCTGGGCCTCATCCACCACGATGTGCCCGAACGCCCAGGTCCGGTCGGCCGCGGCGCGCTCCGCGGTGGTCAGGTAGCTGAGTTCCTCGTGCCGGCCAGCCAGCCGGTCCGCGTTCAGCAGGTCATACGCCATCAGGATTTCCGGGTCGTCCTCCAGGTCACGGGAGACGATGTCCAGCACCCCCTGGGCGTAGGCGACCTGCTGCTGGCGCTCACGCCGCGCCCGCTGGCGGGCCGAACGGTCGTCCTCGCCGAGCAGTTCGGCCGCCTCATCGAGCAGCGGCACGTCCGCGGGCGTCCAGCCGCCCCCGGGATCCCGGCGCAGCAGGTCCCGCTCGGCGGCGGACAGCCGGGGAGCGGCCGCGGACAGCCGGCGCGGCGAGGCGAACAGGTCATCCAGCAGCCGCTGCGGGGTGAGGACCGGCCACAGCCGCCCGATCGCCACCCGCACCTGCGGGCTTTCGCGCAGCTCGGCGCGGATGTCCTCGGTGTCGGCCGCCCCCAGCACGGTGCTGTCCGCGGCCGGGACCTCCTCGCCGAGAATCTCGGCGACCAGCTTATCGGTCTCCCGCAGCCCGGCCGTGAACTTGCTGGTGACCTGGCGGACGAGCGCGTTCATGATCTCCCGGACGAAGATCGGGCGCGCCTGGTTGTGCGGCCGGCGGGACCGCCGGGCACGTTCCCGGGCCTGCTGCACGGTCTTGCGGTCCAGCCGCAGGACCTCACGCTCGAACGTGATCTCCAGCGGCTCGGCGGGCAGCTCCTCCCGGTTCCGCACCGCCGCGGCCAGCATACCGGCCATGGTGGGCCGGCCCTTGATCTCCGCGGTCTCCGGCGCTTCCTCGCGCCGCGCGCTGATCCCCGGGTGCAGGTCGCTGATGGTGGACATCACCACCCCGGTCTCACCCAGCGAGGGCAGCACGTGGCCGATGTAGCGCAGGAAGGTCGGGTTCGGCCCCACGATCAGCACACCCCGCCGGGACAGCTGTTCCCGGTAGGTGTAGAGCAGGTACGCGGCCCGGTGCAGGGCCACCGCGGTCTTGCCGGTGCCCGGCGCGCCCTGGACGACCGTCACGCCCTTGTCCGGCGAGCGGATGATCAGGTCCTGCTCGGCCTGGATCGTCTCCACGATGTCCGCCATCCGGCCCGTCCGGGTGGCAGACAGCGCCGCGATCAAGGCCGCTTCCCCGGTCAGCCCAGCGTGCCCGGCCACCCGCTCCTGGCCAGCCTCGCCGTCGGGACCGACGTCCAGGACCTCGTCATCCACGCCAGTCACCTTGCGCTGGCGGGTCCGGATATCCCGGCGCCGCAGCACTCCCTCAGGCGTGAAAGCGGTAGCGATATAGAACGGGCGGGCCGCGGGCGCGCGCCAGTCCACCAGCAGTGCCTCGTAATCGGACGTGTCGTCAAGAATGCCGAGCCGGCCGATATAGCGCCGGTCGCCCTCGGTCAGGTCCAGCCGGCCGAAGCAAAGCCCGTTCTCGGCGGCATCGAGCTGCGTGATCCGCTGGGAGTACATCTCCACGAAAGCGTCACGTTCTGACCTGGCCGCGGGGGTACCGCCGGTCTCCAGCAAAACCTTGGACAACCGCCCCGACGCCCGGTCCCGGAGGTCGTCCAGCCTGCCATAGAGCATGGAGATGTATTCCTGCTCCTGGTCAGTATCCCCGTTTGACAACCGGACTCCCTTTACATTATAATGCGGCCTATTCGAGGCCCATTAAAACCGTCTAGATTAAAACTCTAGGCGGTTTTCCTTTCTTCCCGGCCATGGGTGCCAGTCCCGGGGAACTCAGCTCGCTCCCACGACCAGTTCGGGCCGGAGCAGGTCCATCAGCAGCCCGTCGTGGAACTGCCCGTCCGGGCCGCGCTCGTACTGCCGCAGGACGCCCACCCGGCGGAAACCGACCTTCTCGTAGCAGCGGATAGCCCGGTGGTTGGCCGCCGCCGGGTCGATGGTCAGCCGGTGGTGCCCGCGCTGCTCGAACAGGAACCTGGCCAGCAGGGCCACCGCCTCGGTGCCGAGGCCCTGTCCCTGGCCGCGGGCGCTCAGATAGATGTCGATTCCGGCATGACGGTACATCGGCTCATTCTCCTCGTGGTACTCGATCCCGCCAATGACCTGGCCGGCCGCCTCCACCACGAGCAGCACGCTCTCATCGTCCCCGGCCAGCTTGGCCGCGATCACGGTGGCCGGCTCCGGGTCGCCCCACCAGCAGGCCACCTCCGGCTCGGCGAGGATCGTGCACAGGACCCGGGCGTCCCGCTGGTCCCCGGGACGGACCCGGACCCGCGGGCCGCCCAGCTCGGGGCGCAGCGGCCTGTCGTGGACGCCGGCAGTGGTCATGGTCGCCCGCTCCTTCCTGGTGCTGCCCGCTGGCCGGCCTGCGCGGTGCAGCCCGGCTTGCCCGGTGCAGCCCGGCCTGCCCGGCAGTATGCCGGCCGCTGCTGACATCTTCGCCTGGCCGGCATGCCCCCGGGCTGGCTGGGGAAGGGCGCAGGTGAGACGGTCATCAGGGAGCGTCGTGTCGGGGAGCGCGGTCCAGTGCAAGATCACCCAGTGCAGGAAGAGCCGGCCCGGGACGGGGCCGCGCCGGCTGATCCTGCGGGGGATCAGCCAGCACAGGATCAGCCGGCGCAGGATCAGCCGGCGCAGGATCAGCCGGCGCAGGATCGCGGCATCAGCCGGCGCAGGATCAGCCGGCGCAGGATCAGCCGGCGCAGGATCAGCCGGCGCAGGATCAGCCAGCGCAGGATCAGCCGGCGCAGGATCGGCCTGCGCGGCAGCGGCCCTGGGTGCTGCACGTGGACCTGGATCAGTTCATCGCCGCGGTGGAGGTCCTCCGGCACCCTGAGCTGCGCGGGCGTCCGGTCGTGGTCGGCGGGGACGGCGACCCGGCCAAGCGGGGGGTGGTCAGCACCGCCTCTTACGAGGCGCGCGAGTACGGGGTGCACTCCGGCCTGCCGCTGCGGACGGCGGCGCGCCGCTGTCCCGATGCCGTGTTCCTGCCGGTGGACCGGGAGGAGTACGAGGCGGCCTCCGCCACGGTCATGGCCACGCTGCGCGGATTCGGCGCGGTCACCGAGGTGATGGGCTGGGACGAGGCGTTCGTGGCCGTGGAAACCGACGACCCGGAAGGGTTCGCGCAGGAGATCGCGGCCCGGATCCGCGCCGCCACCCAGCTCGACGCCACGGTCGGGATCGGGCAGAACAAGCTCCAGGCCAAGCTGGCGACCGGGTTCGGCAAGCCGGCCGGGGTGTTCCGGCTGACCGGCGAGACGTGGTTCGACGTGCTGGGCGGCCGGCCCACGGACGCGCTGTGGGGGATCGGCGTCAAGACGGCCCGGCGGCTGGCGGCGCTGGGGATCGAGACCGTCAGCGACCTCGCCCAGGCCGACGCGGACGCGCTGGCCAGGGAATTCGGCCCGGCCACCGGGCCGTGGCTGGTCCGGCTGGCGCGCGGGGAGGATCACTCGCCGGTGTCCAGCGCCCCGTATGTGCCCCGGTCCCGGGGCCGGGAGACCACCTTCCAGGTCAACCTGGAGGACTGGGAGCAGGTGCGCGCCGAGGTGGTCCGGCTGGCGGAACGGGTGGTCGCCGATGTCGTGGCGGAAGGCCGGCCCGCGGTGCGGGTGGTGGTCAAGGTCCGCTACGCGCCGTTCTTCACGTCGAGTCATTCCCGGGCGCTGCCGCGGCCGACGGCTGATGCGGACCTGATCCGGGAGGCGGCACTCGGCGCACTGGAGCGGTTCACCGACCGGCGCCCGGTCCGGCTGCTGGGGGTGCGCGCGGAGTTCGCCGGCTGATGCCGGGCCCGGCGGGGCCCGGCCCCCGCGGGGCCGCCCCGGGAGCTGAGGCCAGCGCTCAGGCCTTCCCGCGGCTCCGCGCCGTGAGGATGATCTGCGTGACGTCATACCGGCTCAGGCCCAGCTTGCTGGCGATCTCGTCAGGGCGCAGACCCTGCTGGTTGTACAGGACCGCCAGCCGCCGCTGTGAGGCGGTGCCGGGCAGCCGCGGCTGGCTGGGGGAGGCCGGTCCGCCCCGGGCCGGTCTGCCCTGGGGCGGTGTGGCCTGGGCTGGTGTGGCCTGGGCTGGTGTGGCCTGGGCTGGTGTCGGCCTGGGCTGGTGTGGCCTGGGCTGGTGTGGCCTGGGCCGGCCCGCCCTGGGCTGGTGTTCCCTGGGCCGGCCCGCCCTTGATCCGGGGGGCCGCCGGGCGGGCGGTGCCCGGCTCGGGCTGGCCGAAGGTGCCGCGCCGCTGGTCGTGATACTTGCCCCGGGCCAGGTCAGACTTGGTGTCCTCGTCCAGCAGCAGGTACTGCTCGGCCGACTTGTTGACCCCCACGGCCATCATGGTCAGGCCCTTGAGGTTCTTGGCCTGGCATTCGGGCTTCATGCAGTAGTTGTATTTCTTCGCCCGCTCGGGATGCTGGTCGCGACAAAGATCGCTAACGGCAGGCTCGCCCGCCGCCTGACCCGCAGCGTGACCGACTGGGGAAGCTGGACGTGGAAGGTGCGCAGCCGCCCTCTCCAGAACTCAAGCATGTTCGGAACCTCGGCCTCGCACTTCGGGCCGTCAGCCGATGACGTATTTGAGGCCAACCTCGGTTTCGAGTGTGGCATTCGACGCATGGAGAGACACACTCCACGTCTCATCGCCGACAACGCCATCGGCCGTGACATGACCCCACCGTTGGAACGCCTCAACCGAGGATCGCGTGTGCGGCCCGAAGTCGCCGTCAACGCCCTGCGGCGTCGTGTTCCACTCTCCGGCCGCTCCGCGGGTCAGCACCTGCTGAAGGCTGCGGACGACGTCGCCGGTTGATCCTTGCTGCAAGGTTGGCATCGGACCGCCGTCCGGGAGGGCTGCTCAGGTACGCGGGCCGACGATTCCGTCCACCGTCAGGCCCTTTCCCGCTGGAAGCTCTTAACGGCAGCTCCGTCTTGAGTTCATCCCCGCAGGTGATGCACGTGATCATGTTTGATTCAGGTCGAGACATACGTTATGTAAAACCGCGGGCCGGACCGCGATGTTCCGCCGCCCCCGGTAACGTGGGCCGGGATCCGAGGCGGGCAGGACGGGGAGAAACGGTGACCGACGGTGCGCCGGCCCGGCCGGCAGCGGACCGCGAACTGCTCGCGATGATGCCGTTCGCGGTCGCCCTGGGCATCGAGCTCGACGCGGCCTCCGCCGGGGAGGTCCGGGGTCATCTGGCCTGGTCACCGGGGCGGTGCACGGCCGGGGGCATCCTGCACGGCGGAGTGCTGATGGCGCTGGCGGACAGCCTCGGCGGGATCTGCGCCCACCTGAACCTGCCGGCGGGCGCGCGGACCGCCACCATCAGCTCCAGCAGCGTGTTCCTCCGCGGCATCCAGGCCGGCGTGGTCACGGCCGTGGCGCGGCCACTGCACGCCGGGCGCGCCGTGATCGTGATCCAGACGGACCTGACCGACGACGCCGGCCAGCTCGCGGCGCAGGTCACGCAGACGCAGGTGGTCCGGGCCGGCGCCGGGTAACGGCCCAGGGAACGCTATTCGGGGTCGGGCCGGTGGCCCACGGCGGCCGCCGCTTGTCCGGCGCGGAGTCCTTCGGCGCATCCGGGCGCAGGCCGGACAGGATGTCCTCGACGCGTGACTTGAACCGGATGACTGGCTGCCGGACCCGCCGCTCACGCCGGGCGGCCCGGGCGCGCTTGCGCGGCCGGCGCTGATAGCGCCACCGGGCCCAGGGCGAGCCAGGCCGGGCCAGCCGGATCGCGCCGACGATGAGCAGCGGGAACAGGAACAAGCCGAACAAGCCCGTCCAGATCTTCCCCTTCAGCAGCGTGATAGCGGCCAGGGTGAAGGTGATCAGGACGCTCACCGTGAGGCTGGCGACCGCCTCCCAGGCGTTCGCGTGCCGGTCGGTGGGGCTGGGCACGACCGACGGGACGATCCCCAGCAGCAGCAGGACGGTCACCCCGGCGGCCACGAATACGGCGTCCACGGACAGCCGCCCGTCGCTGGTCCAGTACACGTCGCGCAGGTGCAGGATGAGCGCGAACTCGTCGAGGACCAGGGCGGCCCCGAGCCCGAACAGCGCGGCGGCGCCGGACCGCCAGTCCAGCGAGCCGCCCGGGGCCACGATGCCGGTGACCCCGCCGACGAGCATGAACACGACCCCGAACACCATGTGATGCACGTGCAGGTCGCCGGGAGTGACATTGCCGGGCCACCAGCGGACCTGCGCGCGGATCAGCCGCACCGACAGCCGGATGAACCCGAACCCGGCCACGAACGCGCAGAAGAAGCAGAACAGCGGCAGCCGCCCCATCTGCACGATATGGGTGCTGAACCAGCTGGACATATTGCCCCCACCAGCCGGGCCGTCGTTGGGTTAGCGCGCACTGCATGGTAGCCAGCCGCGGCGCTCGCACACGCTGCTTTCAGCCTGCTCAGGGGAGACGCCCGGTAAACGCGCCCCGGCCTGCGTTGCCGGGGGGCGCTGGCCGCGTCGCATGCTGGGAGCGGTGCGGTCATGTGCGGGGGCGCGGCCCGGCGGGACGGAGCCGGTGGCCTGCGGAAGAACAAGATAACGATCGGGGGAAACAGGGGTTGGCGCAGGACCGGCTGAGGCCGGACACTAGTCCTATGCGTGGTCGTCTGGGTGCCATGCTGGACGGGGCAGGCTGGTCAGTGGGCCTGGCGGCCGCGCTGTTCGTGTTTGCCCTGCTCTACGTGGTGCTGGATTTCCAGTCACCCGAGATTGTCCTCTGGACTGGCCACCGCGTGGTCGTGACCGAGCAGCAGGGCCTCGCGACGTTCCGGTGGCAGGGCCAGGCCTACACGGTCGATGTGCCCGGATTTGGGTCGGGCAACAAGGTAGGACATCTACTTCAATCCCGGCGATCCCTCTGGCGCCATGGCCGACAGCGTCCCTGACCGGGTGTTCGCCGGGCTGTTCGTTGGTGTGCCGGTGCTCGTCGGGGTGGTCGTGCTCGTGCTTGGCCTGAGCCGGAAGCGGCGGTGGGCGCGCCGCCAGAGTCGCAAGGCCGCATCCTACGGGAGCGGCCTGGACCCGGACTTCGTCGCCAGGCAGCTGGAGGCGCGCCGGGGCGACCGGCAGTGAGCCTTGGCCGCAGCGCGGGGACCGGACCGTCCTACCTGATGCCGGCGGCCTCGTCACGGGTGAAGCGGAACACGGTCTCGTAGCGGCGGTCCTCGCCGTGCCCGAGCCAGATCATGGACCCGTCCTCGCGCGCGGCCGCGTCGCCGGCCACGTGATGGGTGGAGGGCTCCAGCCCGACCGCGTAGCTGCCCTCGCGCAGGTTCAGCCACTCGAAGAAGGCCGGGAACGCGGCCGGATCGTAGTCCAGCTCGAACGCCCGGCCCCGGGCCGGGTTGACCACCCGGACCCGCTGCCGCCCGTCCGGGTCCGGGGTGAGCGCGTGCTCGTACACCTGCTCCGCGAACCCGGGCTGCGGGCCCGGGAAGGCCAGGTGTGAGACCCCCTGCTCGGCCACGCTGTCGCTGCGCCAGACGGTCTGCGCGATGGGGGCGTCGAACGTGCTCCCCTCGTCCAGCAGCGGCCAGCCCACGTTGATGTGGTAGAGGAACATGTGCGGGGTCGGGTCGAAGCCCGCGTTGCGGACCCGGTCGGTGAGCCGGATCTCGGTGCCGCCCAGGTCGGCCTCGATCCGCCGGTGCAGCACCAGGTTCTCGGCGAAGATCGCGGCCTGGTGGACCTCGCCCTCAGCCCAGAGCACGCAGCGGTCCCCGTCCCACCGCTCGCCGTAGCCGGTGAGGCGGGCCGGGATGTTGGCCACCCGGCCGTGCAGCCCGTGCCGCACGTTCAGCCGCGGCGGATAGTGGTACTGGTCCGAGGCGACGTCGCCGCCGAACAGCGTGTGATCCAGCCCGGCGGTGACCACCAGCCCGGACATGCTGCGCAGCCAGGACAGCCCGGCCTCGTCGTTGTGCTCGTGCAGCCCGGGATGGCGGAACCCGGTCGCGGACCGCCAGCCGACGGACAGGTCGTCGAACTCGGCCAGGCCGATGTCCATGGCCCGGTCAACCAGCACGTCGAAGCGCAGCCCTCCGCCAGTGCGGAACTCCAGCACCCGGATCCCGCGCTCGCTGCCGTCATCGAGCACCACGGCCCGCACGCCCCCCGCCGCGGCCAGGTCGCCGGTGACCCGCTCGAGGACCGTACGCCCGGGCCCGGACCGTCCGCCGGACATGCCTGCCGTCGTCACGACATCACCCACCCACCGTTGACTTCGATCGTCTGGCCGGACGCGTTCGAGGCATCGGGGCCGGCCAGGAAGGAGACCACCGCGGCCAGCTCGCCGGGCGTGCCCCGGCGCTTCAGCGACTGCTGATCCAGGACGTGCTGGTTGTACGCCGCCGGGTCATCGTAGATCTGCCCGGCCGCGGTCGGGAACGCGCCGCCGGCGAGCCGCTGCGCTCTGGCCCGGCCGGGCGAGCCGCCCGCCCCGGTCACCACCGCCACCGTCACGCCGGCCTCCTCCACGCCGGCCTTCTTCACGCCGGCCTCCTTCACGCGGGCCTCCTCTCGGCGCGGGCCCCGTCCCGGGCCGAGGCGAATAGCTCGTTGACCCGCCGGACCAGCGCGGCGTGGGACTCCCCGGCCAGCAGCCCCTCACGCAGCACGGCCGAGGCCGCGGTCTGGAACTGCGGGTAGCCCGCGAACCGCGGCCGCACCCACGCCTGCTCCACGGTGGCCAGGGTGGCGCGGTAGAACCCGCCGCCCGCGGCGTCGGCCCCGGGTGCTCCCAGGCCTGCCGGGCCGAGCTCTGCCCGCCCAGCTCGGCGTAGAGGCCGACCTGCACCTCGTCCGAGAGCAGGGTCCTCATCAGGGCCGCCGCCGCGCCGATCTCGACGGCGGACCGGGTGATGGCCAGCCCGGTGCCGCCGAGCACGCTGCCGATCCCGCCCGGGCCTGCCGGGGCGTCGAACGCCGCCAGGCGGGATGAGCCGGGCTCGCCCGCCAGCGGGCGCTGGTAGGTCACGTACCCGTAGACCAGCGGGCAGTAGGCCGGGCCGCCGCTCGCCGCCATCGCGTCCAGCACGCCGATCGGGTTGCGCTGGGACAGCTCCCGGTCGGCGCAGGCCAGCAGATCCGCCATGACCGCGAGCGCGGCGGTGCCCGCCGTTTCGTTCACAAACGGTCCGTCCCCGGCCGCTGACTCCGTCCCGGCCGGTCCTGGCCGGGCTGGTGCCGCCGCGGGCGGTGATCCGGCCGCCACGCAGATCGCGCTGAACATCAGCAGCGCGTGCGGCCCGCCCAGGCACAGCGTGGTCCGGTGGTCCCGGGCCGCCTGGCACGCCTGCGCCCAGCTGGCGGGGCGGGCGTCCATCAGGTCCGGCCGGGCCACCGCGACCTGGGCGGCGGCGTCCAGCGGCAGCGCCCACGGCCGGCCGTCCAGCACGTAGCTGTCGTACGACGCGCCGACCGACGCCGTCCGCCAGCCGGCCAGCTCCCGCTCGCCGAACACCTCGTCCAGCGGCAGCAGCGCGCCGTCCCGGACCGCCTCGCCGAGCCCGGGATGGTCCACGACCAGCAGGTCGAAGTCGTCGGCCAGGGTGCGCAGCGGCCGGGACTCGAAGCCCTCCAGCGGCTGCCGCTGCCAGCGGGCCGACACGCCGGGTTCCAGCGTCCCGGCCAGCGCGTCCAGGACCAGGTAACCGCGCGGGTGATCCCAGGTCAGCCCGGTCAGCAGGATCGTCATGAGATTTCCCCTGGATGGCTGGCCGCCCCGGGCTCGCTCGCCGCGTCGGGCTCGCTCGCCGCCCCGGCCGCGCTGACCACGCCGCCGGCGGCCAGCCGGTCCACAGACCCGCCGTCATAGCCCAGCTCGGCGAGGATCTCCCGGGTCTGCTCGCCGGCCAGCGGCGCGCCGCGGTACACCTCCGGCGGGGTCGCGCTGAAGCGGTACGGGAAGCCGGGCGTGGTGACCCGTCCCTCGGTCGGGTGGTCATAGCTGACCAGCGAGCCGTTGTGCCGCACCTGCGGGTCGGCCACCACGCCCGCGTAGTCGTAGACCGGGCCGGCCCAGAGGCCGCGCGCGTCGAACTCGGCCAGCCACTCGGCCGTGCTGCGCTCCGGCAGCCGGTCCCGGACCAGCGCGGTGATCTCGTCCCGCCTGGTGTGCCCGTCCACGTCATCCTCCATCCCGGCGAACTCCGGGATGCCGAGCACCTCGCCGAGCTGGGCCAGCGGCGGGAAGGCCAGCGCCAGGTACCCGTCCGCCGTGGCGAACGTCCCGTACGGGGCGCGGATGTAGGTGTGGCCGTGTACCTCAGCGCCGCGGTGCTGCGGGATCCCGCCCACCGTGTAGATCGACAGCTCCTGGGCCTGCACCGCGATCGCGGAGTCCAGCATGTTGACCGTGACCAGCTGCCCCTCGCCGGTGCGCTCCCGGTGCAGCAGGCCGCCAGCGCCCCCTCGAACGCGCCGTACCCGGTGATCGCGTCCACCGCATAGGTGCCCGCGGGCGCCGGCGGATCCGAGGCCCGGCCCACGTTGAACATCGCCCCGCTCATCGCCTGGAGCAGCATGTCCTGGCCCGGCCGGTCCGTGTACGGGCCGCTCTCGCCGTACCCGGAGATCGACACGTACACGATGTCCGGGCGCACGGCGCGGATCGACTCATAGTCCAGGCCCAGCCGCTCGGCCACCCCCGGGCGGTAGTTCTGCAGGAACACCTCACTGCGCCGGGCCAGCTCCAGCACGATCTCCCGGCCCTCGGCCGACTTCAGGTTGACCGCGAGGCTGCGCTTGTTCCGGTTCAGCGACAGGAACGACGCGTTGATCTGATGGCCGGCCGCACCCCCGGCCGGGGTGTGCCGCTGCCACTCGCCGCTAGTCGGCTCGACCTTGACCACGTCCGCGCCCAGGTCACCGAGGCGCATCGCCGCCAGCGGGCCGGCCATGGCGATGGTGAGGTCGATGACCCGGTAGCCGGACAGGATGCCCATCTGCTCTCCTTTGCGGCCCGGGCGCTGTGACCGGGCCCGGAACACTTACCCGGCGTTGAACACGGGCGGCCGGCGCCGGCGAAGGCGGCCCGGCCCTCCGCGGCGTCCTCGGTGGCGAAGCAGATCGTCTGGAGCTGGCGCTCGTAGTCGATGGCGCGGCCGAGCGGCATCTCGAACGCGGCGCGCAGGGTCCGTTTCGCGGTCTGCGCCGCGATCGGGGCCCGGCTGGCGATGGTGGCCGCCAGTTCCCGGGCCCGCCGGGTCAGGTCCTCCGCCGGCAGGACCTCGCTCACCAGGCCCCAGCGCAGCGCGGTCGCGCTGTCGATCGGGTCGCCGGTGAGCAGCATGACCGCGGCGTTGCCCGGGCCGATGCTGTGCGCGAGCAGCGGGGACATCCCGCCGCCGCCGATCCAGCCCAGCTTGATTTCCGGGGCGGCGAACGTGGCCGGCCCGGCCGCGAGCCGGATGTCGCAGGCCAGGGCCAGTTCCAGGCCGCCGCCGAGCGCGTACCCGTTCACGGCGGCGATGACCGGCTTACGCAGCGCCCGGATCGTGTCGCAGTAGTCCGGGCGGTTGCCGAACTCCCACGGGCTCGCGTAGTCGTCCAGCCCGGCGATGTCGCTCCCGGCGCAGAACGCCCGCCCGGTCCCGGTGAGGACGACCGCGCGGACCTCCGGCTCCTCGTTGAGGTGGGTCATGTGGCTGATCAGCGCCGCGGTCATCGACGGCGTGAACGCGTTGAGCTTGGCGGGCCGGTCGATCGTGAGCACGGCGATCTGGTCGCTGAGCTCCAGGCGCACCTGGCCGGGGTCAGGGGTCATGGTGTTCCTGCTCCTTCCGTGATCTGGTCGCGGGGCGCTTCCGCGTTCTGCCCGCGGATGAGGTCCGCGCGGGCGCCCTCGACGATCTCGCGCATCGCGGCCTCCGCCTTGCGGTGGTGGCCGCGCTGGATGGCCTCGGCCACCCGTTGATGGGCGGGCAGCGTCTCGCGGTTGTGCGCGACCGAGTGGGTGTGCAGCGGGCGGATGGCGCCCAGCGCCACGCTGACCACGTCGTGGATGTAGAGCAGCAAGTCGTTGCGGCAGGCCGCGAACACGGCCCGGTGGAAGGCCAGGTCGGCCGCGATGAACTCGTCCGGCGCCTCGACCGTGGCCCACAGCGCGGCCATGGCCGCGGCGATCACGCCGCGCTGGGACGCGCTGGCCGACTCCGCGGCCAGCCGCGCCGCCCCCGGCTCCAGCGCGACCCGCAGGTCGGCCAGGGCCCGGACGTCCGCAGGGCTGGGATCCTCGGAATAGCGCCAGCGCAGCACGTCCGGATCGAGCAGGTTCCAGGACTCCCGCGGGCGCACCCGGGTCCCGGCGCTGGTCCGGCTCTCCAGCAGTCCCTTGCCGGCCAGCACCTTCACCCCCTCGCGCAGCGCCGAGCGGCCCACCTCGAACCGGCTCACCAGCTCGTCCTCGGTGGGCACCGGGCTGCCCGGGCCGAGCTCACCGCGCACGATCGCCGCTCCCAGCGCGTGCACCACCTGGGCGTGCCGGGCCTGGCCGGGGTATGCGGCGGTCACGGGGGCGCCTCCGTTCCGGTCGGGCGTTTCTTGCCGGGCGTTCCTGGCTGGGCGGTCCCGGTGGTCTGCTCAGGTCGTCCCTGGTCCGGGTGCTGACCAGCCCGAGGCTACGGTCCCGCCCCGCCGTTCGTCAACACCTTCATCAGATGAAGTCTCTCGTTGATCTGATGAACCGTTGACGTGCCCGGCCCTCCGCCGTACGCTGCCCGGAGGGCGGCCCGGGCGGCCGCCGGACCGGGCGGAGGGAGATCCGTGCAGCTGATCAGGTACCGCGCAGGCGCCGGCGCCCCGCAGGTCGGGATACTCGACGAGGGCCGGGTCCGGCCGCTGCCGGGGGTGGCGACCATGGCCGACCTGCTCGCCCGGCCGCTCGCCTGGATCCGCGGCGCGTGCGAGACCGTGCTGGGCGGAGGCACGCTGGACCCCGGTGAGACCGGCGGAACGAGCCAGGTTTCCGGTGGCGCCCAGGACGCTGGCGCGGCCGGGGGGACGGGCCCGGGTGAGGTTGCGTTGCGGCGAATTAAGGTGCTGGCCCCGGTGGACGGGGGTACCGAGGTGTGGGCCGCCGGGGTGACCTACGAACGCAGCATGCACGCCCGGGTCCAGGAGAGCCTGGACTCCGCGGACATCTACGACCGGGTGTACACCGCGCCGCGGCCCGAGCTGTTCTTCAAGTCAGCCGCGTGGCGGGTGGCCGGTCCCGGTGACCGGGTCAGCGCGCGCGCCGACTCCCAGGTGGACGTGCCCGAGCCGGAACTCGCCGCCGTGCTGAACGCCGACGGCGACGTGGTCGGCTACACGATCTGCAACGACATGAGCTCCCGGTCGATCGAGGGGGAGAACCCGCTGTACCTGCCGCAGGCCAAGATCTACCTGGGCGGCTGCGCGGCCGGCCCGGGGATCCGGCCCGCCTGGGAGGTCGGGGACCCGTACGGGCTGACGATCGAGATGACCATCAGCCGCGGCGGCGGGACCGCGTGGACCGGCCAGGCCAGCACGTCCGGGCTGCGCCGGACCGTGCCCGAGCTGGCGGCGTTCCTGTTCCGCGAGGACGAGTTCCCGGCGGGCGTGCTGCTGTCCACCGGGACGTCCCTGGTCCCTGACCTGCCGTTCACGCTGCAGGCGGGCGACGAGATCCGCATCTCGATCTCGGAGCTGGGCGAGCTGGTCAACCACGTGGTCCGCGGCAAGACGGCCCTCCGCGCCTGACCCGCAGGCCCGCAGCCGCTGGCCGTGCACGGACTGGCCGCGCAGCTCACCGGGCCGTGGCGCTGACGCCCGCTGCGCCGCGCGAGCGTTTGCTCATCTTGTTAACATCTGCTCAACTCAGAGAAGGGCAGCGTTCCCGGGCTCGCGGGACAGCCTGCCGCCGTTGCCGGCCTGCTCCGGCAGCATGAGATCACGAGGCCGGACCAGCCACCGACCACCGGGAGGGCCTCATGCCTACCGCAGCGTCCGCCGGGGCCAGCAGCGTCATCGACCTCGCCCTGGCCGGAGCGGCCGTCGTGGTGACCGGAGGGGGCAGCGGGATCGGGGCGGCCACGGCCCGGCTGCTCGGCGCGGCGGGAGCGTCCGTGGCGCTGGCCGGCCGGCGCGAAGCGCTGCTGCAGCAGACCGCCGAGGCGGTCGAGAAGGCCGGCGGCCGCGCCGTCACGATCCCGGCCGACCTGGCGGACCCGGCCAGCCCGGGCCGGGTCGTCGCGTCGGCCATGGCCGCCTTCGGCCGGATCGATGGCCTGGTTAACAATGCGGCTATGTGCCAGCACCGGCCCCTGGGCGAGTGGGACACCGCGGGATTCGATGAGCAACTGGCGACGAATATCCGGGCCCCGTACTTCCTTATCCAGGCTGCCCTGCCCGCGCTGCGGGAGTCCCGGCTCAAGTCGGTGGTCAACATCAGCTCGTCCTCCGGGACCCTGCGGCTGTCCGGGCAGTCTGTGTACGGGATGAGCAAGTGCGCGCTGGACTACCTCACCCAGTCCCTGGCCGGCGAGCTGGCTCCGGACCGGATCCGGGTCAACTGCATCGCCCCCGGGCCGGTCGATACCCCCATCCACGCCACCTGGGCCGACGATCTGGACGAGGCTTACCGTTGGCTGGAGAGCCAGGTGCCGCTCGGCCGGATTGGCGACCCGGCCGACCTGGCCCGCTGGATCGCCCTGCTGCTCAGCCCGGTGTCGTCGTTCCTGACCGGGGTGGTGCTGCCGGTGGACGGGGGGCAGGTGATCCCGCGCCCCTGAGACGGGGATGTCTGAGACAGGGAACGGCCGCTGGTGAACGCGGCGCGAGAAGCAAGGTGACGCAGTGAAAACGGACCGAGGCGACGACGCCGGGCGGTGGAGCTCGGAGGAGCTGCTGCTCCGGGCGGCCTGGTACTACTACAAGGACGAGCTCACGCAGGATGAGATAGCCCGGCGGCTGTCGATGTCCCGGGCGTCGGTGGGCCGGCTGCTCGACCGGGCCAGGAAGGTGGGGCTGGTCTCTATCAGCCTGAACACCGAGTACCTGGACGCCTTCGAGCTGAGCGGGGAGCTGCGCAAGACGTTTGGCCTGTCCGAGGCGCTGGTGGTGCCCGATCACGAGCAGGAGCCCGCGGACCACCACGCGCTGAACGCCCGGGTCGGCCTCGGCGGCGCCCAGTTCATGAGCACCCGCCTGCGGCCGGGCGCCAGCCTCGGGGTCGGCTGGGGCGAGACGGTGTCACGGGTGATCGCGGCGACGAACTTCGGCGCGGTCGGGCCGGTGAACATGGTGACGCTCACCGGCGGCGTGGAGGGCTACCTGCCGACGATCCTGTCCTCCAAGGGGGAGATGTCCAGCGAGTTCGCGGACGTCACCTCGGCCACCGTCATCCCGAGCCCGATCATGGCGTCCACCCCGGAGCTAGCCGCCGCGCTTCGCGCGGAGCCCACCATCCAGCAGGTGCTCAAGCAGGCCGCCGAGGTGGAGTACGCCGTCGTCGGTGTGGGCACGCCGACCGCTGACGCGACGATCGTGCACCTGGGTTACCTGAACGCCGGCGATGCCCGCGAGCTGCGGGAGCGGGCGGTGGTCGGGGACATCCTCGGCCAGTTCTTCGACGCCAGCGGCCATGTGGTGGAGCTGCCGATCCACGACCGCCGCATCGGCATCGACGTAGCCGACCTGCGGAACATCCCCAAGGTGGTCGGCGTGGCGGGCGGGACGCACAAGGCCGAGGCGATCCTGGGCGCGCTGCACGGCGGCTTCCTGGACGTGCTGATCACCAACGAGCTGGCCGCGATCCGCCTGCTCGAGCTGGAGCGGGGCGGCGCGCCGGGCCGCCGGTGACCCCGGCCTGCCGCCCGTCGCGGGCGGGCGGCCCCGGCCGTCCCGGGACCTGCTTCTTGCGGCATCGTCCTCACCTGGTCAATACTCGGCTGAGCGGATGACCGTCATCTGAGCAAAAGCTCCGGGGAGGTCGAGGCCAGTGGTCAGCCTCTGGGATCGCCCCTGGACCCGCGCCGAGCTGCTGGCCCGGGTCGGGCGCCTGGAGCAGATCGCGGGGGTGCAGCTGGTCGAGGCGGCCGACGGTGCCGAGCGGGGCGTCCGGCTGCTGCGGTTCACCACCGGATCAGGGTTCGGGTTCGAGGTGCTGGTGGACCGCGGGTTCGACATCGGCCGGGCCTGGCTGGGCGGCCAGCCGCTGGCCTGGTGGTCCCCGGTCGGGCTGATCGCCCCGGGGCTGCACGAGCCGGCCGGGATCGGGTGGTTCCGCGGGTTCCCCGGCGGCCTGGTGTCCACCTGCGGGCTGGATCACACCCTGCTCGGCTGCACCGACGACGCGACAGTTTTCAGCTACCCGCACCGCACCACCGAGAGTTACGGGCTGCACGGCCGTTACACCGGCCTGCCGGCCCGGCTGGCCGGCTACGGCATCTCCTGGCACGGGGACGAGTGCGTGCTCTGGGCCGAGGGCGAGGTCGTCCAGGCAGCGCTGTTCGGTGAGCAGCTCACCCTGCGCCGCCGGGTCGAGGCCGACCTGGGCGGTACCGCGCTGCGGATCGCCGACACGGTCAGCAACACCGGCCCGACCCCGTGCCCGCACATGCTGCTGTATCACTGCAACGTGGGGTTCCCGGTAGTGGACGCCGGCGCGGAACTGGCCTACCCGGCCGGCCCGGGGATCTGCGTCAGCGACGCCTGCACCCCGGACTACCGGATGCTGGCCGGGCCGCGCGCCGAGGCCGCGCCAGGACATCGGGTATTACCTGGGAACAATTCCAGGGGTTCCTGGCCAGCGACACCCACGCGCGACGGGTCATGACGCTCAGGGAGATGGCCAACGTGGCGGCCTTCGTGGCGTCCGACCAGGCGAGCGGGATGACGGGAACGACCGTCAACCTGACCATGGGCAGCCTGGATGACTAGCGGCTAAGCGACCGGGGCCTGGCACGGAGCGTTCGAGACAGGCCTCGAACGCTCCGTGCGCCATGCAGGCGGGCGCGCGCCTGCGCCCGGCCGCACGCGCTCAGGGCTCCAGGTGGGCGGTGTCGTTGTAGGTGCGCAGGATCCAGCGCTGGGGGGTGATGACCAGCCGGGAGAGCGACGCGTTGTCCGCGCCGAGGAACGCGAACGGCCGCGACCCGGTCGCCTTCGCGAGCAGCGCGGCGATCACGCCGCCGTGCACGACGACCGCGACCAGCTGGTCCCGGTGGGCCTCGGCGATCCGCTGCAGGGCGCCGCTGGTCCGGGCGGTGAACGCCCCGGCGGGCTCGGCCCCCGGGATCACGTCCCACCGTTCCTCGGCCCACATCCGCTCGGCGATCGGGTGGTTCTCCGCGACCATCTTGCGGAACCGGCCCGCCTCCCACTCGCCCAGGTTGACCTCGCGCAGGTCCGGCTCCACCTGCGGGGTCAGGCCCAGCCGCTCCGCCAGCGGCGCCGCCGTCTGCGCCGTCCGGCGCAGGGAAGTCACGTAGACGGCGTCGATGGGGTACTTGGCCAGCCGCTCGGCCAGCCGCTCCGCCTGCTCCCGGCCGTTCTCCGAGAGCTCCGGGTCGGCGTGCCCGTCCACCAGCGGGAACGGCTTGTCCATGTACGCGGCTTCGGACTCGCCGTGCCGGATGACCAGGATGTCGGTGGCACCGGGCGGCGGCTGGAACCGGGTCTGCCGGTAGGCGGTCGCGCCCGGGTGGGTTTCACGGCCGGGGCTGGTCGGGGACTGCTTCTCGGGCATCACCACGTCCGCAGGGTAGCCCGGCGTGCTGCGCGCTTCGCGACCAGGTCCGCGGAGATCCCGCTATTGTGCGATGCGGCCGGTGGGCTCGCCGCCAGGGCGTCCCTGGCATCCGTGACCGTGGCCGCCACCCTGGTGCCGGGCGGGTTCCCGGGCCGGGGCCCGCGGCCGGGGGAGGGCTGATGGCTCCTGCAGAGTACGACTTCATCATCGTCGGCGGAGGCTCGGCCGGCAGCGCCCTCGCCAACCGCCTGTCCGCCGATCCGGGTCGCCGGGTACTCGTCCTGAAGGCCGGCCGGCCGGACTACCCGTGGGACGTGTACATCCACATGCCGGCCGCGCTGACCTTCCCGATCGGCAACCGGTTCTACGACTGGGGCTACGAGTCCGAGCCTGAGCCGGACCTGAACGGGCGCCGCGTCTACCACGCCCGGGGCAAGGTGCTCGGCGGGTCCAGCAGCATCAACGGGATGATCTTCCAGCGGGGCAACCCGCTGGACTACGAGCGCTGGGCCGCGGACCCGGGCATGGCGGACTGGGACTACGCGCACTGCCTGCCGTACTTCAAGAAGATGGAGACCTGCCTGGCCGGCGCGGACGAGTACCGGGGCGGCGACGGCCCGCTGGTGCTGGAGCGCGGCCGGCCACCAGCCCGCTGTTCCAGGCGTTCTTCGCCGCGGTGCAGCAGGCCGGGTACCCGCTGACCGACGACGTGAACGGCTACCGGCAGGAAGGCTTCGCGGCCTTCGACCGGAACATCCGCCACGGCCGCCGGCTCAGCGCGGCGCGGGCCTACCTGCACCCGGTGATGAGCCGGCCCAACCTCGACGTGACCACCCGCGCCTTCGCCACCCGGATCCTGTTCGAGGGGGAGCGGGCGGTGGGCGTCGAGTACCAGCAGGGCGGCCCGGGCCGCGGCGGCGCCGGCCGTGGGGGGAGCCCGGCCCGGCTGGTCCGGGGCACCGAGATCATCCTGTGCGGCGGCGCGATCAACACCCCGCAGCTGCTCCAGCTGTCCGGCGTCGGCCCGGCCGGGCTGCTGCGCGGGCTGGGCATCCACGTCGTCGCCGACCTGCCCGGGGTGGGCGAGAACCTGCAGGACCACCTCGAGGTGTACGTGCAGTACGGGTCCAAGCTGCCGGTGTCGGTGGCGCCCGCGCTCAAGTGGCGCAACCGGCCCATGGTCGGCGCGAAGTGGCTCTTCCTGCACAGCGGCCCGGGGGCCACCAACCACTTCGAGGGCGGCGGCTTCATCCGCAGCAACGACGAGGTGGCCTACCCGAACCTCATGTACCACTTCCTGCCCATCGCGATCCGCTACGACGGCTCGTCGCCGGCGGGCGGGCACGGGTACCAGGTGCACGTCGGGCCGATGTACTCCGACTCCCGCGGCTCGGTCCGCATCGTGTCCCGCGACCCCGCGGTCCACCCGGCGCTGCGGTTCAACTACCTGTCCACCCCGACTGACCGCCGGGAGTGGGCCGAGGCCATCCGGGTCACCCGGGACATCCTGAACCAGCCGGCGTTCGACCAGTACAACGCCGGTGAGCTGTCCCCGGGGGCGGAGGTCGCGACCGAGGAGCAGATTCTCGACTGGGTCCGCCGCGACGCCGAGACCGCGCTGCATCCCTCGTGCACGTGCAAGATGGGCACCGGCGCCGACGCGGTCACCGATCCGGCCACGATGCGGGTGCACGGGCTGGACGGGTTGCGGGTCGTGGACGCCTCGGTGATGCCGTATATCACCAACGGGAACATCTACGCCCCGGTCATGATGGCCGCGGAGAAGGCCGCCGACCTGATCCTGGGCAGCACCCCGCTGGCCCCGGAGCCTGTCCCCTTCTACCGCCACCAGCCCCAGCAGCCGGTGAACGGGCCGGGATGACGGACCCGAGGGATCCCCGGGGGCTGCGGCCGGATGCGCCGTTGCTGGACGGGTGGCTGCGGTTCACCGCGCAGGCCGCGGCCGGTGAGCTGACCCCGATGAGCGTGCCCGGGCACAAGCAGCGCCACGACCTGACCGGCACCGTGACCGGGGGCGACGCGCCGCTGTACGGCGGGGTGGACACCATCAAGCACGCGGACGAACTGCTGGCCGGGGCGGAGCGGCGGGCCGCGCGGCTGTGGGGCGCCGACTGGTGCCGGTTCTCGGTGGCCGGCTCGACCCACGGCAACCAGGCGCTCGCCCTGGCCGTGGGCGAGCCCGGCCAGCCGATCGTGGTCACCCGGGCGCTGCACCGCTCGCTGCTGCTCGGCATCGTGCTGGCCGGCCTGGAGCCGGTGTGGGTGCTGCCCGGCGTGGACGCCGGTACCGGGCTGCCCGGCCCGGTACCGGTGAGCGCGGTCCGGGACGCGCTGGCCCGCCACCCGGACGCGTGCGCGGTGTTTCTCGGTGATCCGTCCTACGTGGGCACCACGGGCGACCTGGCCGGGCACGCGGCGGCCGCGCACCAGGCCGGGGTGCCGCTGCTGGTCGACGCGGCCTGGGCCGCGCACCTCGGCTTCCACCCGGCCCTGCCGCCGCACGCCCTCGCGGCAGGCGCGGACGCCATGGTGACCAGCGCGCACAAGGTCCTGCCCGCCTACACGCAGGGTGCGCTCGTGCTGGCCCGCACGGCACCGGGCCGGCTGGACCCCGCGCGCCTGCACCGGGCGTTCGAGGCGACGCACACCACCAGCCCGGCCGGGGCGATCATGGCGAGCATCGACGCGGCCCGGGCGCTGCTGGCCCGGGACGGTGAGGACCTGTGCGCCCGGCTGCTGCGCACCGTCGCGGCGGCCCGGGACCGGCTCCGGCAGGTGCCGGGCCTGGCCGTGCTGGACGGCCCGGGCGTCGAGCCCGCCAAGCTGGTCGTGCTGCTGGCCGGCACCGGGGCGCACGGGAACGCGGTGGAGGCGGACCTCATCGCCGCGGGCATGCCAGTGGAAATGGCCGACCGGGACACGATCATCCCCATCGTCACGCTGGCCGACGACGAGGCCGGCGTGGCCCGCTTCACCGCCACCCTCGCGGCCATCGTCGAGGCGCACCGCGGGCCGCCCCGGCGGCCGGTGCCGGCTGCCTCGTGGACGGTCACTCCTGACATGGCGATGCCGCCGCGGGAAGCGTTCTTTTGCCGCAACGAAACCCTCCCGGCCGCCGAGGCCGTGGGCCGGGTGAGCGGCGAACTGGTGGCGCCCTATCCACCGGGCGTGCCGGTGCTGGCGCCGGGTGAGGTGATCACGGCGGCGGCGCTGGACGCGCTGCGCGCGGCGCAGTCCGACGGCGGCCGGATCGCCTACGCCGCCGATCCCACCCTGGCCACGTTCCAGGTCATCGCCCGGCCGTAACACCCTGGCTACCGGAAACAACCTTTACTGGCCCATTGTCCGCGGGACGGCCGGGGCCTAGCCTGGGTCGATGGATCTTGGGCGCGAGTGGGCAGGCGGAAGAGGGCACGGGCGCGGCGCGGCCCGGACCGGGGCGTGCGCCGTGGCGTTCAGCCTCGCGGCGGCCCTCCTTTCGGCAGCACTGGGCGGCGGGGCCGGAACAGCCGGCGCCGCCACCGGAGCAGGCGCCGGGGCGCCCGCCGGATCGGCGGTCGGGAAGATCTGCGCCGAGCCCTCCTCGGGGGCCGTGCTGGCCACCGGGTCGCACCGCCGGCCCGCCGGGGCGCCGGCCGCGGCGATCCGGGTCGATCAGGTCGGCTACCCTTCTGGCGCGGCCAAGCTGGCCGAGATCATGACCAAGGCCAGGCCGTCCGGCGGCCTCCGCTGGGTCCTGGTCAGGGCCGGGTCATGCACGGTAGCCGCCTCCGGGGTGGCCCGCCGGAACCTCGGCGCCTGGAGCAAGCGGTACGGCTGGGTGCGGGCGGCCCGGTTCACCGGGGTCCGGGCGCCGGGCCGGTACCGGCTCGGGATCCTGGGCGACGCGTCGGCGGCCTCGCCCTGGTTCACGATCGGCCCGGCCGCGCAGCTCTACGCGCGGCCGCTGGCCAGCGCGCTGTACTTCTTCCAGAACGAGCGGGACGGCCCGGACTTCATTCACACCGCGCTGCGCAGCGCGCCCGGCCACCTCAACGACGCCAGCGCGATGACCTACCGGACCCCTCCGGTCGACAGCAACGGCAACTTCAAGGGCAGCCTGGCCCGGTACGCCACCGGCGTGCGGATCAACGCGACCGGCGGCTGGTTCGACGCCGGGGACTACCTGCACTTCGTCGAGACGACCAGCTACGCCGAGGCTGTCCTGCTCCAGGGCGTCGCGTCGTTCCCCCGGCAGATGGGCTCCGGGTCCGGCGCGGACTTCACCGGCGAGGTCAAGTTCGGCCTGGACTTCCTGCGGCGGATGTGGCACGAGCGCTCCCGCACGCTGTACTACGAGGTGGGCACCGGCGAAGCGAACAGCTACTACCTCGCGGACCACGACATCTGGCGGCTGCCCCAGGCCGATGATCACTACCGGGGCACCAACCCGCATTACGTGTACATCCGGCACCCGCCGGTGTTCCGGGCCGGCCGCCCCGGGGCGAAGATCAGCCCGAACCTGGCCGGACGGCTGGCCGCCGACTTCGCGCTGTGCTACCAGGTGCTGCGCCACTCCGACCCGGGCTACGCCGGCGGCTGCCTGCGCTCCGCCGAGACCGTCTACTCGCTGGCCGACCCGCACTGGAAGGGTCACCTGATGACGGCCATCCCGTGGGACTTCTACCCGGAGACCACCTGGCGGGACGACATGATGCTGGGCGCGACCGAGCTGGCCCGCGCGCTGCAGGAGGGCAGTGCCAGCTCGGGGGCCCTGCCGGCCGGGCTGCCGGTCCGGTCCGCCGCCACCTACCTGCGGGACGCGGCCAGGTGGGCCAGCGCCTGGATCCACAGCAAGCAGGCGCTGGCCGACACGCTGAACCTGTACGACGTGAGCGCGCTGGCCGACTACGAACTGGTCCTGGCCATCCGCGGGCAGCACGCGGCCGGCCTGGCCGTGACCACGGCCCAGCTCCTGGCCAACCTGCGCGGGCAGATCGAGAAGGGCATCCACATCGCGGCGAAGGACCCGTTCGGCTTCGGCTTCGCCTGGGACCAGTGGGACACCACCACGCACGGCGCCGGGCTGACCGTGATGGCGGACGAGTACGACGCGCTGGCCGGCCGGCCCGTGTACGCCGCCTGGGGGCAGCGCTGGCTCGACGACATCCTGGGCGCCAACGCGTGGGGCGTGTCGCTGATCGTGGGGGACGGGACCGTGTTCCCGGACTGCATGCAGCACCAGGTCGCGAACCTGGCCGGATCACTCGACGGGCAGCCGCCGGTCCTCGCCGGGGCGGCCGTCGAGGGACCGAACTCGTTCGCGGCCACCGGAACCGTGGCGAACATGCGGCTCTGCGCGGCGAACGCCCCGGGCGATGTCCCCTACGCGGCGTTTAACGGGCAGAAGGCCGTGTTCGCCGACAACGTGCAGTCCTACTCGACCGTGGAGCCGGCCATCGACCTCACGGCGCTGACCCCGCTGGCCTTCGCCTGGCAGCAGGACACGGCGCGCTCCGGCTCGCGGTAGCAGTCAGCGCCGTCAGCGGCGCGCCGGGCCGGGCCGCCTTCCCGCGCCGGGCGGCCCGCCTTCCCGCGCCGGGGCGCCAGGTCCCCGGCCGGCCGTGCCCGGACGTCCCCAGGCCGGGGGATGTGCGGCACAGGCCGCGCAGCTTCCCAGTCTGGCGCCGCCCGCCGTCCCGGGTGCCGTAGCGTGGGAGCCGGCGGATCGGAGACCGGATGAGGTGGCGCGGGACGGACGACGGTTCCGGCCGTCCGGCACGGCCTCTCGGCCTGCTGGTCGCGGTGGCGGCGCTGGTGTTCGCGGCCGATGTGATCAGCAAGGTGATCGCCGTCGCGACGCTGGCCGAGAACGTCCCGGTCCGGGTGCTCGGCTCGCTGCTCCAGCTGGACTACATCCGTAATCCCGGGGCCGCCTTCTCGCTCGGCGCGGACGGGTACACGGTCGTGTTCACGCTGATCGCGGCGGCCGTGATCGCCGCCATCCTGCGGATGGCCCGTACGCTGGCCAGCCGCCGCTGGGCCGTCGCGCTCGGCCTGCTGCTCGGCGGGGCGCTGGGCAACCTGACCGACCGGATCGCCCGCGGCCCGGGTCCGCTGCGCGGCTGGGTGGTCGACTTCATCCAGCTGCCGCACTGGCCGGTGTTCAACCTGGCCGACTCGGCGATCTGCTGCGGCGGCGCGCTGATGGTCCTGCTCACGGTCACGGGCCTGCATCCGGACGGCCAGGTCGAATGGCGGCGCCGGGCCGGTGACAGCGGTGCTCGCGACACCGGCGCTGGTGAAGCCCGCGGCGAGGGCGCGGCGGCGGAAGCTACCCCCTGAGCTCTATCCGCTGAGCCGGGGTCCCGGGTAAAGGATCGTCTTGGGCTCGGTGAACGCCTCCATCGCGAACCGGCCGCCAACCCGCCCGCGCCCGCTGACCGAGCCGGAGCGGCCGCCGAACGGCAGGTGTGACTCCCACAGGTTGGTGGACGCGTTGACGTTGACCCAGCCGGCCCGGGCCTGCTCGGCGAAGGCCAGGCCCCGCTCCAGGTCGCCGGTGAACACCGCCGCAGTCAGGCCGAACGGCGAGGAGTTGGTCAGCTCCAGCGCCTCGGCCGCGGATCTGACCTCGACGATCGGCACCACCGGCCCGAACGTCTCCTCGGTGGCGATCAGCATGTCGGTGGTCACCCCGGCCAGCACGGTGGGCTCGGCGTAGAGCGCGGTGGGGAAGCCCGGGGACCGCCGCCCGCCGTGGCACAGCTTGGCGCCCCGGCTCACCGCGTCGGCCACGTGCCGGTCGAACTTGGCCGCGGTGGCCTCATTGTTCAGCGGCCCCATCGTGGTCTGCGGATCGAACGGGTCGCCCAGCCGGACCCGGTCCGCGGTGGCCGCGGCCACCCGCTCGGTGAACTCGGCCCGGACCGAGGCGTGCACCAGGAACCGCTCGCCGGCGGTGCAGCTCTGGCCCGCGCACAGGTACGCGGCCTCCAGCGCGGCGTCGGCGGCCAGATCCAGGTCCGCGTCCTCCAGGATCACCATCGGGCCGTTGCCGCCCAGCTCGAGCAGCTGCGTCTTGCCGGCCGCCCGCGCCGCGACCAGCCCGCCGGTGGCCACCGACCCGATGAAGCCCACGGCCGCCACCCCCGGATGGCCGGCCAGCGCATCCCCGGCGACCGGGCCGGGACCGGGGAGGAAGCTGAACACGCCGGGCGGCGTGCCTTCCGCCGCGATGATCCCGGCCAGCACCGCGCAGCAGGCGCTGGTGCTCGGGGCGGGCACCCAGACCACCGCGTTTCCTGCCGCGAGCGCGGGCGCGAAGAGTTCCGCGCCCATCGTGTACGGCCAGTTCCACGGGCTGATCACGCCGACCACGCCGAGGGGCACCCGGGCGGTGATCACCCGGCGCCCGGCCGAGGTGGACGGGGGGAACACCCCGTCCAGCCGGCGCACGTCCGCCGCGGCCATCCGGAAGTACTCAGCCAGCTCGTCGACCTCGTCGTAGGCCTCGGCCGCCAGCGGCTTGCCCTGGTCCAGGGTGAGTACCCGGGCCAGGTCGTCGCGGCGGCCGAGGATGGCCCCGGCGACCCGCTCGCACCAGGCGGCCCGCTCGAACGGCGACTGCGCCGCCCAGTCCGGCCAGGCGCGGGCCGCCGCGCGCACCGCGTCGTCCACGTCGGCGGGACCGGCCACCGCGACCGACGCGAACGTCTCCCCGGTTGCGGGGCTGACCGCCGCGTCGGGGGCCGTGCGCCCGGCGCGCCACTGGCCGCCGGCATAGAGCAGGTACTCGTCCACGTGTTCTCTCCCGACCCGCCGCCCGTAGTTCCGGCGTCAGCTAGTTCCCCGGCCTCAGCGCTCCGCCCTAACCTCCCGCGGCCTGCCCCGGTCAGCAGTCCGCGCAGAGCAGTCCCAGCTCGTGCAGCTTGCCCGGCGGCATCCGGTAGGCCGGCCCGGAGACCGACACCGCCGCCACGCAGCCGCCGCCGGGGCCGAACACCGGGGCGGCCACCGCGACCAGCCCATCCTCCAGCTCCGCGACCGCCGTGGCGAAGCCGTCCCGGCGGATCCGGGCCAGTTCCCCGGCCAGCACGTCCCGGGTGGTGATGGTGCGGTCGGTGTAGCGCTCCAGCCGGGCCGGGGCGGGGAGGGCGCCGAACGCGAGCAGGACCTTGCCGTTGGCGACCGCGTGCGGCCGGGTGCGCCGCCCCACCCAGCCCCCCGAGCTGCTCAGGATGTAGGTGCTCGGCACCTCGGCCACGTTCAGCACGTCGGGTCCGGCCGGCACCGCGAGGTTGATGGTCTCGCCGGTCAGCTGGGAGAGCTTCTCCATGGCGGGCTGCATGGTGGCCACGATGTCGGCGCTGCGCAGCGCCACCGTGCCGAGCCGGATGATCTCGACCCCCAGCCGGTACCGCCGCCCCGACCGGGCCAGGAAGCCGGTCCGTTCCAGGGTGGCGGCCAGCCGCGAGGCGGTGGACTTGTGCACGCCCAGCACCTGGGCGATGTCTGTCACACTGAGCTCGGGCCTGCTTTCCTCGAAGCTGGCGAGCAGCGTCAGCACGCGCTCGGCTGACTGGTAGGTTGCGCCCGCCGCAACCACGCTCTCGCTCACGCAACCAGAATGACCAATTTGCCCGTTCTGCGTCAACTGCCGTCACGGGCGGCTCATGGCATACTCACTGACGAGTTTTACCGACAATTGCGCTGGGCAGCCTGCTATTTCCCGGCGGGTGCCCCCGAGGGACGAGAGCAGGCCGGGCATGGCCGACCCCGATGACGAGCTGACCGTCGGCTCCTCGCACGATCCGCTTCCCGAGGCCCTGGGGCTGGCCCGGGCGGCCGCCGAGGCCGGGCTGGGCCTCAAGCTCCTCGGCGGCCTGGCGGTCCGGGTGCTCTGCCCGGACTTCCCGCCCCGGCTGCGCCGCGACCAGGACATCGACTTCGCCTGCCTGGCCAAGGGCCGCAAGGACGTGGCGGCCTGGCTGGCCGACCACGGCTGCGTCCCGGACCGCCGGTTCAACAACCTCAACGGCGACCGGCAGATGTACTTCAACGCGCCCTCCGGGCGGCCGATCGACGTCATGGTGGACCGGCTGACCATGTGCCACACGCTGGACTTCCGGCCGGCGTTCGGGCGGCTGCCGCTGACCGTCAACTCGGTCGACGTGCTGCTGTCGAAGCTGCAGATCGTCGAGCTCAACGAGAAGGACGCGCGGGACATCATCCACCTGCTGGGCGGGCTCCCGATCGGCGAGGGCGCCCCGCCGGTGATCGACACCGGGCGGTTCGGCAAGGTGCTGGGCGCGGACTGGGGCTGGTGGCGGACGGTCACCGAGAACCTGGCCAAGCTGCCCGCGCTGCTGGCCGAGAAACCGGGGCTGGCGCCGCCCGCGTCCGCAGTACGACCCGCTCGCCCAGGCGCGGGAGCTGCTGCGACATCGCGGAGACGACCCCCAAGGGGGTCAAGTGGAAGCTCCGGGCGAACGTCGGCGACCGGGTCCGCTGGTACGAGCTTCCCGAGGAAGTCGCCCACTAGCAGCAGGCTGCCCGGGACGCGGCCTGAATTCGCCTTGTCCTGCTTGACGCCGGTTTCGGCGGGGTGCTAGACGTTGCACAGGACGCACGGGCGTTGCGCACCGCGCCGGTGAACCTTGCATGCCGTACGCCAGGAAGGCGTGGTGTTCACATGAGGGTCTTCTTTGCCACCGACATCCACGGCTCCGAGGTGTGCTGGCGGAAGTTCCTGAACGCGGCGGCGTTCTACAAGGCCGACCTGGTCGTGCTGGGCGGCGACGTCACGGGCAAGATCATGGTGCCGGTCGTCGCGCACAACGGCTACTGGCAGGCCGTGGTCCGCGGCGAGACGATCCGGATGGAAACCACGGCCGAGCTCGAAGAGGTACAGAAGAAGATCCGCAACGCCGGGCACTACCCGGCCCTGGTCAGCCCCGATGAACTGCAGGCCCTGAGCGACGAAGAGGGCGCGGTGGACCGGCGGTTCAGCGCCGAGATGACCCGCTCGCTGGACCGGTGGCTGGACATGGCCGACGGGAAGCTTGGCGGCGGCGACATCCCGTGCATCCTCAACGGCGGCAACGACGACATCTGGGAGATCGACGACATCATCGAGGCCTCGCCGAGCGTCACCTTCGGCGAGGCCAAGTCCCTCGACCTCGACGGCTTCCACCTGGTGTCGATGGGCTGGACCAACCCGACCCCGTGGAACACATTCCGCGAGGCTCCCGAGGAACAGCTCAAGGAAAAGATAGACGCGGTAGTCAGCCAGATCCCGGACATGGAACGGGCCATCTTCAATTTCCACGCCCCGCCCTACGGGACCGGCCTGGACGAGGCGCCCGCACTCGACGAGACGATGCGGCCGACGCATGGCGGGGCGGTCATGAAGCCGGTGGGATCGACCGCAGTGCGCGACGCGATTAACAACTACCAGCCAATGCTCTCGGTGCACGGGCACATCCACGAGAGCCGCGGCATCAAACGCATGGGCCGGACGCTGGCCATCAATCCCGGCAGTGTTTACAGTGACGGCGTCCTGCAGGGTGCCGTACTCGAGCTGAACGCCAAGAAGGGGAAGGTCACTAAGTACCTTCTGGTAAATGGCTGAAACCAGCCGGCTTGTCAGTGCCTGAGCAATAGGCTGGCCCAGCCACCCCCCAAAAGGCCCCCAACCGGGAGATCAGCATGGCAACTGACGCAATTGGCGGCGAGACGCCGACTCTGTTCCTACGCAAAGCCACCGGGCTGGTCCGTGGCTGGTCCGTCCGGGACTCGATCATCTACGCCTGCCTGGCGACCAACTTCGTCACGCTGGGACTCTACGAGTTCACCTTCGCCGGGCCCGCCTTCCCCAAAGGCCAGTTCATCACCGCGATCCTGATCTCAGGTGTCTGGGTCTCGTTCCTCGTCATCGCCTACGCCGGCCTGGTCGTCACCATCCCGCGGGCCGGAGGTGACTACGTCTGGCAGAGCCGGATCCTGGGCAGTGGCATCGGCTTCGTCCTGGCCGCCACCGGCTGGTGGTTCATCCTCTGGCTGTGGGCGCCCATCTACGGCAACATCCTCTCGGTCCAGCTGTTCGAGCCACTGTGGGCCACGCTGAAATGGACCTGGCCCGCGGGCGGCGCCGCCTGGTTCGGCACCAACAACGGGATCTTCGTCGTCACGCTCATCACGATCGCCCTGGCCGGCGTGCTGGTCTCGCTCGGGATGGCCGGGTACGCGAAGATCCAGAGGTGGTTCTTCCTCGGCGGCATGGTCGGCTTCGCCGTCGTTGTCGTGCTGCTCCTGGTCAACTCGCACGCCAGCTTCGTGAGCTCGTTCAACCTCGAAGGCCAGAAGCTCTTCGGCGTGCACAACGCCTACCAGGCCACGAACGCCGCGGCCGCACAAGGCCGGGTACACCACCTCGCCGTTCGGCTTCGGCCCGCTCGGGCCGACGATGCTGCTCGTGCCGGCCTTCATGTTCTTCCTCCTGTGGCCGAACTGGGGGACCACCCTCTACGGGGAGGTCCGCGGGGCGAGTGACTTCCGCCGGGTGTTCACCGGCATGTTCGCCGGCCTGTGGATCACGGTCATCTTGCACGGTCATCTTCTTCCTGCTGGTGGCCAAGACCATCGGCTGGGACTTCTACCAGAACCTCAACGCGCTGGACTACAACCTGCACGCCGACCTTCGGCATCTGGCCGTACCCGTTCATGTTCGCGGGCTGGCTGGTGCACAACACGGCGTTCCAGGTCGTGCTGATCCTCGTGCTGAGCCTGTGGTTCTTCGCCTGGGTCGGCACCCTGTTCCTGTCCTCGACCCGGGTCATCTTCGCCGCCGCGTTCGACCGGGTGCTCCCGGACCGGGCCGCCGAGGTCTCCGAGCGGCGCAAGGTCCCGGTCTACTCGCTGATCCTGATGCTGCTCCCGGCGGCCGGGCTGGCCGCGGTCTACGCGTACTCGACCACGTTCCGGTCCTACACGCTGGACGCCACCCTGGTCATCGCCGTCACCTACCTGGGCAGCGCCATCGCCGTGGTGCTGCTGCCCTTCGTCAAGCCCGATCTGTGGCGCGCCTCGCCGGCCAGCCGGATCAAGCTGCTCGGCGTGCCGATCGTCCCGGTGGCCGGGGTCATCACGATCGGCCTGCTCGTCTTCAACCTCTACGAGTGGCTCAGTAACGACATCTACTTCGTGAACAGTCACGACTCACTCATTCTACATGGGCGCCATGTACGTGCTGGCCATCGTGATCTACGTGATCGCCCGCCTGGTGCGCAGCAGGCAGGGCATCGACCTGGCCCTGATCAACAAGGAGATCCCGGTTGAGTAGCCCCGGACTGATGTAGTTCCGCCGAGGCCCCGCCGCCGCAGTCCGGGCGGCGGGGCCTCGGCCACCCCGTCCTGCGGAAACCCGTCAATCGATAGGCAGGAAGAGCGGCATGAGTGACATACCGGCCCGGGCCAGCGCCGTGATCGTCGGCGCCGGGATCGTCGGCAACAGCCTGGCCTGCCACCTGGCCCGGCTCGGCTGGCGGGACCTGGTCCTGGTGGACAAGGGTCCGATGCCGAACCCGGGCGGCTCGACCGGGCACGCCTCCAACTTCATCTTCCCGATCGAGTACTCGAAGATGATGATGGAACTGACCCGGGACAGCACCGAGCAGTACCAGGAGCTCGGGGTCTTCACCCAGAGCGGCGGCATCGAGGTGGCCCGCACCCCGGCCCGGATGGACGAACTGCGGCGGCGCTGCACGGCGGCCCGGGCCTGGGGCATCCCCGGCCAGGTGATCTCGCCCGCCGAGGTCGCCAAGCTGGTGCCCTACCTCGATGAGTCCGTGATCCTGGGCGGCGCGCACTTCCCCACCGTGGGCGTGGTCGACTCGCTGCGGGCCGGCACGCTGATGCGGGAGGAGGCGCAGCAGTCCGGCGCGCTCCGGGTCGTGGCCGGCGCCGAGGTGCTCGGCATCGAGACCACCGGGCGCGGCCGGAACGGGCGGCCCGCGATCACCTCGGTGCGCACCACCGCGGGGGAGATCGAGACCAGCATCTGCGTGGTCTGCTGCGGGGTGTGGAGCCCGCGGATCGCCCGGATGGCCGGGGCCCGGATCCCGCTCACCCCGATCGTGCACCAGATGATCAGCGTCGGCCCGATCCCGCTGTTCGCCGGCACGCAGGGGGAGATCGCCTACCCGATCGTGCGCGACGTGGACACCAACATGTACGAGCGGCAGCACGGCGGCGACATGGAGGTGGGCTCCTACGCGCACCGGCCGATCATCGTCCCCCCCGACGACATCCCCTCCATCGAGGAATCCGCGCTGTCCCCGACCGAGCTGCCGTTCACCGCGGACGACTTCGACCCGCAGCTGGCCGAGGCGCTGGAGCTGATGCCGGAGCTGCTGGGCGACGAGAAGGTCGGCATCCGGTACGCGATCAACGGCCTGATCTCGATGACCCCGGACGGCCACCCGCTGCTCGGCCCGGCGCCGGAGGTGGACGGGCTGTGGTCGGCCGCGGCCAGCTGGATCAAGGAGGGGCCGGGCGTGGGCCGGGCCGTGGCCGAGTGGATGAGCGGCCAGGTCCCGTCCGTGGACGTGGACGAGGCCAGCATCGCCCGGTTCTACCCGTGCCAGCGCACCGTGGCCCATGTCCGGGCGCGGGCCCGCGAAGGCTTCAACAAGATGTACGGGATCGTGCACCCGGCCGAGCAGTGGGAGTCCGGCCGCCCGGTGCGGGTCAGCCCGGCCTACGACCGGGAGCGCGACCTGGGCGCGGTCTTCTTCGAGACGGCCGGCTGGGAACGCCCGCACTGGTACGCGTCCAACGAGCCGCTGCTGGAGCGGTACGCGGGACGGCTCATGCCCCGCGACGCCGAGTGGGACGCCCGCTGGTGGTCGCCGGTCATCAACGCCGAGCACCTGGCCATGCGGGACGCGTGCGGCCTCGTCGACCTGTCCGCTTTCGCGATCTTCGACGTCACCGGGCCGTCCGCGCTGGACGTGGTGCAGTCGCTGGCCGTCGCGCAGCTCGACGTGGCCCCCGGCCGGGTCGTCTACACGTCCCTGCTGGACGAGCGGGGCGGGTTCAAGGCCGACCTGACCATCATGCGGCTCGGCCGCGAGCGGTTCCGGGTGGTGACCGGCGGCGCGACCGGGATGGCGGACCTCGCCTGGTTCGGCGAGCACCTGCCCGCCGACGGCACCGCGGCGCTCGCCGACCTGACCTCGGCCCAGGCCACGCTCGGGTTGTGGGGGCCGCGGGCACGTGAGGTGCTGCAGTCGGTCACCGGCGACGACATGAGCCACGCCGGGTTCCCGTTCGCCACCTGCCGGGAGGTGGAGATCGCCGGGCTGTCCGTGCTCGCCTCGCGTATCTCCTACGTGGGTGAGCTCGGCTGGGAGCTGCACGTGCCCATCGAGCAGGGCGGGAAGCTGTGGGACGCGCTCTGGGCGGCGGGCACCCCGCACGGGCTGGTCCCGGTCGGCATCGGCGTGTACGGCACCACCGGCCGGCTGGAAAAGGGCTACCGCGCCTTCGGCAACGAGCTGACCGCGGACTACACCCTGGTCGAGGCGGGCATGACCCGCCCGAAGGTGAAGGCCCAGCCGTTCATCGGCAAGGATGCCTACCTGGCCCAGCGGGCCGGGCCGCCCGCCGCGGTGCTGTGCACGCTCACCGTGGACGACCACACCGCGCCCAGCGGGCCGGCCCGGTACATGCTGGGCGGCGAGCCCATCCTGTCCGCGCGACGGTGAGCGGCTGGTGGACTCGAAAGGCCGGCCCTCCTACGTGACCAGCGCCGGGTCCGGCCCGTCGGTGGGCCGGCACCTGCTGCTGGCCTACCTGCCCCCGGCCCAGGCCAGCGTGGGCACCCGGCTCCAGGTCGAGTGCTTCGGGGACGCCTATCCGGTGACCGTGGCGGTGGCCGGGGCCACCCCCCTGTTCGACCCGGACAACACGCGGATCCGGAGCTGACCGGCCGTGGAGATCGCCGTCTGCGTGAAGCGGGTCCCCCAGGTCGGGGGGCGCATCGTGGTCACCCCGGACGGGCAGGACGTGGACACCCGGATGTCCGGGTTCGCGATCAGCCCGCACGAGGAATGCGCGGTGGAGGAGGCCGTCCAGATCACCGAGCGGCTGGGCGGCACCGTGTCGGTGCTGACCCTGGGGCCGCCCGAGGCCGCGGACCAGCTGCGTGACGCGCTCGCGCTCGGCGCGCACCGGGGCGTGCTGCTGGAGGACGGCGGCCACGAGTGGGGCCCGGCCGCTACCGCCGCCGCGATCGTGGCCGAGGCGCGCCGCCGGGCCGCCGAGGGCCCGGGCTATGACCTGCTGCTGCTCGGCAACGAGGCGGCGGACACCGGGGACTACCAGGTCGGGGTCCGGGTGGCGCACGGGCTCGGCTGGCCGTGTGCCACCGGCATCAAGCACCTGGAGATCACCGCGGACGGGGTGCGGGCCCGCCGGGAGTACCGCGGCCAGGAGGAGACGTTCGAGTTCGGGCTGCCCGCGGTGATCACCGTCAAGGAAGGCATCAACCTGCCCCGCTACCCGTCCCTGCCGGGACGGCTGCGGGCCAAGCGGGCCGCCACTCGAGCAGTACCAGCCGCCGTGGCAGCCCGAGGGACTGCGCAAGCGCACGCTCCGGGTACCGGACCAGCCGCGGCAGGAGGCGACCGTGCTCGGCACCGGGACGGACGCGGTGCCCGCCCTGGTCCGGCTGCTGGACGAACTGGGGGTCCTGAAATGAGCGTCCTGACATGAACGTGCTCTGCCTGGTCGAACTGGACGAGGGCGGGGTGACGGACGCGTCGCTGCGCGCCCTGACCTTCGCCCGCTCGCTGGCCGCCAGCGCCCCGCCGGATCCGGGCCCGCCGGAGCCGGGCCCGGGTTCCGCGGCTTCCGGTGGGGCCGGCCCGGTCCTGGCCGCCGTGGCGTTCGGCCGGCCGGCCGGGTCCCGGCCCGCCTGCTCGGCCGTTACGGGGTGACCGAGGTCTACGTCGTCGAGCCCGACGGCGCTGGACGGGTACGCCCCGCAGGCCTGGGCGCGGACCCTGGAGGGCCTGCTCAGCGTGACCCTGGCCGCCGCGGTGGTCGCGGCCGGAACCGACTGCGGCAGCGAGGTGCTCGCCCATCTCGGCGCGATGACCGGGCAGCCGATGGCCGCGAACTGCATCACGGCCGCGCCCGCCGCGCCGGGCACGGCACACTCGCGGTGTCCCGTCAGCGCTGGGCCGGGCTGCTCATCGAGGACGCCACCGTCGAGGGGACGCCCGCCCTGCTCACCGTGGCCACCGATGCGGTGCCGCCCGTGCCGGCGGATGCTGTCCCGGCGGATGCCGTCCGGGCGGATGCCGTCCCGGCGGATACTGCCCGGGCGGATGCCGACCCGGCGGGCGATCCGGCTGACCCGCCCGTCCATGTCCACGAGCCCGACCTGAACCCGGCGGACCTGCAGGTCCGGGCGGCCGTGTCGGCGGGCGGCGATGGCGGGGTGTCGCTGGCCACCGCCCGGGTGGTGGTCGGCGGGGGCCGCGGTGTCGGCGGCCCGGACGGCTTCGCCCCGCTGGAGGAACTGGCCAGCCTGCTCGGCGGGGTCGTCGGGGTGTCCCGCGTGGTCACCAGCCAGGGCTGGCGGCCGCACACCCAGCAGGTCGGCCAGACCGGCACCAAGATCACCCCGGAGCTCTACCTCGCCTGCGGGATCAGCGGCGCGATCCAGCACATGGCGGGCTGCGCCAGCGCGCGGCACATCGTGGTGATCAACACCGACCCCTCGGCGCCGATCCTGTCCCGGGCCGACTACGCGGTGATCGGTGACCTGGCTGAGGTGATCCCGGCGCTGGTCGCGGCGCTGAAAGAGCGGGCCTGACGGAGCCGCCTCACCGTCACGGGCCTGGCGATCTGAGCTGGCCGGCCGGGCAGGCCCGCCGGAACTGCCCGGCCGGAAGTGCTGATCAGAGCTGGCTGATCAGGCCGGACGCGGCGGGTGAGGGCTGGACCCGCCGGTCGCCCGGCGGGTCCAGCCTCCGGGCGGTCAGTCCGCGGGACCGTCCGGGTCTGGGGTCAGGTCCGCTGGGCGGCCTCGAGGTTCTCCCGCACCGCACGGGTCAGCGGGTGGTCCGGGCCGAGCGCCAGCTCGCAGTCGGCCAGGGTGCGCTCGAACACCACGATCGCCTCGGACAGCCGCAGCGCGGCGTGGTAGGCGGACGCCAGGTTCGCGCGTGACGTCAGGGTGGACTGATGGGTCGGGCCGAGGACCCGCTCGCATGCGGCCAGGGTCTGCTCGTACAGCGGCAGCGCGTCCTTCAGCCGCCCGGCCGAGTGATAGGCGTTGGCCAGGTTGCCGCGGGCCGTCATCGTGTCCGTGTCGTCGGCTCCCTGCGCCATCTCCCGGTCGGCCAGGGTCCGCTCGTACACCGGGATGGCGTCCTTGACCCGGCCGGGCCGCGAGGTAGGCGTTGGCCAGGTTGCCGCGCGCGGTCATCGTGTCGGGGTGATAGCTGCCCAGGACCCGTTCCCGGTCGCTGAGCACCCGCTCGTACTGCGGCAGGGCCTGCTTCATCCGCCCCGCCGTCCGGTAGGCGTAGGCCAGGTCGGCGCGGGCGGTCATGCTGTCCGGGTGGTCCGGCCCCTGCGTCCTCTCCCGGTCGGCCAGGATCTGCTCGTACACCGGCACGGCCTGCTTGAGCTGGCCCACCGTGTGGTAAGCCTGGGCCAGCCCGGCCCGCGCGGTCAGCGTGTCCGGGTGCGCCGGGCCCAGCCCCCGCTCCAGGTCCGCCAGGGTCTGCTGGTACACCGGGAGGGCATGCTCGGGGCGGCCCGCGGCCAGGTACGCGCCGGCCAGGTCGCCGCGCGCGGCCAGCGTGTCCGGGTGCCTCGCGCCCAGCACCCATTCCCGGTCCGCGACCACCCGCTCGAACATCGGCAGCGCCTCGGCGTGCCGTCCCGCCGCGGCGTAGGCCCGGGCGAGGTGCCCGCAGGAGGCCAGCGTGTCGGGATGGTCCTTACCCAGGATCCGCTGCCGCTCCGCGAGCGTGCGCTCGTGCACGCCGATCGCGTCGTCGATCCGGCCCGCGGCCTCGTAGGCGGAGGCCAGGCCGTCGCGGCAGCGGAAGGACTGGCTGTGATCCGCCCCGAGCACCCGGATGCTGGTCTCCAGCATGTTCTCCCAGTAGGCGAGACCCGGGCCGCTGATCTCGTCGCTGTCCAGGCTCCGGCCCGCCTGCATCAGGACCGGGTGGATCTCCGGGGTCCAGAGCAGATCGCCGCTGCACTCGCGCAGGCTGATCGTGCAGTCCCGCAGGGCCTGGGCCAGCCGGGGCGGGACCGGATCCGCGGGCCAGGACTGCAGCAGCGCGTCCGCGGCGCAGCGGACGGCCCGCTCGAACTCCGGCGGCGGGATGATTCCCTGGGTCATGGCCTGGATCGCCGGGTGCACCTGCACGGTCCGCGTGGTGCTGGCCGTGTTGATCGTGACCAGCCCGGCCCGGGCGAGGCCGTGCACGGCGTCGCGGGCCTGGGCCGGCTCGGCGGGCATGCCCGGATGGCCGGTCAGGTACCCGCAGGCGGCCGTGCTGGTGAAGACGATCCCGGGAATGCCGGCCGGGTCGAGCAGGGCGGCCAGCACCAGGGCGGGCCGGGCGAAGCCGGCGGGCGGGATCTGATCGGCCAGGTCCATGGCCAGCGACCAGGTCACGCCGGAATGGCCGAGCGCGGCGTAGTCCAGGCCCGTGCCGCCCCGTCCTGTTCCGGCCCGTCCTGTGCGGCCAGGATCTGTGCCGCCCAGGCCTTGCCTGCCCAGGTCCTGGCCGCCCAGATCTGGGCCGCCCGGATCTGGCCGCCCAGGCCCTGGCCGCCCGACCCGGGTCGGCCACCCCCGGGCCGCCAGCCCGGCGCTCCCCTGGCCGAGTCACAGGCTGGCGTTGCTCATCCGCCGCTTCCGGTCGTGGTACCAGCCCCGGTAGTCGCGGCAACTGGCCCCGGTGCAGATCAGCGCGGCCGTGGCGTGCGCCAGCGCGAGCGGCTGGCAGTCCAGGTCGTGCGCCAGATCCAGGGCCTCGGTCCGCTGGCCCGGGTCGGTGGCGAGCCGTGCGGTGAGATAGGCCAGGGCCTCCCGGGTGCTGAACGCGGGGACCGGCGCGATCCTCCGGTTCGGCGCGGCCAGCGTGTCGTCCCGGCGGGCGGTGACCACGACCCGGCCGTCCGTCCCGGCGGGCCACAGGCCATCCAGGTCGGCCGGATCGGCCAGGTCGTCGAGGACCACCAGCCACCGCCGCTCGGTGCTGGTCAGCCAGGCCAGGAAGCGCTGCGCGCCGGTCAGCAGGTCGTCACCGGGATCGGCGGCGCCCAGCTCCGCGAGGGCCAGCGCGTAGCCGGTCAGGATGGCGTTCCTGCTGCTGGCCTTCACCCAGACCAGCAGGTCCACCGCGCGGCCATCCCAGAGCTCGTGCGCCAGCGCCGCGGCCAGCTGCGTCTTGCCCGTGCCGCCGGAGGCGGCGAGGTGAGCAGGGCCGCCGGAGGCGGCGAGGTGAGCAGGGCCGCCGGAGGCGGCGAGGTGAGCAGGGCCGCCGGAGGCGGCGAGGTGAGCGTGCCCGCCGGGGCCAGGGACGCCGGGGATAGCCGGGTAAGCAGGCTCGCCGGAGGCGGGAGCGGTTCCGGAAGGGCCGGCGTCGGGGGCGGGGACGAGAACTAACGTGTCACCGGGATCCAGCTTGCCGATCCGGCCCCCGCCGGTCTCGGGACGCGGGCTGTAGCAGTCAGCCAGGGGCGGGACCGGGCCGCAGCGCAGCGGCCACTCCACTAGGCGGGCCGGCGCGATGGCCATGTGCGCCCCGTCGACCTCGTTGCCGTTGTGTGCCTGTTCACCGTCTGCTCTCACCCACATCCGGACATCTGGCGCGATCCGTTGCAGTTGATCGAAACAGTTGCACAAGACAGCCTATGACGGCGCAGCCCGGTGTGGGCAGCGTTCTGTAGGCATGAGGAAACGCATCGCGGCCGGCGGTGCGTGACCAAATACGGGCCCCGGACGGCCCGGTCAGATGGCCAGCTGGCCGTGGTCCGGACCCGCGAGACGCCGCAGCAGCGCGGCCCGCCACTCCTCTGTCTGCCTGACCTGGTTAAAAGTGAACAAATGCAGGCCGGCCACGGCCGCGCCGGGGGCGGTCAGGGCCGCCCCGGTCCGGTCCAGCAGCCGCTCCGGGCTGTAGCCACCGGGCAGGCCGAGGCGCAAGAACCAGTCCGTGTGCCCGGCCAGGAACCGGGTTGATTCGGCCACGCCAGCCCGGGCCGCCATGCGCAGCAGCCTCGCCCGGTCCACTGGTCCCGCGAGTCCCACGTAGAGCGGGAGCGTGACGCCGCGCGCCCGGATCCGGGTCACCCACTTGCGCAGCACGGCCGGGTCGAAGCAGAGGTTGCTGACGATGTAGGACGAGTGATGCCGCTTATCCCACATGGCCTGCACGGTGATGTCGTCGTCGATCCGCGGGTGGCTCTCGGGGTAGCCGGTGATCCCGACGCGGGCGAACGGGCGGCCCATCTCGGTGAGCCGGGTGAGCAGGGACAGCGCGCTGTCGAACCGGCCGGCCGGGGGATCCGCGTCGCCCGCGGGCACGAACACGTCATCCACCCCGCAGGCGAGCAGCCGGGCCACGATGGCGTCCAGATGCGCGTCGTCGGCCACCAGCCGGGCGGACACGTGCGGCACCACCCGGTAGCCCCGGGCCACCAGCCGCTCGGTCAGGTCCAGGGTGGCGTCCAGCCCCCGCGTCGGCGAGGCGGTGACGGTCACGGTCATGCCGGGCGGGACCCAGTCCGCCACGGCCTGCTCGACCGACCCGGACGGGAAGACCTCGTAGCGCGGGTGTGCCAGCAGCGCCGCCGCGCTCACCAGCCCGCGGCGCACCGCCCCGCCCTCTCCGCCGGTCCCGGCCCGGCCAGGAGGTGTTCGAGCTCGCGTTCCAGGCGGGACGTCCCGGTGTCGATCACGGTGAGGGGGAGGCCGAACTGGGCCGCCACGGCCTCCGCCTCGGCGGCCAGGGCCGGGTCGCGCGACTGCGCCAGCCACACCACGCGGCGGTAGTGGCCGAAGTAGTCCGGCCACAGCTCGGGGTAGCGGTCCAAGCCGAGCCCGGCGAGCACCGTCCGGCGGAAACTGCGGACCAGGAAGTCGGTCAGCACGTACGTGCCGGGCTCGGCCTCGAACAGCGCCGCCACCCGTTCCGGCCCGGCCAGCAGGTCATAGCAGTGCAGGCCGGGCAGCCGGCGCAGGCCCAGCCGCGCGGACAGCTCATCCAGCGCGCCGTACGTGCCGCAGTCGGCGTACCCGATCGCCACCGGCAGGCCGCGGGCCTGACCGGCCACGGCCAGCCGCTCGACCTCCGGGGCGATCGCGGCGGGCCGGTTGTGCAGCAGCGCGGGCAGGCAGTGCAGCTCGACCGGCCAGCCCCGGCGGGCGGTGATCTCCCGGATCGGAGCCCCGAGCGCCCCGCAGGCGATGATCACCACCTGGGGCCCCTGATGTTTTTGGGTCTCCTGGTCTTTCTGGGTCGGCCGGTGTCTGTGGGGTGACTGGTCTCCTTGGGGTAGCTGGTGTTTTTGGGGCCTCTGGTCTTCCTGGGATGGCCGCTGTTTCTGGGATGACAGGTGTTCCTGGGATGACCGGTGTTCCTGGGATGACCGGTGTTCCTGGGATGACAGGTGTTCCTGGGTTGGCTGGCGTCCGGTCCGGGAGGGCCTGGCCTGGGAGGGCCCGGTCTGAGGCGGCCCGGTCTCGGGTAGCCCGGTCTGGGAAGGCTCAGTCCGGGACGGCCCGGTCTGGGACGGCTCAGTCCGCGGCGGCTCAGTCCGGGAAGGCCCGGTCTGGGACGGCTCAGTCCGCGGCGGCTCAGTCCGGGAAGGCCAGCTGGTCGACGAATCGGTCGTTGAAGTCGGCGCGGTCGGACAGCTCGACATACCTCACCTCTTCCAGCAGGGCTAGCCCGCCCGCCCGCTCACGCATGCTGAGCAGGGCCATCTTGGCTCCCTCACCAGCCACGTTCCCGGCGCTGACCACCCGCAACACCGGGATGTCCGGCACCAGGCCCAGGCGGATCGCGTTGGCGGGGGACAGGTAACTACCGAACGACCCGGCCAGCAGTACCTGCTGGATGTCACCCGGCTCCAGCCCGGCCTCCTCCAGCAGGATGCGCCACCCGGTGGCGATGGCCGCCTTGGCGAACTGCAGCTCGCGGACGTCCCGCTGGGACAGGTACACCGACCGGGACACGTTGCCAGGACCGCCCAGCCAGTGCAGCACGAACACCCGCTCCGCGCCGAGCTGGGTCAGCCGGTCCGCCAGCCCCGGGGCCAGCTCCGCGGCCCGCTCCTCGCTGACCAGCCGCCCCGAGGAGTCGAGCAGGCCCAGCCGGACCAGCCCGGTGACCGCGTCCACCAGCCCCGACCCGCACAGTCCGGCCGGCTCGGCGTCCCCGATGACCTTGAGTTCCAGGCCGTCCGGGGTCATCGTGACCACCTCGATGGCCCCGTCCGCGGCGCGCATCCCGCACCGGATCGCCGCCCCCTCGAACGCCGGTCCGGCGGGCGCGGCGGTGGCCAGCAGCCAGTCCCGGTTGCCCAGCACGATCTCGCAGTTCGTGCCGATGTCGATGAACAGCCGCGTCCGGGCATCCCGGTCCATCCCCGAGGCGAGCAGCCCGGCCGTGATGTCGCCGCCCACGTACGCGCCGAACGGCGGGAACACCACCGCCCGGGCCCGGGGGTGCGCGGGCACGCCGAGGTCGGCGGCGATCACCTCGGGCAGCAGCCGGGTGGCCAGGATGAACGGGGCCACGCCCAGCGGCTCCGGGTCGATGCCGAGGACGATGTGCGTCATCGTCGCGTTCCCGGCCAGCGCGACCTCGTACACCTCGGCCGGGTCGATCCCGCCCGCCGCGCAGGCCTCGGCGGCCAGCTCCGCCAGGGTCTGCTGGGCCAGCGCGGTCAGCCGGGCCAGCGTGTCCGGGTCCATCATCGTCGCGCTGATCCGGGTGATCACGTCGGCACCGAAGGGCTGCTGCTGGTTCAGCGCCGAGGCCACCGCGACCGGCGTGCCCGTGGACAGGTCCAGCAGGGTAGCCACCACCGTCGTGGTACCCAGGTCGAACGCCACGCCGAACAGCCGTCCCGAGGTGTCCCCGGGCTGCACGTCGATCAGCACGTCATCGACGATCACCGCGGTGACCTTGTAGTCCGCGGCCCGCAGGACCCGGCCGGCCACCCGGACCGCGTGCAGGTCCACCCGCAGTTCCAGGTCGTCCACGGCGTCCAGGATCCGCTCGACGTCACTGCGCTGGTCAGCCAGGGATGGCTCGTCCAGTTCCACGTAGCGCTTCTGCACCGCGGGCCGCAGGATGACCTGCCGGCCGACCCCGACCGTCGCCGCCTTGGGCCGGGTGACCAGCGGGGGGACCTCGATCCGCGCGTCTTCCCCGGCCAGCACCCGGCAGGCCAGCCGCCAGCCCTCACGCAGCTCATCCGGGGAGAACGCGCGGATGTCCAGCGCCGACGGCGCCACCGCCCCGTCCAGCATCCGCACCTTGCACTTCTTGCAGGTGCCGTGGCCGCCGCAGGTCGAGTCGATCGCGATGCCGTTCCAGCTCGCGGCGTCGAACACGCTCACCCCGGCGGGCACCCGGACCTGGCGGCCGGAGGGCTCGAACTGCAGGTCAACGCGGACCGGCCCGGCTGCTCCAGGGTCAGCGTCGCGGGGGAGTGCGCCGTTGCGGTCTTCGTTGCGGCGAATTGAGGGCGGCGGGCTGCCTCCCGCAGCGGCCGTGCCGGGCGGCACCATCGTCACGGCGTGGCCTGTTCCTGTGCCTGCTGCGCTTGCGGAGCGTGGGCCTGCTGGGCCCGGTGCGCGGCGATCCACGCGGCTCCCCACGGGTCGCGGTCGAGGAGCAGGTCGGCGGCCTGCACGGCGCGGACGATCTGCGGGGCCCGGGCGTCCAGGATCGCGCTGGTCAGCCCGGTGGAGATGGCCATGGGGAGGAACGCCGCGCCGATCGCGTGCCGGTCGGGCATGCCGAACGAGACGTTGGACGCGCCGAGCGTGGTGTTCACCCCGAACTCCTCGCGCAGCAGCGAGATCGTCTCCATGGTCTTGACCACCAGGGAGGTGTCCGCCCCGACCGGCATGGCCAGCGGGTCGATCACGATGTCCTCGGCCGGGATGCCGAACCGGCCGGTCGCCACGTCGATGATCTTGCGGGCCAGGTCCAGGCGCTTGCGCGGGTCCTCGGGGATCTCCTCCTCGTCGTTGGGGAGCGCGATGACCGCCGCGCCGTACTTCTTCACCAGCGGGAGGATCGCCTCCAGCCGCTCATCCTCGGCGGTCACCGAGTTCACCAGCGCCTTGCCCTCGTAGGCGGCCAGGCCCGCATCGAGCACCTCGACGATCGAGGAGTCGATGCACAGCGGCAGGTCGGTCAGCCCCTGGATGAGCTTGACCGCGGCCACCATCAGCTCCGCCTCGTCCGCCAGCGGCGCGCCCATGTTCACGTCCAGGACCATGGCCCCGCCCGCCACCTGCTGCGCCACGTCGATCTCGATCCGGGACAGGTCACCGCGGCGCAGCTGTTCCTGGAAGATCTTGCGGCCGGTCGGGTTGATCCGCTCGCCGATGATGCAGAACGGGTGCTGCGGGCTGATCACGACCTCGCGTGAGGCGGACCGGAGAACTGTTTCCATGGCGGGCTCCTGGGCTGGCCGGTTCCGGGCGGGCGCTGGGCTGACTGGGCCGTCTGCGCCGTCTAGGCCGGCGTCATCGCGCGGCGCTTCTGCAGCAGTTCCTTGGCCCGGACCACCGCGGCCGACGCGTCGGCCGCGTACCCGTCCGCGCCGACCACGTCCGCGTACTCCTGGGTGACCGGCGCCCCGCCCACCATCACGATGACCTTGTCGCGGAGCCCGGCCTTCTGCAGCGCGTTGATGTTGGCCTTGAACATCGGCATGGTCGTGGTCAGGAACGCGGAGAAGCCCACGATGTCCGGCTGGTGCTGCTTGATCGCGTCGATGAACTTCTCCGGCGCGACCTGGACGCCAAGGTCGATGACCTGGAACCCGGCGCCCTCGAACATGATGTTGACCAGGTTCTTGCCGATGTCGTGCACGTCGCCCTTGACCGTGCCCATGACGATCGTGCCGATCGACTGGGCGCCGGTCTCGGCCAGCAGCGGGCGGAGGATCTCCAGCGCGCCGGCCATGGCCTTGCCCGCGATCAGCATCTCCGGGACGAAGAAGTCGCCGCGCTCGAACCGGGCGCCCACCTCCTCCAGGGACGGGATCAGCGCCTCGTAGAGCAGGGTCTCCGGGCCCAGGCCCATCTCCAGGCCGGCGTTGGTCAGGCTGAGCACCTCCGGCGCGTTGCCTACCAGGGTGAAGTCATAAAGCTGGCGGAGCAGCTCCTCCTGCGTCACGAGGCACCTTCTCTCTCTCGCCTGGCGGGGGATCCGGCTACAGGGGGTTCGTGGTCGTCGTCGTGGCCGGGCCCGGGGGCCGGGCGGTGCCCGAGCGCCGCGGACAGGCCGAGCGCCTGGTCTGCGCACTGCGCGGCCACCGCGGGGATCCTCGCCGGGGTCAGGCGGCTGGCCGGTGCGGTCACCGACAGGGCGCCCACCACGATCGCGCCGTCCCGGAAGACCGGCGCGGCCACCGCGACCAGCCCCGGCTCCAGTTCCTCGTCGGTGACGGCGTACCCGCACCGGCGGACCTGGCGCAGGTTCTCCTCGAGTGCGGCCCGGCTGGTCAGGGTCCGGCTGGTGCGGGCCTCGAGCCGGCCGGGCGGCAGCTCCGCCGCGCCGTAGGCCAGCAGCACCTTGCCCAGCGCGGCGCAGTGCAGCGGCACCGGCAGGCCGACCCAGTTGGTGCCGCCGATCAGGTACGTGCTGTCCACCTGGGCGATCTGCTCGACCAGGCCGTCACGGGCCACGCCGAGGTTCACGGTCTCGCCGGTCTGCCCGCCGAGCCGGTCCAGGAACGGCCGGGCCACCTCGATGAGGCCGGCCTCGGCGCCGCCCCGCCAGGCGTAGCGGACGAACACGTCGCCGGGGCGGAAGCGGCCGTCGCCGTCGCGGCGGACCAGCCCGCCGCGCTCCAGCGCCACCAGCAGGCGGGACGTGGTGCTCTTGGCCAGCCCGGTGGCCGCGGCGAGCTCGGTGAACGTGACCGAGCCCGGCGCATGCACGACCTCGGTGACCAGCCGGGCCGCGCGGTCCACCGCCTGCGTGCCGGTGGGAGCCCGGTCCGGCGCCTGCGTGCCGGCCGGAGTGGCCACTGACGCCTCCCGCATCCCCGGCGGTCGCTTGCCGCGCTGCCCGCTACGCCTGCCCATGAGTTCCATGCCCATAAGTTCCATGTTACGGAACTCTGTTCTACTATGTGATGCTACGTAGCGGTGCCAGGGAGGGTCAAGACGGGCCGGAGGTGGCGATGTTCCGCAACACGATGCCGCGCTACGAGATCCTCTCCCCGGACGCCATCGGCGTGCTGGACAAGGGATGGCGGCGCATCGTTTCGGAGATCGGCGTGCAGTTCGCCAAGCCCGAGGCGCTGGAGATGTTCCGCCGGGCGGGCCAGAAGGTCTCCGGCGAGGTCGTGTTCCTCGACCCGGACTTCGTGCTGGAGCAGGTGGCCAAGGCGCCGCGGGAGTTCGACATCCAGGCCCGCAACCCGGCCAACAGCGTGCACATCGGCGGCGACCAGATGGTATTCGGCGGCGTTTACGGCTGCCCGTTCGTGCGCGAGGGCGACGTCCGCCGCGACGCGACCATGGAGGACTTCCGCCGTCTGAGCATGCTGGCCCAGTCCTTCCCCCAGCTGGACACGGCCGGCGGCGTGATCTGCGAGCCGAACGACACGCCGCTCGACTCGCGGCACCTCGACATGATCTACGCGCTGCAGACCGTGACCGACAAGATCTACATGGGCAACGTGGTGTCCGGGCCCAACGCGGCCGACACCATCAAGATGACCGAGATCCTGTTCGGCGGCGGCGCGGGCGCGGCCAAGGGCCGGGCGTCGATCGAGCAGACGCCGGCCACCATCTCGCTGATCAACTGCAACTCGCCGCTGCGGTGGGACGACCGGATGCTGGACGCCCAGTTCGAGTACTGCGCCGCGAACCAGCCGGTGGTGCTCACCCCGTTCCTGCTGATGGGGGCGATGTCGCCGGTGTCGATCCCGGCCGCGCTGGTGCAGCAGCTGGCTGAGGCGCTGTCCGGCATCGCGCTGGCTCAGCTGATCAGGCCCGGCTGCCCGGTCGTGTTCGGCTCGTTCCTGTCCAACATCGACATGCAGTCCGGCTCGCCCAGCTTCGGCACCCCGGAGTCGGCCATCGGCCTGTTCTGCACCGGCCAGCTGGCCCGGCATTACGGGCTGCCGTTCCGCACCGGCGGCGGCCTCAACTCCAGCCAGACCGCGGACGCCCAGGCGGCGTACGAGTCCCTGATGACGCTGCTGCCCACGTTCCTGGCCGGCACCAACTTCGTCATGCACGCCGCCGGGTGGCTGGAGGGCGGCCTGGTCAGCTGCTACGAGAAGTTCATCGTCGACATCGAGCTGCTGCGCATGCTGCGGGTGGAGTTCACCCCGCTGGAGATCGACGAGGCCTCGCTGGCGTTCGGCGCGCACGAGGAGGTCGGCCACGGCGGCCACTTCCTCGGGGCCCAGCACACGATGGAGCGGTTCCGGGAGTGCTTCTACCGGCCGCTGCTCTCGTCCACGGCGAACTACGAGCGGTGGGTGCGGCTCGGGGCCAAGGACACCGCGGCGCGGGCCGGGGAGATCTGCGCGAAGACGTTGGCGGACTACGAGCCGCCGCCGCTGGATGACGCGATCCGCGCCGAACTCGACGAGTTCGTGACCCGCCGCCGCGCCGAGCTCGGCGACTGACGGCGCATCCTCTCCGGTGGTCGCCGCGGCCCCCGACCGGCAGTCACACAATCCTCTTCCCTAACGCCCGCTGGCGGCGGCCCACCCGCCCCGGCCGGCCGCCGCTGGCCCGCCGACGCCAGTCCCTCCAGTCACGCTGATCCCTCCAGTCCACGTTTCCCGCGGATCGTGCGCCGAAAAGGACAAAACGCCCCGGAAAAGCGCACCGTCCGCGGGAAACGTAGGCGCCGGCTATGAGGAACCGCGCCGGTGGCCGGCGGCTAGCATGTGGGCCGTGACAGAGTCAGGGATCGATCCGCAGGCGACCGGGGCGCAGGCGACCGGGGCGCGGGCTGCCGGGGCGCAGGCGACCGGGGCGCAGGCTGCCGGGGCAGGCTGCCGGGCGCGGGCTGCCGGGCTCGCCACGCTGGCTGGCGGCGTCGTGCTGGACACCTGGTTTCCCGCGCCGGAACTGACCCCCGCCACGGAGGGCGGCGGCACCACCCGGCTGTCCGCGGCCGAGGCGGCCGGGGCACTCGGCCCCGACGTGGCCGACCTGCTCGGCCCGGACGAGGCCCGGGGGGTCGAGGTGGTCGCGGTGCGCACCACGATCGGCCGGCTGGCCGCGCCCGCCGCCGACGCGCACGACGCGTACCTGAGGCTGCACCTGCTGTCCAGCCGCCTGGTCCGCCCGCGCGGCTGCAACGTGGACGGCATCTTCGGGGTGCTGGCCAACGTGGTGTGGACCAGCCACGGGCCCTGCCCGGTAGCGGACTTCGAGGCCACCCGGCTGCGGCTGCGCCGCCGCGGCCCGGTCACCGTGCACGGGGTGGACAAGTTCCCCCGGATGGTCGACTACGTGCTGCCGGCCGGGGTCCGGATCGCCGACGCGGACCGGGTCCGGCTGGGCGCACACCTGGCCGAGGGAACCACGGTCATGCACGAGGGCTTCGTCAACTACAACGCGGGCACCCTCGGCACGTCCATGGTGGAGGGCCGGATCTCGGCCGGCGTGGTGGTCGGAGACGGCTCCGACGTCGGCGGCGGCGCGTCGATCATGGGCACCCTGTCCGGCGGCGGCAAGGAGACGATCTCGGTCGGCGAACGCTGCCTGATCGGCGCGAACGCCGGCATCGGCATCTCGCTCGGCGACGACTGCGTGGTGGAGGCCGGCCTGTACGTGACCGCAGGCACCAAGGTCGCGCCTGCCGGACGGGCAGGTGGTGAAGGCCCGGGACCTGTCCGGCCAGCCGGGGCTGCTGTGGCTGCGCGACTCGCAGACCGGCGCGGTCCGGGTCACCGAGCGCGCCGGGCACGGCATCGCGCTGAACGCCGCACTGCACGCGAACGCCTGACCGGCGGGGAAAGGAAACCATGCGGCTGGCCACCTGGAACGTCAACTCGGTGCAGGCCAGGCTGCCCCGCCTGCTCGGCTGGCTGGAGGAGACCCGGCCGGACGTGCTCTGCCTGCAGGAGACCAAGGCCCCCGACGCCGGCTTCCCGGTGAAGGAGGTCGGCGAACTCGGCTACGAGGCCGCGCTGTACGGCACCGGCCGCTGGAACGGGGTGGCCATCCTGTCCCGGGCCGGCCTGGACGACGTGCGCCGCGGCTTTCCCGGCGAGCCGGGGTTCCCCGACCCGGAGGCCCGGGCCATCTCGGCCACCTGCGCGGGCTGCCGGGTGTGGTCGGTCTACGTGCCGAACGGCCGGGCCCTGGACAGCCCCCACCTGGCCTACAAACTGTCCTGGCTCGCTGCCCTGCGTGACGCGCTCGCCGCCGAGCTCAGCCCGGACGGCGCCGGGTCGCGGCTGGCCGTGTGCGGGGACTTCAACATCGCCCCCCACGACGACGACGTGTGGGATCCGGCCGCGTTCACCGGCTCCACCCACGTCACCCCGCCGGAACGGGCCGCCCTGGCCGGCCTGCTGGACCTCGGCCTCACCGACGTCCCGGCCCGGGCGCTCAAGGGCCAGCCCTTCACCTACTGGGACTACCGGGCCGGCATGTTCCACAAGGGCATGGGCATGCGCATCGACCTGGTCCTGGCCACCGGCGCGGTGGCCGCGGCGGTCAAGGACGCCTACGTGGACCGGGAGGCCCGCAAGGGCAAGGGGCCGTCCGACCACGCCCCCATCGTGGTGGACCTGGACCTGCCCCCGGCCTCCTGACCCGCGGGTCCTGGCCGCACCCGGTCCCCGCCGTAGGGCAGCGCCTATCCTCGGCGTTCATGGTTGCTCTTGTCTGGTTCCGCCGGGACCTCCGCGTGCACGACCATCCGGCACTCTGCGCGGCGCTCGCCGGGCACGAGCAGGTCGTGCCCGTGTTCTGCCTGGACGACCGGCTGCTGCACGGGAGGCACGCATCCGGGCCACGGACCGCGTTCCTGCTGGAGAGCCTGACCGACCTGGACGGGCAGCTCGCGGACCGCGGCGCGCGGCTGGTCATCCGGCACGGGCCGCCCGAGCGGGAACTGCCCGCGCTCGCGGGGGAGACGGGCGCCACCGAGATCCACCTGAGCCGAGACCCCAGCCCGTACGAGGCCACCCGGGGCCGCCGGGTCCGGGCCGCCCTCGAGGAGGCCGGCGTCGCCGGGCACGCGCATCCCGGAGTCAGCGTGGTGGACGACGTGCGCGCCATCCGCACCGGGCAGGGCCGTCCCTACACGGTGTTCACGCCGTTCTACCGCACCTGGGCAGGAGTCACGCGGCGCGCGGTCCTGGACCCGCCCGGGCGGATCGAGATGCCCGCGAAGACCCGGCATGGCCGGGTGCCGTCGCTGGCCAGCCTGGGCCTGGAGCAGGAAGTGGCCGAGCCGGCCCGGGCGGGGAGAGCCCCGGCCGGGCCCGGCTGGCGGAGTTCCTGGACGGCGCGGTGCGGGACTACGACTCCGGCCGCGACCAGGCCGGCGCCGACGCCTCGTCCCGGCTGTCTCCTTACCTGCGGTTCGGCTGCCTGTCGCCGCGCGCGGTGGAAGCCCTGCTGCCCGGCGGGACGAGCGCGGCCACGCAGGGTGCTGAGGCTAAGGGTTCGGAAGCACTGCGACGCCAGCTCTGCTGGCGCGACTTCTACCAGCACGTCCTGGTGCACCATCCGGACAACGCCCGGCAGGAATTCCAGCCCCGCTACCGCGGCACGCTCACGTGGGCGGGCGACGATGCCGACTTCACCGCCTGGACCGAGGGCAGGACCGGGTTCCCGCTGGTGGACGCGGGCATGCGGCAGCTGCGCCGGGAAGGCTGGATGCACAACCGGGTGCGGCTGCTGGCCGGCTCGTTCCTGACCAAGGACCTGGGCATCGACTGGCGCCGCGGTGAGGGCTGGTTCATGCGGCTGCTCCTGGACGGCGACCAGGCCAGCAACAACGGCAACTGGCAGTGGATCGCGTCGGTGGGGGTGGATCCGCAGCCCGCGTTCCGGCGCATCTACAACCCCTCGCTGCAGCAGGAGCGCTTCGACCCGGACGGCCGGTACGTGCGTCGCTACGTGCCTGAGCTGGCCAGGGTCCCGGACGAGTACCTGGCCGAGCCGTGGCACATGCCCGGGGAGGAGCAGGAGCGGGCGGGCTGCCGGATCGGCCGGGACTACCCGGGACCGATCGTCGATCACAAGCGGGCGCGGCAGGCCGCGCTGGATCGCTACCGGGACGCGGCCGCCGCCGCAGGGTCCTAGAGCATCAGGATCAGCATGTAGCCCATGGTGACGCCCATCGCGATCTGGCAGCACGCCGCCAGCCGGGGCGACAGCACCCGCGGGCCCGGGCTGGCCGCCCGGTCGGGGTCGCCACGCCCGGGCCACGGCTGGCCCGTCGCCGGGCCTGCCCGGCGGGCGTGCCGCGCTGGGCAACGGCCCGGGCCGCGACGAACGGGACAGGCGGGTCGCCGCGCGCGCCGCGGTGCCGACCTGGCCGACGCGCTCGGCGTCCCGCGTAACCAGGCGCACGCCATGGCCTCCCGGGCCCGGGCTCATTTCGAGGCGGCGCTCGGCGTGCTGCTGGTCGCCCGCTCCGGCCGGGATGCCTGCCCTGAGCTGGCCGGGATCCTGGAGGGCTGGGACGGGCAGCTCACCGTGCTGCTCCGCAAGCGGATCGCGCGGCACATCCGGCGCTGCACCGTGTGCGGGGACCGGCAGCGCCGCGAGCTCACCCGGTCGCACTGCTGAGCATGCTGCCGGTGGCCGCACTGCCCGGTGCCTGCGGCATCAGGTCCTTGCCCTGATCTCGGACGGCTCACCCGGGGCCGTGGCCCAGCGGCTGGCAGTCGGGCAGCGGGCGGGCCCGCTCGGGCCTGGTGGTTTCCCGCACCCCTCGACCCGCCGTCGCCGGTCCGGCTGCACCACCTCACGCACAGCGCCGCGTACGCCGGGCGGCGCAGCCGTCGGCGGGGCCGCGATCGTCGGCGGAGCCCTCGTCGGCGGCGGCCTGCTGCACCATCCCGGGCTGGCCCGCCCCGGCGCCATCCCCGCGCTGCCGCGAGCAGTGCGCCACCCGCCGCCGCTCGCCCTCGATCCCCGTCCGGCGCGCGGCGCTGGTGACGGCGCCACCTCGCCCGGCCGGCGGTGCAGCACCGGGCGCCGCCGCCAGCACCGCCGCGGCCGGCCAGGCGGCAGCCCGCCCCGCCACGTCCGTGGCCTCCTCGCCCGCAATATCGGCCGTGGTCGCAGGCAGCCTGACCGTGTCACCCGCCAGCCTGGGCCTCAAGCTGTCGCTCAGCGGCCTGTGGACCGGGACGCTGACCCTCACCGCGCACGGCGGCCTGGTGTCCGCCTATCACGTCGCCGTGCCCGCGCCGCTGCTCCAGGACCTCACCCTCAGCCAGGCATCCGGGTCGCTGGCGGCCGGGCAGAGCGTCCGCATCAAGGTGACCGCCGTGGGGAGTGCCCTGTTCTCTACGGCGCTGCTGACCGTCAGCCCGGGCGGCCTCAGCGTCCCGGTCACCTATCAGCTGCTCGGCTAGCGGGATGCGCCGCGGCCGTGCGCGCCCGCGGCAACGGAAGACGCGCCCGCGGGAACGGGAAATCGGGGCGCCTGGTTCACGCTGATTCAGCCGGACTCAATCCGAAAACTCCCGCCAGGCCATAGCGTTGATCGCATGCGTGACGGGGACTTGGCGGCGGCGGTCGTCGCGGGCAATCCGGCGGCGCTGGCGGCGGCCTACGATCAGTTCGCCCCGGCGTTGTACGGGTATTGCCGGTCACTGCTGAGAGAGCCGGCGGACGCCGCCGGCGCAGTCCGGGACACCTTCGTGGTGGCCGAGGTGAAGCTGCCGCTGCTGCGCGACCCGAGCCGGCTGCGGCCCTGGCTGTACGCGGTGGCCCGGAACGAGTGCCGGCGCTGGCTGCACGGAGACGGTGCCGCCGTCCCGCTCACCAGCGACGAGTTCGGCGCCGGTGAGGCGACCGCCGACCTGGGGCTGGCCCTGGTGCACGCCCAGCAGCGTGAGATGGTGTCGTCGGCACTGGCCGGGCTGGACCCGGGGGACCGGGAAGTCGTCGAGCTCAGCCTGCGGCACGAATTGTACGGCGCGGACCTGGCGGACGCGCTGGGGGTGCCGCGTAACCAGGCGCACGCCCTTACCACCCGGGCGCGGGCCCGGTTCGAGACCGCGCTGGGCGCACTCATGGTGGCCCGCTCCGGCGCGGGCTCGTGCCAGGAGCTGTCCTGGATCCTGGGGGACTGGGACGGGGAACTGTCCGCCGGGCTGCGCAAGCAGGTCCGGCGGCACATCGGCACCTGCGAGATCTGCGGCGAGCGCCGGCAGCGCCAGGTGAATCCGGTGGCCCTGCTCAGCGTGCTGCCCGAGCCCGTCCTGCCGGAGAGCCTGCAGCATGAGGCGCTCAGCCTGCTCGCGGACACCTCTCCCGACGCAGCCCGGGAGCGGGCTGAGATCGCGGAGCGGGCCGAGCCGTTCACCCGGTCCGGGTTCCCGGTCCCGATGGACCCGCTGGTGGCCCGCCGCGGGCCCGCCGCCTTCGTGCCCGCGGCCGGGGTGCTGGTCGCCGTGTTCGCCATGTTCGGCGGCGGGGCCATGCTCGCGGCGAGCACGCTGCACCACGCGTCGCCCCCGGCCAGTTCCGCGGTAGCGTCTGCCGTCCCGTCCGCGCAGGCGGCGCCCGCGGTGAACACGCCGAAGCCGTCCCGTTCCGGGCACAGGAACGGCCACGGCAAGCACGGCGCACGGGGCACCGGCACCGCGTCCTTCACACCGGGCTCCGCGAACTCCGGGCAGTCGTCCAGGCCGGCCAGCCACCCGTCCTCCGCCAAGCCCTCGAATTCCAAGCACACGACACCACCCACCAGCTCCTCCCCGTCCCCCAGCACGTCGCCCACGTCATCGTCGCCGACGCCTACCGGCACACCGTCGGGCACGCCTACGCCGACCACCGGGACCAACTCCAGCGGCGTGCTCGGGACGATCATCGGCTGGCTGGGCGCGCTGTAGCGGCACCTCCTCAGGCGGGTCCCTGTTCTCAGCCGCGGGGTTCCCACGGCAGGCGGGAGCCGCGATCCCGGGGCCGCGGTGTCCGCCGGGTGTTTCACCTGGTGCGCGGCGGGGTGCGGGGGCAGATACTGATCGTGTGCGGCAGGTGCTGTGTCCGGTGCTGGTCGGGCGGGACGAGGAGTCCCGCCACCTGCAGGCTGCCCTGGGGACGGCGGAGGCCGGGCGTGGCGGCACCGTGCTCGTCACGGGGGAGGCCGGGATCGGGAAATCACGGCTGGTGCGTGAGACCGCACGAGCCGCGGGCGAGCGCGGGTTCACGGTCCTGGCCGGGCGGGCGGTGGCCGGGGGCGTACCGACGCCGTTCCGGCCGTTCGCCGAGGCGCTGGCCTCGGCCGGACGCGCGGGCGGCCTGCCTGACCAGGCGGACCTTGTTCCGTTCCGGCCCGCGCTGGGCCGGCTGGTTCCCCGAGTGGCGGCAGCCGCAGGTGGCAGGCGATGAATCGCTGGTCTTCCTCGGGGAGGCGGTGCTCCGGCTGCTGCGTGCGCTCTCCCCGGACGCCGGATGCCTGCTGATCCTGGAGGATCTGCACTGGGCTGACCGGGAGACGCTGGCGCTGCTGGAATACCTGGCCGACAACCTCGCCGCGGAACGGGTGCTGTGCCTGGGCACCCTGCGCCATGAGGAAGGCGCGGCGGCGGCTGGTCTCGCCGGGGTGCTGGAGCTGCGCGGTTCTGCGGCCGTGCTCCCGCTGGGCCGGCTGGATCCGGCGGCGATGGCCCGCATGGCGCTGGCGTGTGTCGGCGGCACCGGCCTGCCGGGCCCGGTCCAGTCGTTTGTCGCGGACCGGGCCGAGGGTGTGCCGTTCCTGGTCGAGGAGGTCCTGGCCGGCCTGATCGGGGACGGGACGCTGGCCGAGCGGGACGGCCGCTGGCACGCCGCCGACCTGGCCGGAGCGGGGCTCCCGGTGACGTTCGCCGACGCGGTCCGCGAACGGCTCGAGGGGCTGGATGCTGATTCCCGCCAGGTCCTCGGCGCTGCGGCGGTGCTGGGCCGCCGCTTCGACTGGGCGCTGCTGGGCCCGGTCACCGGGCGGCCGGATGCCGATGTGGTGGCGGCGCTGCGGCGGGGGGTAGCGCTGCAGCTGCTCACGGCCGACCGGGAGAGCTTCCGGTTCCGTCACGCGCTCACCCATGAGGCGGTGCTGGCCGGGTTGCTGCCCCCGGAGCGGGCGCTGCTGGCCGGCCGGGCTCTGGCCGCGGTGGAAGCCGCCCATCCCGGACTGCCAGGGACCTGGTGCGTAGTGGCCGCCGAGCTGGCCGAGGGCGCGGGGAACGCCGAGCGGGCGGGTGCGCTGCTGCTCGAGGCGGGACGGCGTGATCTGGCCGTGGGTGCGCTGGCCAGCGCCGAGCACACCCTGACTCATGCCCGTGCCCTGGCCGGCCTGGACGACCAGGCGCGTATCCCGGTCGACGAGGCACTCACCGAGGTCTTCGCGCTGTCCGGGCAGGTCGACCGGGCCATCGAGATGGGCAGGACGCTGCTGGCCCGGCTAGGCCAGGGCACCGGGTCCGCCCGGGCGGCGGCCCTGCACCTGGGAATCGCGCGGGCAGCGATCGCAGGCGGCCGGTGGGCGGAGGCCGCCGGGAGCATCGAGATCGCCCGCAGCTCCGCCGGTGCTGACGCCGCCGAGGTGGATGCGTGCGCGGCCCAGGCCGCGGCCAGCCGCGGTGACCTGGCTGAGGCGGCCACGCTCGCCTCGGCCGCGTTGCGGGGCGCCGAGAGCGGCGGTCTGCCGGAGGTGGCGTGCGAGGCCCTGGAGGTGATCGGCCGGGTCGCGCGCCAGCGTGACCTGGACGCGGCGGAACAGGCGTTCGCCCGGGCTGAGTCTGTGGCGAGCGCGCACGGGCTGCAGCTGTGGCGTCTGCGGGCGCTGCACGAGCTGGGCACCGTCGATCAGCTGCGCACCGAGAGCGTGGACCGGCTGCAGCAGGCGCGTGAGCTGGCGGTGGCGCAAGGGCGCGCTGGCGCTGACGGCCACGCTGGACCTGCAGATCGCTGCCGGGTTCAACAAGCAGTTCCGCGCCGCGGAGGCACTGGCGGCGGCGCGGCGGTCGGCCGACGCGTCCCGCAGGTTCAGGCTGGCGACGTTGCCGATGGCGCTGATTTTCCAGGCCACCGCGCACGCGATCCGCGGTGAGCAGGAGGCCATGGAGGCCAGGATCGCCGAGGCGATCTCGCTCGCCCCTGACGACCCGGACGTGCTGGGCTGCTCCTGGGGACACTGCCGGGCGACGGTATCCCTGCTGGCCGGGGACCTTGACCAGGCGCACACGCAGATGACCACCGGGGCGGGGCTGATGCTGGGTTCCCCGGCGACGATCGCGCCTCCGTTCCTCGGGGTGTGGCCGCTGCTGGGCGCGGTGCTGGACCGGGACGGGGCGATGCGGCGGCCCGGGTCCGGTCCGCCCACGGCACCCGGCATCTGGTGGTCGGATCCCTGCTCGGGTTCGCCGATGCCGTCCTGGCGGGCCGCCAGGGCCGGCGTGACCAGGCTGACGCGGCGTTCGCCGCCGCCGACGTTCAGATGGGACCGCTGGTGGCCTGGTACCGGCACTATGCCCGCCGGGTCAGCGCGGAAGCTGCTCTCGATGATGGGTGGGGCGATCCGGTCGCCTGGCTCCGGGAAGCCTCCGAATACTTCGCCGCGCGCGGTGACGACCGGGTGGCGGCCGCCTGCCGGGGACTGCTGCGCCGGGCCGGGGCGCCGGTCCCGCGGCGGCGGCCCGGCGCCCCGCAGCTGCCAGGCCAGCTTCGTTCGCTGGGCGTGACCGAACGCGAGGCAGACGTGCTGAGGCTGGCCGCCCGTGGCCTGGGCAACCGGGAGATCGCCGAGGCGATGTTCCTGTCGCCGCGCACCGTCGAGAAGCATGTGGCGAGCCTGCTGGCCAAGACCGGCCTGCGCCGGTCCCAGCTGGCCGGGTATTCCGCCGGGCTGGAGTAGCTACGGTAGCCCGCGCGGCTAGATGGGTAGCCGCCGTCGCCCGGATTGGGTGTTCACACCGATGTGACGGCGGCCAGCCGCGCGTCAGGATGCCGGTACGCGGGACAGCAGGCCCGCATCCGAGGAGGCACCCGTGATGACGTCACCCGCCCCGCCCACCGGGCTGGCCGGCTCCCCGCCACCGGCACTCACCGCCGGGGTCCTGGTGCGGCCGGGCGCCCGGCTGGCCTACGAGGTGACCGGCGAGGGCCCGGCCGTGGTGCTGGTCCACGGCTTCGGCCTGGACATGCGCATGTGGGACCCCCAGGTGCACCAGCTGGCGGCACGCTTCCGGGTGGTGCGCTACGACTGCCGCGGTTTTGGTGCCTCCGGGCCGTTCGATCCCGCCGCTGGCTACACCCATGCCAGTGACCTCATGGCCCTGCTGGACCACCTGGGCATCGGGCAGGCGGTGCTGGCCGGGCTGTCGTTCGGCGGCCGGGTGGTGATGCAGGCTGCGCTGGCCGACCCGGACCGGGTCCGGGGCCTGGTGCTGATGGACGCGGTACTCGACGGCGTCCCCTGGGACCCCGACTCGGCCGGGGCACTCGATGAGGCCGCCCGGCAGGCCCAGGCCCGCGGGGTGCTGGCAGGCCGGGCCGCCTGGCTGGCCCATCCGCTGTTCGCGGCCGCCCGCACGCAACCGGACGTGGCCGGTCGGCTGGCCGCGATGGTCGGCGGTTACCCGGGCCAGCACTGGACCGGCCATGACCCGCATCAGGAGACCGGGCCCCGGCCCATCGACGCGCTGGAAGATCTGGCCATGCCGGTCCTGGTGCTGGCCGGTGAGCATGACGTGAGGGGCTTCCGGGAGATGTCCGCCGTGCTCGCCCGCCGCATTCCCGGCGCCCAGTACGACGTCGTCGCCGGCGCCGGTCACATGATCAACATGGAGCGGCCCGCCGCGGTGAACGAGTTGCTGGCCCGGTTCCTGGAGCAGCTGCGGCCACCCGCGGCCGCCACGCCGGCCAGACAGGGGGCCCCGCGATGGGACCACTGACGGTGACGGTGGCAGCCGTGCAGGCCGCTCCCGTGCTGCTGGACCGGGACGCGACGATCGGCAAGGTGGTGACGCTCACCGAGCGGGCCGCCGCGCAGGGCGCGCGCCTGGTGGTGTTCCCTGAGGCGTTCGTGCCCGGCTACCCGGACTGGGTGTGGCGCACCCGGCCGTGGGACGCCCGGGCCACGGCCCTGTACGACCTCCTGTTCGACCATGCTGTCGTCGTCGGCTCGCCCGCCACGGACGTGCTGGCCCGGACGGCCAGCCGGCTGGGGATCTGGCTGGCGGTTGGCGTCAGCGAGCGCGACGAGGCCGGCTCGCACGTTGTATAACTCGCTGCTGTACTTCGCTCCCGACGGGAGGCTCGCCGCCCGGCACCGCAAGCTCATGCCCACTGGCGGCGAACGGCTGGTCTGGGGGACAGGCGACGGCTCGACCCTGACCGTCACCGACACCGGATTCGGCCGGCTCGGCGGGCTGATCTGCTGGGAGAACTACATGCCGCTGGCCCGGGCCGCGCTCTACGCCCAGGGCATCGACATTTACCTGGCTCCCACCTGGGACAACTCGGATGTCTGGGTGCCGACCCTGCGCCACATCGCCAAGGAGGGCCGCACCTACGTGATCGGGGTCACCTCCTGCCTCCGCGCCACCGACCTCCCGGCCGGCCTGCCCGGCCGGGAGGAGCTCTACGGCGACGCGGAGGACTGGCTGTCGCGCGGCAACACCGCGATCATCGGGCCCGGCGGGGACGTGCTCGCCGGGCCGCTCACGGGCGAGGAAGGCATCCTCTACGCCGAGATCGACGCCGGCGCGGCCCGGGCCAGCCGCCAGCAGTTCGACCCGGTCGGGCACTACAGCCGTAACGACGTCCTGCGCCTGGCCGTCAACACCACACCGCGCACGGCTGTGTCATTCCACCGCGACCACGTCGCCCAGCCGGCGCGGCCGCCCACTGATCCCGCCGTCATCGAAACCAGCGGTGACGGGAGAACGAAGGAACCGGGCCCGGCAAGCAGCGCCGGGCTGGTCACGCAACCGCATGGAGGCCCAGATGAACACCGCACCAGTAAGCCGGCCAAGCGCAGCTGAGCCAGCCGCCCGGGAGGACGTGCTGGTGGACCTGGCGTGGCTGGAAGCTCACCTGCACGATCCCGCGGTCCGGGTGGTCGAGGTGGACGTGAGCCGCCTCGCCTACGACGAGTGGCACATCGACGGGGCCGTGCTGTGGAATGTGTACGGGGACCTGAAGGACGCCGACTACCGGACCGCCGATGCCGCGGCGGTGGGGCGGCTCGCCGCCCGGTCGGGGATCCGGCCGGATTCGACGGTCGTGTTCTACGGCTACGCGCCCGCCATGGGGTTCTGGCTGATGAAGCTCTACGGCCACGCCGATGTGCGCATCCTCGACTGCTCACGCGGCACCTGGCGCGGCGGGGGACATCCGTGCAGCAGCACGCCGGCCGGGCCTGCCGCCACCGGTTATGTCCTGCCCGGGGAGAATCCCCGGCTGCGTGCGGACCGCACCGCGGTGCGCCAGGCCATCGGCGACCCGGGTACCACCATCCTCGATGTCCGCACCCGGGACGAGTACTTGGGCGGGCGCTTCTGGCCGTCCGGCGGCATGGAGCCGGGAGGCCGCGCCGGTCACGTCCCGTCGGCGGCGCACCAGCCCATCGACGATCTCTACGACGACCGCGGATCGTTCCGGGCCGCTCCCGAGCTGCGCGCGGTCTTCTCTGCCGTCGCTCCCGGCGGCGGTGAGCTGATCACCTACTGCACGATCGGCGGGCGGGCCAGCACCGCCTGGTTCGTCCTCACCTACCTGCTCGGCCACGAGCACGTCCGCGTCTATGACGGATCATGGGCCGAGTGGGGCCGCCTGGCCGGCACCCCCGTCGATGGCCCATGATCCAGCTCCGCAGGACGCGCCCGCGTCGGCCGCCCGGTCAGGACACGGTGGGGACGCCGGCGTCGGCACGGAGCAGGGCGGCGGCCATCCGGAGCGAGACGAGCTTGCCGAACGCCGCCTCCCGGGGGAGGTACTTCATCCCGCAGTCCGGGGCCAGCACGATCCGCTCCGCGGGCACGTACTTGAGCGCCCGGCGGGCCCGGGCGACGATCTCGGCCGGGTTCTCCACGGTCTCATCACCCAGGTTGAGCACGCCCAGGATGATCGTCTTCCCGTCGAGCCGGGTTAGTATCTCGCAGTCCAGCCCGGACTGTCCGGTCTCGATCGAGACCTGGTCGCAGACGCAGTCGGCCAGCTCAGGCAGGAACGAGTAGCCCGACGGCCGCTCGTGGATGATCGCGGCGTAGCCGAAGCACAGGTGCACGGCGGTGGTCCCGGTGACGCCCTCCAGGGCGCGGTTGATCACCCGGACGCCGTACTTGCGGGCCTCGTCCGGGCGTGCCTGCAGGTAGGGCTCGTCGAGCTGGACGATATCCGCGCCCGCCCTGAACAGGTCCGCGACCTCCTCGTTGACCGCCTCGGCGTAGCCAAGGGCGAGGTCTTCCGTGCTGGTGTAGTAGTCGTTCTGCGCCTGCTGGGCCATGGTGAACGGGCCCGGCACGGTGATCTTGACGGTCCGGCCGGTCGTGGCCCGGAGGAACTCCACGTCCCCCACCTCGACCGGGTGGCGGCGGCGGATCGGGCCGGTCACCCGGGGCACCGGATTCGGCGTGCCGCTGCGGTCCAGCGCGGTACCAGGGTTGTCGATGTCCACCCCGTCGAGGGCCGTCGCGAACCGGTTCGAGTAGCTTTCCCGCCGGATCTCGCCGTCGGTGATGATGTCCAGGCCGGCCCGTTCCTGGGCCCGGATGGCCAGTTCGGTCGCGTCGCGCTGAGCCTGCTCCAGGTATTCCGGGGCCACCCGCCACAATTCGGTCGCCCGGACCCGGGGCGGGAACCGGTCGCGCAGCCGCGCGCGGTCGATGAGCCATTCCGGCTGGGGGTAACTTCCGACCAGGGAGGTGGGGAAGAGCATGACAGCCACAATGTCAGATTGGCCGACGGCGCGCAGCCCTGGCCTGCGGCGAGCGGCCCCGCCCGCGCGGTCCCCGGCCGCCTGTGTAAGCCCGGCCGCCTGTGTAAGCCCGGCCGCCTGTGTAAGCCCGGCCGCCTGCGTAAGCCCGGCCGCCCGCGCGGCCCCTGGCCGGCCGTGTAGGCCCGGCTGGCCGTGTAGGCCCGGCCGCCCGCGCCCAGCCCGGCTGCCCGCGCCCAGCCCGGCCAGCGGGTTATCCGGCGGAAGGGATCCCGGGGCGGCCGGTGACCTCGGTGCTGACCAGCCGCCTGGTCACGCTGAGCGGGCCGAGCCCGGACAGTGCCTCGGTCACCCGCGCGGCCAGCCCGGGGGCGGCGGCGGTGGACTCGGCCAGCCCGATGGCCGAGACGCCCGCCAGCCAGGATGGGACGATCTCGGTGACGTCCGCGATCACGTTGGCCTTGGCCCGGTTCGACCGGGCCAGCGCGGTCAGGTACCGGGTGTCCGGGTCGTCCTCGGTGCCCAGCACCAGGACCAGGTCACTGGAAGCGGCCACGGTCCGGATGGTCTCGGCCCGGTCGGATGCCGCGTAGCAGAACCCGTCCGGGTCCGGGCCGCGCAGGGCCGGGAACCGGGACCTCAGGGCGGCGGTCGCGATGGGGGTGTCCTCCACCGGGACTCCGGGCACGAGCACATAGGAAACCCGCCGCGGGTCGGCGACCTGGACCGCGCCCGCCCCGACCCGGGTCTCGGCCAGGATGGCGTGATCCGGGGCCTCGCCCAGGATCGCGGGCAGGACCGCGAGGCCCGAATGCCCGATGAGGACCACCTGGTCACCACGCTCGGCGAACCGGCGCGCCTCGGCCTGCACGCCGGCCACCAGCGGGCAGGTCGCGTCGATCACGACCAGGCCGCGCTCGGCGGCCTCGGCGCGCACTCCCGGGGCGACGCCGTGCGCCGGGATCAGCACCGTGGCGCCGGCGGGCACGTCATCCAGGGAGCGGGCGAAGACGGCGCCGCTCTTCTCCAGGTCCGCGCAGGCCTGCGGGCTCGCCATCAGCTGCCCGCACACGTACACCGGGCCCCGGGCCAGGGCCTGCCGCGTCGTCTCGAGGGCCCGCCGCGCGCCCGGGCACCACGGGCTCACCGCGCCGAGCAGGCGCCTGGTCCCGCCGACCGCGGCCCATTCCTCCACCGCACCGCGGGCCGCGGCCATCGCCACCCCGTCCACGCTGCTGGCCGCGGCCCCGATCGCGGTGGCCGTGCCGTCGCTGTGCAGGGCGGTGGTGACGAACAGGGCGGCGCCGTCGTCGGCCTGGGACGCGTCGCCGGACCGCGGCACCGGCGCGTACCGCACGCGCACGCCCCGGCGGTACAGCAGCCCCCCGACCAGGGGCGCGGCCGGGCAGGGCAGCCGGCCGTACGCGGGGTCGCCGATCTCGGTGGCGACCAGCACCTCCCCGGGGGCCACCATGGTTCCCGGCGCCAGGCATTCGCGTGCACTCGATCGGTTCATGGCCGCGCATCCCCCTGATGTCGCCGCGTGGCGGCCTGCTCCGCGCTGGCCGGCCCGCACTCGCCGGCGAGCCACGATGGCCGGCCACCCGCGATGATGCGACCGGCCGGGCCTGGCGTCCGCTGTCGTCCCCGTTTCCTCGCGGATCAGTCTAGTGATGGCGAAGCCGGAGTGTGTGTACGTGGCGACGCGTCGTGTCGGACATGGCGCATGGGGAAGAAGAGGTTGTAGGTTACTATTTCTATCGGAATTACATGATTTAGCGCACCAGGGGGGTACGATCCCCGCCTCAGCCGGGGCCGGGCCGGGCAGGGTTGCGAGGTTTGCCCGTTCAGTACCGCCGGCACCGGGGGAGTACAGAAGATGAGCATGGCCTCACTGGCTACCAAACGCCGCACGCATCAGGGGCACACCAATCAGAGAGGACTGGCGCCATGACCGCTACCGACGAGCTGCTGGCCAACAACGACCGTTACGCGGGGTCTTTCGCAGGCCCGCTGCCCCTTCCGCCGTCCAGGCACCTGGCCGTGGTGGCCTGCATGGATGCCCGGCTGAACGTCTACGCGATCCTTGGCCTCCAGGACGGTGAGGCGCACGTGATCCGCAACGCGGGCGGGGTGGTCACCGACGACGAGATCCGCTCGCTCACGATCAGCCAGCGGCTGCTCGGCACCACGGAGATCATCCTCATCCACCACACCGACTGCGGGATGCTGACCTTCACCGACGACGACTTCAAGGCGAGCATCCAGAAGGACACCGGCATCAAGCCCGAGTGGGCGGCGGAGGCCTTCACCGACCTCGACGACGACGTGCGCCAGTCCATCGCCCGGATCAAGGCCAGCCCGTTCATCCCGCACAAGGACTCGGTCCGCGGGTTCGTCTTCGACGTGGCGACCGGCAAGCTCCGCGAAGTGGCCTAGCCCGCCCCTGGCGGCCACGCCCGCGGCCGCGCCAGCGCGGTGGGCGGCAGCATGGTCGGCGGCAGCAGGGTCAGGAGTCCGAGGAGTCGGCCCGGCCCTGCTGCTCTGCCAGGAACTGCTCGAACTGGGCCCCGATCTCATCGGCGGACGGCAGCCGCTCGGACCCGTCCACCAGCGAGCCGCGCTCGGCTCCCTCGGCGAACGCGTCGTACTGCCGCTCCAGGGCCTGCACGACCTCCATGATCTCCTCAGAGCCCTCGACCTGCCGCCGGATCTCCTCGTCGGTCTCGCGGGCCGCGTCGCGCAGTTCCTCATCGGGCAGTTGCAGCCCGGTCGCACGGGACACCGAGTCGAGCAGCGTGATCGCGGCCGTCGGATACGCGGCCTGCGCCAGGTAGTGCGGGACGTGCACGGCGAAGCCGACGGCCGCGCGGTCCTCCTCGCCCAGGCGCATCTCCAGCAGCGCCGCGACGCTGCCCGGTACCTGGAGACGGTCCACCAGCGGCGGGTATCCCGTGGTCAGGCCGGAATCGGTGGCGTGGGCGGTCACGCCCAGCGGGCGGGTGTGCGGCGCGCCCATCGGGATGCCGTGGAAACCGACGGCCATCCGGACTCCCATCCGGGCGGCCACGTCGCGGACCGCCTGGGTGAAACCCTCCCACTCGTGGTCCGGCTCCGGGCCGGTGAGCAGCAGGAACTGGCTCCCGGCGGTGTCCTTGAGCAGGTGCATGGCCAGCTCGGGCGCCTCGTAGGACTCCCAGTGGTCCTGGGAGAAGATCATCGGCGGCCGCCGGGACCGGTAGTCGATCAGCCGGTCCACATCGAACCGGGCGACTTCCTCGTGCTCCAGCGTGCCCAGCAAATGGGCGGACAGCAGTTTGCCCGCCGCCCCGGCGTCGATGAACCCGTCGAGGTAGTGCAGCATCACTGCCCCGTCCAGTACCGGCGCGTCAGGGTTCACCTCGTAGAGGTCTCCCGGATCTCGCACCACGCTCACTGCCCTTCCAGGGTGTCAGTTGGCCTGCCCGCTACCTCTTCCAACCATGAACGGCTGGTCATCCATCCCGTCAGAGGCGATCTCTGTCATCCACGCTACCGCCTGCCGCCCTCGCCATAGCGGCGCAATCGCGGCCACCGTGGCCGGGCGGGCCCGGCGGGCCGCCCCGGACCGGCCCCGCCGGGCCCGGCCGGCGGCTGCCCTGGATACCCGGACCGGCCGCCCCGGTCCCCCCTCAGTCGCCGTCGGCCTCCGCCGAGCCGGTCAGCCGGAGCTTACGCTGGGCGCGCTGGTAGAACGTGGTCCGGCCGAGCCGGATCACGTGCGCCGCGTCGGGCAGCGTGGTCACGACCACGGTGTCGCCCGGGTGCACGTACCCCTCGACGTTGCCGTCCGCCTCCACCGCCAGCTCACCGCTGCGCGGCAGCACGGTCAGCGTGAGTTTCTCGGCGGCGGCCAGGAACAGGGCCCGGTTGAACGCCGAGTGCGGCGCGGCCGGGGTAACCAGCAGCCCTTCCGCGTTCGGCGACACGATGGGCCCGCCTGCGGAGAAGTTGTAGGCGGTGGACCCGGTCGGGGTGGCCACGATCACCGCGTCCGCCGCGTAGCGCACGAACGGGTGATCTTCCACCGTCAGCTCCACCACGGCCGACGCGCTGCGGCCTGGGATACGGGCCAGGTCCACGTCGTTGAACGCCACGGTCTGGCGGCCCAGGAACTCCGCCCGGACCGCGGACCGGGTCTCCACCGTGAACCGGTGCTCGTCGATGGCGCACAGGGCATCGCTCATCTCAGGCGGGTCGATTTCGGCCAGGAAACCGAGCCTGCCCACGTTGACCCCGAGCGCCGGGGTCGGAGGTGCCGCAGACGATGCGCAGCGCCCGCAGCATGGTGCCGTCACCGCCCAGGCTCACCACGAGATCGGCGCGCCGGGCCAGATCCGGGCCGCTGACCGCCTCGACGTGACTGGGGACCCGCCCGGCCTCCCCGTCGAGCGCCACCACCGTTACCTTGCGCTCGCTGGCCCAGCTGAGCAGCGTGAACATGGCGCTGTTGCAGTCCCGCCCGGGGTGCAGCACCAGGCCCACCGTATTGACCATGCCCACGGGCCGGCCTCCTCAGGTCGTGATCAGGGCCCGCACCCGGGCGGCGCGGACCGCGTCGGACAGCGTGCCGATGTCGTAGGCACCGTAGTGGCGTTTGCCGTTGATGAAGAACGTGGGCGTGCCGGACACCGACGACAGGTCCGCGGAGTCCACGTCCTCGGCCACCCGCGCCGCGCCCGCGTGCTTGCGCAGATCCTCGGTGAACCGCGCGGTGTTGAGGCCGAGGTCGGCCGCGTACTGGATCAGGTCCCGCGCGGTGAGCGCGCCCTGATGCTCCATCAGCATGTCGTGCATCTCCCAGAACTTCCCCTGCCGGCCGGCCGCCTCGGCGCCTTCCGCGGCCAGCTGGGCGTGCGGGTGCACGTCGTTCAGCGGCAGGTGCCGGAACACGTACCGGACGTCGCCGAAGTCGGACAGCAGCTCCCGGACGATCGGCTCGGCCTGGCCGCAGTACGGGCACTCGAAGTCGCCGTACTCCACCATGGTGACCGGTGCCCGCTCTGGCCCGCGGATGTGATCGCGGTCCGGGTTGACCGGGACGGCCAGGTCGGTGAGGACCGTGGAGGTCCCGAGCAGGGCGCGTATCTTCAGCCGCTTGGGCAGCAGCCGGGTGAGCCGGAAGACCGTCCAGGTGAGCGCGGACGCGCAGAACGCGGCGGACAGGATGCCCAGCTTCGCCTCGGCCAGCAGGGGGCCGTGGAAGGCCAGCGAGGCGATGAGCAGGGCCACGGTGAAGCCGATCCCGGCGATCGCACCCGCGCCCACGACGGCCGCCCAGCCCACGGGCGGCCGGATCCGTCCCCGGCTGAGCTTGGTGACGAGCCACGCGGCCGCGGTGGTGCCCACCGGTTTGCCCACCACGTACCCGATCAGGATGCCCAGCGTGACGGGGGACGTGTAGGCGCGGGAGAGAAGTCCCGTGTTGATCACGACCCCGGCGTTGGCCAGGGCGAACAGCGGCACGATGAGGTAGCTCGACCAGGGGTGGTACAGCTGCTGGAGCCGCTCGTTGGGGGAGATGGCCAGGCGGACGCCGTCGCGGGCCTCACGGGCCAGCTCCGGGGTGGGCTGCTCGCGGAACAGCCGGAACAGGTCGCTGGCCCGCTCCAGGTCACTGCGCGCTGCGGGGCGGGCGTAGGTGAGCAGGCCCATGACCAGCCCCACGACCACCGGGTCCACGCCGGACTTGAAGAACGCCACCCAGGCAGCCGCCCCGAGCAGGAAGTAGGCCGGGCCGAACCGCACGCCTGCGGCCCGGATGACGGCCACCGCGACCAGGAAGCCCACTCCCGCCAGCAGCGCGGGCACCTGCAGGTGCGCGCTGTAAAAAATCGCAATAACGGCCAGTCCGGCCAGGTCATCCACCACAGAGAAGGTGAGCAGGTAGGTGCGGACCCGGTCGGGCAGCCAGGAGCCGACCAGGGCCAGCATGCCGAGCGCGAACGCGGTGTCGGTGGACATGGCCGTGCCCCAGCCCCGGGCCCCCGGGCCGCCCGCGTTGGCGGCCAGGTAGATGCCGACCGGGACGATCATGCCGCCCAGGCCGATCAGCAGTGGCAGGGTCAGCCGCCGCCGCTCGCGCAGCTCGCCCATGTCGAACTCGCGCCGGGCCTCCAGGCCGACCACCAGGAAGAAGAACGTCATCAGGCCGGAGTTCACCCAGCCGTGCAGGCTGTCGGACAGGCCCATGCTGCCGAGGTTCAGCGACAGCCGGGTGGACCAGAGCGACTCGTAAGACCCGGCTGCGACGTTCGCCCAGACCAGCGCGGCCACCGTGGCGGCCAGCAGGATCGCCGCGCTGCCCGTCTCCGTGCGCAGGAACTGGCGCAGCGGGGTCTCCAGGTTCCGTGCCCACGCGGTCCGCCCGGACAGGAGCGAGGGCGTCGGCTGGGATTCCGTCATGCCCGGATTCTCCCAGGACCGCCGACGATCGTCGCCCGCGGCTCAGCCCTCCGGGCCGCCGGCAATCTCGTCCTCGTCCTCGTCGGTCAGGTGGACGGCCGCTTCCTCGGCGGACGCGGCGCCCGCGTCGATGCCCACGTCCTGGGCGACCAGGTCCGGCTCAGCTGTCGGGTGGGATCCCTCGTCCTCGGCGACCAGGCGGCCGGACCGCGGCTGGGCCTCGTCGTACGATTCCGGGCCCTCCCGGGGCAGGTCGCTCTCGGCGGCCGGGTCGGGGTCGGCGTACGGGTCAGGTTCCGGCTCTTCCTCGGCCAGCAGCTGGTCGAGTGATTCACCCTCGCGCTCCTCGGCCAGCGTGTTGCCGAAGCGCTCACCGGCCGACCACTTGTCCGCGGGCTCGATGCCCGGGTCCAGCGGATCGTCGTACGGATCCTCGCTGTCCTCCAGCGTGTCGGAGGAGTCCAGGACGCCGTCGTCCTCGAAGTCGGTGTCCTCGAGCCCGTCCGTGCCGGGGCTGCCGCCGCGCTCGTAGTCACCGGTGCCGCCACCGTAGGTGTACTCGGAGCTGCCGTCGCCTGGGTCGGCGGACGGGTCATAGGTCTCTTCGGCCATGGGCCCAGGCTAGCGACAATGATCGCCCGCTCGGACCGCAGGCGTCCCAGGGCCAGGTCAGCCCCGGTGGGCCGCCTTGTACTCCTCCCACCGGTCAAGCAGTGCGGGCAGCTCCTTGCTGACGAAGTCGAAGTACATCGCCGACTCGGCGAGCCGCTCTCCCGCGGGCGTGCCCGCGCCGAGCACGTCGGCCCCGTCGCGCATCGTGTCCGCCCAGCGCATCATGATCCGGTCCCGCACCCGGAGGACCTCGTGCCAGACGTTGTCCGGCATCCGGTACACGTGGCGCCGGGAACCGGCCTCCGTCTCCCGGCTGACCAGGCCCACCTGGACGAGGTAGCGCACGCCGCCCGACACCGCGGCCGGGCTGACCCGGAGCAGCCCGGCGAGCTCGTCCGCGGTGAGGCTGCTGGTATCCGCGGTCAGCAGCGCGACGAAGATCCTGGCCGGCATGCGCGGCATCCCCGAGTCGGCGAGCAGCGAGGCGAAGCGCTGGATGAACTGCCGCACGGCGGCCGCGTCCCGCGCTGGCCCGGCCTCGGACGCCTCCGGGACGTCCCGCAGCTCGCGCAGCTCCCGGCTCCCGGGGGCTTCCGGGGTCCGGCCCACCCTGGCTTCCGGGGTCCGGCCCGCCCGCAGCTTCTGGGCCTCACGCCCCTCCGGCACTGGCTGTCACCCCTCCCACGGCGTCACGCAGCTAGTTTACTAGATACATAACTTTCATGATTTTGTGAATCCAGTGTTAAGCTGATGGCATGACAGCGGTGATCGAGGTAGCCGGCCTGGTCAAGTCGTTCGGCCGGACGCGCGCGCTGGACGGGCTGGACCTGACGGTGGCCGCCGGGGAGGTGCACGGTTTCCTGGGCCCCAACGGGTCGGGCAAGACCACCACCATCCGGGTCCTGCTCGGCCTGATCCGGGCGGGCGGGGGAACGGCCCGGCTCCTCGGCGGTGATCCCTGGCGGGAGGCGACCACGCTGCACCGGCGGCTCGCGTACGTGCCGGGCGACGTCACCCTGTGGCCGAACCTGTCCGGCGGGGAGGTTATCGACCTGCTCGCCCGGCTCCGCGGTGGTCTCGATGAGAAGCGCAAGACGGCCCTGCTGGAGAAGTTCGAGCTCGACCCGGCCACGAAGAGCCGGTCCTACTCCAAGGGCAACCGGCAGAAGGTCGCGCTGATCGCCGCGCTCTCGTCCGGGGCCGAGCTGCTGATCCTGGACGAGCCGACCTCGGGGCTGGACCCGCTGATGGAGGCCGCGTTCCGGGAGTGCGTGGACGAGGAACGGCAGGCGGGACGGACCGTGCTGCTGTCCAGCCACATCCTGTCCGAGGTGGAGGCGCTGTGCGACCGGGTGACGATCATCCGCGCGGGCCGCACGGTGGACTCCGGTGCCCTGTCTGACCTGCGGCACCTTTCCCGCACCTCGGTGCGGGCCGAGCTGGACCGCCTGCCGGACGGGCTGGACGGGCTGCCCGGGGTGCACGACCTGGAGATGGCCGGTAACCGGGTCAGCTGCCAGGTGGACGACAGCGCGCTTCCTGAGGTGCTCAGGCGGCTGGCTGCGGCAGGGGTGCGCAGCCTCGTCAGCCAGCCGCCCACGCTCGAGGAACTGTTCCTGCGGCACTACACGGACCCGTCATGACCGCGGTGGCCGCCCGCACCCAGCGGCCCGGCAGCCGGCGGCCGGCCACGGCCGGGCCGGGCTGGCCGGGACCGCCGCGCTGATCTCGCTCGCCCTGCACCGCGACCGCATCGTGCTGCCGGTCTGGGTGTACGTGTTCGCCGCCAGCATCGGCAGTACCGGGTACAGCTTCCGCCACATCTACACGAGCCCCGCCGAGCGTCTCGCGCTGATCGCCAGCGTCCGGCATGACCCGTCGGTTCTCGCGCTGAGCGGGCCGGTGTACGGCACCAGCGCGGGTTCGCTGGTCGCCTGGAAGGTCCTGGTGTTCGCGGCCGTGGGCGCCGGGCTGATGGGGATCTTCACCGTGGTCCGGCACACCCGCGATGACGAGGAACAGGGACGCCTCGAACTGGTGGGCGCCGCGGTGGTCGGCCGCCAGGCGCCGCTGGCCGCTGCCCTGGCGGTGGCGTTCGGCAGCAGCCTGGTGCTGATCCCGATCATCGCCGCCGTTCAGGTCATCCTGGGTTACCCGCTGGCCGGGTCGCTGGCCCTGGGCGCGGCGGTGGGGCTGTCCGGCTGCGTGTTCGCGGCCGTGGGCGCGGTCTGCGCGCAGCTGACCATCAGTGCCCGGACGGCCCGCGGGCTGGCCGCCGGGGTACTGGGGGTGGCGTTCCTGCTCCGCGCGGTGGGCGACTCGGCGTCCGGGATGTCCTGGCTGAGCTGGGCCTCACCGCTGGGCTGGGCCGAGCAGATGCAGGTGTACGCGAGCCCCCGCTGGAGCGTGGGCGTCCTGTTCGTGGTGAGCGCGGCTGCCCTGGCTGGGTGCGCCGCGCTGCTGGCCACCCATCGCGACCTGGGTGCGGGCCTGCTGCCCGCCCGGGCCTGGCCAGCCACAGGCGCCCGCGTGGCTGCGCAGCCCGCTCGCCCTGGCCTGGCGACTGCAGCGTGGCGCCCTGCTCGGCTGGGCAGCCGGCTTCGTGCTGGCCGGCGCGGTGCTCGGGTCGGCGGCCCACGGGATCGGCCCGATGCTGAACACCAGCTCCCAGGCCCGGCAGATCTTCATCCGGCTGGGCGGGCACAGCGGCCTGGTTGACGCCTACCTCGCGGCGGTGATCGGGATGATGGGCGTGGCCGCGGCGGCGTATGCGGTCGCGGCCGTCCTCCGCCTGCACGGTGAGGAAAGCGAGCGGCGTGCCGAGCCGGTACTGGCCGCCCCGGTGGGGCGGGTCCGCTGGGCAGGCGGCCATCTGCTCGTTGCGGCGGCGGGCAGCGCGGGGCTGCTGCTGGCGGGGGGTGTGGCCATGGCGCTGGGTGACGGGCTCACCTCCGGCGGGCTGGGCAGCCGAGGTGCCGCGGCTGGCCGGGGCGGGGCTCGCGCAGGTCCCGGCCGCCTGGGTCATGGGGGGCGTGGCGGTGGCCCTCTTCGGCCTGGTGCCGCGGGCCGCGGTGGCCGGGGCGTGGACCGCGCTCGGGCTGGCTGCCCTGATCACGCTGCTCGGGCCGGCGATCAGGCTGGCGCAGGGCGTGCTGGACGTGCCGCCGTTCAGCCACATCCCCAAGCTGCCCGGGGCGCCCGTCACGGTGGCGCCGCTGGCCTGGCTGGTGGGCGTAGCGGTGGTGCTGGCCGCGGTGGGACTGGCGGGATTCCGCCGGCGCGACCTTATGTGACCGGCGTGGGGGGCGGCGTCCGTGCCGTGGGCGCTGGCTGGCCCTCGTCCGAGCATGGATCCGCCGCGGTGATCTCAGGTGACCGGCGTGGGGGTGGCGTCCGTGCCGTGGGCGCTGGCTGGCCCTCGTCCGAGCATGGATCCGGCGGTCACGGCCGCCGCGGGTGTGCTTCTTCCGTACGCCGTATCGGATACGCCTGCGCCCACGGCACGGACGCCACCCAGCGTGAGCGGGTACGGCGGCTTCCGTCGGCCGGATCGGTACGCCTGCGCCCACGGCGCGGACGCCACCCAGCGTGAGCGGGTACGGCTGTGCTTCGTCGGCCGGATCGGGACGGCGCCTGCGGCGCGGACGCCACCCAGCGTGAGCGGGTACGCGGCTTCCGTCGGCCGGATCGGTACGCCTGCGGCGCGGACGCTGCCCGGCGTGAGCGGGCAGACGAGAATGGGGCCCCTCCGAGTATGAGTCGGAGGGGCCCCATCTGGCCGTGTCGCACCGGGTCGCCGGTTACCCGGCTTCCTGGCGTTCTGCGGCCGACCGCCCGGAGTGGAAGCAGCAACTGAAATCCCGGTTGCCCGGGTTTCCCGTTGCCCGGGTTTCCCCGGCGTTCCGGGAGTTTCCTCCCGGAAGGACTTCCACCTTGGCGGTGAATGAATTTGTACTCCGGGCGGGGGAACTGGCGCAAGGGTTTCCCGCCAGTAATTTCAAAATTTTTCCGGCTATCAGGGAAATCCACAAGAAAGCGCGTGTTATCCCCCGGGAAAGGTGGCTGTCCACCGCACTATCCACAGACTGGTCCACAGCCACGTTCTTCCGGGGCGGTCGGCCGGGTGCGGGACCTGGGCAGCACCTGCGCCCGGTGCAGGGGTGCGGGGCGGCGGGTTCGTTCCCGGCCGTGCAGCAGCGGCATATGGGCGGGAATGCCGCACACGCAGCAAGGCCCCTCCACGTATGAGGTAGAGGGGCCTCGCAGCGGCCATCCAGCAGGGCCACCGATTACTCGGCTACCGGGGTGCTGTCTGACTGCTCCACCGGGGCGGGAAAATCAGCCCGAAGCACCAGTTTCCCGGTTCTCTCCGAGCGCCCGCCCAGACGGTCCGGTTGCCCGGCCCGCCGGAGTGCGGGGGCACTAGCTGATCTCCATATTTGGTGGTGCGGAATTTCTACCGCTTGCCGCGCGGCGGCGCAAGTGCTTTCTGCCACGAATTTACGGATTTTATGGCTATGAACAGTTTTTCCACAACAACGGACTGGTTATCCCCTGTGCCGGGCGGCTATCCACCGCGTCATCCACAGCCCGGTCCACAGCCCGGGTGCCCGGCGGCCCAGGGGCCCGGCTGGCCGGGGGCTCAGCCGGCTGGATGGAGCCGTCGATCCGGCCGTTCCCCGCCGGCCGGGGCGGGGGAACTGCCCGGGGCAGCTCCGTTGCGGTCCTCGGGGCTGGCCGGAGCGGCGCGGCGGTGCGGCAGGCTGCCCAGCAGGGCCAGGCCGAGCGCGCCCGCGGCGGGCAGCGTGACGAGGGCGGGCAGCTGGTAGCGCCAGGAGAACTCGAACAGGTCGGAGGCGAGCAGGACAGCCACGGCCGAGCCGAAGACCAGCAGGCAGGCCAGCGCGAGCTGGCGCTGGGCGGGGGAGAGGAAGCCGCGCCCGCGGGCCGAGGCCAGGCTGTCCGCCAGGGCGGTCACCGCGCCGGCCAGGCCAGCCAGGCCGGCGAACGCCAGCAGCGGTCCGGGCGTGTAGCCGCCGCGCAGCTGGTAGCCGCGGAGGAACCCAGCGAGCGGCCGGTCCACCGTGGCCCGCCCGCCCATGGTGGCCGGCAGCGGCCGGACCTGGACCGGGCCGCCGCTGGAGGCGAAATGCAGGCCCAGCATGATCGTGTGGTCGCGGCTGAGGAAGATGCTGCCGCCGTAGGCGGGGTAGCTGGTCTGGAACTGCCAGCGGGAGATGGGCGTGTCCCCGGTGCTGGTCACCCGGTGCAGCTCGAACAGCCTGGCCGCGTCGCCGAGGACACCCGCCGCCACCCGGAGCGGCTGCTGGGTGATCACCCGGTGCTCGAAGTTCCCGATGACCTCGCCGTGGGTCCGCCCGGGCGGGGCCACGTAGGTGTGATCGGGAGACGTGGCGTCGTGCACCAGCCCGTCCGGGCCGAGCCGGATCGCGAGCGCCCGCGGCGGGCAGACCGCCCGCTCGTAGGCGGGCAGCTTCAGCGTCGCGCAGTCCGCGCTCTCGGCCAGCCGCCCGTAGATGGTGCTCCCCGCGGCGGGCGCGAGCGAGAACTGATGGGCGACGACGTACTCGCGGAGTGAGAACCCGACGATGGGCAGGGCGAACGCCGCGCAGAGCAGGACCGCGCGGAGCAGCTTGCGCCGCCAGCCCGGCACCACGATCAGCAGGTAGACCACCGCGGGGACGATCAGGATCTGGCCGACCTGGGCGATGGGCGCGCAGGCGCCGAGGGCCAGGCCGCCCGCGGCGATCAGCCGGGGCCCCGGCTCGGGCCGCCAGAGCAGCAGCATCAGCCCGGCGACGATCATGCCCTCAAACCAGACGTCCGGCATGATGGTCTGCTCGATCTGCACCTGGTAGGCGTCGAGCAGCACGGGGGCCGCCGCCAGCGCGGCCAGCCAGCGCGGTGTCCCGCGGCGCAGCAGGAGAAGGTACAGGCCGGCGGCCATGGCCAGGCCCAGGAGGTGCTGGACGACGGTGACCGTGTCGAGGTTGCCCCCGGCCAGCAGCACCTTGAGGATCACGTTGTAGCCGAGCGGATCGTTGCCGGGCCAGGCGCCGAACAGGTACTTCAGGCTGTCGATGTAGAGCAGGGCAGGCTGGTAGGCGGCCAGCGAGAGGGCGCGCAGGACCAGCCCGGCCAGCAGCAGGGCCGTGATGAGCCAGTGCCGCCGCAGCGTCACGGCGGCTGCTGCGCCCAGGCTGCGCCAGGCGCCGTGGGCCTGCCCAGCCGCGTCCCCGGCGGAGCCGTCAGCGGGCCGGTCTCCCCCGGCCGGCCCGGAGCCCGCGGTGGTTGGCATTCGCATGACGGTCATCCCGGTAAGTGGGCGGCGCTGACGTAGAAGGCTATCCGAGGTCCCTGGGCGCTGGGCGCAGTCTGCGGTCAGGGATGAATTTTCTTGCCTTCGCTAAGCATTGTCACGAACGTGGCGATGCGCCGCGCCCGGGTTTGCGGCCGCTTGGCGTCCGCGATGCGGTAGAGGATCGCGTACCGGTTGGCCCGGTCCAGGGTGGCGAAGAACGCGCGGGCCGCGTCGTTGCCATCCAGCGCGCGGGCGAGGTCCTCGGGGACGGCCGCGGTGGACTGCGAGTCGTAGGCGGCGGCCCACCGGCCGTCCGCCCGGGCCCGCTCCACCTCCCGCAGCCCGGCCGGCCGCATCCGGCCGGCCTCGATCAGGGCGGTGACCTGCTCGGTGTTGATCCGGGACCACTTGCTGCCGTCCCGGCGCGGCGTGAAGCGCTGCAGCCAGTAGTCGTCGTCCAGGCGGCCCTTCTGGCCATCGATCCAGCCGTGGCAGAGCGCGACGCTGAGCGCGTCAGGGTAGGAGACGCCGGGGGCACCCGAGCCCTTCCGGGGGATCTTCAGCCAGAGGCCGGCCGAGTCCGCGTGATGCTCAGTGAGCCACGCGTCCCACTCGGCGTCGGACCCGGGGCCCAGCACCGGAAGCCCGTCGTCAGGCATAGGGACAGTGAACCACGCGTTCGGGTCAACGAGCGTCAGTTGTATTTTCGCAAGTAACGAACCGCTGACCCCCGAGGGAGTCGTGACAGAGCCAAGCCGCCGGCGGCGACTACTCATCCTCGCGATCTGCTGCATGAGCCTGGTCATCGTGGGGCTCGACAACACGATCGTGAACGTCGCGCTGCCGTCCATCCAGCGGGACCTGCACGCCTCGGTGTCCGGCCTGCAATGGGTGGTGGACGCCTACACCCTGGTGCTGGCCAGCCTCCTGGTGCTGTCCGGCTCCACCGCGGACCGCCTGGGGCGGCGCAGCACCTTCCAGGCCGGGCTGGCCACCTTCACGATCGCCTCACTCCTGTGCAGCCTCGCACCCAGCCTGGGCTGGCTGGTGGCGTTCCGGATGCTGCAGGCGGTCGGCGGCTCGATGCTCAACCCGGTGGCCATGTCGATCATCGTCAACACGTTCACTGACCGGGCCGAGCGGGCCCGGGCCATCGGCGTCTGGGGCGCGGCGGTGGGCGTCAGCCTGGCCCTCGGCCCTGTGGTGGGCGGGCTGCTGATCGCCTCGGTGGGCTGGCGGGGGATCTTCTGGGTGAACATCCCGGTCGGGGTGGCGGCGATCGTGCTCACCGCGCTGTTCGTGCCCGAGTCGAAGGCGCCGCATCCGCGGCGGCTGGATCCGGTCGGCCAGGTGCTGGTGATCGTGACGCTGGCCTCGCTGGTCTACGGGATCATCGAGGGTCCGCAGCACGGCTGGGGGTCCCCGGAGATCATCGGCTGCTTCTGCCTGTCCGCGGTGGCCCTCGCGGCCCTGCTGGTGGTGGAGCCGCGGCGCCGGGAGCCGCTGCTGGATCTGAGGTTCTTCCGCAGCGCGCCGTTCTCCGGGGCCACGGTGATCGCGGTCAGCGCGTTCGCGGCGCTGGGCGGGTTCCTCTTCCTCAACACGCTGTACCTGCAGGACGTGCGCGGCTACTCGGCCCTGCACGCCGGGCTGCTCACGCTGCCGCTGGCCGCGGTCACGGTGATCTTCGCGCCACTGTCGGGCCGGGTCATCAGCCACCGCGGCCCGCGGATCCCGCTGATCGTCGCGGGGATCTGCATGTCCGGTGGTGCGCTCATGCTGACCGGGCTGACCGCGCAGCAGTCCACCGGCTGGCTGCTCGCCTCCTATCTGATCTTCGGCATCGGCTTCGGCGTGGTGAACGCGCCGATCACCAACACCGCGGTGTCCGGGATGCCGCGCACGCAGGCGGGGGTCGCGGCGGCGATCGCCTCCACCAGCCGGCAGGTCGGCCAGTCGCTCGGCGTGGCCGTGGTGGGGTCGGCGGTGACCTCGATCATGGTCGGCCCCATGCGCACCGGCTTCACCACCGCGAGCCATGTGGGCTGGTGGATCATCACCGGCTGCGGGCTGGTCGTGCTCATCGTCGGCCTGGTGACGAGCGGCCGGTGGGCACGGCAGACCGCGGCCCGCACCGCCGACCGGCTGATGTCGGAGGAGGAGCCGGTCCCGGTCGGGTGATGCCCGGGGGAGGCGCCCTGGCCGGTGGCAGGCAGGGCCCGGTGGCAGGCAGGCCCGGTGGTAGAACAGGCATGGTGGAGACATGGGATGCCATCAGGGCGCGCAGGAACGTCCGCAGCTACACCGGCGAGGCCATCGACCGGGCCGACCTTGAACGGATCCTCGAGGCCGGCCGCCGCGCTCCCTCAGCACGGAACTGGCAGCCGTGGGATTTCGTGGTCGTCACCGGCCGCAGTGAGCTGACCGAGCTAGCCCGGGTGTGGCAGGGCGCGCGGCACGTGGCCCAGTCCGCCGCGACCATCGCCCTGGTCGCGCCGGTGCTGGACGACGAGCACCGGCGTGAGGGCCTCCGGTACGACCTGGGCCAGGCCACGATGAACATCATGCTTGCCGCGGCCGACCTGGGTGTCGGCAGCGGGCACGCGTCCGTTGCCGACCAGGACCTGGGCCGCCTGGCTGCTGGGCTTCCCGGAAGACCGCTTCCTGGCCTACCTGATCGCGCTCGGCTACCCGGCGGACCGGCCGCTGAGGCCGCTCGCGCGCCCCGACCGGCGCCCGTTCGAGGAGGTCGTGCACTGGGGTCACTGGTAGGGGCCTGTGCCCCTACCAGCCCGGGCCTGTTAACCGGCCCGGGTCAGGACTCCGACGGGAAGCAGTAGGAATCGCTGGACGCGTCCCCGCCCTGCAGCCGCACCTGGTGGGTGCGCCGGCCGCGGAACGCCTCCCCCTCGGGGAAGAAGCGCTCGTCGAAGGAGAGCCCGCCGCCCGGCGTGACGTCCAGCTTGGCCATCCAGGCGCCCACCCCGTCGGGGTAGAACTGGTCGTCCCACGCGCCGTACAGCGAGTTCGTGAAGTAGACGCGCTTGCCGTCCCGGCTCACCTCGACCATCTGCGGGCCGCCGCTCAGCGGCTGGTCCGGCCGGGCCGGATGGGCTGCGCGCCCGACGATCCCGCCGATCCGCACCGACCCGGTCTCCACCGGGTGCAGCGGGTCGCTCACGTTGTACTGCTTGAGCTCGCCGGTGCCCCAGCACGACACGTACAGGAACTGGTCATCGACGGACAGGTTGATGTCCGTGACCAGCGGCGGCACCGCGCCGAAGCCCTGCAGCAGTGGCGGGAGCTGGTCGGCGGGGGCGGGCGCGGCCGGGATCGTGATCACCTTGGTCGCGGCCCACTCGCCGTTCTCCTCGTGCCACATCCAGATCGAGGCGGACAGGTCCTCGACGCTGACCACCACGCCGACGAAGCCGTACTTCTTGGTCGGGTCGTGCGCGGGCCGCAGTTCCAGCACCATCTGATGCTCGTCACCGAGGTCCACCGTCTGGGTGAGCTTGCGGGTCTGCATGTCCCAGAAGTGCAGCCGGTGGCCGTACTTCCGGCCGAGCAGCAGCTCGGGCACGACGCCATTCTCGATCATGGACGGGGTGCCCCACTCGGACGTGATGGCCACGTCGGCCATGACGTGCCACCACACGTCGTAGGCGAAGAACTGGTCGCCGCGGTCGGCTTCCCACGGCCCGAGCACGTCGAACGTGTTCTGGTCCAGCAGCGCGATCCCGCCCGGGCCCTCCTCCCCGTAACCGCCCAGGCAGGAGACGAACACCGCGCCAGGGCCGCAGTGCACGGTGTGCGGCCGCGAATAGCCGGCCAGCTTGCCGACCTCGTCCGCCTCGAGCACCTTCGTGACCGCAGGCGAGCTGGGGTCCGGCTCGGTGTCCAGGATGTGCACCCGGGACGAGCGGATACCAGGCACGACGAGGTAGCGCCGGCCGCCGTGATCATGCCCCCCGCCGGGGTGCAGCGCGCTGGAGCACGCGTTCCACCCGAAGTGATGGAGTTCGTCGCCGAGATGCGGCAGCTCGGTGAAGCCCACCACGGACCCGTACTGGCCGGAGTCCGGGTGAACGTCCAGCACCGCGATCGCGTCGGGCTTGTCGGCCGGCCGCGAGAACGTGGCGACGTAGGCGAGTTTCTCGGGCGGGGCCTCCGCCGCGTCCCGCGGCGTGCGGTAGAACGTCGGGTCGTGGTGATGATGCTCATCTGCCATAGCTGAGATCCTTCACGGTTCGTCCGTCCTGGAAGCGGCGCAGCAAGCGGCCTGGCCAGGCACGTAGGGCAGACCAGGCCAGGGCCGGCCAGGCGCCAGCCTGGCCAGACGCCAGCCTGGCCAGACGCCAGCCTGGCCAGACGCCAGCCTGGCCAGACGCCAGCCTGGCCAGACGCCAGCCTGGCGAGGCACGTGCTGACCAGGTGCCCAGGCCCGGTCAATCTATAAATTCCCGATCAGCTTACTCAGGTATTCAGTTGGCGAGCGGGCTGCTGTTCCGCCCGCTCAGTACATCAGCCAGAGCCCGCTGATGACCAGGGCGCCCAGGGCCACGAGGGCGAACAGGGCGACCCAGACCCCGCCAGGGACACCGGTGAGCGCCGCGAGCTGGTCCGCGTCGGACCGGGACGCCCGGCCGCGCCGGCGGGAGCGCTGCAGCTCCAGGACGGGCCGGATCCCCCCGACCAGGAGGAACCAGGCCATCGCGTAGCCGAACCCCGCCTGCAGCAGCGACGAGCCACGCCACGTCACCAGGGCCACGGCGGCCGCGACCGCCACCGTGGCGAGGATGCCGTAGGCGTTGCGCACCATCAGGGTCAGGGCGGCCAGCAGCACGAGGCTGAGCAGGAGCGCGGCCACCAGGTGCCCGGTGGCGAGCAGGGCGGCCGCGCCCAGCCCCAGGAGCGGAGGGGCCAGGTATCCGGCCGCGGCGGTAGCCACGATGCCCGGACCCGAGGCGTTCCCCGCGGACACGGTGAGCCCGGCTGTGCTGCGGTGCACCCGGACCCCGTCGAGCCGGCGGCCCACGGCCAGCGCGACCAGTGCGTGGCCGCCCTCGTGGGCGATGGTCACCACGGTGCGGGACAGCGGCCAGGCCCGGCGCCACCCGACCAGGATCAGCGCGGCCACGGCGGTGCCCAGCACCAGCAGCCGGGGCGGTAGCGGCTCGGCGGTGATCGCCTCGTGCCACAGCTGGCCGAGCGATGAGGCGTGCACGCCCGCCATCCTGCCAGGCGCGCGGAGCCGCCCGGCCCCGGAAGCCGGACATCACAGCTGATCCGCAGCCAATTCCCAGCGAGGGCCGCCGGGCCACATCCCGGCCAGCGGGGAGTACCACCTGGCCGGGGCGCCGCTCAACCGCGTTCCGCTGACCTCCCAGGGCAGGTCAGCCAGAATTATCGGCCTGCTCAGCGCCACGACGGCACCGGTTCACCAGGGATTCATCTCATCAGCCTGATGAATAGGTAGAGGGTGCGCCAGGCTGGCCAACGGGGACCCGCCGCGCGGCGCTCGCACTGGTTCGCTGGCTGGCCCAGCCGCCGAGGTCACCTTCGACGCCCAGGTCATAGCACGCTGGGTCGAGCGTCGCGGCAGCGGAGACGACGACGTCTACGTCCCCTGCTTCGCGGTGGACGATGGCCACCGTGCCTGGAGTGCGGATAGTGGCCGCGGCGTGTTCGGGCGGGTGTCCGTTGGTGAGTCGGTCCGGGTCCGCGCCGCACCCCGGTCGGGGAAGCTCCTCGGGCTGCTCCCGTCGGGGCCTGCCGGGGAGACTCCCCCTGTGGTCACTGGCCGGGGTGCTCCCTGGGCTGGCAGCGGCCGTGGCCGCGCGCCTAGCCGATCACGTCACGCGGCCGTGAGCGGCCCAGCGGAGGGCAGAGCTCAGCGTCGGGACTGAGCTCAGCAGCCGGGACAGGCGGTCGATCTGGGCGACCTCCTCCGGGGTGAGGGAGAAGGTCAGCACGTTGACGTTGGCCGCGATCCGGTCCGGCCGCGCGGACTTCGGGATCACCGCGATACCGTGCTCGAGGTGCCAGCGCAGCACGACCTGGGCCGGGGTGACCCCGTGCTTCCCGGCGATCGCGGTCAGGACCGGGTGACCCAGGTCCGTGCCCTTGAGCGGGCTGTAACCCTCGAGGGTCACCCCCCGCTCGCGTAGTTCCTCCAGCATGAGCTCGTCATACTGGGCCGGGCTCCACGGGATCTGGTCGACGGCAGGCGCTTCCCCGGTGGCCTCGATCAGCTTGTCGACCTGCGCGATCGAGTAGTTGCTCACCCCGACCGCCCGGGCCAGGCCCTGATTGCGGAGAGCGAGGAACTCGCGCCACACCGGGCAGAGCGCGCGGGCGGGCGGCGGCCAGTGCACCAGCCACAGGTTGACGTAGGTGGTACCGAGGGCGCGCAGGCTGGCGGTCAGCGTCTTACGTTCCTGGCCTGCCTTGCCCGGGGGGAGCTTGGTGGTGATGAACACCTCGCTCCGGTCCAGTCCGCTGTCCCGCAGCGCGTGGCCCACCTCGGCCTCGTTGCCGTACATGGTGGCCGTGTCGAGGTGCCGGTAGCCCGCCCGCAGCGCCGTGAGGATGGCCTCGTACCCGGCTGAGCCGCGCAGCCGCCATGTGCCGAAGCCGAGCAGCGGCATGCCGACCCCGCCGGGCAGCACAGCGGAGGGGAATTCTGGCGCCTTCGTCATAGGGGACATTCTGCCCAGCTGCGGCGGTCCTGACGCGGCGTGAATCAGGTGATCACCGTGCCGGTCCGGGCGGTGAGGTCGGCGAACAGGTCGCTCAGCCGCTTGGTCACCGGCCCGGGCGACCCCGACCCGACGGGGCGGCCGTCCAGCTGGACGACCGGCGTGAGGCCGCCCATGGTCCCGGTCACGAACACCTCGTCGGCCGCGTAGAACTGGGTGAGGCTGTAGTCGCCGGCCGCGTGCGGGATGCCCGCGTCCGCGGCGAGTTCCAGGACGGCGGCCCGGGTGATGCCCTCGGGGCAGGCGGCCGTGGTCGGCGTGGCCAGCCGCCCGGCGGTGACCAGGAACAGGTGCGTGGCGTTGGTCTCGGCCACGAAGCCGCGGCTGTCCAGCATGACCGCGTCGTCCGCCCCGGCCACGTTCGCCTCGATCTTGGCCAGGATCGAGGGCAGCAGGTTGTTGTGGTGGATCTTGGGATCCAGGACATCTGGCGGCGGGCGGCGCACGCTCGAGGTGATCAGGGTGATCCCGGACTGGTCGTACACGGGGTCCTTGTGCTCGGCGAGCACGATCAGGGTGGGCCCGGCCTGGTTGAGCCGCGGATCCATCCCGCTGGTGATCTTCACGCCGCGGGTGAGGGTGAGCCGGATGTGCACGCCGTCGGTCATCGCGTTCGCGTGCAGGGTGCGCCGGATCTGCTCGGTGATCTCCCCGTCCGGCGGGACCCCGGTGAAGGCCAGCGCGGCCGCCGAGCGGCGCAGCCGGGCCAGGTGCTCGCCGAGCCGGAAGATCCGGCCCTGGTAGAGCCGCAGCCCCTCCCAGACCGCGTCGCCGCCCTGCACCGCGGAGTCGAACGGGCTGATCATGGCCTGGTCACGGTGTGACAGCACGCCGCCCACGTTGACGATGAGGTCACGGTTGCGCTCGTCAAAGGTCTGCAGCACTACGACGCTCCGGGGTGGGGTGCGGGGTCCTGGGCACGGTCCTCGGCTGGCCCGCCGGTCAGGCGGCAGGCGCGCAGCCGCTGGTAGAACGGCTGGCACTGGTCGGCCAGCGCGGCGAGCCTCGGCGGGAGGTCCTGGTCAGGCGGGTGGTAGGGGCCGAAGCCGGTCGACCGCCAGACCGAGTCGTACCAGTGCGGCGCCCAGACGCCGTCGGTGTCCCGGGGACCCGCGGGCCAGGACAGCATGGCCCGGGTAAACGGGACGCCGAGCGCCGCGCACAGCGCGCGCAGCACCGCCTCGGGGTGTTCCAGCAGGTCGCGAGAGTCGATCACCGGGCCGCCGAACCGGTCGAAGATCTCCGCCTGCTGCCAGAGGCCGAGATCATCCAGGGTGGGCGTGGCGCGCACCCTCGCGTAGGAGGCCAGCAGCTCCCGGGGATCCCGGATGAGGAACGCGTGCCGCAGCGGTGCGAGCGCCTCCCGGTCCACCTCCGGGAGCAGGTGGTGGGTCATGTGCTTGGCGTAGAACACGGTCCGGCCCGCAGGCAGGGACGCCGTCGTCAGCTCGCGGATCACCGCCGGCCAGCTGGTCGGCTGGCTGGCGATGACCTCCTCCCGGCCCGGGTGCGCGAGCCCGGTCCGGTCCAGGTAGAAGGCATACAAAGGCTCGTCCGCGACCACGGTGTCCGGGCGGTTCTCCCAGGACCGCATGAGTGCGGTGGACACCGTGCGCGGCCCGGACCACATGGCGATCCGGACTGGCTCACCGGCCATGCTCACTGGTCAGCTTTCACTAGTCAGCCTTACCGAGCCGCCGTCACTGTGCCCGCCTTCAGCGGGCGAACTGGCCGGCCTCGGCGCCGATCGTGGTGTCCTCGCCGTGCCCGGTGTGCACGACGGTCTCCGGCGGCAGGTCCAGCAGCCGGTCCTGGATCGACTTGATGATCACGTCGTGGTCCGAATACGACCGGCCTGTCGCGCCCGGGCCGCCGTGGAACAGGGTGTCGCCGGAGAACACGACCCGCAGGGCGGGCGCGTACAGGCACACGCTGCCCGGCGAATGGCCGGGGGTGTGCAGGACCCGCAGCGGGGTGGCCGCGATCTCGATGACCTCCTCGTCGGCCAGGTCGCCGTCGGGCACCGTGTCGGGGTAGACCATCCGCCACAGCACCTGGTCGTCGGGGTGCATCAGGATCGGTGCCCCCGTCGCCTCGGCCACCTGGCGGTGCGGCGTTGATGTGGTCGTTGTGCCCGTGGGTGCAGACGATGGCGGACAGCCTGCGCCCGCCGACCGCGGCCAGGATCGCGTCGCGGGTCGTGCGCCGCGTCGATGACGAGGACCTCGTGGTCGTCGCCGATCAGCCACACGTTGTTGTCCACCGCGAAGTCCTGGCCGTCCAGCGAGAACGTGCCCGAGGTGACGACCTTGCCGATCTGCGCGGTCACGGCAGCGTCACCACGCTGCGCAGCACCTCACCGCGCTCCATTTTCGCGAAGGCCTCCTCGACCGCGTCCAGCGCGATCGTTTCCGAAACGAACTTATCGAGCGGAAGGCGCCCCTGCAGGTACAGGTCGATGAGGACCGGGAAGTCACGCTCCGGGAGGCAGTCGCCGTACCAGGACGACTTGAGCGCGCCGCCGCGGCCGAACACGTCCAGCAACGGCAGCTCAATGCGCATCTCCGGCGTCGGCACGCCGACCAGGACCACGGTGCCGGCCAGGTCCCTGGCGTAGAACGCCTGCTGGTAGGTCTCCGGGCGGCCGATCGCCTCGATCACCACGTCCGCGCCGTTTCCCTCGGTCAGGGCCCTGATCCCCTCGACCGGGTCGGCTTCCCGCGAGTTGATCACGTGGGTGGCGCCGAACTGCCGGGCCCACTCCAGCTTCCGCGGGTCGATGTCCACCGCGATGATGGTCCGCGCCCCGTTCAGCACCGCACCGAGCACGGCGGCGTCGCCCACCCCGCCGCAGCCGATGACGGCGACCGAGTCGCCCCGGCCGACAGGAGCGGTGTTGATAGCCGCGCCCAGGCCGGCCATCACGCCGCAGCCGAGCAGGCCGGCCACCGCGGGCCCGGCGGCCGGGTTGACCTTGGTGCACTGGCCCGCGGCGACCAGCGTCTTCTCCGCGAACGCGCCGATACCCAGCGCCGGGGACAGGACTGTCCCGTCCGCCAGGGTCATCTTCTGCTGGGCGTTGTGCGTGTTGAAGCAGTACCAGGGGCGGCCCCGCTTGCAGGCGCGGCACTCGCCGCACACCGCGCGCCAGTTCAGGATCACGAAGTCGCCGGGCGCGACGTGGGTGACGCCGTCACCCACCGCCTCGACCACACCCGCCGCCTCGTGCCCGAGCAGGTACGGGTAGTCGTTCCCGATGCCGCCTTCCCGGTAGTGCAGGTCGGTATGGCAGACGCCGCACGCCTGGACCTGGACCAGCGCCTCTCCCGGCCCGGGATCGGGCACCAGGATCGTGGTGACTTCGACTTTGGCGCCCTTAGCTGGGGCGACGACGCCCCGCACTTCGTGTGTCATCCGACCATCGTGCCCAATGGCGGTCCGCGGCGGAAGGCCGGGGCCGGCGCACCGTGGTTGCGACATCCGTCAGCCGACCGATGTTTCGGGCCCCCGGGCCGGCCATCGTGTCCTGGAGAACGGCGATACATGCCGGCACCTGACCCGACCAGGCACGGCAAGGAAACAGATGAACAGGTTGGCGCCCGTCAGCGTGACGGTGCAGCGCCCATATCGCATCTCCCTTCCCGCAGGTCCCGAAGCAGCGGCTGAAGCCCGCCGCCACGTCTGGGCGATCATCCACGCATGGGACATCCCCATCGACGCCTACGGCGCGGCTCTGCTCGCCAGCGAACTGGTCACGGACGCCATGAAGCAGCACACAGATGGGCACGAGGCGGTTCAGTTGATGATCAGCTGGGTTGATGGCCGGTTGCGGGTGGAAGTACACGAGGGATCGGGTCCCGATCCGGCTCCAGAGCCGGCGGACCCGCGGCCCGGCGCGGACGCCCGGCGCGGCCTCACGCTGGTCCGCAACGCCCGGCGGCGTTACCTGCGCTTCCGGTACTGGCCCGAGCAGGCCCGGCAAGGAAACAGATGACAATGATGGCGCCAGTCCGCGCGATAGTGGAGCGCCCGTACCGTATCTCACTGCTCGCAGGCCCGGCCGCCCCGGCGCAAGCCCGCCGCCACGTCGGCGCGATCATCCGGGCCTGGCACGTCCGTGTGGACCCCTACACCGCGGCCCTGCTCACCAGCGAACTGGTCAGTAACGCCATCCGGCATGCCTCGGATGAGGACGAGTCCATCGAGCTGGTGATCAGCTGGGCCGGTGGCCTGCTGCGGGTGGAGGTGCACGACGGGTCCCGGTCAGCCCCGGCGCCGGTGCACGCGCTGCCCTACGCCGAGGCCGGGCGCGGCCTGATGCTGCTAGACAGCCTGTCCTCCAGCTGGGGATACCGCGAGACAGCCCGGGGCAAGGCCGTCTACTTCACGCTCTCTCCCTGAGTCTCGTCCTGGATCCGGCCGTCCCCCCCCGGGCGGATCCAGGACGGACGGGACGGGACGGGACGGGGCCGGGCCCGGCTTTGCTGGCCGCGGCGCGGCCCCGGCCCCACGGAGGCTTCGAGGACCCGAATGAGGGTTGAGCTGGCGGGCTCGGCCGGAGCGGTCCGTCGCCGGCTGAGCCCGGGCGCGGGGCTCAGCCGGCGACGGCGCGGCGGTCAGTGGCCTCGCGGGCGATGTCGATGCGGGACCGCACGTCGAGCTTGCCCAGGATGTGCGAGACGTGGGTCGCCACGGTCCGGTGGGACAGGAACAGCCGGGCGGCGATCTGCGGGTTGGTCATCCCCTCGGCCACCAGCGCCGCGATCCTGGCCTCGGCGGGTGTCAGGCTCTCCCAGCCTCGGCGGGCCCGCCGGTGCTTCACCCGGGGGGCGCGCCGGATGCCGTGGGCGCGGAACCTCGCCTGCAGCCGGGCGACGTCCCGGGTGGCGCCGAGGGACGAGTAGAGATCGACCGCGCGACTGAACGCGGCCCGGGCCGGATCCCGGTTCCCCGTATCCACCAAGGCCCCCGCCGCAGCCTCCAGCGCCTTCGCGCGGGGCAGCGGACGACTAGCGTCGTCATAACGGTCGGCAGCGCGGAGAAGCCGGGTAGCGTCATGGTCGAGCAGGCCGCGGCAGTGCAGTGCGTTTGCCTGGCGGTGCGGGATCTCCGTGTCATCAGCCATGGCCACGGCCTGGTCCGCGAGTGTCTGCGCGATGGTCGCGTCGCCGATGGTGGTAGCCAGCCGGACCCCGTCCGCCAGCAGATCCTCGACTTCGTCGACTTCCTCGGCGCTGTCCGTGAACCCGGTCAGCACGTCGAGCGCCTCGGTAAGCGCGCCTTCCTCTTCGAGGGCCTCGCTGCGGGCCAGCGCCAGGGCGCCCACCACCCGGTTCCCGATCCGGCGGGCGTGCGGGGCCGCCGCGGCCAGGTGACGGCGGGCGGCAGCGGTCTCCCCCCGGTGGAAGCAGATCACCGCGGCGATGCCATGGTCGCAGCAGGCCATGCCGGGGTCCTTGCTTACTTCCTGGACGACGCCCACCTCGGCCAGGGCGTCGTCCCAGCGGCCAGTGTGGAACAGCAGCTGGCCGAGGCAGCTCTGCGCCTGGGCGCGCCGGACCACAAGGCCGGCCCGGTCGGCGAGCTCCTGGGCCTGGCGGGCCGCAGCGAACGCCCCCTCGTACTGATCGAGGTCGCCCAGGGTGACGGCCTTATTGACCTGAAGCAGCAGCCGCAGGTCGGTCAGCGCGGGTTCGGCCTGGGTCACCGTCAGGGCCCGGTCGTACAGCGGCAGCGCGTCCGCCATCCGCCCCTGCATCGCGGCGGTGGTGGTCAGCACGTGCAGGGCCCAGCCGATGGCCCAGTCGTCGGCTGCGTCGGTCGCCTCGGCGAGGGCCGCCGCGGCGACCTGGTCGGCCATCTCGATCTGGCCGAGGTGGCGGTGGGTTCGCGCTATGGCTACCAGGAGCCGGGCCCGGTTCCGTGCAGAGATCCCGGGGATGGGCCAGAGCCTGGTTCAGCGCGGCGAGGGATTCTGGGAAGCGGCCGGCCATCGTGCGGCATTGAGCCAGCGTCCATTGCAGGTCGACGCGGAGATCCGGGTCGGTGGCAGTGGACAGACCGCGATGTGCGACCCGCTCGGCCTCGGCCGCGTCGCCTACCCGGTACAGGGCCTCGGCGAGCCGGCACATGAGGCCGTGGTGCCGGGCCGAGCCAGCCGGTGATCTCACCATGGCCCGGCGGAGGAGTTCCGCCGCTGCCCGGGGGGCCTGGCCCACCAGCAGAGGCGCCGTCCGGTCCAGCCAGCGCAGGATCCATTCGTCCATGGGCTCGGCGGCGTCGGCTGGTCCGCTGACCGCCGGCAGCAGCTGCCGGGCTACCCGGTCGGCCGACGCGCCTGCCTCGGCGAGCGCCCGTCCGGCCTCGCGGTGCCAGGCGGCCCGCACCGGAGCCGGGATCTCGTCATAGAGCGCGGCACGGATCATCGGGTGCCGGAACCCGAGGCCGTGGCCAGACTCGATCAGCACGCCCGCGGCCCGGGCCACCTCCACGGCCGGGATCAGGTCCGTGACTCCGCGGCCCAGCACGGTGGCCAGGTCCGGGACGGCAAAGTCCACCCCCAGCAGGGCGGCCGCACGCAGGACCTCCCGCACCCAGGCCGGGACAAAGCCGAGTCGGTCCGCGATGGCCGCGGACAGCGAACCTGGCGCCCGGTCGCTGGTCAGTTCCGCGGTCCCGGCGTCGGAAATGGTCAGGCCGGAGCTGCGGGCCAGGGCGTCCACCAGTTCGGTGAGGTAGAGCGGGTTGCCGGCGGCGCCGTCGGCGAGCCGCATCAGATCCTCGTCAGGCTTGCCGCCGGCCAGGGTCTCGACCAGCTCGGTCACGGACTTCCTCGGGGAGCGCCGCCCAGCTGGAAGCGCGCCGCGAGGTCCGCGGTGTGCCAGAGGGCCAGCAGATCCTCCCGCTGCGGCACGGGCCGCATCATGCCGACCAGCAGCAGCGGCAGGTGCCGGGCCGACCGGGACAGGCGCTCCCAGAGCGTGACGCTGGACTGGTCGGCCCACTGGAGGTCATCGACGACCAGGACGTCCGGCGCCGCGGCGCACAGCTCGCTGACGAGCGCGAGCAACTGCTCGGCCAGCGCGGTGGGCACGTCCTCACCCCGGCCGGACGCGACCTCTCCGCGCAGCAGCGCGACGATGGTCTCCTGCCGCGGGTTGGCCGAAGGCTCACGGACCCGCAGCCCGTCCAGGATGGGCAGCAGCGGCAGCGCCTGCCCCAGCTCGTCGCCAGCGCCCCAGAACACCTGGCAGCCACGGTCCGCTGCGGCCGCGCAGGCCGCCTGGACCAGCGCGGACTTGCCGATGCCCGGCTCGCCCTCGATGAGGACGGCCTGGCCGTGCCCAGCGGTCGCGTCAGCCACGCAGCTGATAAGCCGCGACAGTTCGTGGTCCCGGCCGATCAGCTGGCCGGCTAAGGCTGGATCGGGCACGAGGTGGATCGTACCTCCCGAATTTGGGCGGAACAAGCGCTTTCGCCCTGGTAAACGACGGTACAAGAGGATCTTGGTGGGCTCGGCTAAGGGTCATGCGCCTGACGGTTTTGCATTTCGCATTTCCAGTATTGCCGCAGGATGCAATTTGCATTGGCGCCTTGCATTGCAACTTTCTGATCCCGGGACGGTCCTAGCCGGTGGGTAACTAAGTTGTTTCTTACCCGCAGGTCAGGTTACGTTAATATGCTGCGGGAATAATTGATGGTTTAGGGCTCAAGAACCCCATTCGAGTAGCTTTATAAAATCTTTCTTTTATTCTCGAAACTAGGTAGACAGCCAGGTCAGAGCAGCGATACCCTTGGCCTTGCCGGAACGCATGCGCCGGGTTATCCACAGGACCGCCCATTACAGGTAATCACCCTCGGGCATTATCTTATGGAGGCGCCATGCGTATCGCGCGGGCTCTCGCCATAAAAGTCGCCTTACCACTATCCGTGGCCGGAGCCACGCTTCTTTCCGGGGCCGCTGTAGCCGCGCCATCGATCACCGCCGCTGTTAACTCTGCTCCTGTCGTGTCTGCAGTGACTATAGGGGCTCATCCGCATATGTACTACGATTGAGGCTCACGCCACCCTTCGTACCCCGTCCAGATCTGCCCCAGCTACGAATTTCCTTAGCGCAACAGGAATACGCATTTCGTCCTCGCAGCTGCTCGCTGCGGGGACGAATGTGTTCTTGGCGGGGATGAACGCGTTTCGAGAGAGAGGTGTTATGGATGCCCCCGGACCCGCTCAGGCCAGGATCTGGCCGCGCACGATGATCCGGCGGGGACGGTGCAGTTCGTCCGGGTGGGCCACCGGGTCGTCGTCGAACACGACGAGGTCAGCAGGTGCGCCGTCGCTCAGCCCGGGCAGGCCGAGCCAGGCCCGGGCGGTCCAGCTCGCCGCGCCCACCGCGGCTGCCCGGGGCAGGCCCGCGCTGATCAGCCGCTCCACTTCCTCGGCGACCGTCCCGCACGGGTGCGTGTCGGTGCCGGCCAGCACCGTGACCCCTGCCTCGTACGCGGCCCGGGCGGTCGGGGGCATGGCTGCCCAGCCCGCCAGGTAGGAGCCCCGGCGGGGCCCGGGATCAGCGGCCCGGACCCGGAACGCGCCCGCGGCCAACGCGTTGAGCGTGGGCACCAGGGCCGTGCCCTGCGTGGCCATCTGGTCCAGCAGGCCCGGGTCGAGGTGCATGCCGTGCTCCAGGCTGTCCGCCCCGGCGGCGACCGCGTTGGCGCAGCCTGCGGCGGTCTGGGCGTGCACCGAGACCTTGCCGCCGATCGCGTGCACCGCGCTGGTGACCTCGCGCAGAACCGCCAGCGGCACCGGCGGCTCGTCCCAGGCCCAGTCGCCGATGACCTTGCACCAGCCGGCCGCGGGGCCCGCGGCGGCCTCCTGCACGGCGGCGCCGGCGAGTTCCGCCTCCGTGACGTGCCGTCCCCAGCCCGGGAAGAAACGGCCGGGCGTGGCCAGCCACGGTCCCGCCGAGCGCACCCGGGGCAGGCCGTCGGCGTCGTGGGCCCAGCCCGGGATGCGGGCAGCGGACCCGGGGGCGCGGATCAGCAGCACGCCCGCATCGGCGTGATCCGCGAGGTGCTTCTGCAGCAACGACTCGTCGAAGGGGTCTCCGGGCCGTTCGGCGCCCGGGTGGGTGTGCACGTCCACGAGCCCGGGCAGCAGCCAGCCGCCGTCCACTACCGTCTCCGCGCCCGCCACGGGATCCTCGCGCAGCACCCCGCCATCGATCCACAGGGAGCGCTCTTCGCGCCCGGGCAGCACGGTTCCGCGCACATGGAGCACCATGTGCCGTGTCTACCAGCCCATGCACCAGGCGGGCCGGCCAGACCCGACCGGCAGCGGGCCGCCAGACCCACCGGCAGGGGGCGGCCGGACCGGCACCCGGCGGGGCGCCGCCAGGGCGCCACCCGCGCGGGCGCGGCCAGACCCACCGGCAGGGGGCGGCCAGACCCACCGGCGGGGCGGCCGCCAGACCCACCCGCGGGCCGGCCAGACCCACCGTGGGGACACACCGCATTTTGGATACAGCCGCCGATATGCTAAATGGCATGGGGAGAGCATCGTGACCGCGGACGCCCAGCCGGCTGGCCCGCCCGTGTTCATCAGCCCGGTCGCGCGGCCGGTGCCGTTGCGCCAGTCGGTGTACGAGGCCCTGGTCGAGCTGGTGGTCGGCGGCCGGCTTGGGCCCGGCGAGCACCTGGTCGAGACTGAGCTGGCCCGCCAGCTGGGGGTGAGCCGGCAGCCGGTCCGCGAGGCGCTGCACCGGCTCGAGGCTGAGGGCTGGGTGGACCTGCGGCCGAACCAGGGCGCCTTCGTCCACGTCCCCACCGATCATGAGGTCGATGAGCTGCTCGACGTGCGGGAGCTGCTGGAGGTGCAGATGGCCCGGCTGGCCGCGCGCTCGGCGTCGCCCGGCGGCATAGCCCGGCTGCGGGCCATCTGGTACGAGGGGCAGAGCGCCGTCGACTCCGCGGAGACGGAGCGCGTCGTGGCGGCCAACAACGAGTTCCACGCCATGCTCGCGCGGGTGGCCGGCAACGCCGTGCTGGCCGACCTGGCCCGCATCGTCAGCCGCCGGGTCCGCTGGTACTACCGGCAGGTCGCGCCGCTGCGCGGCCAGGAGTCATGGGCCGAGCACCGGGAGCTTATCGACGCCGTCGAGGCCAAGGACGAGGAGCGGGCGGCCGAGATCGCCCGCACGCACACCGAGGGAACCCGCTCGGCATACCACCAGCCCGACGCGCGGCACGGCTGAGCGCCCGGCCGGATAGCGGCATCGCCGCCACGCCTGCCCGGTCTGCTGGCGGCCAGTGAGCTGAATCCGGGCGGCAATTCCACGTGGGACGAGCGGCCCGAGGCATCAGGAAAGCCGCTCGCCTGCCGATTTCGTGGCCGGGCCATATGGGGTTACCTATCCCCAAACGGCTATTCAGCGCGCCTCTTCGATCAACCTCAGCATGGGTTTTCCTGCTGTTGAGGATCCGTTTACAGGTCCATGATTCTGCGAATGCCGCGATGCGGTATCAGGATCCTCAGCTCCAGATAAACGGATATTCACAAAGGGGGACTCATGGGTTCATTCGTGAGACGGTCAGGCATGATAGCTGGCGTCGCGCTCGCGGGGGCGGCGCTGACGGCCGCGGCACCCGCGGCGGCGGCGCAGGCGATGACCGCCACGCCGGGAGTTATCAACGTGCCGTGCAATACGAGCGCGCTGGCAGCGGCGATCACCACGGCCAATGGCGGCGGCGCTGTCGTGCTGGCCCTGGCCGGGAACTGCACCTACAGCAACCTCACTCCCGCGACCCCCAGCGACGGCCTGCCCCTCATCACCGGGCACGTCGCCCTGGTGGGCGGGGCGAACACCGTGATCCGGCGCAGTCCCGGCGCGATCACGGCCTTCCGCATCCTCGATGTGGCCTCGGGCGCGACGCTTCGCGTCAGCGACCTGTCCATCCGCAATGGGAAGACCGCCGCGCTGGGCGGCGGCATCCAGAATGCGGGTACCCTGTGGGTCAACAAAGTCACGTTTATCGAGAACACTGCGGGCAATGGCGGTGCGCTGTCGAACGGTGCCGCCGCGACCGCGACTCTCGAGAACGCCACGATCGAAGACAACACGACCACTGGCGTCGGCGGCGGCGGCATCATCAACTCAGGGCTGCTGACGCTGGACGAGAGTAGCCTCACCGGCAACCACGCACCGATTAACGGTGGCGGGCTGAACACCCAGGGCGCGGGCATATCCCACATCAGCCAGAGCCAATTCGTCCATAACGTCTCGGGCGGCCTCGGGGGCGGGATATCCAACCTTGGCACCACCACGCTCTACGGCACGTCGGTACGGTTCAACACGGGTTCCGGCGGCGGGGGAATCGCGACGGGCAACACCAACGTCACCCTGCACAACTCGACCGTCACCAGCAACACGCCAGATAACTGCAACCCGCTCAACACCATCCTGGACTGCGTCAACTGACGGGCAGGGGTTCCGGCCGCCGCGGTGATCAGGGGAGGCGGACGATACTGACCGGGTCGGGGGCGTAGGGGTCGCCCGCGTTGTCGATCAGCTCGATCTCGGCGCGGTCGGACAAGATGTGGTAGGAGCCTGGTCGCGCCAAGGGGTATGGCCCGTCCGATTTCACCAATGTTGCCGGTGTGTTACGTGATGATCACGCTGTGGCCGGCGCGGCGCTGGTGATGTGGTCGGGCTGACGCCGCGGGTGGTGCGGCCGAGCCGAGGCCGCTGGCCCCGGCCGCCGCCGTCGAGGCGAACCCGGCGCCGCGGCGAGGCGGTTAAAGGATCTTCGTTGGCGTCGGCCGGCCTCGCGGGGACGAGCCCGCCAGACCCGGTGGCGGGCTCCGCTGCCATGCCCCATGATGGGGTGACTCCCGGTCCGGCAAGATCGTGTCATTGGCACGGCAAGGGGACACATGAGCGAGCAGGGCCCGCAGGAACCGCCGCGCGGGCGGCGGGCGCGTGGCTCTGTCGATCCCGGCCCCGAGTACCCTGGTGAGCAGCCGCCGCGCGGGTATCCGCCGCCGCAGTACCCCGAGATGATGCCGGGGCAGCGCAGGCAGGCGGCCCCGGAAGGTTCGCGGGCGTTCCGCGAGTACCCGGCCCCGCCGGACAGCCGGGGGACGGTCGCGGGGGGTTCTGCGGGCAGCGGGACTCGCGGTCATGAGCACGGTGGTGCCCGGGGCAACGGGACACGGGGCTACGGGCGTTCCGCCGCCCCTCCTGAGGTGACTGGCTACGCCCGGCCTGTTCCCCCGGGTGAGGCCCCCGCTCCCCGGCGTCCTGCGGCCCCAGGTCAGACGCCTGGTTACGACCGGCCGGGCGCGCCGGGTGAGGCGGCGGGCCATCGCCGGCCCGCCGGGCCGGGCGGGGCGGCTGGTTACCAGCAGCCTGCCGCGCCGGCTGAGGTGACCGGCTACGCCCGGCCCGCCGGGCCGGGCGAAGCGCCCCGTGGCCGCAGGCGGGCGCCCGCGCCGCCGGACAGCGCACGCGGCTACCGGCCGGAGCCAGGGCGCGGATCGGACGATCCCGCACCGGTCCCGGGCCGCGGACGGGAGCGGCCTGGGCGGGGCCCCAGGGGCGATGACGAGCCGTCAGGATCGGGCATGGCCGGTGCCGACTGGAAGTCCGGCGCGGCCCGATCGTTCGGTGCCGCCCGGCGGTTCTGTCCCGCCCGGTGGCCCGGTTGCGCGTGGCCGGTCAGTTCCGCCGGGGAGTTTCCGCCGGGGAGTTCCGTTCCGCCGGGGAGTTCCTCCGCCGGGAAGTTCGATGCCACGTGGGCGGTCGGTCCCGCCCGGTCGTTCCTTCCCGTCTCAGCAGGACCTGGACTCCTACCTGACCGCGCCGCCAGGCCAGCCGGGTGCGGCTGGCACACGTGAGGCCGCGCGTCCCAGCCGCGGCGGCCGCGTGCCCGCTGGGGAACCGCCTGAGGCCGGCTGGTCATCGGCGCCCCGGCGCGGCCGCCGTCACCGCCCCGAACCCGGGCCCGAGGTCGAAGCCGGCCCGGAACCGCCGGTCCGGGACCGCCCGGCGGAGCGGACCGGCCCCAGCCGCCACGGCAGGCGGGCCGGCGACTCCGGGGTCGGCTGGGAGAGTCCGCAACTGATCGGCGGTCACCTCCGCCCGGGCCAGGCCGCCGCCGGCCCCGCGGCAGCGGCACGCGCCACGCCCGGCCAGACCGCGTCCGGCTGGACCGGCTCCGGCCCCCTCCCGTCCGGGCGGGCGTTCCCCGAGCCGGCCGGCGGGGGGCGCGGCGCCGTCGACGGGCTTCGTTGCGGATCCTGAATTTGACCTTGACGACCGGCGTGCCGCAGACCGGGAGCCCACCGGCTGGACCGGCGGCCGCCCGGTGCGCGGGCCGTCCGTGGCGCAGCCGCCTGCGGATCCGGGAGCCGGGGACCAGGCGGCCACCGGCCGGGCGGTCCCGCGGCCGGGCCGCCGTGCGGGAGGCGCCTCCGGAGCAGCACGACGTCCCGGCCGCAGCCGGCCGGGGCGCGCGGTCGGAGCGCGCGCCGCGGGCGGGGCGCCGGTCAGGCCGGCGCGGTAACCGCCGGAAGATCATGATCGGAGCCGGGCTGGCGGTGGTCCTGGCCGGTGCGGCAGTCGTGGTGGAGTCGGGGGTGCTCGGCGGCCACGGGCCCGGGCACGTCCTGGTCACGCCCGACAAGCTGGGGGCCTACGTTCGCCGGCCGTCGCTCGAGAAGCAGATGAACGCGGCGCAGCTGCAGCGGGAAGTCATCACCAAGAGCGCGGGCCAGGCCAGCCACGTTGTCTCGGCGGTCTACGAGGACGGCACCAGCGCCACCAGTGCCAAGACGCCGCAGATGATCCTGTTCATCGGAGGCAACCTGACCGGGGTCTCGGCGAGCGGCTTCATCGCCAGCTTCACCCAGCAATCCAAGGGCGCCTTCGTGACCAGCCCGGGATCCCTCGGCGGGTCGGCGGCGTGCGTCAACGCCCAGGCCAGCGTGCCGGGCAGCGTCGCGCTGTGTACCTGGGCCGACAACGACACGTTCGGTGTGGTCGCCTCGCCCACGATGACCGCCACCAGCCTGGCCACGCAGTTGCGGGCCATCCGCCCGATGGTGGAGCACGTGGTCAAGTAGAGCTTGCGGGCTGGACCTGCGGGCGTGCGAGGCGAGTCGACCGCGGGCAGGGGGCTAGCGGGCGGCCCGCGGGTCAGCTAGTGGCGTCCTTGCCGTGCTGAGGACGGGGCCTGCGCAGCGAGAACCGGACGATCGCGATGGCCAGGGCCGCAGCGAGCACGGCCAGCCCTACGAGTTCGCCGCCGATCAGCCGGGTGCTGAACGGGAAGGTCGCCGCCACGTCGGTGACCCGCATCCCGCGGGCGCTGGGCAGCACCGCTGAGTAAGGGCTGGGACTGGCGCTCGGTTGCGGCGACACGGTGGGGAAGAGGCCGCCCGGCGAGCCCGCGGACGTCGGTCCGGGCAGTTGGCCAAGCGAGGCGCCCTGAGCGGCGGTCAGGGGAACGGTGGGCAGGACCCCCGGAGGCAGCGTGGCCCCGAGCCCCGAGCCGGGCGAGGTCGAGCTAGAGGACGGCGTAGGCGTCGGTGACGGGGACGGCGAGTGCTTCGGCGACGGCTTCGCGGTGATCTTGATGGCGCCATCCGCGGCGGGCGGGGCGGTGGCGCCGGCGCCCTTGGCGGTGGCGGTGAGGGTTATGTCCTTGCCCGCGGCGATGCTGCTGGGCACGGCGGCGGTCGCCTGAAGCTCGTCCGAGGTGCCCTTGGCGATCCCGCCGACCTTGCAGGTGCGCCCGCTGGCCGTGGGGCACACGGTGAACTTGGGCGTGACGTTCTTGCTGGCGGCTTTGCTGCTGATGGATACCGTGACACCGCTCGCCGGGCCGCCTGCGGGCCACACCCAGATCGCGTAGCTGGCTGTCCCGCCTGGGTGAACGCCTGACTTGGTGGTGATGGGCTGCACTTCCAGGCAGAGCTGAACCGAGGGCTTGGTGCCGGTCGGGCTGGGGCTCGGGGAGGGGCTTGCGGACGGGCTTGAGGAGCCAGACCCCGTGGAACTGGGGGAGGGGGAGGCCGAGGCTGAGCCCGAGGGGCTGGTGCTGGGGCTGGCCTTGGGGGTGCTGCTGGCCTTGGGGGTGCTGCTGGCCTTGGGGGTGCTGCTGGCCTTGGGGGTGCTGCTGGCCTTGGGGGTGCTGCTGGCCTTGAGGGCTGCTGCTGGCCTTGGGGGTGCTGCTGGGGGTGGCGCTGTTGGTGGCCTTCGCGCTAGAGCTGGCGCTGGCTTGGGCGCTCGCGGAGGCTTTGGCGGAGGCGGTCGCGCTGGCCGAGGAGGACGGGGAACTGCTGGCCTTGGGCTTGGTCGTCTTCTTGGACTTCGGGGTCTTGGACGTCGAAACCGAGGCCACGTCCAGGACAACCACCGACCGGCCGGCCGGAACGCTGCGGGCCGCGGAGGTGGTGGCCGGGGGCTGGCCGCACACGTTGGGGGCGGCCGCACTCACCGTGCTCACGTCCGCAGCGTTCACCGTGCTGGCCTCGGCCGCCATGCTGCCACCGAGAAGGGCCCCCATGATGCTGGAGGAGACGATGGCCGCGCCCGCCACGACGCCGAACGCTGAAGATCCAGGTCGGGCAGATCTCATGGCCGCGCCTTCATCGCCGTGGTCATCTTCGTCGAGACCTCGCGTGTCCTCTGACTAGTCAGATCGCCCGTGCGCGGAAACCATTCCCTGCTGCCGGAGTTCAACACATGCGCTCCGGCGGAGCGGCCGTCACCATCGGGCCGGCCTGCCTCCTGACCAGGATATTCGGTATGGCAAGAGCCGCCCAGGGCCCAATGTCATGACTTATCCGTGTATTGCCTGCCGGGCCGACGCGCGCGGCGGGCCGCTGGGACGATGCAGCGGGGGCCGGGCCTGGCGGTCGCTGGGCAGGGGCAGGCGCAGCGGCAGGGGCAGCGGACGTGTGCGTTAGTTTGCCTCACACTCGGTGTCCGCTCGCGACCCGTGGGTTCCGAGCGCACTGGCGGTCATCAGGTCGGGACCGTGGTAGTCGTGGAGGGTGATGGGCCACTACCACCGAGGCTGACAGGCGCTCGGTGGGCTTCCCCTCGTAGCGTGGACACATCGCCTTAAAGGGAGATGGCGATGGGAGAGACACGCAGGAAGTTCGATCATGATTTCCGGGAGGGCGCGGTCCGGCTGGTCCGCGAGACTGGGAAGCCGATCGCGCAGGTGGCCCGGGACCTGGGGATCAACGAGGGCACCCTGGGCAACTGGGTGAACGCTGACAAGCGGCGCCGCGGCGAGGGTAACGGCGCGCTGGATGAGGATGAGCGAGCAGAGCTGGCCCGGCTGCGCAAGGAGAACGCCGAGCTGGCGATGGAGCGCGATGTTCTAATAGGTCTCGTCGGAGGACGGGCCCGGGCAGGCCACAGACGCCTGGTGATGTCTTAGCCCATCGAGGTTTTGTTTGAGACCGGCGCGTATCGGCGTGTCCGGCCCGTCTCCGGTGCTGCGGTGTTCCAGGGTCGGTCGTGGTCCGTGCCCGCCCGCGGGGTGACGTCATCGATGTGCCGAGCCGGTGAGCTCTCTGCTGAGAACGCGACGTCCCTGCTGGTTGCTGGGATCGCGAACGGCTCTATCGGAGGCCAGGCCCTCGAGCCTTGCTATTAGGTCGCCGCGCGGTGCCACCGGTCACCGGGCCGGAACAGTAAGACCACTACTGGCGAGAGGAATCATCTGTGACGGTGTATTGCGGCATCGACTGGGCCGAGGGTCATCACGACATCGCGCTGATTGACAGCGACGGCACGCTGGTCGCCAAACGGCGGATCAGGGAGAGTGTGGAGGGGGTCGCGGAGCTGACCGCGATGCTCTCCGCAGCCGGCGACAGCGCGCAGGATCTGGTCCCGGTCGCGATCGAGACACCCCGCGGTCTGCTGGTCGCCGTGCTGCGCGCCGCCGGGCGGCCGGTCTACCCGGTCAACCCGCTGGCGGTGGCCCGCTACCGGGAACGCACATCGGTGTCGGGCAAGAAGAGCGACCATGCTGATGCGATGACGCTGGCGAACATCCTGCGCACCGACGCGCACCTGCACCGCATGCTGCCTGACGACAGTGGCCTGGCCCGCTCGATCACGGTGCTCGCCCGCGCGTATCAGGATGCGGTATGGCGGCGCACCAAGCTCGTGCAGGAACTGCGGGCCCGGCTGCAGGAGTACTACCCGGGGTTTCTGGCCGCGTTCGCCTCCCGGCGCAGGCTGTCTGCCACCCAGCTGGCCAGCAGCGACGCCCGGGCCGTGCTGGCGATCGCGCCCAGCCCGGCGGAGGGCCTGCGGGTGTCCGCGGCGCGGGTCGAGACAGCGCTGCGCCGCGCCGGCCGCCAGCGCCGGGTCGCCACCCGGGCAGCGGGCATCGTCGCCGCGCTGCGGACCCCGCAGCTGCGCCAGGAGCCGGTGGTGGAGCAGGCGATGCGGACCGAGATCCTCGCCCTGCTCAGCGTGCTGGACGCGGTTTGCGACTCGGCCGTCCAGCTCGCGGCCGCGCTGGCAGACGCGTTTCGCCAGCACCCGGACTACGCGATCATCACCAGCTTCCCGGGCCTGGCCGACATCAGCGGCGCCGTCGTGCTCGCCGAGACAGGCGATGACCGCGGCAGGTTCAGCGACGACCGTGCGCTGCAGGCCTTCGCCGGCTCCGCACCGGTCACCCGCGCCTCGGGCAAGTCGCGCACCGTGACCCGGCGGCGGACCAAGAACAACCGCCTCGCCGCCGTCGGCTACTCGTGGGCGTTCACCGCCGCGTCACGGCCCTCCCCAGCCCGGGAGCACTATCTGCGCCGCCGCGATCGTGGCGACGGTCACCCCGCCGCACTGCGGCACCTGTTCAACCGCATGCTCGGCCAGCTGCACCACTGCCTGCGCACCGGCCAGACCTACGACCCGGTCAGGGCCTTCCCGCACGCCACCCCGGCCCACGCGGAACGAACGGCTGCTTGACAAGTTAGGGGCATCGGAGGTCTCAAACGCAGCGTGGCCCTGTGGGTGAAAGACGCGATGGGGCGGTAGCCGTGGCCGCCATGATCGCTGCCCGCAGGGCTGATGGCATCCCGCGTAGCGGTGGCCTGCCGGGCGCTGGGAGTGTCCCGCGCCTGGTTCTACAAGCACCAGGACGGCCAGCTGCCGCCGCGGGCGCAGCGGCGGGAGCAGCTGAAGGCTGAGGTCGCGCGGCGTTCGCGCGCGCATGACGGCAAGTACGGGTCGCCGCGGATTACCGCTGACCTGCGCGAGGCGGGCTGGCGGGTGAGCGAGAACACCGTCGCCGCCTTGATGCGTGAACAGCACCTGGCAGCGCGGCGGAAGAAGAAGGCGCAAGGGCACTACCCGGCCGGGCAAAGGCCGCTGGCGGGCACCGGACCTGGTCAAACGCGACTTCCCCGCGAGCAGCTCAACCGCAAGTGGTATGGGGACGGCACCGAGGTTCCGACGGTGAGGGCAAGCTCTACCTGGCCTCGGTGCTGGACATGGCCTCCCGCAGGATCCTCGGCTTCGCGCTCGGCGAGCACCACGACGCGCAGCTGGCCTACGGCGCGCTGGCCATGGCGGTCACGGTGCGCGGCGGTCAGGTGCCCGGCGTCGTCATGCATACCGACCAGGGCAGCGAGTACACGGCCGGCACCGTCCGCGCAGCCTGCGGGCGGCTGGGCATCCGCCAGTCGATGGGCCGGCCCGGCTCCGCGCTCGATAATGCGGTCATCGAGTCCTGGCACTCGACCCTGGAATTTGAGCTGCGCTCCGTGGAGCACTTTGCTACCAAGGCCGCGGCGCGGGCCCGGATCCCGGCGTGGATCGACGATTACAACCATCACCGGCGGCATTCAGCGCTGCAGATGATGCCGCCCGTGGAATACGAGAAAACCCTCCAGGCCGGGAAGGCGGCCTGACATGACTCCCGCTTCCCCGCTCCTGAGTATCGGCCGGTGCTCGGCGGAGTCCAGGTCGTTCCTCCACGCCGGCTGCCTGACGGCACCCGGCCTGCGGGGGCTCCACCTGGACACCGCCTGCGCTCCGGCGGTTACATGGCAGCTATCAGAAGCGGGACCAAAGGCAAGATCAGCCCACACGATGTGTCCACGCTTTCAGGGGAACCCCGCCGACGGCCGCGCCAAGCCCAGGCCGCCCAGCCCGGCGGTCAGCTTGCCCCACACGCGCACGTAGCCAAGCTGAGGGAACATGCCAAGCGCGAGCACGAAGTACACCCCCGCCCGCGACGGCAGAACCCGCAGCCGGCGCTGCACCGTCCTGGTCTGCTCCAAGACGTCATCAACCAGCTCGAACGGCAGGTACTGCGTTAACTCACCCAGATGACCAGGGCCGAAGACGCCCCCAGCGACAGTCACGGCATGAGTAATAGTGGTCGTGGCAGACTGAGCTCTCAACGGGACCTCTGACGGTCGGCAAGATCTGTGGTGGATCACACCGACCTATCAGAGGTCCTGTGTCTACCTGGCACCGCCACACCGCAACGTGATCTTCCTTGACCCCGCCGCCCGAGTCTTAACTACGCGGCCTTGGTTCGCGCGCGGGGTCCGCGGCGGGGTCTTGACTATCGTCACGCCCGCACTGGCGAAGACCTGGTCGAAGGTGGTGGTGAACTTGGCGTCGCGGTCCCGGATGAGGAAGCGGAAGGAACCTGTCCGCTCTTCAAGATCCATGAGCAGGTTGCGAGCCTGCTGAGCGGTCCACGAGCCGTCCGGATGGTCAGTCACGCCCAGGATGTGCACGTGCCGGGTCGCTACCTCCATGACGAACAGGACGTACAGACGTTTGAGGAAGATCGTGTCGACGGTGAAGAAGTCGCAGGCCAGCAGTCCTTGCGCCTGAGCGCGCAGGAACGCCCGCCATGAGGTGTCCGCGTTCGGCGGTGCCGGTCTGCGTCGCCGGGCGCGCAAGATCCGCCGCACGGTCGCCTCGCTGACCTGGTGGCCGAGCCTGCACAGCTCGCCGTGGACCCGGCGGTATCCCCAGGCCGGATTCTCCTGCGCCAGCCGCAGCACCAGGTCGCGGATCACCTGGCTGGCCCCCGGCCGCCCTGACCGGCTCGGGTACGCCCACTTGCGTGTGATCAGGCGGCGGTGCCAGGCCAGCAGCGTGCCCGGCGTGACAAGCCGATGACCGCGCAGCACCGCTGGCAGCAGCCGGGCCAGCGCTGCCAGGACCGCCCGGTCGGCCCAGTCGGGCTTCGGCCGGGTGACCTGACGCCGCAGCACCGTGACCTCGTGCCGGAGCACCATGATCTCGGTGTTCTTGGACGCCTGGCTGCGGCCCAGCAGTAGCAGCCAGCCAAGGACGCGGATCATGATCAGGTAGAGGAGGCGAAGGGACACAAACCGCGATCCTGCCCTAACACGGTCATCCGGCCAAACCGCAGTCACAGCCTCTGAGTCGAGTTCTGAAGCGGTACGCGCATGGTCAGGAGGAACACAAACCGCAGGCACATGATCGGTGATCATCACGGCCGGACGGGTGGAGAGCAACTCTGCTGGTCAGAGCCATGGACGAGATTCTCGGCACGCACAGGCCCCAGGCGGGTCCCACCACCCTGGCTCTGCCGCAACCGCCGGGGAAGGCACCCAGAACCTGCTCTGCGCCTACCTGGCCGGAGCGTCTTCATCGGGCTGGTTGCCAACACCGCCTTCGGCTGGTGGTGGCTCGATGGCGCAGTAGCCCAGCTGATCGCAGCCTGGGCCGTCCGGGAAGGCCGGGCTACCTGGCACAGGGCCGCCTGTTCATGCGCATAGCGCCAAGGCGCAACGACGTCAGCGGGGGAGCACCCCAAGTGTCACCCATCCGCGGGCGCCCGCTGCCTTCCTGCCTGAACGCTGGCTAGCTTCCAGCCGCACGCCGCAGCCGGGCGGGGTCGAGGTCGGCGACGAAGACGCGCTGCAGCATGTGCCAGTCCTGCGGATGCGCCTTGATTCCTGCCTCGAAGAGGCGCGCGACCTCCTGCGTCATCGCCGCCGTCTTCTGCTTGCTGTCTCCTTCGGCGGGCACCGGGATCTCTTCATGGATATGCACGCCCCAGCCATCGCCCTCGAACCACAAGATCGCGGGCATCAGCGCCGCGCCGGTCTGCACCGCGAGCGCGGCCGGGCCGCCCATCATGCGGGCCTTCTCGCCGAAGAACTCCACCTCCATGCCGCCGCCGGTGACATCGCGGTCACAGATCAGGCCGACAATCTTGCCGGCCCGCAGCCGCTGGACCAGGATGCCGAACCTTTGCGTCCCGCCGCTGGCAGGCAGCACCTCCATGCCGAGTCCCTCGCGGAACGCGACGAACCTGTCGTAGACCGACTCCGGCTTCACCCGCTCCACCACGGCGGTAACGGAACCTGCCCCCCTGGCGACAATCCACGCGCAAGCCAGGTCGTAGTTGCCCATGTGCGGCAGGGCGAAGACCACCCCCCGGCCAGCCGCGAGGTACTCGAACGCCGTCTCGATGTGCCCAGTGTCGCGCATCCCCCCGACCAGCCTTTCTACCGGCATCACCGGCAGCCGGAAGGCCTCGAGCCAGTACCGCGCGTAGGAGCGCATCGCCTCCCTGGACAGGGCGCGCAGCTGCCCGCCTGGCGCCTCAGCGCCGATCACCCGGCGCAGGTTGCCCTCAAGTACCTGGACCCCGGGGCCCTGGCGCCGCCACGCGAGGTCGGCGGAGAACCTGAAGGCACTCTGCGCCCACGATTCGGGCAGGCGGCAGACAACCGACCAGCCGAGGCCGTATCCGGCATCGGTCAGCCTGTCCTTCAGCCCTGGCATCGATACCTCCCCAGGTCGGCAGGCTGCCGTTCTGGCACCGGAACGACCCCGCACGGCGCACGCGAGCACTTGTCGTCCTGAGAACGAGCACGAGAGCCGGCAGCGATCGTCAGTTGCGCGTACGGCCAAACTGGCATGGCAACCCACTGTCCCAGGGTGGCGTCCGGAATCCGGTGTAAATCGGCGGGCGCGGTTCCGGCTTCATTGGTCAGGTTAGGCAGTGGCGCTGACAGGTTCGGGGTTGTCGGCGGCGGATGTGCGGGTGACGGTGCGTGGCCGCAGCGGGGGGGCTGCTCCAGCAGGGAACGCCGCAGGTCGTGCCGGAGGCGCAGCCCGTCGGCGGTCATGGTCAGGCCGCGCCAGCCGCGGGAGGCCCGGTCCAGCACGGCCCACACCAGGGTGAGGCAGCTGGTATGGACAGGCCGCGTATGAAGGAGGCAATCACCAAGCTCTCCAGCGCGTCCGTCTTGGTGACGTGCGCGCCGAGCAGGCGGGAGGCAAACTTTTTCGCTGGTGCCGCGCAGTGGCGGCGCGCTGCTGCGACGATCAGGTCGATGCCTGCGCTGGCAGAGTCCCGGGTCGAAATGGTATCGGCCTGCAGCACGAACACGTCCAGCAGGCCGACCGTCAGGGCCATGCCCATGCGGCCCAGCAGGAAGCACAGGAACATCGGACGCGGCCGCGCGTTGTCGATCAGCAGCACAGCGTACGCCGATAACGTCAGGGATCCGTGCTGGGCTAGCCCGAATCGCCTCCGGTTCCGGCTAGCGTTTGGCGGGGTTGAGGGTGTTACAGACGCCAGCCAAGAACGCCGCCCGACTGGACGGTAGGTCGGCCGAGCAGATGGGTGAGGTATCGGCCGAGCGGAGAACCCAGTGCGGCGTGGGCTACCACGGCACTCGGCTGCCAGCTCCCAAGATCGGCGGCCACCTGAGCCGGGCCCGGTCCAGCGGGCACCGGCGCTGGGCCCGCAGCTGTCGCTGTCGGCAGGTCCGCGAGCCGGGCTGCGCTGACGAACGGACTTGCCGGCTGCAGCCCGGCCGCCCAGAGCTGGTCCAGGTACCAGGCGGTTGGCTTGACACCAGCGCCGTTGATGTAAGCCTGCCCGCCCTGCCCCGGTCCGATGAAGTACCCGCCGATCATCGCGGTCGGCTCGCCGGTGTCAGCCTGCCAGCGCATCACGGGGGTCAGGTAATTAATGGGAACGGGCACGGCGAGGACTCGGGCGCCCGGGGCCAGCTGCAGTCTCGCTAGGACCTGAGACCAGCCAGCCGGGAGCGGCAGCGTACTGGCCACCCGGAGCGGCCGGGGTAGCAGTGGCAGGCAGGCGAGCACCGCCACTGCCATAACGGACGCGGGCGCACGTCCCGCCACGGCCTGCCGGAGCCGGGCAGGCAGGCGGGCCGCATCCGCGCTGGCCCGGTCCGGCGGGATCGATGGCTCAGCTTTGCCGCGGGCGGCCAGGCGTGCCCTGGCAGCGTCGATACCGAGCGCAAGCAGCGCTGCCGCGGCGCCGTCGGCCAGGATGGACAGCCGGTCCGGCAGCGCCGTGGCGACCACGGGCAGGCGCTCGATCCAGTGCCAGGGCAGGTTCACCGCAGGGTGCACTGTCCCGCTCACCAGCGGGTGGCCGCCCAGTGAGAATACTTCGAGCAGCACGAAGGTGAGAGCCAGCGCCCGGCCGGCTGCGCCGGCCCCAGCATCCGAGCGTGGCCAGCACCAGCCCGATGATCAGCGGCCAGCCCAGGTAGGCAAGGTATTCGGCCGCGCCGCCCTGGTACCGGGCTGCTGCGGCCGCAGAGGCGGCAGTGTGGAAGAACAGGGAACTCTGCGGAGTCACGAAACTGGTGAGGTCATTGACGTAGTCGCCAGGCGGGAACAGCGCACCGTGCTGGGTAAGCGGGCCGTGGAACTGCGTCCACAAGGCCGAGCCTGCCAGCGCCAGCGTGACCCCGGCGGCTACCACCAGGCCGGCAGCTGTCGGCCCGAGCCGGCGCGCGGCGGCCCGCGGCCGGGCGGCGGTGAGCCCCGCCACCAGCAGCAGGCCGGCTAGCGCAGTGGCAAGCGCAATCTCCTCGCTAATGAACAGCTCGGCGGCGACCAGCAGTCCGAGCCAGGCTCCGGCCCGCACCGGCGCTGGCAGTCGGCCCAGCCAGCGCATGCGCGTCCGCTGTGCTGGCGGCGGGCTATCGCTGTCCCGATCACCGGTGGTAGCCGGCTGGCCCACGGCCAGGCGCAGGCCCGCGTCGATAATCAGCGGCGGAAGGATGGCTAGCTGAAGGTTGTAATGGCTCATCGCCGATTGCAGCAGGGCCGGGGAGAACCCGTACACGGCCCCGGCCAGCGCTGCAGCCCCGATGCTTACCCGCCAGCGGCGCAGCACCCAGAACATGGCCGCCGCCGATCCCGCGAAGCCGACCGTGGTCAAGACGGCAAGGCTGACCTGCGGGCCGAACAGGCCGGTCACCGGCGCGAGCAGGACGGCGGGCAGCATCAGCGGGGTGTTCCACATCAAGTTGACGCCCTGCGGTGCATTCATCCCGTCCGTGATCAGGGCGGGCAGCCGGCCGTGCCGCACGGCCATCGCCGCGTACCGCATGAACCAGGCGTAGAGGTCGGCATCATGAGGATTCCCCGCCACCACGCGCGATGCGGGATCTGCCCACAGCCGCCAGGTCACAACGACGCCCGCGAGCAGGTAGCAGCACGCGACCGCGACACCCGCCCAGCGAACCGCGAGCGCGCGCCTGGCCGCCGCAGTTGTGCCCGGCGCCGCAACCTGGGCATCGATCCCGATCCTGGGAGGGAAGGAAGACAAGCCATCACCTTTGCGTGGATCTTTGGCTCACCAGGACGCCTGGATCCGGCTCGCCAGCGCCGGCCCCCATGCCGGGCGATTGAGCTTGACCCTTCCCGCCGCAGCGCTAACCCATGCCGGACGCGGCTGTCGGCCACAAGACAGTCAGCTACAAGATAGAAGAATTCCCGGGGGAGACGAGCGCAGACTATGGATGACCAGGTCCGGCAGGAGCCCTTTCCCGACCCGGGTCCGTCCGCCGGGCCCGGAGCCGATCCGGCACCAGGAGCGGGCACTCGCCGGGCAGCGCGACGTCGCTCGGCAGCGCTAGTCGGCTCAGGAACTGCCCTGACAGGCATCCCAGGAGCTTAGATGTCAAGCCGCAGTCTGATCGGTCCTGGTCGTGTACTGCGGCCAGGCAGTGGCCTCGTTGTAGAGGGTGCGGGTTTTGAGGCAGCCGTGCAGGATGCCGGTGAGGCGGTTGGCGAGCTGGCGGAGGGCGGGGTTATGGCCGGCGCCGCGGGCGCGCTGGTGGTCGTAGTAGGCGCGTGCGCCGGGGGAGGCCTGGAGGGCGGAGAAGGCCTGGCTGATGAGGGCGTCGATGAGCCGGTCGTTGTGCACGTGCCGGGCCATGACCGTCTTCTTCTTGCCGGAGGCGCGGGTGATGGGGCTGGTGGCGGCGTAGTTCTTGCGGGCCTTCGCGGAGGCGTACCGGGCGGGGTCGTCGCCGGATTCTGCGAGCACCCGGGCGCCGAGGACCGGTCCCAGGCCGGGCTGGGAGGTGATGATCTCAGCGTCCGGGTGCTGCCCAAAATAGGCCTCGACCTGCCTTTGCAAGGCGGTGACCTGCTCATTCAGGGTGACCAGCACCGCAATCAGGGCGCGGGCAGAGGTGGCGTAGGCGGCGGTCACGACGGCGGGCTGGCCCAGGTGCGCGGCTCGCAGCACCGCCTGGATCTGCGCGGCCTTCGCCGGGATGCCGCGGCGGCGGGCGCGTTTGAGGGCCGCGCTGATCTGCGTGGCCGTGAGCCTCGCCGCGGACGCCGGGTCGGGCGCCTTGGCCAGCAGTTCCAGCGTGTCGGCCGCGTCCAGGTCCTCAAAGGCGCGGGGAACTCGCGGTCATCTGGGGCCTGGCGGCCGCGATCAACGTGGGTTGGTGGCGGGCACGCAGTGCTCGAACTTGGGCTGCGGCCGGAGATCCAGGTAAAGATGACGGGCTCTGAAGGCGGATGACGCTGTGCCGCTCGCCGGACACCTGATTGGTACGTGCGGCCAACAGCGGCCCGCTGCTTTGCGGGCCGCTGCTCAGACCGTTCATTTCGCTAGGGCACCTGTCCCCAGGTCCAGGTGCTGGTGCCGATATTGTTCTGGGCGATGCGGAGAGTTCCGTGCCTGCCGAGGAACAGGACGGTCCGGACTTTTCCCAGGATGGAGAATGGCCACGTTGTGGCCGTCGGCGCCGAGGTGAGGAAGCCACCAATGCGGTGCCAGCCCCGCCAGGCCGCCGCGCCCGGTGCGCGGACGTTCATCCACAGCGCGTTGTCGGTGCCGCGGATGAACAGGTCGGTCTCACCGTTTGGCAGCCGCACCGCAGCGGGCGCCGAGGCCGACTTGCCGCCGACGCGATGCCAGGTTCCAGTGAGCTCCCAGACCGCGTGGCCGGGGCCGAGGGCGAAGACATCGAGTCTGGCCGGGCATTTCCCGTTGACCGCTGGCAGCGGGGCCGGAGACGAGGCGAGGTGGCCGCCACGCGAGATCCAGCGGCGGCCGCTCAGCGAGCGTTGCCACAGTGCTCCGTCAGTGCCGCGGATGAAGACGATCGGGGGACTGGGGGGGCCACCCAGGCAGGTCACGCCGGGCGCGCCGAGCGCCGTCTTGGCGCCCAGCCGGGTCCACGGGCCCCAGCTGCCACGGGCACCGGCGAACCCCCGGTACCACACCGTCTTGTCGGTCCCGCGGGCGAACACCCACGTGTTGGCGAAGTCCTCGAAGCCACTGTTGATGGTGATCGCTGCGGGTCCGCTGGTGAGCTCGCCACCCAGGTTCTTCGGCCTGCCCCATTCCGACGCCCACGGGCCGCGCACCGTGACCAGATTGTGGTTGACCTGCTGGTAGAAAATGCGGATCGTGTTCCCCGACGTCAGTGTGCTCGCGCCGGGCACGAAGCCCGGCGCCGGCCGCGGGACGGTAGCCGCGGATACTGGACTGGCCAGCACGCCGCCGCCAAGGATCGCCGCGCCCACGAGGGCCACGCCACCCCTTAAACTGGCTCGCCGGACAGCACCGGCCCCGCGGGAAACTCCCGTTACCATCGTGTACTCCCTCCTGGCGGTGCGGTGGCCATCGGTGTGGTAGCCGTCGCGCACCTGCTCACCCGTTCCTGTGCACAGCTGTCGTCCTTACCATGGCTAGCCGGCCGTGGCGTGCGGTAGAAGCGAAGGTCTCGCGCCAAGGGGCCTTCGTCCTAGTCGGCCGCCGGATGCCTGCGTGCAGGTTGACGTGCTACCAACGCCGTCACTGTGTGCATCGAGACGTGCCTGACTGCCGGTGGTGGGTACCGGCCGCGCTGCGAGCGGCTGCGGTTAACCGGCCCGTGTCATAAGGCGCCGCGTATCCAGGCCTGTCGCAATCGGTGGCGGAGAATCACGCATCATGGCTGCCAGTGCTTGGTGTAGGGGCCCAGGCATCCGATTGCCGGTCCCCACAGCAGGTTCACCGTGATCGAATCCGAGGGCTTCGCGGAGCTTGGTTCTGGCGTGAACTGGGTCACCTTGAGGCTGCACACGTCCGTCGCGAACCAGGACCAGGAGGCTGCCTTGCCGATCCGCTTGGTCGCGATCAGCTTCCAGCCGTGCGGCGTATGCCGGAAGCCCGCTGCGGTCACGGTCGCATCCAGCCTGGACACACGGGTGGCCTTCAGCACCACCTTGAACCTGGACAGGGTGGTCACGGCCAGTTGCCGCTGCTGGGGGTGATGCGTGGCACCGGCTGCCGAACCCGCCAGGGGCAGCAAAGCCAGCACGGCGACAGCGGCGAAAATGGCTGTGCGCCTGAGGTTGATGATCATCTCGGCATCCTTTCTGTAGCCATACACGAGCGTGGCCGCTACCAGCGGGGCAAGACGTCCTGTTTCATGCCTTGGCAGCCAGCCAGGAACGACCCCGTGCACCTGTCAAGCCTTTACCTGCCGAGCGTTCCCTGAAATGGCCCGAAGGTCCCGCTATTTCAAGCCGTTTGTCACGCGGCGGCTCACCCGGAGCACACTGGCCACTGTCGTCAGCCCGCATTGCAATCGGCTGCCTGGACCACTCCTGGCACCCTTACAACACCAACCGCCGGATGCCACCACAGCGGCGCCATCACGTACGACCGTGTGCGGCCTGGGCGCCCCGGACCGGCACGGCGGGGACTCGGCAGGGAGCATTTCTGCCGAGGAGGAGGCGGAAGTGCTGGTAGGCGATGCCCGGCCTGGTCTCCGGAAAAGGACTTCTGTCCCTTCCGGATGCGGCTGTGACCGCAATACCATAAAAGGGGAAGTGGTTGCAATGATCAAGACATCTCGGAAACCAATTACCAATTCTCACGCCGTGCTGACTCGTTTCAGGCACGCTTTTATCGTCCTCGCAGGCGCCGCCACCATCATGGGACTCGCCGCCGGGCCGGCCGCGGCCACGCGGTCTGCGGCGGCGGGAGCGGTGCCACCGGACCAGGCCCCACGATCGGCCGTGGCGGTCGCCTTCGACCCCACGGGCTCAGGGTTCGCCTTCTACCGGGGCAAGGACCACGCCATCTACATGCGCTCCCTCTTTGGGGCACGGGCCTGGTCGGCGCAAACCCGCGTCGGCGGTTACATCCGTGGCGCGCCCTCGGCAGCAGTCGCACGCACCACGCTCGTCGTCGCCGGCCGCGGGACGGACAACACGCTGCGACTGCGGATGATGCACAACGGCGTCTGGAGCCATTGGCTCAACTGGGGCGGCAAGCTCTCCGCGTCGCCAGCGATCACCGGCACCAGTTCGGGGCGGATCGACGCCTTCATCCGCGGCGCCGATCACGCACTGTGGGTTCGCACCCTGCGGCCAGGCCAGCGGCTGACCAAGTGGAAGAGGCTCGGCGGGCATCTGTCCACAGCGCCAGCCGCAGTGGCGGTCGACACCAATTCCTTCGAAGTCGCTGCCGGCGGGCCTGACCACTTCATCTGGAGGGCGTCCAGCGTCAGCAACTGGGCATGGACGCGGGTGGGCGGCCATCGCACCTACAGTGCACCGGCCATCGGCTATATCCCTCAAAGCAACGGTGACTGGGTGCTGATCCGCGGCACGGACAATGGGCTCTGGGGCAAAGGCTTCGGAGGCGGAGGCTCCACCAAATGGGTGAGGATAGGCAGCAAGCTGATCACCGGTGCCCCCACCGCCGCCGGGACACGCCAGCCCCGGCCGCACATCATCGCGGTCGTTCGCGGCACTGACCAGGCGCCGTGGACTACCAGGTACCCAACGCGCAGCGGCAGCTGGTCTGCTTTCACGCGCGCATGGATTCCCCAAGGATGACACTGCCAGACGGCACAACCCTCGCCAGTCGGCGCAGCGCGAACCTGGTCACGCCGGCCCGGCTCCCGCTGCGCTGTCGTCCCCGGCGAACTCGTCACACTTGAATACGACGGCTTACCAGTTCGCCCGCGAGTTCAGCTTGACTGAAGGTGCCGCGCGGGGAGCTCGCGGCCGTCTGGGACCTGGCGGCCGTCATCAACGTGTGTTCGTGGTGGGCATCATGGTGCTCGAACTTGGGCAGCGGCTGGGACCCAGGTGAGGATGACGGGCTCATCTGAAGCCGGATGACGCTGTGTCGCTCGCCGCGACGGCTCCTGACTTGCCTCCCTGGGCGCTGCCGTTTCGTGACAGACGGTCACAGCTCGAGGGTCGTCCGGCACGCGATATCCGCCCAATTCTGTGCCTCATAGCATGGCGGCGCGTTGCTGCCTGGTGCCGCGCTGGACTGGGTGATCTGTGTGGGGCCGGGTGGCCTGGCGGTGTCCGTTGTGGTGAGCGGGCAGCGAGCGTGCGGCCGGTCCGTCGCCGGGACGGCTGCGGGCGGGTGCTCACGCCGGTGTGCGTGGCCGGTGTTGCCTGGGACTGCTCCTCAGGCACAGCGTCCGGCTGGCGTTAGCCGGGCTGGTCGTGGTTCTGGTTGGCCTGGATCAGGCTGTCCAGGATCCTGGCGAGCTCGGCGATGTCGCTGGATGTCAGGGGCTGGACGAAGTAGCTGCCGATCCCGTCGGCGTGGGCGGGCCAGGCCTGCTCGAACCGCAGGCGCCCGGACGGGGTGAGCGAGACGTCGAACCGGCGGCGATCCACGGTGCTGACGGTCCGGGTGATGAGCCCGTCGCGGTCCATACGGTCCAGCAGCCGGGTGATGCCGCTGCGGCTGAGCGCGTCGGCGACGACCATCGAGGCGGTCAGCTGGTGCAGCGGGAGTGTCCCGGACGGCGCCCAGGCCAGGTGGACCAGCACGTCGAACTGCTCCAGGCTCAGCCCCGCCCCGGCCAGGTCGCGGCGGAACCGGCTGGTGATCAGGGCGGTCGCCCACTGCAGTTGCTTCCAGGCGGCGAGCTGGTCCTCGGTCGGGGTCTGCATCCCGCCAGCCTACTACGTGCATCTGAGAATGTTTGCGGATGAGATTATGTGATTAATCACGTAACTGTGTTAGGCTGCGGCTGACCGCATACCCGTACAGAGGGGGATCACCGTCATGCAGGACATCATGATCCGCATCCAGACCGACGACTTCGAGGCCTGGAAAGAGCAGCACTATCTGCACGCCGCCAACCGGGCCCGGTACGGCATCACCGACGGGCAGGCCTACCGCGACCTGGACGACCCCGGCGCGGCCCTGTTCCACATCAGCGTCCAGGACATGGACACCGCCATGGGCTGGTTCCGCAGCGACACGTTCAGGGAAGCCACCAAGCTGGCCAAAGTGACCGGCCGCAGCTTCTACCTCGCCCAGCCACAGACCTGACCCCGGCGCCCGCGAGCCCGGGCAGCAGCACCGGCGGCCAAGACGCCCGGCCGGCCGCCACCCCGCGCCCGATCCGGCCACCAGCGGCGACCGGCCACCAGCGGCGACCGGCCATGCCCGCCACCACGCTGGCGGGGCAGCCACTCCGGGCTCGGCGACACAAGCGCCGCACCGGGCCCGCCCCGAACACCCTGTCCCGCGCGAGCCCGGCCGGCCCAACGGCGCGACGCCCGACCGCGCGGAATCGATCAGGACGAGCATCCGGCTGCCGCCTTAGCCGGGTGCTCACCTTGGGTAACGGCCACCGTGCGCGTCGGCTCTCGCGCCCGGCGTGCCCTCGTGCTTATCTCGGGCGGCGTGACAGTGCCGAGGACAGCGAGAACGCACGCCGAGCCGCCGGTCGGGCGCGGTGACACCGGTCGACCGGAGGTGCTCTGGGTGGCTGTTCTGGTCGTCCCTGAACGGGACTTAGGGGACCTGAACCGGACTTAGGGGATGTGCCATGAGGGGCCGGGCGCTTCGGACGCTTCGCCGATGTGCGGCGGTGGCTGTCGCAGAGCGGGTTCGCGGGCGTGACACGTCGACAGATCGTTATTCCGTTAGACCCTGGGTCTAAGGGGCGTTCGTCCCTGGCGACCTGTGCCGTGCCACAACTCGCACACTGGCTCTGAGCTGCTGTTTTCTGGGCTCGTTACGCAGCCCGCGCATACTCGCTGATCAAGCCGTTGACGACTTGTCTGCGCTTGATCCGGGCGGTCACGTCGAGCACCTGGCCGGGTTCGTGCAGCGGAGGTCTTTGCTCCCGCGACTGATGGGGCCGATGCTCGTTGTAATGCCGCGAGTACCCGGCCAGGATCTGCCGGAGGTGTCGTTCACCGTAGATCAGCAGGTGGTCGAGGCACTCGCGCCGTAGGGTCCCCACATACCGCTCCGCGAAGGAGTTCGCCCGGGGCAACCGGACCGGAGTCTTGATGATCCGCATGCCGCCATCGGCGAAAACCTCGTCGAAGGCGCTGGTGAACCGCCTGTCGCGGTCACGGATCAGGAACCTGAACCGGCCGGCGCGTTCGCCGAGATCCATGAGTAGGGTGGGCTGCCCGGCGAGGTCCCGGGTTCATGCTGCATGAACCCGGGCCTTTTCCGGGCAGCCTCCCTCCGAACCCGGCGTGCACCGTTTCGGTGCACCGGGCTCTTCAGCGATTTATGCCGCGTGTGCGACGGGGTTCGCGTGGATCCAGTCATGGCAGGTGCCGCAGACGATGAGCGTCTTGCGCCGCATCTTGGCCATGAGGGCGGCCCACGCGGGCTGGCCCGGTCCTGGCCTGCCGAGGCTGGCGAGCGCGGTGACCTGGTGGACTGCCACCGTGGCGCCGTGCTCGCATAGCTCGCACCGCCGCTTGCGGAGCCGGTGGATCAGCTCCTTGCGCGGGGTGGTGACCGGGACCGGGGCGGGGTCGGTGATGACCGCGCGCCTGTCTTGCCTGAGGGGTATCCCGCCGAATCGTGCTACCAGGTCCTTCTTGCCCTCCCGCCGGATCCTGGCCTCGAAGCAGGTCCTGGGGCCGTCGGCTGTGATGGCCTTCGCCGTGAACCGGGCGGCCATCTTGGCGACGGTGGACTTGTGCTTGGCGGCCAGGGTCTTCAGCATCGATGTCAGGGCGGTCCAGCACAAGGTGCCGAGCCGCGAGACGTCCTGGGCGAGCAGGTAGTAGTTCACGACGCCCCGGTATTCGGCCCCGTAGATCCGCACGATGTCATAGTCGGGCAGGTTCTGGAGCCAGGACCGGTGCCAGGGTTTGCCCCGGGACCGGTAGCGGGCGCACTGGGCCTTGACCACGTCCGGCGGTACCCGCAGCGCGACCTTCCCGTTGGCCGAACGCAGGCCGTGGGTGATCCGCGTGTTGCAGTGCTGGACGATGATGTCATAGCCGAGGAACCGCGCCGGCTGGGTGCGGGCGTGGGTGATCAGGGTCTTGTCCGGGTTGAGTTCCAGGGCGAGGGTCTCTCGCAGGAACCGCGCCAGCTCCGCCTTGATCTGCTCGGCTTCGGCCTTCGGCCCGGTGAACCCCAGCAGATGATCATCTGCATAGCGGCAGTAGAAGAGCCGCCGGTAGCCGGGGTCCATCGGGTCGCCTGCGGGGAATGCGCGCAGCTGGCGTCTCAGGTCCCGGGCTGCCGCCCGGTCCCCGTGCCGCCGCGCGTTTCGCAGCCGGTTCTTCACTTCCTGGTACTCAGGGTTCGGTGCCCGGTGCTTTCCCCGCGTGTACTGCGGGATCAGTTCCCTCTCGACGAACTCGTCGAGCTTATGCAGGTAGATGTTGCTCAGGACCGGGGAGACCACGCCGCCTTGCGGGGTACCGCTGAGCGTGTCCCTGAACTCCCAGTCCTCCAGGTACCCGGCCCGCAGCATGCCGCGGATGAGCCGGAGGAACCGCTGGTCCTCGATCTTCTCCGCCAGTATCCGCATCAGGATCTCGTGATCGACCGATCCATAGCAGTCGGAGATGTCGCCCTCGATGAACCACACGGTCCCAGTCCAGGCGTCGCGTACCTGCCGCAGCGCGGTATGGCAGCCCCGTCCTTTCCGGAACCCGTGCGACCGGGACGAGAACACCGGCTCATAGACCGCCTCAAGGATCAGGCGGACCACCTCGCCGGTGAGCTTGTCCCGCCATGACGGTATGCCAAGAGGCCGCAGCGTGCCGTTTTTCTTCGGGATATACACCCGGCGGGCCGGGGCGAACCGGTACCGCTCGAACCGCATCAGCTCGATGATCTCACCGATCATCGCCTCGGACATGCCATCAGCGGTCTCCCCGCAGGCCCCCGGCGTCATCGCCCCCTGGTTGGAGTAGATACGGCCGTTGTTTGTTGACCGGACTACCGGGCGACGCGCCGGGGATGGTTGATGCGCTGGCCGTGAGCTGGCCGGTAGAACTCACGCGACTCTTTCGAAGGAGGACGCGTGGCGCTGTCGGGTGGATTCGTCGAGCGGGACATCGCCTCGATCCGGTTGCCGCAGTGGGGCCGTGTCGTTGAGGCTGAGGGCGTCGTGCCGTGGCTGGTGGTCGATCCGGACGGCGACGCGGTAGAGCCGGTCCAGCGGTTCCTGCGGGACTTCGCGGCCCGCGGCAACCGGGCCGGCAGCGTTCGCAGCTATGCCTATGGCCTGCTGCGATGGTGGCGGTGGCTGGAGGCCGTCGGCGTGGACTGGGACAAGGCGACGTCGGCTGAGGTCAGGGACTTCGTCTTGTGGCTGGGGCAGGCCGCGAAGCAGCGCAGTTCGCCGAGGACCACTGCGTCGGCCGCCACGGCCGGCACCGTCAACGCGGTGACCCGCAAGCGCTATCTCGGTGATCAGTACGAGCCCCGGACGGTGCGGCACGGCAATGCGGTGCTGCGGAGCTTTTACGAGTACTGCATCGAGCTGGGCGGCGGGCCGCTGGTCAACCCGGTCGTGCTGGACCGGCGCGGACGGCGGCCGAACGAGCACCGCAACCCGCTGGTGCCGTTCCGGCCGGAGGGGAAGATCCGCTATAACCCGCGGGTTCCGCGGCGCACGCCGCGGGCAATGCCCGACGAGCGGTGGAACGAGCTGTTCGCGGGACTGCGGTCGGACCGGGACCGGGCGATCCTGGCGCTGGGGATCAGCACCGGCGCCCGTGCCAGCGAGCTGCTCGGCGTGCGGGGCTGGGACCTGGACTGGGGTGAGCAGCTCGTGCGGGTCTGCCGTAAGGGCTCGGGGGCGGAGCAGTGGCTTCCGGCCAGTCCGGAGGCGTTCGTGTGGATCCGGCTGTATCTGGCTGAGCTCGACCCGCTGGAACCGCGCGAGCCCTTGTGGTGGACGCTGCGCCGCCGTGACCACGGCGACGGGCTGCGCCGCCAGCCGGTGAACTACGAGGCGCTGCGGGCGGTGTTCAAGCGGGTCAACGTGCTGCTGGGCACCAATTACTCGATGCATGACCTGCGTCATACTGCGGCGTTGCGGATGAGCCGGGATGAGTCGCTGTCCATGCGGGACGTGCAGACGATCCTCGGTCACGCGCACCTGTCCACTACCGCCGGCGTCTATCTCGTTGAGGACGAGGCCGAGGTGATCCGCCGGGTCCAGCAGCACCTGGCCGCGCGGGAGCAGCGCATCCGGCAGGCCGCGCCGCCCTCTGCCGCGGTCGGCTATGACGCCGGCGACCTGTCTGTCCTGTTCGGAGGGATCCCGCAGTGACCACGACGACCACTGAACCCGGGGCCCGCCGCGGCCGCGGTCCGTTCGCCGCGGACGAGCGGCTGGTGGAGCAGCACCGGGTGGGGCCGGTGGACCGCCTGCTGGCCGGCGGGATCCTCGCGCTGCTGCCCCAGCTGCCGGACTGGCCTGCCGGGACGGTGCACCGCACCATGAGGCTCAGGGGAGCCGCCACGATCCTGGACTGGCTGCTTGCCCACCCCGGCGAGGGCTGGCAGGACCGGTGGACGGTTTCCGGTGCCGACCGGGACGCCGGCTGGATCGACGCGCTGGCCCCGGGTGATACCCGCCTGGCGGTCACCAAGAGGCAAGAGCACGTCGCCGGGCTGGGCTGCCTGCTGATGTGCCGGGTTGTCTTGCCCAGTTACGACTTCCTGGCCGCTTACCGGGCGAAAGGGCTGTTCGACCGGGTGCGCGAGATCATGCGGCCCGAGCAGTTCGCCCGCCTTGAGAAAGCCGCGGCCGAACGCGGGCTGAGCGGCCGCGACCAGAGCGACGCGCTGCGCGTGATCAGCAAGATCGTGCTGCATACCGGCACCGGCGTTCGACGCGCTGACCCCCGGCGACGTCCTGGAGATGTTCGCGTGGAGCGTTCACGCCGACCCCCCGCGCCTGCAGATCCCGGGACTGCATGCGGCCTGGGACCTCCTCGGCGACATCGGGGTGACCCCGGCCGGCACCAGCCTCCGGTCCGCGCTGCGGCGCGGCCAGCGGACGACCGCGGAACTGGTCGACGACTACGGCATCCGCTGCCGCCCCATCCGCGACGTACTCGTCCGCTACCTCGACGAACGCCGCCCCGCGCTGGACTACAACACCCTGGCCACCCTCGCAGGCGAGCTGGCGGGCACCTTCTGGGCCGACATCGAGCGGCACCACCCGGGCATCGACACCCTTCACCTGCCCGACGAGATCGCCCAGGCATGGAAGGAACGCGCCCGGGTCATCACGGCGGCCGACGGCACGATACGGGAGCGCAAGAACATCCACGCCCTCCTGATGCGAGTACGGGCCTTCTACCTCGACATCCAGCAGTGGGCACTGGAAGACCCCAGCTGGGTGCCGTGGGCGGTCCCCAGCCCGGTCCGCAAGAACGACACCCAGGGATACGAGAAGGCCCGCAGGAAAACCGTGGCCGAAATGCACCAGCGCGTCCGCGAGCGGCTGCCGCACCTGCCCGCGCTGGCCGATGCCGCCGGACGGTGCCTCGCCGAGACGACCGCGCTGCTGGCCGCCGCGGACGAGTGCGAACCGGACGAGGTCTTCGACCACGCCGGCACCCGCTACCGCCGCAAGGCCCTCAAGAGCGCCTGCCTGTCGGCTCGATACCAGGGCAATCCCTCCGTCACGGCAGAAAACCTGGTCACCGCCGAGACGGTCAACCTGACCCGCCGCGAGGACGAGGCGTTCTGGGCCTGGGCGATCGTCGAGACGCTGCGCCTGTCAGGGGTGCGCCTGGAGGAACTGCTGGAGATCACCCACCTGGCGCTGGTGTCCTACAAGCTTCCCGGCAGCGGCGAAGTCGTGCCCCTGCTGCAGATCGTGCCTTCCAAGAGCAATGAGGAGCGCCTGCTGCTGGTGGACCCGGAGCTCGCCAGCGTCCTGGCCACCGTCATCACCCGGCTGCGCGCCGGCAATGACGGCGCCGTTCCCCTCGTTGCCCGCTACGACCACCACGAGCGGACCACCGGGCCGCTCCTCCCGCACCTCTTCCAGCGCGCCCACGGCGCCCGGCGCGAGGTGATCAGCCCCGGCACGGTCTACAAGCTGATCAACACCGCGCTCGCCGCCGCCGGCCTCAAGGACGCCACGGGCCAGCCACTGGCCTACCGGCCCCACGATTTCCGGAGGTGCTTCACGACGGCAGCCGTCACCGGCGGGCTGCCCGTGCACATCGCAGCCCGGATTCTCGGCCACAAAAGCGTAACCACTACGGAAACGTACATGGCCGTCTTCCAGGACGACCTGATCCGCTCCTACCGGGCGTTCCTCGACAAGCGGCGGGCCGCACGACCCTCCGAAGAATACCGCGAGCCCACCGACCAGGAATGGCAAGAATTCCAGAAGCACTTCCAGTTGCGCAAGGTGGCGCTGGGAACCTGCGGCCGCCCTTACGGGGCGTCTTGCCAGCATGAGCACGCTTGCCTGCGCTGCGCGATGCTCCGCGTGTCGCCGCAGCAGCGGCCCCGGCTTACCGAGATCATTCATAACCTGCACGAGCGGATCGCCGAAGCACGGATGAACGGCTGGCTCGGCGAAGTCCAGGGCCTTGAGGTCAGCCTGGAAGCCGCTAAACGCAAACTCGCCAGCCTCGACCGAAGCATCGAGCGAAACCGCGGCACCGGCCCGACCGACCTCGGAATGCCGGCCATCAGCAATCCCCGGTGACCGCCGCTTTCGCCGCTCCAGTAAATCTTTAGAAGATAAACAAAACGGACAAAAATTAGTCCGGAAAAAAGCCAGCAGGTACATGGCTGGATTGAACATCTGACGGTAAAGCTCGCTGAGCGGCAGGCCCTTCCTGCCACGCTCACGGAGGACCTCCAGTACCACTGCGGCTTCCTGCATTACGCATACCTCCTGGCCTGGATCATCCATCGCCTGTGCCCCTTCGCCCTGTGGACCGCCATTAACGGTCGCCAGATTGGCCGGACGTCACCCCGGCGACTACTACGGGCACTCCGTCGCCATAGAACTCGCGTCCCTTAGGCGATCCCACGTTCACAACTGCCGTACGTACCAGCGCGACTTAGGCGTCCCGTTCGTCTCCTTCAATGCCCCGGCAGGGCATCGCTCCTGCACCCCAGAGGATTGCCGCAAGTACCTGCTCACCTCACGGCAGGGGCCGGCACCGGTTACAGGCGTCTTTCCGGCGGGTGCCCGGATCACACCTTCCGGAGACTGGGCTTCAGGCAATCCAGCTTTCGCCATATCGCGCGGATCCCCCGGCGCACCGCCCCGTACGCCTGGGCACGGTCACCGGTTTCCTGGCCTGCTATTTTCCCCACTCACCTTTCGGATCACGGGTCAGCCATCAGATCCAAAGACACCTCCTCCAGTCCCTGCCCGCTACGCGGGCGATACAGCAGTGCGCCTCGTGGCGCACGCAGGTTCCGGGCCTGCTGGACGACCCAGGACTGGACCGGGTGCTCCGTGGCGCCCAGGACCCGGACGCGCCGGCTGCCGTGCTCGATCACCGCCAGGACGTACACCTTCGTCCCATTGAGCAGGTCAGCGGTGAAGAAGTCCAGCGCCAGGATCGCCTGCGCCTGCGACCGCAGGAACTCGGCCCAGCCAGGGCCGTCCCGGCGGGGCGCCGGGTCGATCCCGGCGTCCTTGAGGATCTGCCATACCGTCGACGGCGCCACGATGATGCCAAGCCCGGCAAGCTCACCGTGGATGCGCCGGTACCCCCATGACTCGTTCTCCCGCGCCAGCCGGAGCACCACCGACCGCACAGTGCGGCGCACCGGCGGCCGGCCGGAACGTCCCCGGCGGGACAACCGCGCCCACCGGCGGCGGACAATGTCGCGGTGCCAGCGCACAATCGTTGCTGGAGTCACGATCAGCCGCAGCCCGGCCAGGCGCCCGGCCGGCAGTGTCCCGGCGAGCAACGTCAGCCACGCCCGGTCCGGCCACGTCAACCGCGAATGAGCCCTCGGCCGCTCGCGCAGGGCAACAGCGAGCTGATGGCGCAGCATCAGGATCTCGGCGTCCTTCCACCACGCCTCCCGCCGCGACAGGTCCAGCACCGATACGGCCCGGGTGACGATGAGGACGATCAGCTTCAAGCCCACAAGCCGAAGATCATCGCACACCAGCCCGAACCAGACCGCCCTCCAGGCACCGTTCGCGTGACCGAGCCGACGGCGTCCCGCAAGCATCTGCCCAGGTGGCGCAGGTTTTCGGCACCCACAATGTCGGCCCGCTCGCGGCGCCGCTCGGGCACCAGCGGCGGCAACGGGGTCACCGAGCGCGGCGTCGTCCCAGCTTTCCGGGCAGAACAGCCGCCAGTCCGCCGCGCAAGACGCATGCTCGCCCACCAGGTGCACGCTGACACCGACCTGGCAGTTCCCGATCTTGCCCAGCGTGCCGGAATACTGCCGGGCCACGCACGGCGACGCGCTTCCGTCCTTCGGGAAGCCCGTGTCGTCCACCACCAGCGCCTCCACCGGCTGGCTGGCCGCGAACCACCGCGCCACATTCCGCCGCACCGCAACGTAATCCCAGGTCGAGGACGTGATGAACTGCTGCAGCCGCTGATGATCTATCCCCAGCCGCTCCGCCATCGGCACCATCGACTTGCGCTGCCCGTCGGTAAGAAGGCCGCGCACGTACAGCTCACCGGCCGCCCGCTGGTCGCTGCGCGCCAGCCCGCCCAGCATGCCCGCAGTGAACTCCAGCAGCCGGGGCCGGACCTCCGCAATCTGCTCCGGGGTCATCCCGGCAGGACAGTCCGGGGAACCGCCGCGTAACCGCGTAAGACTAGTTTCCATACCCGCCATCTGCGATCGACCAACGCAACAGTGCCGCGGTAGCTGATCCTTCAGGGGCAATAAGGCAGGCCCACAGTGAGGACCAAAGCCCATGACCGGCCTGGCATCCCTGGCGGTATGCCTGGGGCGGAGGTGGGAACTGTGATCACCGTGCTTACCGTTGATGCAGCACTCCAGCACATCTGCGCGATCATCCGCGAGCAGGCTGACCGGGGCGATATCACTCTTACCGAGCGTGACCTCCTGATCGATGGCGCCATTCTGCTCGCCATGCACGTCGACGACCTGGCCCTGGATGGCCGCGTCGGCTCGCACTCCGGCTGGCCAGAAGGGGCGCTACCGGAACCGGTTGGGCGGCACGAACGACACGTGGCCGCGGCAGCCGCCTGACCTGACGCATCGTCCGGGCGCTACTCAGTAGCGTGCCCGCTACGTGCCCGACCGGATGAGCAATCGCGGATAGTAACGGTCACCTGCAGGCAGTGCGTCGAGAGGCCCGCAGGCCATCGAATCTGCAGGTGACAGGTCAGCAGCGTCACAGACTTCCAAGCTGGAGGGCTGGGCTGGTGATCAGCACGTGCCAGATACGTGCCAGAACAGCCAGGGAGCCAAGGTCACCCACGGTCAAGTACGGGCAACTTGGGCTCGCCGCACGCTGGGCAGCCGCAGTTAGCGGTGCTGTCCGAAACGATCTTCTAAGCAGAGGGTTGCGGGTTGGAACCATCAGGCCGTTCGAGGTGCTCAATTTGACTCGCAATCTCTGCTCGCTTCGCTGCCAGCCGCTTCAGCTTCCTTGTTTCCAGGTCCCCCACTGCTTCCTTATAGATCGCATTCGCTGTCAACGGCCAGGTGCGTGTCGCCGCTGGTGGCCCAGCTGAAAGTCCCCATCCCTCGGTGATTTTCAGTTCTTGGTGAGGCGTCCTCCTGTGTTTGTCCGGGCCTGGCGCATCCGGAACGACTCTCCTTCGGTGACTACGACGACCGCGTGATGCAGGAGCCGGTCGAGCAGGCTGACGGCCGTGGTGTGCTCGGGCAGGAACCGGCCCCACTGGTCGAAGGGCCAATGAGAGCCGATCCCGAGGGCGCGGCGCTCGTAGGCGGCGGCGACGAACCGGAACAGCAGCTGGGCGCCGGTGTCGTCGAGTGGCGCGAAGCCGACCTCGTCGATAATGACCAGGTCGTTGCGGAGCAGGTTTTCTATGACGCGGCCGACGGAGTTGTCGGCCAGGCCGCGGTAGAGGGTCTCGACGAGGTCGGCGGCGGTGAAGTAGCGGACCTTGCGTCCTGCTGCGACGGCGGCGGCGCCGAACGCAACCAGGCTGTGTGATTTCCCTGTCCCGGCCGGGCCGACGGCGCAGTAGTTCTCCGCGGCCCGGATCCATTCCAGCGAGGCCAGGTAATCGAAGGTCGCCTGCGGGATCGAGGAGGAGGTGACGTCGAACTCCTCGATCGTCTTGAGCACCGGGAACGCGGCGGCTTTCATCCGGGCCCGGGCGTTGGATTCATCGCGGGAGGTGATCTCGGCGTCCAGCAGGGTGCGCAGGAACTCCTCCGGTGACCACCGCTGGGTCTTCGCGGTGACCATCAGCTCGGGGGCCATGCGGCGCATCGTGCCGAGCTTGAGCCTGCGCAGGCCGGTGTCCAGGTCGGCGGCCAGGACGGGTGCGGTCGCCGCGGTCATGAGGCACCTTCGATCTTGTAGGCCGACAGCGGGCGGACCGGGACCTTGGGCAGCTCGATGACCAGGGCGCCCCCGGCCGGGCGGGGCTGCGGGGTCCCGGCCCCGGCGGCCAGGATCGACCGGACGTCGGCGGCCCGCCAGCGGCGGAACGCCACCGCACGCTCCAGCGCTGCGGTCAGCGCCTGGTCGCCGTGCGCGGCGCGCAGGGCAGCCAGCTCGTCCAGGTCGGCGGCCAGCCTGGTGTTGCCCGAGGCCGCGGATCCGGTCAGGAATGCCCCGGCGGCCGGGCCGAGCGCGATGAACGCCTTCTCCGCCGCGGTCTTCGGGCGCACGGCGCGGCGCGGCGCGGGCCGGGGGCCGCCGTAATGCTCATCGAGCACGCGGGCCTCGCCCGGGGCGGCCAGGATATGGCTGGCCACGACTTCCCCGGCCGGGGCATCGGCCACCAGCAGCCGCCCGCCGGACTCGGTCACCGCGACGTGCTGGCCGATCAGCCGAGTCGGCACCGAGTAGCGGGCCGACCCGAACCGGATGAACGCGATCTGCGAACGGCTCGCCGGCACCTTGCGCGCGAGCTCCTGGACCGGCTCCTGATCCTCGGCGAGCGGCATCTGCGCGCCGTCCCGGCCGCACCAGGGCATCGCCCAGCGCATCCCCGGCCGCCTGCACGACATGCCCCGCATCACCGTGACCGGCCTCGATACCCAGCGAATCCGACGAAAACCTATCCTGAGCGGCGACACATCAACGAGTACATCCGAGCCGCCTGACGCCGCGATAAAGCCCAGGTCAGCCCCACGAATCCTATTTTCGAGCGGGACGTTCACGTCCACGGGAGTGGTGTATGGGGTAGATGATCCGGCTATGACTGATGTGCCCCGGCTGGGCGTGTCGGCGTGACGTGAGACGGCCACCTCGTGATCCTTCGAATTGCTCACTACGAGACGAAGGAGATACGAGATGGCCGCACGTGACATTGTGCCGGTTTCCGGCGCGCGGTTCGAGGAGACCCTGGCATCGGCGAGCCCGGATGTGCTGCGGGAGATGATCAAGGGGTTCGCCCAGCGGATGATGGACGCCGATGTTGAGGTCCGCTGCAACGCCGGGTACGGGGAAGTTACCCCGGAGCGGGTGAACTCCCGTAACGGGTACCTGTGCCGCTCGGAAATACGATTCGGTCCGGTGACCTGCGGGTTCTCGTGTTGGCGGTGACGCCGCCGAGGTGCATCCGGCGGGTGCCGTGCTCGATGAACAGCAGGGATTTCGCCGACTACGCCAAGCGGTGACGTGCAAGGTGGCAGGCCAGGTTCCAGGCCGCGCGCCGACCGTGTGCCGCTCGAAAATAGGATTCTGTGTGGTGAGCTGCGTCTTCTTGGAGTTCATGCGGGTCGGACGTACTCGTCTGATCAGGCCGCTCAGGACAGGTTTCGGCGGATCTGGCGAGCGTGGAAGTGCCCTGCCGTGATGCAGGGAGGCTGGTGTTCAGCGTCGGGGACGCGCTGGCCGATTCCCTGGTGCGGGCGGGCGGTGTTGTAGTGCTCCTGATACTCGGCCAGGACGGCGAGCAGATGTGCGGCGCCGAGGATCAGCACCCGTTCCAGGAGTTCACGGCGCAGCGTCCCGGCGAGCGGCTCGCAGGTCGCGTTCAGGGGCGGTCAACGGTTTGCGGTTTGCTCGTGTCCATTCACGGGGTGGCGAGACTTGGTGTTCAGCTGACGGCGGGCAGTGGCGGTCGGTCGTAGCCGGCGAAGCCGGCGGGATGCCGCCGCCGACGCTGCCCTTCCGCCGTGAGCCCAGGGCCTGCAGGAACGTCAGCCGCCCGTCCGGGGTCACGACGACCAGCACGTGCGGCGCCCCCGCGGCCTCCGGCTTCCCGGCCTTCTCCTCCGGGTCCGCCTCCCCGTCGGGTCCCGGGTCCGGGACGGGGTCTTGTCCGTGACGCTCACCGGGGTCTCGTCGGCGGCGAGGACGTCCTCGGCGGCCAGCGCGGCGAGCATGGCCTCGTCGAACCCGGCCGCCTCCAGCCCGGCGTTCACCCTGGCCACGGCCTTGTCCACCCAGCCGGAGGAGACATCCTGGCCGGTCAGCATGCCGATCAGCCGCGCCGGGCGTTCCGCGGGAACGTTCCCGAAGCACGACAGCAGCACGGCCGCCGCGTTGAGCACGGGCCGAGACCGATCCCGGGTGGAAGCCCGCGGCGCGGCCGCGTAGGTGACCTCCCGCAGTCCCCGCACGAGAGCCCGGGCAGCAGGACCTCGGTGACCTTCCGGAGGATCTCGATGTCGATGACCTGCGCCCACCGCGGCTCCACGCCGTCCGCGCCCTCCAGGGGCTCATGGCAGGACCGGCACTCCGCGGGCGGTTCCGCCGCCCGCGTGCCGTCGGGATCCGGGTCGCGCTTGAGGCCTTTTCCCTGGTGGCCGGGCTGCCCGCCGCGCTTGCGGTCCTTGCTCCGCTCCCGCTCGGACTCCTGCCGGCCCTTCTTCTCCCGGGCCTTGCGGGCCGCCTTCGCCCCGATGCCCTCCTTCGACGGCGGAGTCCCGGAATCGCCGCTGTCCATCGACAGGCGGCGTTCCAACTCCGCGACCCGCAACTCCAGGCGGTGCTCCCGCTCCAGCACGCCCCCGACCTGCGCCGCCAGCACCGCGATCTGCTCGTCCTTCGCCGCGATCACGGCACGCAGACGCTGCACCAGCGTCTGCTGACCGGACTCATCGGGCACGAGCCGCAAGCATCCTCAACCCGAGCTAAAACTGCAAGCACCGCCGCCACGCCGGCATGTCAAGGATGTCGCTGCCGAGACCCCGTGAATGGACACGTTTGCTCGTCCTCCGGATCGTTTCTGGACACGCCTGTCAGGGTATAAGGGGCGTTTCCTCCAGGGAAGATCTCATCTGATCGTATCCTGCGCTGAGTCGGCGCAAGATCGTCTCACGTGAGAAATCTGATGCACTTTCTTCGGCCGGTTTCATTATGTCGATCATGCGTATCTGCCGGACGAGGGCGTAGTTCATGACCGTATCCCAGTCCTTTTCTTGCCGAACTGGGGCATCGGCTGGGAGCTGTGCGTCCACCTGCTTCAGTATGCTGATGAAACGCGTGTAACTCCTGGCGGTCTCACCGTCAGATTTTAGGTTGTTGTGCAGGAGAATCTCGAACATCCGCGCCAGTACTTGCTGCACGTTGGTTGGCTGCGGCGCAGAGCTCGAGTGGACATCGATTACGAAGATCGGCATCGTGTCGGGCTCGTTCCCCTGCAGATTGTCGATGACCGGCTTGAGCGGGGTATTATCGGTCAGCCCACCGTCCCAGTAGGCTCGGTGCCTGACCAGCGTCCAGGGAAATCCGGGCGGTAGACTCCCGCTGGCGAGCACGTGCTCCGCCCCGAAGGGCTGGCTCGGATCAAGGTTGCTGAAGTATGTGGTCTCGCTGTTTTCGACGCCGCTCGCCGACACGAACAGCCGCATGTGCTCCGGATTGCGCACCTGATCCCAGTCCAGGAAATCCTCAAGCATCTCCTTGAACGGCGAGGTGTCGGCAAAATGCGTCCAGTTCAGGATATTCCAGTAGTCTATCCGCGGCTTGTACATATGCGGGACGCCGAATACCGACCAGTACTGGTCTATCGTGGCCGGAACGAGCGGAATCGGCGCATCGACAATGAGCTTTCCCCACAGCTCTCGGAGCACCTTTGGCGGGTAGCCCTTCGCTCCGGCAAGCGTCGCCGCATTCATTGCGCCTGAGGAAGCTCCTGAGGCGATCGCGCACTCCATGCCGCTTTCGTAAAGATACTCGATCGCGCCGGCTTCGTAGGCGCCAAGGGCGCCACCGCCCTGGAGTACGAGCCCGAACTTCTTTTTTGCGCCCGCGCCCGCCGACGTAGGCTCGCCATCCGTGTGTAACGGGCTCACCGTTATTCCTCCTTCATCGCTTATGAATACTTGATTGCATCTCGCGAAAGATGCCCGAAACGCGGGCCGAAGCTACCGCGCTCCGCCCGAGCGCAATCCATCACCAGCTGCTCATCGGTTCGGCGGCGGGCAACAACTCACGTATAGGCTAACGTCATAACCACATAAGATCCGCAATGCTTCTCCCGGACCGTGTTATTGCGCACACGATTGAAGTACCAGCAACAAACAATAGAAATAGCAAGACGCCGAGACAAGGGACGAAAGTCCTTCGTTACAAGATCATCACAAGCCGGGGGGTGTGATTGCTTAGGCGCACCCCGGGGCCGAAGGCCCGGGACAAGTGGGTATCGGTGTCGGTGACCGAGAGCATCGAGGACATGATCGCCGCGGCGTTCGGCGAGGCCGACCGCCGCGACCCGCAGCGGGTGCGGCAGCGCGTGTTCCTCGTGGACGGGAACAAGCAGCAGCTCGCCGCGATCGAGGCCCAGGCGAAGGATCGCGGGCTGAAGGTGCCGGCGCTGATCGACTACATCCACGTCAGCGGCTATATCGGCAAGGCCGCCGCCGCGCTGCACCCCGGCGACCCGGTCGCCGCGGGCCAGCAGGCCGACGGGCAGCTGCTGCGCGTCCTGCACGGACGGGCGAAGGCCGTCGCCGCGACCCTCGCCTCCGTCGCCGCGAGAACCCGGGCCAGCGCCCGCACCCGCCACCTCGACCTCACCGACATGGACAAGGCCGTCACCTACCTGAACAACAACCGCCAGCACATGAAGTACGACAGGGCACTCGCCGCCGGCTGGCCCATCGCCACGGGCATGATCGAGGGCGCCTGCAGATTCGTCATAGAAGACAGATTCGGAATTACAGGCGCGAGGTGGTCTCCTGACGGTGCCGAGACCATTCTCAAGATCCGCGCTGTCGTCGTCAACGGCGACCTCGACGACTACATGAACTACTACAAGCAGCGCTACCGCGCCGAGCGCCACCTCGCCCGCTACGACGAGGACACCATCGAACGGCTCAACCTCGCCGCCTGACCGAAACACCCCTAAATAAGGCATCTCTCAGAAAGACGCACCCGTACCTGGGCCTCGCCTGGCCTTATCTCGCCGATACCGGCGTGGAAGTGGACGCGGAGTGGGCAGCACCCGCGTTCGAAGCGTTCCTTTGGACGCAGCAGCGATCAGGTTGAACCATTTCGCCGCCCGGGACGTACCAGGTACGAGGGTTCTTTCTGGTGAGGGAACCCCGCGCGGAACGTCGCGGCAGGCCGGACTCATCCGAGCCGGTGCGCTCTCACAGTGCGGGGTGAGGCGGGTGCGGACGACAGCTATAGGTGGGGCGAAGACCGGCCTGAGCATGCCCGGCAGCCCGGGCAGCGTCGCCTGCGCCATCAGCAATCCGGCCTGGTCACCGGATACACCCGGGCAGGCGGCGGCGCACCCCGAGCGGTCCTCTGCCCCGGCCGCGCGTCACACGATCTCAGCAGCCTGCTCCTGCCCCGGCGCGCCCGGCTTGCGATCCGGCGAATCCGTGCACACAGAACCCACAGGGAGGGCCTGTCATGTCCCGATCCATCCGCCGCCTCCGCCTCGCACTGCCAGCATTACTGATCGCACTCGGCGCCGGAACCGCGCTGGCGGTCCCCGCGCAGGCGGCCAGCTCATGGTCGCCCCCGGTCCAGCTACCCGCCGGATGCGTGTCGTCCGGGTCCGTACCCGGGCTGGCGGTCAACGCGGCCGGCACGGAGGCCGCCGCCGGATCCCAGCTGAACGCCGACAACAGCTCTTCCGTACTGGTCTGTACCAGCGCCGGCGGGCAGACCTGGCCCGCGCCGGCCACCGTCGGCCAGGGCACGAATCCCGCCGTGGCGCTCGCCCCGGACGGCCGGGCCGTCACGGCGTGGGAAGGCGGGCCATTTACCGCACCGGTGATCCAGGCCAGCATCCGGCCGCCCGGCGGGACATGGAGCGCCCCGGTCACCGTCGGCACCGACGCCCGCGGGCCCTTGATCGGCATCGACCGGTCAGGCAACACGATCATCGCCTGGGCGGGGGGCACCGGCACCATCCATACCGCCAGCCTCCCGGCTGGCGGCAGCTGGACACCGGTGCAGACCCTGGCCACCAATTACGGCAGCGGGCTGGACATGGCGGTGAACTCGGCCGGATCGGCGGTCTGAAGGTAGCGGCGTCGAGGGTGTGGGAAATTCTGAAGAAGACCGGGATCAACCCCGCACCGCGCCGAACCGGGCCGCCCTGGTCGCAGTTCCGCGCTCCCAGGCCAAGGCCATCCTGGCCTGCGACTTCTTCACGGCCGACCTGCTCGACGGCACCCAGGCCTATGTCCTGGCCGTGATCGAGCACGCCACCCGGCGCATCCGCATCCTCGGCGTCACCCTGCATCCCACCGGGGAATGGACCACCCAGCAGGCCCGCAACCTCCTCATGGACCTCGGCGATCAGGCGCACCGGGCCAAGTTCATGATCCGCGACCGCGGCTCGAACTTCACCGCCGCGTTCGACGCGGTCCTCGCCGACGCCGGGATCCGGACCGTGCTCTGCAACATCCGGACGCCCCGCATGAACGCGATCGCCGAACGCTGGATCGGGGGATGCCGCCGCGAGCTCCTGGACCGCACCCTCATCTGGAACCAGGGCCATCTGCGGCGGATCCTGCGCGAGTACGAGCCGGGTAGCCCCGGTGCATTGCTGCACCGGGGCCCCCTCAGGACCGCGCATGCGCGTTCCCGCGCACACGGCCCAAGCAAGCCGCTAGGGCGGTTCAAGTTGTCTGCTGCACCATGGTGTTTCCCGCTGTCCGGGCTGTTTGCTCCGTTGGCAGGTTGCGTGTACGAGGTGTGTTCGCTTGCTCCGTGCGGCGCTGGGCGTGTCGTGGCAGACCAGGTAGTCCGCCTCGATCGCCTTCCTGGTGACCTGCAGGAACCAGTGTTCCCAGCCCTGGGGGGACTGGGGTGGCTGGTCTGGGGTCAGCAGGTTCTCCCCGCACAGACTGCACCGCCCGTCCTGCCTGGAAAGCAGGCGCACGGTGCTGGAGTCCAGCGGGGGTCTCACCTTCTGGCGGCGTTGCGCCCAGTACCCGGCCAGGCCGGGGTCATCGGGTGATGCCCCGCCTTTGACCAGGGTGTGCCGCACGATATCGGTCCAGGCCGGTTTCGGCAGGTAAGCGCCGGTGTCCCGGTCGCCGAACACCCACCGGTCGTTCCTGAACTTATTGAACTTTCCGAAGTACTGGCCGGCGATCCAGCGTTTCGGCTTGTTCTGGTGGCTCCAGCGCGCCCACTTGTAGGTGAGTTTCCACAGGTAGTCAGTCAGGGCATGGAACACCCCGGACGACACCACCGTCCGGTAGTAGGCGACCCAGCCCCGTGTGATCGGGACGATTTTCGCCAGTACCGCTGCGACGTTGGCCCCGCGGAGCGCATGGAACTCCTTCGCAAGCCTGCTCCGGAACCTCTTGATGGCCGTGGCGCCCGGTTTGATGAGCAGCTTGCCGTTGGGGTAGCGGCGGAGATTGAATCCGAGGAAATCGAACCCCTCAGAAAGGGGGACGATGCGGGTTTTGGCTTCATTGAATGCCAGCCCTCTCGGCTCCAGCCACCCGGCCAGCCGCGCCTTGACCTGCTCGGCCTGCTGCCTGGAGTGACAGCACACGACCAGGTCATCAGCATATCTAGTGAGCGCCGGATAGCCGTCCCGCACCGTTCTGGCATGAATGCCACCCCGGTACCGGACACCCGCGGCCTCCTCCAGCCCGTGCAATGCGATATTCAGCAGCAAGGGCGAAATAACACCGCCCTGGGGAGTTCCCTCCCCGGTCGGCGCGAACCCTTTCCCAGCCTCGAAAACCCCTGCCTTCAGCCACCCGGCAATCATCTCCCTCGCGGGGAAACCACCGAGCATTTGCAGCAGGTGCCCGTGGCTGATCTTGTCGAACGCGCCTGCCAGATCAGCGTCAAGAATCCACACCCGCTTAGATTTCCCGTGCAGGGTGCTGAACAAGGACTCTATCGCGTCGTGGCAGCCGCGGCCCGGCCGGAACCCATAGGACCGGGGCTCGAACCGGGCCTCCCACTCGGGCTCCAGCGCATTACGCACCCGTGCCTGATGGCACCGATCCAGAATGACCGGAATCCCGAGCGGCCGCATTTTTGTCTTATCACGGGCTTTCGCTATATACACCCGCCGGACCGGGGAAGGCTGATGCGAGCCGATCGTGGCGTGCACCTGCACCGCCACATCGGCCCGTGCCTGGCTGGTCAGCGCGACCAGCCCGTCGATCCCCGCGGTCCTGCGGCCCGTGTTGCGCTGCGTCACCTGCCGCACGCTGACCAGCGTGCTGCTCCAGCTCCGCAGCATCAGCTTCTGCACGTTCCTGGCCAGCGGCCAGTCACCCTCCTGCACCGCCTTGAAGATCCTGCCGCGCAGCCGCCGTACCTGCTCCTCATGGCGACGCCAGTCCACACAATCCCAGGCGTCACCATCAAACGGGGGCAGGCCCTCAGGTCCGTTCACCGAAGTGCCCAACTTGCCCATCAGTACCGGCATTTACGCCCGCTTCGCCTCAAAGGCTCACCTGCCCACGTCAGCGCCCTTGCGGGCCCGAGCATCAAGCTCGCTATCCGGCCAGTTATACGAGCACCTCCCGGGAGGAGACCCGGCCCTGCGGCACTCGCTTTCCTGCTGCCTTTCAGCCACCGGCATTCGCTTCCTGGGCACCCTGTCCCGCCAGGGACTTCCGCCCCTCTTACGATCGGCCTACCGCCCGGCCTGCACTTACCCGTGCCTGCCGGGCGGACCCTGACGAGGTTTACACGTTCCGCGCGCATGAGACCCAACCGGGCCGGGCGCCTTCTCTACCCCGGGGACAGCGGTGCTCACCGGCCATCGGTGTCTCCGCGGCCGTCGCCTGCCGCCTCTCAACGGCTGGTCCCTGTCACCCCGGCAGCGCAACCCAGCCCGGGATGCTTGTGTAACGAGGCATCAGCAAAGGTTTCCTGGCAGTCGCCCTATCGGTCTTCCCCGCACCTGTAGCCACCATGGCTGGAGCAGCGGCCCTTGGGCTTTTCCGTGAGCTCCGCACCCGACCGATCCAGAACCGGCCACGCACGTCACGGCGGGGACAGGTCAAACACAACCTGTAGCTACGTCTCCAGCATCAGCCGGACCTCCTCAACTAGCTCACTCACCACGCGCGACCTCGTGTCGCAAGACCCACCACAATCAGCACCGGCCGCACCGGTCCCTGGACGGCGCCGCGCCGCTGAAACCGCTACCCGAACCGGTCGATCTCGGGCAGTACCGGGTCCGAAGACAGGCTCGCGTCGGTGGCCTGATCAACGAATACCGCCTGGTCGCATGACGTGGACGAGCTTCTCGGCACCCACACCACCGTGCTGGTCGTGCTCTCCCCCTTGCCACCGGCGGTGTGCCGTGCGGAGATGGAGAGGCGACGATCGAGCGATCGAGCCGGGGCGCGCTGCCGCCAGCCGCCCGGAACCAGGGCGGCCGGACGATACGACCAAAGCGCCGGCGCGGCCCTCACCCGCCTGACGCTCCAGCTGAGAGGAACCAGCCATGCACGTCCAGGACAACCGCGCAGGTACTCAGGGAGGGGAGAGGCAATGACGACGGTAGCGGGACAAGAACTGGACGGGTTACGGTCCAGGTTCTCCGGCCGGGTGATCACGGCCGCAGACAGCGCCAAAAAGAGCCGCACCCGCAGCGCGGCCACCATCACCCACACCAGCCAAGGCCACGGGCCCTCCCAACGGAGAACCGCAATGGGCGCGGAGCGACAGGTCATGCAGGACCACCTCGACGCCCTGGTCAAGGGGGCCGCCTCCACCCGGCGCGAGGGGGGCGATCGGTCGGGCCGGGTGACGCTCTTAATCGACCGCGGTGCTCCCCCAGACCTCGCGCCCGCCCTCGCCGCCAGCGTCGCCTGGCATACCCGCGAGCGGGTCGCGCTCACGAATTCAGTCGATGCAGACGCGGCGCACGTCCTCCTGCGTGTCGCCAGCCACGACCTGCTCCCGGGTGGGGCACCCGTTGTGGAGCTGGTGGGACGCGCCGCCGCGCCGAGGGTGGCGGAGCGGCGACTGGCCGTTCGCGCGTGGGTCGATGGGCCGGTACGGCGAGGCCCGGACGCCGCCGGGATGGTTTCGATCCCGTCGCTGTCGCACACCGATCGTGCCGAGCTGGCACGTGGCGTCCTGCCCCCCTCTACACCGGCTGGTGTCGCGCTCGGCTGGGTCGCCCGCGACCTCGCCGGGCTCAAGGTCGGCCTCGCGCTGGGCGCTGGCAGCTATCGGGGCTACGCCCACATCGGCATCCTGCGAGGGCTCGCGCGGATTGGGCTGGAGCCGGACTACCTGGCTGGCACGAGCATCGGCGCGGCGGTGGCCGGGCTGTATGCCATGGGGCACAGCGCTGAGGAATCGACTGGGTTCCTGGACACGCTCGACAGCGTCTTCTTCCGGCCGACCCTGTCGCGGCGGAGCTTGCTGTCCAACGTCGCCTTGGCGGCCAAGATCCGGGAAATCTGCCTGGAGACCCGGATCGAGGAGCTCCCGCTCCCGTTGGCGGTGGTCGCGGCCGATCTGGAGACCGGCCGCGAGATTGTTTTCCGCCGTGGTCTTCTGTGGCTGGCTGTGCTTGGCAGTAGTGCGATCCCGGGGATCCATCCGGCCGTGGGCATCGGACCGTACACCGCGGTCGACGGCGGCATCGTCAATCCGGTCCCGAGCAGTGCGGCGACGGCGATGGGCGCCGATAAGGTCGTGGCCGTGCGGCTCGGGCGAGCTCGACCGGCGGCCCACGACGATGCCGAGGCCCAGGAGCGCCTGGGGCGAGGGCCATCGGCAATCGAGACGATCCGGCGCTCGGTCGACCTGATGCAGGCGACCATACGGGGCCAGAGCTCGCCTGGCACCATCGTGATCACGCCGGAGTGCGAGGGGATGCCTGGCAACGGGCTCCGGCGGTTCAGCCTCGGCCGACGCTACATCGAGGCCGGTGAGGCGGCGGTAGAAGCGGCGGTCCCGCGTATCGCGGCCGCGCTGCCGTGGATGCGGAGCTGAGCTATGTACCGGACCCATCCTCAGCCTCGTCACAGCGTCCAGCAGCCCTCGCACATCACGCACCACGCGCTGGCGTGCCACAGGCCCCCGGCCCCTTCAGCCGCATCACAGCATTTCCGGCTACTTACGAACAGAGCGCCTGCCACACGAAATGTCTGCTGCATTTCCGAACGAAAGTATAGAACGCCATGAAGTACGCAAGCCCGGACCCGAGAGAGAAGATCAACTGGCTAAGCTCGGTGCCGTTCTTTGGTTTCCATGCCTTGGCCGTCGCTGCCCTGCTTATTGGTGTAGACAGGGCCTCGCTGCTGCTATGCGGTGTGCTCTACTTCGTGCGAATGTTCTTCATCACCGCCGGGTATCATCGCTACTTTTCGCACCGCTCGTACAAGACCGGACGGACGATGCAGTTCTTGCTCGCCCTCGGAGGCACGACCGCGATCCAGAAAGGCCCGCTTTGGTGGGCCGCCTATCACCGCAAGCACCATCTCTATGCCGATACCGACCGTGACATTCACTCACCGCAGCGAGGCTTCTGGTGGAGCCACATCGGCTGGATCCTATGCGATAAATACAAGACAGTGGACTACAACGACATCCGGGACCTGGCCAAATACCCGGAGCTTCGATTTCTGGATCGCCAGCATTGGCTTGGACCTGCGATACTCCTGATTGTATGCGCTGTCGTGGGCGGATACCGAGGGGTCTTTTTTGGCTTCTTCCTGTTGACCGTCCTGCTGTGGCACGCAACGTTTGCCGTAAATTCAATCGCCCACCTGTTCGGGCGGCGTCGGTACGAGACGAGCGACACGAGCCGCAACTCACTCCTCGTGGCCCTGATGACCAACGGCGAAGGCTGGCACAACAACCATCACTATTATCCCACCTCCGCCCGGCAGGGATTCTTCTGGTGGGAGATCGACCTCAGCTACTACCTACTCTATGTGCTCTCCACCGTCGGGTTGGTCCATGACGTGCGAACTCCGCCGCAACGGATCCTCCTCGGCCATGCTCCCGAGGTTGCCCGACGCACGTTGCCCTCCCGCCGGGGTGGTCCGATAGCAAGGATTGGAGCGAGTCCTCGAGGGCCAACGATGCCTGCCCTGGCAATAGACGCCGACCGGCCGAGCGGCAGGCACCCTGTCAGACACCAGACTGGCGGCATTGGCGCCAGGCCAGAGGATTATGAGGACTGTAAATGAAAGATCATCCGCTCTTGAGCCGTCGTTCGCCTGAAGTCAAGGTCTTGGGGACCTTTGACCGGCTGTTCACCGGCGCCGCTTTTGAGCTTCAGCTGCCCGACCGCCCATCGCGTCTCCTCGGTCAGGGTGAGCCCGCCTTCCAGATTCTCGTTCGCAACCAGGCCGGCGTGGCCGCCCTCGGATCCCTGAACGAGAACCGCATCGGCGAAGCCTATTTGAACGGCGACATCGATCTCAACGGCGACGTGGTCGCGGCGCTCGACCTCAGAACCGCATTAAGGGACCAGCGTCGGCTGGCCTACCTGTTCACCACCTACGGGCTCGGCTACCTGTGGGCGACCTACATGCAGCCCCGCGTCTTCGGGCAGGTCAAGTGCGATGAGCGCTGGATCAGCCAGCACTACGACCTCGAGTCGGACTTCTATCTGCTCTTCCTCGACAAGCAGGCCCGCTGCTACTCACACGGATACTTCAGCCACGATGATGAATCACTGGAAGCAGCAATCCAACGGAAGCTGGACACCGTGATCACCGACTGCGGGATGCGGCCTGGGTGGCGCGTGCTCGACATCGGTGCCGGTTGGGGCGCATTCACCGCCCATGCCGGGCGCCAAGGCATCCAGGTCACCTCGTTGACCATCTCAGCCGAGTCCGAGCGCTATGTTCGCGACCTCATCGCACGCGAGCAGCTTCCTTGCCAGGTGCTCCTCGAGCACTTCCTGGAGCACACGACCGACGAACCCTACGACGCCATCGTGAACCTCGGCGTCACCGAACACCTTCCCGACTACGCGGCCACCCTGGCCCAGTATCGACGCCTGCTTCGCCCAGGTGGCCGCGTCTTCCTCGACGCCTGCGCCTCCCGCAGGAAGTACCCGTTCAGCGCCTTTGTCCGCTCGCACATCTGGCCGGGCAACACCACCCCGATGCACTTGGCCTCCTACCTCAAGGAGGTGGGCAAGAGCCCATTCGAGGTGCTGTGCCTCAAAAACGACCGCCACAGCTACCTGCTCACAACCCAGCACTGGGCCGAGAACCTCGACCGAGCTCGCGACGAAGTGGTCAACCGCTGGGGCGAATACGTCTACCGGCGATTCAGGATCTACCTATGGGGATGTGTCCACTACTTCAACAGCGGGACCATCACCGCCTACCGACTCCTGCTGCAACTGCCAGCCCAACCCAGCGGTCGTCCCTCCCAGGCGTATCGATCCATGCAGGAGCCATCAATCCTCGCCGGCAGCAGCGTTCCAACCGTCTGACCGCGACGCGGCTCGTGAGGAAGTGTCGGTTGCCAGAACGGTCCTCCAAGGAGGACGATAACCACGGTAGCTCTGCTGGTGTCGGGGATCAGTCACTGCTGGTCCCCAAGTCCTCGCCGGCGTGGGCCCGCGGTCACGACCTCGGTGGCATGCGCGGTGGCCACAAGATCACCGTCGTGGCTGGTGAACTGCACCTCAACGTGGCCGATCTGGCGGCCCCGGCTCAGGACGACGCCCTCGAACCGCAGCCGGCCACCCGACACCGGACGATGGTAGGAGATGTGCAGGTCCGCCGTGGCAAATCCCTCCTCGTTGCCGAGGGTGGTGGCCATTGCGTGGCCGGCGGTCGCGTCGGCAAGGGCCGCCAAGTAACCGCCAAACAATGTCCCGTCAGGGTTGCAGATCTCTGGGTCGAAATCCCAGTCCCCCCAAACCCTGCCAGGCTCCCAGCCACTGAAGTTGGGAAGGGTCAACCGCCGCAAGGCATGGTGCTGGAATGAGCCGCTGACCGTTCCGTCGAGCATCTCCTGCCAGTTCACGATCAATCCTTTCGGGCGTGTGCGTCAACTCAATGCGCTCCCGAGCAGGAGCAGGGCCTACCCGTAAAACTGCCGGACGCCCACATGGGCAGATTGCTGGAGCGCTTCGTGGGCCGCGCCGGTGCGCGTAACACGTGCGCGGCCGCACTGCCACGCCGCCCAGCGTAAAGGACTCTGGGCGGGGCAACGCCTCCAGCCAACCCCGGGCCGCTGTCGTCGCACCGATGGCTCGCCGAGCCATCGGTGCGACGACAGCGCACCGGCTGGCAAGTACCCGGCCCTGGCCATGGGCGGAACGCCGCGGCCACCGTCAGCCTGACTCAGCAGGAAATACCGCAGCTACGACGAGCTGTGCGAGCTGCTCGGCCTTGAGGTCCCGCAGCATCCGGAGAGCTGGCTTTGCGCGCACAACAGCAGGTGGAACGGGCGGCCCTGGCCGTGCGGGCGGCTGTGCGCAGGGAGCAGCGCGACGAGTTCCATGACGTCACCACGGCGGGTACTACCTGCACATGGTCATCTGGACTATTCTGGCTCTACGAAGTTACTGTAACTTCGAAGAGCCACTATTCCCCGTACAGGATCGCGGCAGACCTACTTGACACCAATAACCCAGATGGCAATCCGGGCGGGAGCTCCCAGCGGTCACGGACGTTCATAATTGAGCATTCTGCGCCGCTCGACCGCAGTACGCCTGCCGCTGACGGCGGGAGACATAGTCGGCGTTCGGCGCCGAATGTATTGCGCCGACGTATGCTGTCGTGCTCACCCTCCGTGGCTGCCGGTGCTGTGGATCCCGCTTGCTGACAGCTGGCCGTCGGGGCTGGCTTCTTGTGCTTCTGGGCAGCCCGCCCGGTAATCGCGTTGACCTTCCTGATGGCTACCTGACCCGGGGGCCTGTTCTCCGGGTCAGCCGGCCCGGGGACTGGCGCTGCCGGTCATGTGAGCGCTGGCGTACCGGGGTGGCCGAGGGGGATATCTAACATGAGCGCGTTTGATGTCCGGATGCACGCGATCCGCCGCAGGCCGGACCGCCGCCGCCCGTTCGAGGTCCGCTGGCATGCCGGCGGCCGGGCCCGGTCGCGGTCGTTCATCACCCGGGGCCTGGCGGACAGTTACCGGGCTGAGCTCATCCGCGCTGCCCGCCAAGGCCTGGGCTTCTCCGCCAGGACCGGGGAACCGGCATCCTGGGCCACGCGCCTGCCTGCCACCATCAGCTGGCTGGACCACGCGGCCGCCTACGCGGCGATGAAATGGCCCCTGGCCGCAGCCCACACCCGCGCGGGGGTCGCCGATGCGCTGGCCACCGTCACCCCGGCTCTCCTCACGCCCGGCCGGGGCAGGCCGCCTGCAGCGATGCTGCGCGGCGCTCTCTACGGGCACGCGTTCAACCCGGCGCGGGCAGGCACTGACCCCGGGCCGGCGGCCGCTGCGGCGCTGGCCTGGGCCCGGCATCATTGCCTGCCGCTGGCTGCCCTGGCCGATCCGGCCGTGACCCGGCGCGCGCTGGACGCCCTGGCCCTGCGGCTGGACGGGACCCGGGCCGCGGCTGCGACTACCACCCGCAAGCGGGCTGTCTTCCACGGCTGCCTCGGCTACGCGGCAGAACTCGGATTGCTGGAAGCCAACCCTCTGGACCGCCTCTCATGGCAGCCCCCGAGATCGTCGTGCCCGGCAGGCCCGCAGTCGGCTGCTACCCCTGCCGAGGTGCAAACGGTCCTGGCCGAGGTCACCAGGATCTGCCCGGAGCTAACCGCTTTCTTCGGCTGCCTGTACTACGCGGCACTGCGCCCCGCCGAAGCCGTCGCACTCCACGCCACGTCCTGCACCCTGCCGGCAAGCGGCTGGGGACAGCTGACCCTCACCGGATCCCTGCCCCGGTCCGCGCGGGCCTGGACGGGAAACGGCACGCCACGCGAGCCCCGCGGCCTCAAACACCGCCCCTGCGGCGCCAGCAGGACAGTCCCGATCCCCCCGCAACTCGTCCGGCTCCTGCTCCATCACCTGCACACCTACGGGTCCGCCGCCGACGGGCGGCTGTTCCGGGGTGCCCGCGGCGGGCCGCTCAGCGAAAGCCGCTACGGCCGGATCTGGCACCAGGCCCGCAGCGCCGCGGCCACGCCGGGCCCGACGCGCCTGCGTCCCTACGACCTGCGTCATGCCGCGCTGTCGCTGTGGCTGGCCTCCGGCGCCCCGCCCGCCGAGGTCGCTGCCCGCGCCGGGCACAGCGTGCGCGTCCTGCTCGCCGTCTATGCACACTGCATACCCGGCTGCGACCAGATCGCCAGCCAGCACATCGAGGAAGCCCTCAACCCCAGCCACTGGCCCCCCGCTGGCCCACAAGAACCGGCGCAGACCCCGGGAATCCCGTCCGTCATGCGTCCGTGCCACAGCTGGACCCAGCGGGACACAGCTGGACCCGGGACCTCCACCCAGATCAGGTTAGACGTCCTTGACCTGCGGAAATGCAGGCCCACGACTCAAGCTCACCGGCCGCGGCCCCGCGCAGGGCGCTCCCGGGCACCCGCTCCCCATACGCCGCTGACCAGCCAGGATCTGGCCCACCACTGGCCCACAGCAACCGGGAACGGTCTGCCGGACCGCTCCCGGACACGTATCAGACCCGGCATCCGGGAACACCGGCACCGGGTCTGACCTGGGGTTTTGAGTGGCAGGTGTTGGGTTCGAACCAACGTAGGCTAAGCCGACGGTTTTACAGACCGCTCCTTCTGCGGAATGCGTCCGGTACCTCGCATGGGGAACCTGGCGCGGGGCGACCAGGCACTGGTGCGGATAGCGTCGTCTTGGCGGTGCTGCCAGTGCCGACGTCGCTTCGGAGGGGAAGCTGGATGCCATTCAAGGGAAGGGGACAGACCGGCCGCTGCGCGCGTCCCCGGAGGCGCTGTACCGCGACCTGCCGCGGAGGCCCGGGGCGCACCCGGGCCTGCTGATCCACCAGGGCGACGTTCTCAGGGCTTACGCTGCCTCTTGGTATCCAGGTACGCGGGGCCTGGTGCCCAGGCCAGATCAGGGCCACTGCCAGCAGGGATCACGGACCGTGCCGGCTGCTTCCGCCAGACTCCGGGCACGGCTAACGGGTATTACGTCTATCGCGTCTATACCTTTAGCGGCCCAGGCCCGGAGGTCCGGACCAGGGTGGTCTAGACCTTTCGGCAGCGATGTTCGCTCGGATGTCGCGGTACACCCCGGCACCGGGCGGCACTGCGCGTCACCCGGCCTCCCGGTTTGCCGTACAGCCCGGCACGTCATAGCATGGCCCGGCACGACGCGCCGCTAGCTCAACTGGCAGAGCAGCAGACTCTTAATCTGCGGGTTCGGGGTTCGAGTCCCTGGCGGCGCACCACCACCACCAGCCAGCCAACCAACCAGGACTGTGTGCTGCCTACCGCCGCCGGAGGCCGGCCCTCTGGCGCACTGGAGTCAGCAAATTCAGCTGCGGATCAGCAATTCAGGGCCGTGCTTGCGCAGTTCGCCAACGGAGCTGATGCCCAGCAACTGCAGCGTCCGGCGGAACTGCGCCGTCAGCAGCGAAAGAGCCTGGTCCACCCCTGGCTCACCCGCCGCCATCAGCCCGTAGAGGTAGGCACGGCCGATGGCAGCGGCATCTGCCCCCAGCGCGACTGCGGTCGCGATGTCGGCGCCGTGCCGCACCCCCGAGTCTGCCAGCACCGCGATGTCCGGGCCAACCGCTTCGCGCACCGCGGGCACCAGGTCGATGGGGGCGATGGTGCGATCGAGCTGGCGCCCGCCGTGATTGGACAGCTGGATCCCGTCCGCGCCGGCCTCCACGGCCCGGCGGGCGTCGGCCGCGCCCAGCGGGCCCTTGACGATCAGCCTTCCCGGCCAGCGTTCCCGCAGCGTGGCGAGGTCGTCCCAGGTGATATCGGGATCGAACCAGTCGGCCGTACCGGCGATGGTGGTGGATTCCGCGGTGGCCAGATTGGCCAGCGTCAGGGCGGGGCCGCGGAGCAGCCGTGCCCAGTACCCTGGCCGCGACGCGATGCTGGCCAGGCTCCGGACGCTCAGTTCCGGCGGGACGGTCAGCCCGTTGCGGACATCCCGGACCCGGCGGCCGGAGACGGTCGTGTCCACCGCCACCACCAGGACCTGGTAGCCGCACTTGGCGGCCTGGTCGAACGAGGGCGTTGGTCCGGCCGCGGTCGCGCAGGATGTACAGCTGGAACCACAGGTCCCCGTGCGGGCCGGCGGCCAGGCCGACCACGGACGTGGTCGCCATCATGGACAACGTGTAGGGCAGTCCGTGCCTCGCGGCCGCCGCGGCCACGGCGGGCTCCCCGGCCGGATGCATCATCCGGGTAAACCCCGTTGGCGCCAGCACGAGCGGCAGAGCCGTCGGGCGGCCCAGCACCTCGGCCCGGGTATCCACGGCGGGGACGCCCGCCAGCGCCCGGGGCACGAAACGCCAGCGGCGGAACGCTGCCACGTTGGCGGCCATGCTCAGTTCCTCGTCCGCGGCGCCGTCCACGTAGTCGAACACCGGCCGCGGGAGGAGCCGCCGCCCGGCTCGCCGCAGGTCCTCGAGGTCGTGACAGCGGGCCAGCCGCCTGCGTGCCGCCTGCAGTTCCGGTGGCCGGATCCGTACCAGCGCGTGGATTTCCCTGAGGTTCACTAGGCTGCCAACGCCTCCCGGCCGGTCGTGGTACTCGTCCAGGCCATCATGGACGGAAGGGGGAGCACGGGGAAACCCCGCGGGCCGCCAGCCCAGCCGGCCGGGCAGCACGACACCACTTCTCACATCCGCGACGGCAGGCGGGTGTGCGACAGATTTGTAGGTAGTCAAGATCATCTTCGGGTGGGGGCTGGTCAGGCTGCTCTTGTCTGGTTGTGACGGTGGTGGCAGATGGCTTCCCGCTGGCTGCTGGCTTCCTTGCAGCGCAGGGCGATGATGGCGTCGGCTCCCGCGACGGTCCAATGCCTGCCTGCTTGAGTCTTTGCGCGACGACGGTCTTGCAGCTGGCCTCGACGACGCCGGAGCCGGTGAACAGGCCGCGTGAGCGGAACCAGTGGTAGCGCATGCGTGGCGCGTTGTTGAGGAACCGGGTAGCCGTCTTCGTCGAGCTTGTCCTGGGTGAAGAAGACGCCGGGCTTGACCTCGCGGGTGCGGGCGCGGCCGTCCTCGCCCTTGCCCTGCCGCCCGGCGGTCTCCCGGCCGGTCATCGGGACGCCGGTGCCGTCGATGACGGCGTAGAGCTTGTCCGGCAGCGGGGACGGCGGCAGCGGGACCAGCTTCCGGGAGGCGATGAGCCGGGCGCGCTCCCGGCCTGCCTCCGCGACGATGGCGCCGCTGGCCTCGGCGGCGCGCCCGGCCCGCCTGGCGGTGAGCCGGATCCCGGCCAGCTCTTCCAGCAGCCGTGCGGCTCCCGCGAACGGGCCGGCTGCGGCGGCCAGGTCGTTCATCGCGGCCAGGCCGGGCGACATCGACGCGCCGGCGACGCCGAGCCCGGCGTCCCTGGGGGCGAGGCCATGCATGCATTCCGCGCAGTGATACCAGGCACGCGTGAGGGTCACCGGCCCGGGCACGGTGCCGGTGACCTTGTCCCGGTAGGAGACGAACTCCGCCTCGTGCCCGGCCCCGCACGGGACCCGGGGGCCGCGGTAGCCCGGGTCGGCGGCCAGCAGCTGCCCGGGCATGCCGCAGCCTGCGGCCAGCATCCCGGCCCGGATCACCGCCTCCGCCGCTCCCAGGGCGTCATCGCCGCAGCCCAGCGACCGTGCCGCCTCCGCCGCCAGGCGGCCTATCCCGGCGGGCTTCTCCGCCGCGAGCGCGCTGAAGAGCCCCCTTTTCCGCCCTCCGGCGCGGAGGGCGCGTCCGTGCCGGCCACGGGCCTGGCCTCGCAGATCTTCTCGTTCACCTCGATGACCTGCTCGACGGCCGACGTGAACTCCGCGTGCCGGGCCACCTCCCGGCGCACCTTCGCCACCTCCGCCGCCGCGAGCTGCCGGCCGGCCGTCTTGCGCCGGCCCGCCGACCGGGTCCACAGGAACCTCGGCCCGTGCCCGGGATGATCCGGGGCCGCGCACGCGCAGTTCGGCTTGCCGCACTTGCGGTAGTTCTCGCTCACCGACCCGCGCCGGAAGTCGCCCAGCGATGCCAGCAGCGCAAACAAGCGGTCCCGCTTGGCCTCCAGCTCCGGCAGCGTCGGCTCGGACATGGGCACTCCATATCTGGTTGTGACTGTCACAACCAGACTCCCATCATAACCAGCACAGATGTGGGACCCCTACGAATGTGTCGCACACCCACGGCAGGCGGCCGCGCAGTAGGCGGACAGCGGCCACTACTAGGCTGATGAGCTGCATGGGCACGAGGCGCCGCCCCCATCGGCGGAGCGGCGGCACCGCGCCTCGAGAAAGGCCGCGATCGTGAACGCCGACACCCGCAAAACGCCGGACGCCCGCATGCCGGCGGCGTTCATCGGGCACGACAACCCGATGAACGCCCTCGAGACCAACCGCTACACCACGGCATGGAAAGCCTTCGGCGAGGCGGTGCCGCGCCCCCGCGCCGTCCTGGTCATCAGCGCGCACTGGTACATCAACGCCACCGCCGTCACCGCAATGCCGCGGCCGCGGACCATCCACGACTTCTACGGATTCCCCCCGGCGCTCTTCGAGGTGCAGTACCCCGCTCCCGGGCTACCCGAGCTGGCCGCAGAGATCAGCGACGTGGTTCACCCCACCTGGGTAGGTGCGGATATCGACAGCTGGGGCATCGATCACGGCACCTGGTCGGTGCTGGTGCACGCCTTCCCGGACGCCTCCATCCCGGTCGTCCAGCTCAGCATCAACGCCGACAAGCCCATGGACTACCACCTTGAGCTGGGCGCCAAGCTGGCGCCGCTGCGAGAGCGGGGCGTGCTCATCGTCGCCAGCGGCAACGTCGTGCACAATCTGCGCGGCATGGACTGGAGCCTGGCCGACGGCGGCTATGACTGGGCTCAGCGCTTCGACGAAGACGCCAAGGCCCGGATGCTGACCGACCCGGCCGGGTTCGTGGCACTCGACGCCCACCGCGACTTTCCCCGCGCGGCGCCGACACCTGACCATTTCATCCCCGCCGTGTACCTCGCCGGCCTGGCCGCAGCGGCCGATGCGCCGGATACCGGGGTCCTGGTCGGCGGCTACACCTACGGGTCACTGTCGATGACGGCCTACACGCTGGGCCTCTCCTGCCCCAGTGCCGCTGGCGAGAGCGGATCCCCGCCGCCGCCACCCGATCTCCCACCCGACGCGTCCAATATCTGAGCATGCCGCCAGGGGCGCGGCCGCCTCTGTGGGCCCCTGCTTCCTAGCTAGTCTGTGTCCCCGTTGCCAGCCCCGGCGCCTGCGGGTTCGCCGGGCGGCCGGGTTCTGGCGCCTGCGGGCGCCGGGCCGGCGAGATGGGCGAGGATCAGCCGCAGTTGCCGCTCGGACCTGGAGATGAACTCCGCGGAATCGACGCGGACGCCGCACAGCCGCTCGATCTGCTCGGGGAGTGTCACCATCCCCATCGCAGCGCCCATCAGGAAGATGAGCAGGAATGCGGGATCAAGGTCAGCCGCGATCTCGCCGGCCGCCTGGCGGCGGCGGATATCGGTGACCTCGGGCGCCTCGCCGTGCCCGGGCCCGGTGTCTGGCGGGCGCGGGCCCGACTGCCGGGTAAGTCCTTCCCAGGCGAACATCCGCAGGAGCTCGGGGCGCACCGCGAAGGCACGCAGGTAGCCCGCGATGCTGTCGGCGAAGGACGCGTCCTGCTGCGCCATGAGGGCTTCCTGCCGATGCCAGGTCGCCATCAGCTCGTTGTAGAGGCCCTCCTTGCCACCGAAGTAGTAGGAGATCAGCTGGGTGTTCACGCCCGCCCGCTGGGCGATCTCGCGTACCCGCGCCCCGGCGTAACCCTTGTCGGCGAACTCGGCGAGCGCGGCGTCGAGGATCCGCTGGCGGGTGCGCGTGTAGTCCCGCAGGCGCTCACCGGGATCTGGTGCCCGGCGCGCGCGCCGCGGCACCTGGGTAGGCGCGGCGTCCGGCGTGCTCACCGCCTCATGCTAGCCGGGGCAGCACGATTTTCAAATTCCTGAGTAACTGTGTCACTCATTTGATTGACATCACTCAGACGGTTGAGTGACACTGTCGGCACGGTTCCCGCCCGCGCCGCGGGCCCGGCGGCGGGCCAGGGGCCGGGCTCAGCCTGTCCCACTGCGCGCCCGGCCCAGCGGACGACGGGAGGCACATCATGACTCGGCCACGCACAGCCCTGGTCATCGGGTCTGGCATCGCGGGACCCGCCGTGGCGATGGCGCTGCAGAAGGCGGGCATCGACTCCGTTGTCTACGAGCAGCACCCAGGCTCGGCCGCGGGGGCCGGGAGCTTTCTCACCCTGGCGACGAACGGAGTTGATGCGCTGCGCACCCTGGGCGCGCACGACCCGGCGACGTCCGCCGGCTTCCCGACCACCGCCACGCTGCTGTGGAGCGGCACCGGTAAGCCACTCGGGGCGGCCGAGGTGAGCCTGACCCTGGAGGACGGCACCACGGGCTACACCCTGAAGAGGGCCGACCTGTACCGGGCCATGCGAGACGCTGCCGGGAGCCGCGGGATCCAGGTCGAGTACGGAAAGCGGCTCGCCGCAGCCCGCCACATGGACGGCAGAGTACAGGCGAGTTTCGGCGACGGCAGCGACGCCACCGCCGACATCATGATCGGCTGCGACGGGATCCACTCCACCGTGCGCGGGATCATCGACCCCAGCGCCCCCGCGCCGGCCTATGCGGGACTCATCAACCTGGGAGGCTTCGTCCGGGGGATGCCGGTAGCGGCCGATCCTGGCACCTACCACATGATCTTCGGCAAACGGGCGTTCTTCGGCTATGCCCTCGCCCCCGACGGTGAGGTGTGGTGGTTTGCCAACGTGCCCTGGCCCGACGAGCCTGCCCGCGGCTCCCTCGCGCACATCGGCACCGGCGCATGGAAGCGGCGGCTCACCGGCCTGTTTGCTGACGACTTCGGCCCGGCGAAGCGCCTTATCGAGGCCACTACGCACGAATTGAGGGCAAGCCCGGTCCACACCCTTGCTCACCTGCCCCGCTGGCACGCCGGCCGGATGATCGTGATCGGCGACGCCGCCCACGCGCCGTCGCCCAGCTCCGGGCAGGGGGCCTCGCTCTCCATCGAAGACGGGGTGCAGCTGGCCAAGGACCTGCGCGATCTCCCCGGCCCCGGTCAGGCCTTCGCGGCCTTCGAGCGCTCCCGCCGCCCGCGAGTGCAGCAGATCATCAGGCAAGCCGCGCGCGTCAACAACAGCAAGGCGGCCACCGGGGCCAGCCGCGTCTTCCGCGATGCGATGCTGCCGCACATCCTCAAGCTCATCGCGAACAGCAAGCACTCCAGGCAGCTTTACGGCTACCACATCGACTGGGAAGCACGATGACGCGACGGTATCCGGCTCGGCCGGCCCGCAGGCCGCGGCTCGCCGCCCCCTTCCCGGGCTCTTCGAAGTTAACCGGGGTCTGGTTGCCGTCCGGTTACCTGACGTGATCGCCGCGGTGTGGCGGCCCGGGATCGCCGGGCACCCCGGGTGCAGGCGATCCGGACCCGGCGGCGCTGGTTGGCGGGGTTGCGGAACGAGTAGGCCATCCGGGCTTCCAGTTTCGCGAGCCTGTTCAGGCTCTCGCTCCGGGCTGACCCGGTCCCGGCCAAAGCCGATATCAGCCGGCCGCGTCACCACCCGCTCCCTGACATGCGCCGATGCCGTCCCGCAGGCCGGGCATGCCCGCGCGGCCGGGTCCGCCGTCACCAGCCACACCGTCCGGCCGCCGCCGGGCTCCTCATCAACCTCCGCGACCTCCGCGCCCTCCAGCGCGAACAGCCGCGACGCCATATCCTGACACACGTGCCCGCAGCTCTCTGCTGATCATGTTTCCCTGGAAAGAACCATGATCTTGAAAGCCGCGGGCACTCTCATGCAGCGACACGCCAGACCTGCCTAGTCGCTACGCTCCGTCAGCAGGCCGCCACGCCACCCAGGTTAACTTCGAAGAGCCCCTTCCCGGTGCCCTGATACAAGGCGCGCCTCAGCCCCGCGGGCCGAGCATCGCCCGGGTGGCCTGGACGGCGGCCTCGGCGATGTCCCCGATGTCGCCGCCATCCTCGACGGTCGTGGCGATGAGCTCGCGCAGCCCGCCGAGCAGCATGACCGCGAACGGCCGGGGCGGCGGCACGATTCCCGCGGCCCGCAGTTCCGGGGTATCGGTGAGCCGCTGGACCAGCACGACGAACGCCTCGAGCAACTCGCGCTGCACCTGCCGGGCGGCGTCACCGAGCGACGAGATCTCCCGGATCCAGCTCAGCGTGATAGCCGGGTCGGACTGCGCGCAGGCGATCCAGGCCTCGATCGCCTGGCGCACCTGGGCGTCCCAGGGTGCCTGCGGGTCGACCGCGGCGGCGACCCGGCGCACCATCTCCGCGTTGGCTTCCTGCAGCAGGGCGATGAAGCACGCCTGCTTGCTGGAGAAGTGCTCATAGAAGGTCCGCCGCGAGGTGCGGGCATGCCGGACGACGTCGGCCACCGTGGACTCGCGGAAACCACGCTCCCGGATGGCCGCGGCCATGCCGCCCAGCAGCCGCCGCCGGAACTCGGCAGGCCCCTCCGCCACACCGGCGGCCACCGAGGGCTGCGGTCTGGTCACCGAGGGCTGCGCGGCGGTCACGATGGTCACGCTATCCCTCCGGCGCGGGACGGTCTTGCCCAGGATGGTACACCGGCGTACCGTTATCCGGTACACGTGCGTACCAGTGATCTGGAGGACCGTCCGTGACCCCTGCGAGCTTGGACCAGCCAGCACCGGTAGCGGTGCCGGCATGACCGAGAAGACCGCGGACGTCGGGCGCGGCATCTCGCTCGCCTACGAGCAGCTGGGTGATCCGGCCGGGATCCCGGTGGTGCTGGTGGCCGGGCTCGGCATGCAGCTGCACAGCTGGCCGGACGAGTTCTGCGAGCTGCTCACCAGCCGCGGTTACCTCGTCACCCGCTTCGACAACCGTGACGTCGGCCGGTCGGCGCACCTGGACTTCCCGCCGCCGCGCCCGCTGGCCATGCTGCGTAAGCGCTGGGACCCGCGCCAGTACCAGCTGGCCGACATGGCCGCGGACACCGCCGGGCTGCTCGACGCGCTCGGCCTGCCCTCGGCCAACCTGGTCGGCGTGTCGATGGGCGGGATGATCGCTCAGACCGTCGCCGCCCGCTACCCCGCGCGGGTGCAGTCGCTCACCTCGGTCATGTCCACCACGGGCGCCCGGGGCGTGGGGCGCCCGGCGCCGTCGACCTGGCGCCTCATGCTGTCCCGGCGGCCGCGCAACGAGGCTGAGTACGTCGGTGGTGCGGTCCGCATCTTCGCGCACATCGGCTCGGCGGGGTACCCGTTCGACGCGGCGGCCGTGCGCGCGCTGGCCACGCAGGCCTGGAGCCGGGATCCGTTCAACGCCGGCTCCGAGCGCCAGCTCGCCGCCATCCTCGCCTCCGGCGACCGGACCGCCGAGCTGCGCGCGGTGACCGCGCCCACGCTGGTCATCCACGGTGACCGCGACCGGATGGTCCACCCGACCGGCGGGGCCGCCACGGCGCAGGCGATCAGCGCCGCCCGGCTGGTGACGATGCCCGGGATGGGCCACGACCTGCCCCGCGGCGCCTGGCCCGTCCTGGTGGGCCTGATCGACGGGCACATCCGCGACGCGCTGGCCGCCACCCGGGGCCCCGGTGCCGCGGAAGCGTAGGGCGATAGCCGGCCGGGCGGCGGCACGCCGATGACCGAGCACGTCGACGTCCTGATCGTCGGGGCCGGGCTGTCCGGGATCGGCGCCGCGCACCATCTGCAGTCCGCGTTCCCCGGCAAGAGCTACACGATCCTGGAGGCCCGGGACACCATCGGCGGTACCTGGGACCTGTTCCGCTACCCCGGCGTGCGGTCGGACTCGGACATGCACACGCTCGGCTACCGGTTCCGCCCGTGGACGCAGGCCCGGGCGATCGCCGACGGGCCCGCGATCCTGGACTACGTCCGCGACACGGCGGCCGAGGCAGGGATCGGCGGGCACATCCGGTTCGGGCACCGGGTGACCCGCGCCTCCTGGTCGAGCGGGGATGCGCGGTGGACGGTGCTGGCCGCGCACGGCGCCGGGACGACCGAGATCACCTGCGGCTTCCTGCTCATGTGCAGCGGCTACTACCGGTACGACGAGGGTTACCGGCCGGAGTTCGCCGGCCTCGGGGACTTCCGTGGCCAGGTCGTGCACCCGCAGCATTGGCCCGCGGACCTGGATTACGCGGGCCAGCGCGTCGTCGTGATCGGCAGCGGTGCCACCGCGGTGACCCTGGTGCCGGCTCTGGCCGCCACCGCTGGCCACGTGACGATGGTGCAGCGCTCCCCCAGCTACATCCTGACGCTGCCCGCCGAGGACCCCATCGCCAGCCGACTGCGCGCGATGCTCGGCGCCCGCCGCGCCTACCCCCCCACGCGCTGGAAGAACGTGCTCATCGCCACGGTGATCTACCAGCTCAGCCGCCGCCGGCCCCGCCTGGTCCGGAACTGGATCCGCGCCATGGCCATCAGGCAGCTGCCACCCGGGTACGACGTGGACACCCATTTCAACCCGGTGTACAACCCCTGGGACCAGCGCTTGTGCCTCGTCCCCGACGGCGACCTGTTCAAGGCCATCCGGGCCGGGCGGGCCTCGGTGGTCACCGGCCGGATCGACCGGTTCACCCCGCGGGGGCTGCGGATGGAGTCCGGAGAGGATCTGGCGGCCGACATCGTGGTGACCGCGACCGGCCTGCGGCTGCTGGCCTTCGGCGGCGCGCAGCTGGTCGTGGACGGCCGGGAGGTCACCCTGCCCGAGACCATGGCCTACAAGGGCATGATGCTGAGCGGCGTGCCGAACCTCGCGTTCACCATCGGCTACACCAATGCGTCTTGGACGCTGAAGGCGGACCTGGTCAGCGAGTTCACCTGCCGGCTGCTGGGCTACCTGGACTCCCGCGGGTACGACACGTGCGTCCCGGTCAACGACGACCCGGGCATCACCGAGCGGCCCTTGCTCGACTTCTCGGCCGGCTACGTGCTCCGGTCCATCGACCAGTTCCCGCGGGCCGGGTCGCGGGCGCCGTGGCGGCTCGGCATGAGCTACGCCCACGATGTGCTGACCCTCCGCTACGGCCGGATCAACGACGGCGTGCTGCGCTTCTCCCGGCCTCACGCCGGCCCACACGAGGTATCCCCGCCTAACAACGGGATCGGCGCGGGCGGCCCGCAGCGAGTCAGGTAGAACTGACCGGTAGCACATTCACTTCCGGGAAGGCGGGCCGCTGATGGTGGCCTGGAGCCAGGCGGCGTGGTCGCCTCGCTGGACACGAACGTCCCGCACATTGCCCGTGTGTGCAACTTCTGGCTGGGCGGCAAGGGCAACTACGAGGCCGACCGCGAGGCGGCCGAGAAGGTGCGGGCCGCCTTCCCGGGCATCACGGTCAGCGTCCGGGCCCAGCGGGCGTTCCTCGGCCGGGCGGTGCACTACCTGGTGACCGAGGCGGGTATCCGGCAGTTCCTCGACATCGGCACCGGCCTGCCCTCGGCCAACAACACCCACGAGGTGGCCCAGCGCATGGCAGCCGAGTCGCGGGTGGTGTACGTGGACAACGACCCGATCGTCCTCGCGCACGCCCGTGCCCTGCTCACCAGCAGCCCCGAAGGCGCGACCAACTACATCGACGGGGATCTGCGCGACACCGGCAGGATCCTCCTGGAGGGCGGCCCGCTCCCTGGACTTCGGCCGGCCGGTGCCGCCGGGCCTGGTGCAACTGCACCGGTGGCGGCCTGGCGCCGCGGATCTGGGGCGCACCAGTGAGCTGTCCAACTACGGCGGCGTGGGCCTGAAGCCGTAAGCGCCCGGGACGGCGACTTCGCGGCGCTGCTCGACCCGGACGTGGAGTTCCGCGCCGACGAGGCAGCGGTCGCCTTCACCATGGCCGGCGGGAAGATCACGTAGATCGGGCTGATCGCCGGCCAGGACCGGCTGGACCGCCTCGACCTGGAGTTCCTGCCAGGCCGGCCGCCTTTAGATACTTAACGCAACGCTTCCGCCTGGCGGCCCCCGCCCAGCCCGCCGCCGTCCGGGGCGCTGCCGCCGCGGACGTCCCCGTCCGGCACGTCCCCGTCCGGCACGCCCCCGTCCGGCACGCCCCCGTCCGGCACGCCCCCGTCCAGCACGCCCCCGTCCAGCGCGCGGCCCGGGCGGGCACTGGCGGCCCGGGCCGGCGCCGGCGGGCTGCGCAGCTCGTCCAGCCGCACCCCGGTGACCCCGGCCAGGATCAACGCGCCGCCCGCGAACTGGATCACCGAGGGCAGCTGGCCGAGCAGCAGCCAGGCGAACAGGATGGCGAACAGCACCTCGGCCATGCCAATGAACGACGCCAGCTTAGCCCCCAGCCGGCGGGCCGCGCCGATGCCGGCCACGTAGGCGATGACCGCTGCGACCAGGGCCAGCCCGGTCACCGGGACCAGCCAGCTGACCTGGTAACGCAGGAACGTCACCGGCCCGGCCGACGCCGTCATCGGCAGCAGGCCAGCCCAGCCGAGCAGCCCGAGCGCGGCCGCGCCGACGCACATCCCGGCCCAGGCCATGACGATCGGGGGCAGCGGCTCCCGTGCGACGGGGCGGGCCGAGGTGCCTGCGGACAGCAGGAAGTAAATGGCCAGCCCGACCGCGGCGAGCAGCCCCCACACCACGCCCACCGGGTTGATCCGGGCCGGCCCGCCCAGGTTCAGCACCAGGGCCAGTCCGGTGATGGCCAGGGCCGTGCCGAGCACGGTGAGCCGCCTGGGCCGCTGGCCGTGCCGCAGCCAGAGCCAGCCGACCACCAGCACCGCGCCGAGGTACTCCAGCAGCAGCGCGACACCGACCGGCATCCGCTGCACGGCGTTGAAGTAGCACAGCTGGCAGCCGGCCACCGCGATCAGGCCGTAGGCGGCGGCCGGGACCGCGTGCTGCCGCAGCCGTCCCCACCGGCCGCGCAACTGCATCAGGGCGGGGATGGTGAGCAGCACGGCCGACAGGGCGATCCGGCTTCCCACTGCCGCGGCCGGGCTCCACCCGGCGCCGATCAGCGACGAGGCGAATGTGCCCGAGGTACCGAACGTGGCCGCGGACAGCACGGCCAGGCCGAGGCCGGCACCCTGGCCGGTGCGAGCGCGCGGGCGGGCGGCAGGCACAGCCGTGCTCCAGTCGGTGATCGAGCCGGCCCTGCGGCCGGGTAAGTGGTAAAAAGGATTACGCCAGTGACGGTAGCGGGCCGGCCCGAAAGGAGTCAAGGTGCTCTTTGCCCATGACACCGAGGTTGCCCTGACGGCGGCGGCGGCGCTGGTCAACACCGGCCGGGGCGAGGCCGACCGGCTGGCCAGCACCCCGGCGCTGGACGCATTCGTCGCTGCCTGGCGGTGGAGCGGGTCCCGCACCCATGACCAGGCGGAGCTGGACGCCGTCCGCGGGCTGCGGCCGCGGCTGGAGCGGCTGTGGTCGATGACCGAGGACGAGGCTGCGGACCTGGTCAACACCCTGCTCCGGGAGGCCCGCGCGCTGCCCCAGCTGGTGAAGCACGACGGCTGGGACTATCACCTGCATGCGACGCCCCCCGAGGCGCCGCTGGCCGACCGGATGGCGGTGGAAGCGGCGATGGCCTTCACCGACGTCATCCGGGCCCGGCAGCTGGACCGGCTGCGGCGGTGCGCTGCGCCGGACTGCGACAACGTGCACGTCGACCTGTCCAAGAACCGGTCCCGGCGGTTCTGCGGGACCGCGTGCGCGAACCGGACCAATGTGGCCGCCTACCGGGTCCGGCAGGCATCCCGGCCCGCCCGTCCCTGATCTGCATTCCGCTTGCCCGGGGCGGCGGCCGCCTGACAGGCTGCCGGGGTTACCGCCTACCGTGACGGGGGAGTCATGCGCCTGCCTGCCCGAGTCAGCGCGATCGTCCTGGCCGGAGGCCTGACCCTGACACCAGTGGCGGTCCAGGCGGCAACCGCGGCGCGGCCGGCGGGACCGGTGACCGCCACGCCGACCGCCACCCCGGTGACGACCGCCACCGCGACCGCATCGCCGGTCGCGCCCGCGCATCCCAGCGGGGTGCAGGCCAAGGGCGCCGCGCTGGAGGACGCGGGCACCGGCCGGATGCTGTGGGGCCGTGAGCCCAACGTTGAACGCCCCATGGCCAGCATCACCAAGGTGATGACCGCCCTGGTGGTCATCACGGCCGGGCATCTCAGCCAGCGGATCACCATCCCGGCCGGGGTCCGAGCCTACGTGCGCACGTGGGGCGCCAGCAACGCCGGCCTGATCCCGGGTGACCGGCTCACCGCGCACGCCCTCCTCGAGGCCCTGCTGCTGCCATCCGGCTGCGACGCCGCCTATGCGCTGGCCCAGGCCTACGGGCCGGGCCAGACCGCGTTCATCGCCAAGATGAACGCGGAGGCCGCCCGGCTGGGCCTCTGGCGCACCCATTTCTCGAACTTCGACGGGCTGCCCTGGCCGACCGCGCGGTCCACCTACTCCACCCCGGCCAACCTGCTCGCCCTGGGCCGGGACGCGATGCAGTCCGCGGTGTTCCGGGCCATCGTGGACCAGCAGACCGACCGCATCCCGGCCGGCCCGCTGCATCACGCCTACACCTGGCACAACACCAACCTGCTGCTGGGCAGCTACCCAGGCGTCATCGGGATCAAGACCGGGAACACCCCGGCGGCCGGCTACTGCCTGCTCTTCGAGGCGCGCCGGGACGGCGTCACGCTGATCGGGGTCGTGCTGCACAGCTCGCCGACCACGATGTCAGTGAGCTTCAGCGACGCGACCAAGATCCTCAACTGGGGCTTCACGCACGACTAACGCACCGGATCGATAACCTCGAAACCGTCCGCCCCGGACATGGGGTCACAATACTGAGGAATCCTGACGGTCTCGGGGCAAGGGGCGCAATGATGCGGTTGCGGTCAGGGGTGGCAATCGACCTCGGCACGGTGAATACGCTCGTGAGCATCTCCGGCCGCGGGCTGGTCATCGACGAGCCGTCGGCGATCGCGCTGGACCGGTCCACCGGCCGGGTAGCCGCCGTGGGCGAAGCCGCCGACGTGCTGGCCGGCAAGGAGCCGCAAGGCGTCGAGGTGGTGCACCCGCTGCGGGACGGCGTCATCGCCGACCTGGAAGCGGCGACGGCGATGCTGCAGGGCTTCCTGCGCCGGTCACAGCTGCGCCGCGGCCTGCTGCGCACCGCGGCGGTGGTCTGCGTGCCGGGCGGGGCCACCTGGGTGGAACGCCGCTCGCTGGCGGCCGCGGTCGGCGCGGTACGGCCCCGGTGCACCGTGCAGCTGGTGGACGAGCCGGTGGCCGCGGCCGCGGGGGCGGGCTTCGACCTGGCCGCAGGATCCGGCGTCTTCATCGTGGACGTGGGCGGCGGCACCACCGAGGCGGCGGTGGTGGCCGGCGGGCAGATCGTCCGCGCCCAGTCGCTGCGCATGGGCGGCAACGCGATGGACGACGCGATCGCCAGCACGGTCAAGAGCGAACTGGGCCTGATGCTGGGGCGGAACGCGGCCCGCAGCCTGAAGTGCACACTTGGCCTGGCCACCGACGGGCCGAGCGTGATGGAGACCGTCGGGGTGGACGCGGCCCGCCGCACGCCCCGGGTGGAGCACGTGCCGGCCGGGATGGTCGCCCGGGCCTTGCAGCACATCGTGACGGCCATGGTGGACTCCGTCCAGGAGATGCTGTCCGACATCCCGCCCAACCTCGCCGGGGACGTGGTCCGGGGCAAGATCCGGCTGGCCGGCGGCGGGGCGCTGCTGCCGGGCCTGGCCAGCCGGATCGAGGCGGCCACCGACATCCCGGTGCTGGTCGTCGAGGACCCGCTGCGCTGCGTGGTCCGCGGCGCGGCGGAGATCCTGGAGCACGGTGACGGGCTGGCTGAGCCCGCGCGCAGGTAGCATCGGGCCACAAGGACACGGGAGCTCGGGCCGACCGGGCTGAGAGGGTGGCTGGCCAGCAGGGCCGCGCGCCACCGACCGTCTGAACCTGACCGGGTAATGCCGGCGTAGGGAGGGTGCGGTGACCCCGGGCACGGCGGCCGGACTGGTGCACGGCATGGGCACGGAACTGGTCGAGCCGGACTGGCCGCCGCTGACCAGCGCGGAACTGACCGCGGTACTGGCCGGGTACCCGCAGGCCGGGCCGCCCGGCACCGGGGCCGCGCGGCCGGCCTGGCACAGCCCGCGGCCGATGTCTGCGGCGGCCCTGGTGACCTGGCCCGCCGGCAGGGTCTTCGTCAAGCGGCACCACACGGCGGTGCGCACCGCCGCGCAACTCGCCACCGAGCACCAGTTCCTGGACCACCTGCGGTCCCGCGGCATCCCGGTGCCCCCAGTGCTGCGCAGCGAGGACGGCGGCACCACCGCGGCGCATGGTGATTTCGTCTACGAGGTGCACGGCGTCGCACCCGGCCTGGACCTGTACCGGGATGCCCTGTCCTGGTCGCCGTTCCGCAGCCTGGGGCAGGCCTGGGCGGCCGGCGCCGCGCTGGCCCGGCTGCACCGCGCAGCGGCGGACTTCCCGCGCCCGGCCCGGCCGCCCGGAGTGCTGCTCAGCGGCGGCTGGCTGCTCGGCGCGGCTGACCCGCTGGCCGCGGTGCGCCGGCTGCTCGGCGAGCGGCCCGGGCTGGCCCGTCCGCTGGCGGCCCGGTCCTGGCGCGACGACCTGGCCCGTGATGTGCTCCCGCTGCTGCGCCGGGCGGCGCCGCTGCTCACCGGGCTGGCCTCGCAGTGGGGGCACGGCGACTGGCACCCGTCCAACCTGACCTGGACCTCAGCCGACCCGGAGGCCGATGTCGCCGGGGTGTTCGACGTGGGGCTGGCGAACCGCACGTACGCCGTGCACGACCTGGCGGCGGCCCTGGAGCGCAGCGCCGTCGACTGGCTGGACCTGCGCGGAACCGGCCGGGCCCAGGGCGATCTGGCCGGGGCCAGTGCGCTGCTGGACGGCTACCAGGCGGTCCGGCCGCTGTCCGCCGCGGAGGCCGCCGCGCTGCCCGCGGTCTTCCCGGTGGTGCACGTGGAGTACGCCCTGTCGGAGGTCGAGTACTTCGGCTCCGTGGTGGACTCCCCCGGCAACGCGGAGCTGGCCTACGAGGGCTACCTGCTCGAGCACGCCCGATGGGCCAGCGGCCCGGACGGAGCCGAGTTCCTCGCCCACCTCCGCCAGCACCTGAGCCGTGCTAACCCGGGGGCGAACCCCCCGGGTTAGCACGGTGCCAGCCCGGGAGTCGTTCTCCCGGGCCTGACACCGCCTCCGCCAGGCCGGCGAGCCAGGCCGCGAACTCCCCGGTGCCCGCGAAGGCCTGGTCGGCCAGCTCGAGGAGCCGCGGGTCGGTCTCGGGCCCATGGTCGACCACCAGGGCGTACCCGCCTGCGTCACGGACCGCCCGCAGCGCCGGGATGTCCCCGAGGTCATCACCCGCATAGGCGGCGGCCCTCAGCCCGGCCCCCGCCAGCAGGCCCGAGACGGCGGAGCCCTTGTCCACGTCGACCGGGGGGCGCAGTTCCTCGACCAGCTTGCCCGGCTCCAGCCGCAGCCCGGTGGCAGCGGCGACCCGGGCGGTGACCTGGCGCACCTGCGCCGCGGCGGCGGCCTGGTCCGGCGCCTGCCGCCAGTGCACCGCCACCGAGACCGACTTGCGCTCCACCCGGATCCCCGGCGCTCCGCCGAGCAGGTCATCCAGTTCACCGCTGGCCGCGCGGACCGGCTCCAGCCAGCGCTCCGCGGCCGGGTCGAGGTGCCGTTCCCCGTCCTGGATCCGCTCGAGGCCGTAGGACCCGAGCAGCAGCACGCCCGGCAGCCGGACGCGGTCGGCCAGGAACGCGGCGGGGCGGCCGGACAGCACTGCGAGCAGCCCCAGGGGGCCGGCCAGCCGGGCCAGGCTCGCCGCGGCCCCGGCCGGCAGCGCGCTGCTGGCGGGGTCGGCGACAATGGGTGACAGGACACCATCGAAGTCGAGGATCAGCCCGGACGCCGCCGGGTCCGCCGCGAGGGCCACCAGAGCATCCGGCCGCGAACTCATCACGTGAGGGTCCGTCCTTCCTGACGGTGTGAGCCTGGCCGGGACGGGGAGCGGGCTCCACGACCAGCACGTACCGAGAGCCCGCAGGAGCGGCCATGACCGAGCCGATCAGCCCCGCCCGCGTGCCCGCCGGCGCGACACCCGAGGGCGACGGGATCGCCGTCGGGGACGGGCCAGTGCGGGTGGACGCCTACATCGATTTCCTGTGCCCGTACTGCCGCCGGTTCGAGCTGGCGGCCGGGCCGACCCTGGCCCAGCTGGCCGGGAAACGGCAGGCCAGCATCGTCTACCACCCGATGAACTTCCTGGATGCGGCGTCCACCACGGCTTACTCGACCCGCGCCGCCGCGGCGTCCGGGTGTGCCGCCGACTTCGGCCGGTTCGCCGAGTACATGCATGAGCTGTTCACCCACCAGCCACCGGAAGGCGGCCCGGGACTCACCGACGCCGAGCTGGCTGCCCTCGGCGATGCCGCCGGGCTGGGCGGCACCGGGTTTGCTGACTGCCTGGCCCAGGGGGCGTACCGGGACTGGCCGCCCTACGTGACCGCGCAGGCGGTCGCCGCGGGCGTGGGCGCCACCCCCACGGTCCTGGTCGCCGGGGTGGCTGCCCCGCCCGGCCCGGTGACGATCGCCGCCGCCGTCACCGAGGCCGCCCGGCCCTCGTAGCCGGCCGGCGCGCACCGGTTAGCGCTCCTGCTCGGTGGGGCGGATCAGCATTTCATTCACCGCCATGTGCCGCGGCCGGGTGACGATGTAGCGGATCGCGTCCGCGATGTCCTCGGCCTCCATCCGCTGGCCGAACTGCCCGCGCATCCCCTCCAGGATCTCCGGCCGGTTGTGCCCGGCCAGCTCGGTGGCCGTCGCCCCCGGCTCCACCAGGGAAACCCGCACGTAGCGGGTGGCCAGTTCCTGGCGCAGCGACTCGCTGAACGCGCCGACGCCGTGCTTGGTCAGGTTGTAGACGCCGCTGCCGTTGCGGGCCACCCGTCCCGCCACCGAGCTGATGTGCACCAGGTCGGTGACCTGCCGCGGACCATCCCCGGCGGCGTGCAGCAGGTGCGGCAGGGCCGCGTGCGCGCAGTAGAGCAGGCCCAGCACGTTCAGCTCGACCATCCGCTGCCACTCCGAGAGCGGTGCCCCGACCGCTGGGCCGAGCAGCATGACCCCGGCGTTGCTGATGAGCGTGTCGAGGCGGCCAAACTCGTCCACGGTGCGCTGCACGGCCCCGGCCGCCTGCTGCCCGTCGGTAATGTCGGCCTCCAGCACCAGCACGGTCCCGCCCTGCTCCCGCAGGCCGGCCGCGAGGGCGTCCAGCCGGTCCCGGCGCCGCGCCACGACCGCCACCGCGGCGCCCTCCCCGGCCAGCGCCACCGCCGTGGCTGCCCCGATACCGCTCGACGCACCGGTCACCAGCGCGACGGTCCCTTTCAGTGTCGCGTTCACCCGCGCAATCTCCTCGCCACTGTGTTCGTCACCGGCGGCGTTCCCGCCGGCCCTCCCATCATGGCCGGGTGCCACCCGCAGGTCTCAGCCCGCCCCGCCGGCTGCCCCGCCCCGCCGGCTGCCCCGCCCCGCCGGCTGCCCCGCCCCGCCGGCTGCCCCGGGCTGAGACAATGGGCCGGTGAGCGCCACCCGCCTGGTCACCCCCGATGACGTCCCGGCGCTGACCACGCTGGTCCGGGACAACCGGGAGTTCCTGGCTCCCTGGGAGCCCGCCCGTGGTACGGACTACTTCACCGACGAGGGCCAGCGCGCCGCCGTCCAGTCCGCACTGGCCCGCTTCCGGCAGGGGTCCATCCTGCCGTGCGTCATCCTGGACGAATCCGGCCAGGTGGCGGGGCGCATCACCCTGAACGAGATCGTGCGCGGGCCGTTCCAGTCCTGTCACATGGGCTACTGGCTGAGCGCCACCGCAGGCGGCCGCGGCCTGGCCACCACGGCGGTGCGCGAGACCTGCGCGATCGCCTTCGCGCGGCTGGCGCTGCACCGGATCGAGGCGGGCACCCTGCTGTACAACGTCAGGTCGCAGCGGGTGCTGGAGCGCAACGGCTTCACCCGCATCGGGGTGGCCCCGGACTACCTGAGCATTGCCGGCCGCTGGCAGCATCACGCCCTCTACCAGCTCGTCAACCCGGGCCGCCAGCCGTGAACCTGGAGTACTGGCTCGGCCGCGCGGTGGCCGCCATCGATGACTGGGCGGCGGCCTTCGGCCCGGTCTCCCCGCACCCGTCGCTGGCGGTGAGCGACGAGCGGTTCGGCGCGGCGTTCACCGAGTTCGCCGCGCGGCTGGCCGAGAACTACCCGTTCTTCCACCCGCGCTACGCAGGCCAGATGCTCAAGCCGCCGCACCCGGCGGCGGTGGCCGGCTACCTGACCGCGATGCTCATCAACCCGAACAACCACGCGCTGGACGGCGGCCCGGCCACCGCGCGGATGGAACGGGAGGTGACCGCGCAGCTGGCCACGATGTTCGGCCTGGAGGCGGCCCACCTCGGCCACCTGACCACCAGCGGCACCATCGCCAACCTGGAGGCCCTGTTCGTGGCGCGGGAAGTGCACCCGGGGCGCGGTGTCGCGTACAGCACCGAGGCGCACTACACGCACGGCCGGATGTGCCACCTGCTCGGCGTGCCGGGGCATCCGGTGCCCGCCGACAGCCGGGGGCGCATCGACCTGGGCGCGCTGGAGGACCTGCTCCGCACCGGCCAGGTCGGCACCGTGGTGCTGACCGCCGGCAGCACCGGGCTGGGCGCGGTGGACCCGGTGCACGAGGCGCTCCCGCTCCGGGAGCGCTACGGGGTACGGATCCACGTGGACGCAGCCTACGGCGGGTTTTTCACCCTGCTCGCCGGGGCGGGCGGCCAGGCCGGGCTGCCCGAGGCGCCGTGGCGGGCCATCGCCTCGTGCGACTCGGTGGTCGTCGATCCGCACAAGCACGGGCTCCAGCCCTACGGCTGCGGCGCGGTGCTGTTCCGCGACCCCGGGGTGGGCCGCTTCTACGTGCATGACTCGCCATACACCTACTTCACCTCGGCCGAGCTGCACCTGGGCGAGATCAGCCTGGAGTGCTCCCGGGCCGGCGCGTCGGCAGCCGCGCTGTGGCTCACCTTCCAGGTGCTGCCGCCCACCCGGGACGGGCTCGGCCAGGTGCTCGCCGCCGGGCGGCGGTCCGCGCTGGACTGGGCGGACCTGATCGGCGCCTCCGCGGACCTCAGCCTCTACCAGCCGCCAGAACTGGACATCGTCAGCTACTTCCCGGTCACCGAGCCGGTCACCCTGTCCCGCATCGACGCCGCCTCCGAGCGGGTGCTGCGGAACGGGATGACCGGCCCCGACCCGGTCTTCCTGAGCACGCTCCGGGCCGGCGCGGGCGCGTTCGCCGTGCGCCATCCCGGGGTCGGCGTGGACGCGCCCGCGGCCCGCATCCTGCGCAGCGTGCTGATGAAGCCGGAGTCCGAGGAATACCTGCCGCACCTGCACGCGCGCGTGGAGCAGCTGGCCCGCGGCTGATCCGCGCGCCGCGCCGCGCACGAGCCCCGCGCCGCGGCGCGGGGCTTGTGCGGGCCGCACCAGAGGTCTAGCATCCCTGCCATCGAAGCGCTTCGAATCCATGGACGGGGCCTTGGCCAGGATCTCTGACGTCGCACGGCAGGCGGACGTCTCGCCGAGCACCGTCTCCTATGTGCTCAGCGGCAAGCGATCGATCTCCGAGCCGACCCGGCGGCGCGTCCTGGATGCCGTCGCGGCGCTGGGCTACCAGCCGCACGCGGGCGCGCGGGCGCTGGCCAGCCACCGGTCGAACGTCATCGCCCTGGTGGTGCCGCTGCGGTCGGGCATCTACGTCCCGGTGCTCATGCGTTTCGCCATGTCGGTGGTGACCACGGCGCGGCGCTTCGACCACGACGTGCTGCTGCTGACCCAGGACGAAGGCGTCGAGGGGTTGCAGCGGGTCGCCGCATCCGCGCTGGTGGATGCGGTCATCGTGATGGATGTGGAGTGGCACGACGTGCGGCTGCCGGTGCTCCGGTCACTGCCGCTGCCTGCCGTGCTGATCGGCATCCCGGCCCGCCGCGCCGATCTGACCTGCATAGACCTGGATTTCGAGGCGGCCGGG
>CAVVTM010000027.1:0-87768 GCA_963751175.1 uncultured Actinomycetes bacterium | reverse complement strand
GGCACCACATCGGGCTGGGTGATAGCTCTGGCTCATCGCCGGAGCGGCAGTGGCTGCTCGCACACGAACTCACGCACGTAATGCAGCAGCGTGCCAGCGCACCGCGCCCGGCATCCCGTGATCCCGAACGCGAGGCCGAACACATCGCCGACCTAGTGACCCGCGGTAACAGGGACGCGATGCTCCCGTGGCCGGCCGCCGCGTCCCCGGGCCTCGCCCAGCGGGTAATCGCTCGCTACACCCAGGACCTGCCCGGCAACATGCTGCTTGTCATCGACGTGGACGACGGCGATTTCGTCGGGGGATGCGTCCGCGCGATCGTCCCTCATCTCGGGGTGAAACTCATACTCAAGGGAGTGCCACGGGGAGCGGGCAACCAGCTCTTCGACCTTCGCGTCAGGCATTACGACCAACGCCGCGGGGGAAAGCCTGCTTCTTCTTCTATGAGAGCGTGTCGGGCCTGTGCGAGATGACCTGCTTCCCGACCCTGGACGAGCTCAAGAAGCGCCTCGGCGAACTCCGGGACTGGCTTAAGGAGAAAATCGAGCAATTGCTCACGGCGCTGCTGCCCGCGGCCGCCGCCGCGCTGCTTGCCTATCTGATCGCGGACGCCATCGTCGCCGCCCTGGCGGCAGCTGGGAGTCTGGTTCTGGCATGACCACGCCCCGCTGTGACTTCCTCGACCACGCACGGCTCAGGCACGCGCCCGGAGTTGCGGGCGCTGGCTATCGATGCATTGTTCGAGGTTGCCCTGCGTTACGGCACAAGATTTCGCCTTGAATTCGACGCGTCACGGCTGCTGGCCGTTCTGGGCTCTGCGCAGGCCGCGGCCCTGCTCCCCGGCCAGCCAGTACCTACCGCGGGCCCGCTGGAACGACGCGAGGAGCCGCTTGCCGAGGACCGGGCTCGACTGCTGCGAAAAGTAGTTTCCTTCGGGCCGGGTGAGTGGCCTGATCCCCCTATTAACTACATCGAGAAAGTCATATTGTTTGACGAGCAGGGAAACATTCTCCTCAGTGCAAGCGATAACGCCGAATTCATCCTATTCGCGCTGCCGCGGGAGGGACGGGATAACCTGATCGAACGGTACAGGGCGGCAGGCATCCCAGTGAATACGATCCAGCCGGTAGATGTCGACATCAACGATACGGCCCGGCCGTTATGTTCGCCATCCCGGTGCGCATTACGACGGTGGGCCGACCAGACCGGCACCATGGGCGCAGGGCCGGCATCGGCTAGGCATGGCGGTCGGCCGAGCGGGGCACGGCCCGGGGCGGGTGATCGGCCCCACCGACGCCAGCCGCATACCGGTTCAGCCTGGTGAGCCGACGGTGTAGTCGCTGGTCGCGGGCGGTACCTTCCCTGGTACTCGAGCGCTATGGCGGCGCTGGGCGTCCTGCTGGCGGGTGCGATCACGACGACGACTCCAAGGTGCAGCGCCAGGCAGACGGTACGGCGCCCGCATCCTGAGCGCATGCGGGGGCAGGTGCTGGATCCGGGGCACTGCGAATCCCGCTGCTGGGTGAGCCTGGATCCGGGCCGACCGGGGAAGAAGCAGGCGCTGGTGCTCGACGTCGGCCGCTTCGTCCGGCAGCTCATTACGCCGGACGACCCGATGCTGTCGAGTCCGCTATCCGGCAGCATGTGCACTTGGAGCCCACCAGCAGCGGCTAGCCCAGCTCTCATCATGTGACCAGCAGCCCGCAAGCGCAGCGGGCCCGGGCCGCGCAGACGACAGCATATTGCTCGTTCGGTTGCGCCATGGACGACTATTTCGGTCGGCCACAGGGCGCGCAATAAGGCGGCTCGGCGGGCGCTTATTTTGCGCCCGGCAGGTGGGTCACGGTCCCGTCACCTTGGAATTCGCGGCCCGCGATCAGCGTGGCTTGCATACTTATGCGTGCTCTGCCACGTCCGTCAACGCGCTCATTTGCCGCTGCGGGCGCGGCTGAATTGGGTGGTTCTACTCCGAGCTCGGAGCATGCCCCGGCGGGACAGCCGGGCAGGCTCAGTTCGTGAGCTGTTCGATGAGCAGGCTCATCGGGAAGTAGATGCGCAGCGCGCTGATCTGATCACCGCGCAGGTCGTAGACCACCGAGTAGGGGACCCGGACTGCCCGGCCCGTGGGCTGGATTCCGGCGAACTCGGCAGTGTGGGTGCCGACGAAGTCCGCCTCGATTGCTGCCTTGCCGTCGTCGGCCAGCAGGTTCTTCAGCTCCATCCGCGCGTCGAACGCGCCCTCATGCACGTACCGGATCAGCTGTCCGGCGGCCTCCCGGCCCTCGGCCCGCTGGTCGGTCCCCTCGAACGTGGCGACGACGTCCTCGGTGAAGTAGCTCGGGAAGTCGGCACGCTTGACGAGCGCGTCAAGGTACTCCTGCATCACCTGTCGCTCTGTACCCATTAGCATTCCCTTCTCTTAGCAGGTGATCCGGCGAAGGGCCGAAGCAGAAGCTTGCGCTGGGTTCCCAGATGACACCGATTATCGGCCTTGGGTCCCAGCCGAACGGAGCCAGTATCTGCCTTCGGCTCCATTATGAGGTGACGCTGGCACCCAATCCAGGGACGGCCGTAAATGTTTCCAGGCGAGCTCCTCTTCCTGCTCTCGGCTCAGGCTTGTCAGCCGCTGCCGGCGAGGGCCGCTCTGCATCCGCATCTGCCGTGCCTGGTGCAGGTTTCGCGATCTTGGCGGCTGCGGGGAGCAGGCGCAGTGCCGGGGCACGATGAACTTCACCGAGCTGGCCTCCATCCCCTCCGATCGTCCTGTGCCGTGCACTGATCAGCTGCGGCTGGCAGTGGCTGCCTGCCTGGCCCGTTTCAAGGGCTCCTCCCGCTACCACGCCGAATCCGACCTGCGCTCCTTCCTGACCTGGTGCGCGGCCCGGCAGTCCGCCAATCCCTGCGACTTCGCGCTGGTCGCGATGCTGGGGCTGCTGGGCTTGCGGATCTTCGAGGCCACCGGCTCGCACATCGCCGACCTGGGCGAAGAACATGGTCACCGGGTGCTGCGGGTGTGCGGCAAAGGCACCAAGGTCGTCCTGATCCCGTTGCCGCCAGCCGTCGGCCGGGCCATCGACCAGGCGATAGGCATCCGCACTCCCGGGCCGATCCTCCTCAATAGCCGTGCCGCCCGGATGGATCGCTACGCCGCCACCCGCCGCCTGCGGCGACTCGCCGAGGCCGGCGGAGTCCAGATCACCAGGGCACATCCGCATATGCTCGGGGCACACCTTCGTCACCACCATGCCCGGCGCCGGGGTCAACTTGCGCAACGTCCAGATCGCCGCCCGTCACGCAGACCCACGCACCACGAGGCGCTATGAGCGGGCCCGCAAGAATCTTGACCGTCACCCGAACTGCATCCCGGCCGCGTACATGGCCTCCGGCACCTGACCAGCCGAGGTCTCCCGCGGCTTCAGCCCGGCAGACGTCCGGCATTGCCGAATTGAGTGCCTTGAATGCACGCACGTTTATGCGCTGCCCGGCATTTCACTCGTAATCTTGAGAGCCTGTGGTTCCGCCGAGATAAGCGGCTGGCGTTCTCACACATCTTCGTAGAGCCGCCAGATCGACTATGCGCTGGGCCGTCACTGGATGCAGAGCTCGCTGATTGGCGTCCAGATCCACCAGTTCCGGGCGCCCTCAACTCTGGCGATCCAGGTGACCGGATGGCACGGTCAGCACGGACTCTGGCCGGGCACGGTCGCGGCCCGCACGACGGGGGTAGTAGCTCAGCCCCTCAAAGTGTCAAGTCCACGCGAATCGTAGCTTCGGATCGCCCATGGTCCGTTCCGGTCGCGTCAACTCGGGGCGTGAAGCCACGGATCCCTGAGGTCGAAGAAGACGGGTTCGCCGATGGTGAGCGCGTCCATCTCCTTCATCATCTCCTGCATCTGCGGCGGTGGTTCCTTCTGTTCACCTTCGCGAGCCGACTCCTCGGAGGTGAAGTAGATCGCCATCGTCCAGGCGCCACCGTCGTGACCCACCGAGACGGTGCCGAGAATGTCAGGTCGGAACTCCCGCCAGTCGGCGGGATCATTCGCCATCAACTCACGCGCGCGGTCCGGATCGCTCGAACGACCCTGCATGACCTGCACGAAGCCGGCCTGCGAAGGGTCACCGGCAGTGTCAACCTCGACCGACGTGCTGTTGTGGAACACCGGCTCGTCGGTGAACAGCGCCGCCGTCTGCTCCCACCACGCCGTCTGCTCCGGCCGATCACTGTTCTGCCGCGCCGCCTCGTCCGACTCGAAACGTGCGAGGGCAATCAGCATTCCGCCGTCAGTAACCCCGGATGTGCTGCCAAGCCATCCCACGGCTCTCGGGGCCACCTCCTGGACCCATCTGTCAAGCTGCGCGCGCACCTGCGCGGCGTCGGACACATGGCCCTGGATCACCTGTACAAACATGTTGACCTCCCTTTTGCCCATCCCCCGGGCGGGTGCCGATCGGTCGCTTCGACGCTACTCCAGTCCGCGTACACCGGGAAAGCTCCGCCAGCCAAGGCTCTCCGTTCGCGTGAAACGCGGATTCCCCGACTACCCAGCACGCGCGAAGGCATCTCCAAGCGAACGCCCGGATCTGCCGCGACGCGGGCTGTCCGGACAGTGCTTGTGATCAGCCGAGTGGGCCTGCTGCTGCGTCGGCGTAGACGTCGGCCAGCAAGGGCGCGCCCTTGCTCACCCGGTCGTTGGCCATGGCGACCACGTCCAGGTCCCGGCTGGATGGCAGGCGCACCACCGGATGCCCGTTCGGCCACAGCCGCCAGCCCGTGCTTGGGCCCGGGGATCCATCGCCGCCACCCGTTCCTCACGCTCCCATTCTCCCTGCCGGGGCTCCAAGGTCAGGGGCGGGCCGTCGCCCGCTCTTGCCGCGGACGGGTGCGCTCGCGAAGGCGGTTTCCGTAAGTCGCCGGGTCGGGCTGGCTGGTCTGTCGGTGCCACGTGGACGTACGGGCACGCGCGCTGCGTGTTTTCAGGGTGGAGATGCCTCCGCCGCTGGTGCGCGACGCCGACGGCCCGGATGGCCGCCGGTAGCAACGAGCCGCCGGGGCGCGAGCTTAACCTGCAAAATGCACGCACATTCCCGCCTGCCGGCGCGACCACCACTGCAAGCAGGCACCTGGCTGGACCGTCACCCAGTTGACCCCCGGCTACGTCACCTGGACCACCCCGGCGGGACGCACCTACACCACCGCTCCCACTACCTACCTGGCCTGATGGGAGGAATGCGGAGCGCGGCCCGTGCGCCTCAGCGCCCGGGGTGATTCAGGTGAGTCCCGGGGGAGATGTCCGAGCCATCGGCGTCGATCCACTTGGCCGGGGTCCGCGCCGGCGCGGTCCAGCCGTCCATGGCCGCCAGCAACTCCGCGGCCGACGGCCGGGCCAGGATCATGTCCCGGTGATCCGGGCGGACGAAGCGCTCATCTGTGGCGTGGTCGAGGAACCCCAGCAACCTGTCGTAGTAGCCCAGCAGGTTCAGCAGCCCCGTCGGCTTGGCGTGCAGTCCTAGCTGGGCCCAGGTGACAATCTCCGCGAACTCCTCCAGGGTGCCGAGCCCGCCGGGCAGCGCGATGAACCCGTCGGCGAGGGCCGCCATCGTCGCCTTGCGCTCGTGCATGCTCTCCACGATCCGCAACTCGCTCAGCCCTGGGTGGGCCACCTCGGCGTCAACGAGCAGCCCGGGGATCACCCCGACGATCTCGCCGCCCGCCGCCAGGACCGCGTCCGCCAGCGCGCCCATGGTGCCGACGTGCGCGCCGCCGTAGACGACCCGGATCCCGCGGCCGGCCAGGGTCCGCCCCAGGTCCCTGGCGCCCGCCAGGTACTCCGGGCGCCGGCCGGGATTGGAGCCGCAGAACACGCAGACCGATCGCATACCGCCAGCATGGGGCACGGACGGCTGCCCAGCCCACCGGTAAAGTCAGTTATCCAGGCCCAGCGTGAACGTGGGCTTCGGGGTCGTGGCGGGCAGCCGGTGCTCCTCGCCCAGCCGCCGGATCGCGGTCCCGGTGGCGAGGAACTCGGTCGCGTGCTCGCCCCACACATGGTTGGAGACCGCCACGTTCACGGCGACGATGCCGGACGCACGGGCGTCGGACGCCTCGGTCTGCATCCGGACCAGGGCCAGTTCGCGGGCCTCGTAGACGCCCTGCGTGAACTGGATCATCTCCTGGTTCCGCCCGGACTGGCGCAGCGCCTGCATGGCCGACTGGTGCGCGATGTGGTAGACGCAGGTGCCCAGCACGAACGCCACCGGGACGGCCCCCGCGGCCAGCAGCCGGAAGAAGTCCTGGGCGGACAGGTCCGACGTGAACGCGCGGCCGTCCGGGGCCCGGTGCGCGCCCTCGCCCCCGAGGGCCTTGACCGCGGTGCCGGTAGCCACGAATTCCAGCACCTCCTGGCCCCAGGCGTACATCTGCATCCGCAGCGAGACCCCGACGACGCCGTCGGCGCCAAGGTGGTCGGCTTCCGCGCGCATCCGGGTCATGGCCAGCTCACGGGCGCTGTACATGGCCTGGGTGAGGACCTGCAGTTCGGCGTTCTGGGACCAGCGGCCGACCTGGATGCCGATGTGGTAGATCGATGAGCCGACCACGAAACCCAGCGGCTCGAATCCTGCCTCGCCCAGCAGCGCGTACTCCGACACCGACAGATCAGAGGTGAACACCGCGCCCGGGGCGGCGCCCGCGGTGTGCGCCAGGCGGCTGTCCGCGGCCTGGGGCTCCCACGTCGTCGTGTCGCCCGACCCGCTGCCGAACAGGGGCATCTGATTCTCCTTCGCCCAGACCACGGCTCTGAGTTGCCGCACGTCAACGGGGCTCAGCGTAGTGGCCAGCCACGCCGGTGAGATGATCAATTGCTTATCGTTCACCGACAGGATGGGACACCAGCGCCGAGTGACACTCTTCTGCGTGCTGGGCGACGCGCACCTGGACGTCGTGGTCTGCCCGGAGGGACCGGTGGCGGAGGAGACCGACACGCCCGCGCGCACCTGGGTCGGGGCTGGTGGCCAGGCCGCCAACGTGGCGGCGTGGATCTCGGCCCTCGGCGGGCAGGCCCGGCTCATCGCGGCCCGGGGCACCGACCTGGCCGCCCAGCTGGTCGCCAGCGACCTGCGCAACCGGGGTGTTTCCCTGCACGGGCCGGTGGTGGAGGGACCGACGGGGGTGGTGGTCTCCCTGTCCCACGACGGGGCCAGCCGGTCGATGCTGACCGACCGCGGCGTCGGCCCCCAGCTGAGTGCGGACGCCCTCGACGACGGCTGGCTCGCGGGCTGCGGCCTGCTGCACCTTCCGGCGTACAGCCTGACCCGGGCGCCGGTCAGCGGGGCCGCGCTGGCGGCGGCCGCCCGGGTGCCCCGGCTCAGCGTTGACCTATCATCAACGGCCGTGCTGAATGAGTACGGCGTAGCCCGGTTCCGCGCGCTGCTCGGCCGGCTCCGGCCCGAGGTCGTGTTCGGCACCGAGGCCGAGGCGGACCTGATCGGGGACCTGCCCGGGACCGATCTGGTGGTGAAGCTGGGTGCCCGGGGCGTGCGGGCCGGGGGCGCCGAGCATCCGGCGCATCCGGTGGACGCGGTGGACTCGACCGGGGCGGGCGACGCGTTCGCCGCGGGATACCTGGTCGGGGGGGTCAGCATGGGCCTGGCCGCGGCGGCCCGGGCGGTGGCGAAGATGGGAGCGATGCCGTGACGGCGACTACGCCGCTGATGACGGACGAAGTACAGGACGCGATGGGCCGCGGGCTCCCAGTGGTGGCGCTGGAGACGACCCTGGTCTCGCACGGCTTCCCCGGCGGCGAGGGGGTCCAGGTCGCGCTGGCCTCCGAGGCCCGGGTCCGCGAGGCGGGCGCCGTTCCCGCCACGATCGGCATCGTGGACGGCGCGATGCGGGTCGGGCTCACCGAGTCTGACCTGAAGCGGTTCGCCAGCGCCGGTGTCGCGGCCCGCAAGGTCGGGGCCCGTGACCTGGCCGCCTGCCTGGTCCAGGGCGCGCTCGGGGCGACCACGGTCGGCGGCACGCTGGCCGTCTGCCGGCTGGCCGGCATCCGGTTCATGGCCACGGGCGGCACCGGCGGGGTGCACCGCGGCTTCGCCACCGTCCCCGACGTGTCGGCCGATCTGCCGCAGATCGCCCGCACCCAGGCCCTGGTGGTGTCGTCCGGCGTCAAGTCCATCCTCGACGTGGCGGCCACCGCGGAACTGCTGGAGACCCTCGCCGTGCCGGTGCTCGGCTGGCGCACCCGCACGCTCCCGATGTTCTACAGCGCCCAGGGTGGCCCACCCGTGTCCGCGGTGGTGACCGCCGCCGCGGAGGCCGCCCGCCTCACCGCTGCGCATTGGCTCCTCAACGGAACCGCTGGCGTGCTGCTGACCCGGCCACCGGACCCGTCGCTGGACATCGAGCCGATCCTGGCCGAGGCGGTTGACCGGGTCAGCCAGCAGGGGATCCGGGGGCAAGCGGTGACCCCTGCCGTGCTGGACCTGGTGCACGAGCTCAGCGGGGGGCGCAGTATCGAGGTCAACCGGCAGCTGATCGCCGACAACGCCGGGCTGGCTGCGGAGGTAGCGGTGGCCTACGCGGGGCAGGACTGAGGCGAGCCACACCGAGGTGGCCCGCCAGGGAGACAGACAGGAGAACCCCATGCGGATTGGCGTGTCATTGCCGGACTCGACCGGACCGGACGCTCTCGGCCAGGTGCGCGACGCACTGCGCCGGGCGGTGGACGACGGCTTCGCGTCCGCGTGGATGAGTAACATTTTCGGTCTCGACGCGCTGACCGCGCTCGCGGTGGCCGGCAGCCAGGTGCCCGGCATCGAGCTGGGCACGGCGGTCGTGCCCACGTACCCGCGGCATCCGGCCGCCCTGGCCCAGCAGGCGCTGACCGTGGCCGCCGCCACCGACGGGCGGCTGACCCTGGGGGTCGGCACCTCCCACGAGGTCGTCATCCGGCACATGTTCGGCTGCGACTTCAGCAAGCCGGTCGAGCACACCCGGGAGTACCTCTCGATCCTGCGCCCCCTGCTGCACGGCGAGCCGGCCAAGGTGCACGGGAATCAGCTGAGTGCCGACATCACGCTGACCATTCCCGGGCCCACGCCCGTCCCGCTGCTGCTCGCGGCACTGGGGCCCCGGATGCTGCGGCTGGCCGCTGAGTACACGGACGGCACGGTGCTGTGGATGACCGGCCCGGCCACGGTGCGGTCGCACATCGTGCCGACCATCGCCGCCGCGGCGAGGGAGGCGGGGCGGCCCAGCCCGCGCGTGGTGTGCATCCTGCCCATCTGCGTGACCAGTGACCCGGACGGGGCCCGGGCCGCCGCGGCCGAGGTCTTCGCCATCTATGGCCAGCTCCCGTCGTACCGGGCCATGCTGGACCGGGAGGGAGCGGCCGGCCCCGCCGACGTGGCGCTGGTCGGGGACGAGGCGGCCGTCGAGGCCCAGCTCGCCGACGTGGCCGACGCCGGGGTGACCGACTTCGTGGCCGGGGAGTTCGGCCGCGGGGAGGATGCCGTACGGACCCGGCGGCTGCTCAGGTCGCTCGGGACATGAGCGGGGGTGGACGTGATGCCCTTCCTCGATCGCGCCGACGCCGGCCGGCGGCTGGCCAGACTGCTGATGGGGGAGCGGGGAGCGGGCACGGTGGTGCTCGGCCTGCCCCGCGGCGGTGTCCCGGTCGCCTACGAGATCGCCCGGGCGCTGGGCGCGCCCCTGGACGTCATCCTGGTCCGCAAGATCGGCCTGCCTGCCCAGCCCGAGCTGGCCATGGGCGCGATCGGCGAGGACGGTGTCCGGGTGGTCAACGACGACGTGATCGGGGCGGAACACGTCAGCGACCGGGAGTTCGCGGGGGTCGAGGAGCGCGAGCGGACCGAGCTGGGCCGGCGGGCTGACCGCTATCGCTCCGGTCACCCGCGGGTACCACTGACCGGCAGGACCGCGATCGTGGTGGACGACGGGATCGCGACCGGCTCCACCGCGCGGGCGGCGTGCCAGGTAGCGCGGGCGCACGGGGCGGCCCGGGTGGTGCTGGCCGTCCCGGTCGCGCCGCCGGTCTCGATCGATGCGCTGGCCAGCGTGGCGGACGAGGTGGTCTGCGTGGAGGCTCCCGAGCCGTTCCTGGCTATCGGCCAGTGGTACCGGGACTTCGCCCAGACGGGTGACGAGGAAGTGGTGGACCTGCTGCGCCGGTCCACAGAGGCGCAGGCGGACGAGATCAAGCCTGGCGAGGAAGAGCGGCCCCCGGCGGACCGGGACGTGCTCGTGCTGGCCGGGACGGTCCCGCTGCCGGGACGGCTGACCATCCCGCCCGGCGCGCGCGGGGTAGTGGTGTTCGCCCACGGCAGCGGGAGCAGCCGCAACAGCCCTCGCAACATGTTCGTGGCCGGGGCCCTGCACGTGGTCGGGCTGGGCACCCTGCTCTTCGACCTGCTCACGCCAGAAGAGGAAGCGGACCGGGCCAACGTGTTCGACATCGGCCTGCTGGCCGGCCGGCTGTTCGCCGCCACTACGTGGCTCCGCGGGCAGCCCGGGCTGCGGCACGCTCCGGTGGGTTACTTCGGGGCCAGCACCGGGGCGGCCGCGGCGCTGCGGGCCGCCGCCGAGCCGGGCAGCGGGATCGCGGCCGTGGTCTCCCGCGGCGGCCGTCCCGACCTGGCCGGGGCGGCGCTGGGCGCGGTGCGGGCCCCCACCCTGTTCCTCGTCGGCGGCCTGGACGACCGGGTGCTCGAACTGAACGAGTCCGCCCGGGCGCAGTTGCGGAGCGAAAGCCAGCTTGTGGTGATCCCAGGGGCGAGCCATGTGTTCGCCGAACCCGGGACGCTCGAGCAGGTGGCGTCCCTGGCCCGCGACTGGTTCCTGCGTTACCTGCGTGCGGACCCGCGGGCGGCGCGGTGATCATCAGGAATGACGCGTACCTGCCCCTGGGCCTGCGCGCGCCCGCGCCCAGGAGGAGCGCCCGGCCGGAAAGTTGCGGGACGGGAACGGCTCTTGCCGTCCCCGTCACTGTCTAGTGAACCGCGGCCGGCAGACGGGCGGCAGGGACTTGCGTCCGGTCAGGCTCGGCCGATAGGCCTCTTCTTGGCGTGCACAAAGGCCGTCAGCCGGTCCAGCGGCCAGGTGTTGATCACTTCGTCCGCGCTGAGCCAGCCGCGCTGCGCGGTGCCGATCCCGTAGCGCATCGCGGCGAGGTGGCCGACCGCGTGCGCATCACTGTCGATGCTGAATCGCGCGCCGTGCCGGCGGGCCAGCCGGACGTGCTCGGCGGACAGGTCCAGCCGGTCGGGGAACGCGTCGATCTCGATCGCGGTGCCGGTACGCGCGCACGCCGCGTACACGGCGTCGAGGTCCGCGTCCACCGGCGCCCGCCGGCCGATGAGCCGGGTGGTGGGATGGCCGAGGATCGCCACGTGCGGGTTCTCGATGGCCCGCAGCATCCGCCGGGTCATCTCCTCCCGCGGCTGGGTGAAGTGCGAGTGCACCGAGGCCACGCACAGGTCGAAGCCGTCGAGGAACTCCGCGGGCCAGTCCACCTCGCCGTCCGGGCCGATGTTGAGCTCGGTGCCGTGCAGCAGCCGCATCCCGCCGTACTGGCCGTCCAGGCGGCGTACCTCGGCCCGCTGGGCCAGCATCTTCTCGTCGGTCATCCGCTGCATGAACAGGTTGGGGGCGTGGTCGGTGATCGCGTAGTAGGCGTAGCCGCGGGCCGCCGCGGCCCCCAGCATGTCGGTCAGGGACGCGACGCCGTCGGTGAGGTTGGTGTGCGTGTGCAGGTCACCGCGCAGGTCCGCCTCCGTGACCAGGACGGGAAGCTCGCCGCGCTGCGCGGCCTCGATCTCCCCGCTGTCCTCGCGCAGCGGCGGAGGGATCCACGGCAGCCCCAGGGCCTGGTACACCTCCTCCTCGGTCCCGGCGGCGAGCACCGCCCCCGTCCCGGACTCCTGCAGGCCGTACTCGGACAGCCTGAGCTTGCGGTGCACGGCCATCTCGCGGAGCCGGACGTTGTGCGCCTGCGACCCGGTGAAGTACAGCAGCGCCGCGCCCCAGCTGCCCTCCGGGACGACCCGTAGGTCGGCCTGGATCCCGTCGAGGGCCCGGATCGAGGTCTTCGCGTCGCCGCTGGCGATGACCTCAGCGGCCAGCGGCAGCTCCCGGAACGCGGTCATCAGCGCGGCCGGGTCATCGGCCACCGCGAGGATGTCCACGTCCCCGATCGTGTCCCGCATCCTGCGCAGCGAACCCGCGTAGGCGCACCGGGTACAGCCGGGCACGGCGGACAGCCTGGTGATGAGCTCCGCGGCCAGGTCCATCGCGGTGTCGATCCGGACCCGGCCCGCGGACTTGCGGATGAGCTCGATGCCGCGGAGCAGGTTCTCCTCGGACTTGGGGCCGAACCCGGGCAGCCCCTCCAGCCGGCCCGCGGTGATCGCCGCCGCGAGCTCGTCCACGGAGTCGATGCCCCGCTCGGTGTACAAGATCATCGCCCGCTTCGGCCCCAGGCCGGGCACTTCGGTCAGCCGGCGCACCCCGCCCGGGACCTTGGCGCGCAGCGCGTCCAGCTGGCGGATGTGGCCTGTGCCCAGGTAGTCGCGGATCTTGGCGGCGATGGCCCGGCCCACGTTCGGGATCCGGTCCAGCTCCGCCGGATCGGCCCGGGCCAGGTCCTCCGGGTAGCCCCCGACGGAGCGGGCAGCCTTCTCGTAGGACCTGATCCGGAACGCGTCACCGCCGGTGATGGCGAGCAGGTCCGCGTACTCGGCGAGCAGCGCCGCGACCTCGTCGTTAGTGCGCACAGCACCGATTATCTCGGCCATCCCGCTACGGCGGGCTAGGCCGGGTCACTGGGCAGTCCGGCTCAGAAGGAGGGCACGGGGCCCGCGGGGCCGGTCACGGGGAGCACGACCAGGCACGGCACCCGGACGGGCTGGGCCGGGTCGGGCGCGTTGGGCATGTCGGCCATGGCGACCGGGTCCGCGGCGATCTCAAGGTGATCGGAGGAGTCCAGCACGCACTGGCGGTTGACAGTGATGTTGGTGACGTTCGGGGCGGACGGCAGGAACGCGTTCGTGCTCTCAGGGGCGTCTCGCCCTCGTCGTCCCAGGTCGCGATGACGCTGGAGCTGACCCCGGCCGCGGTCGGGGACGCGTTCAGTGCCTTCAGGAACGCCGAGCCTTCCTCCTGCCCCACGAACGCGGTGCTGACCGTGCTCAGCGCGCTGCTGCTGGGCAGGAGGATGCCGAGCTGGCGGCCCAGCGCGGTCAGCCCGTCCAGCGTGGGCCGTAGCTGGATGGCGCGAGCGCTACCGGCTGCGCAGATCCAGGACCTGTTCGGGTCGGTGCTGGCCGAGCCGGGAGCCCGGTTCGAGCTGGAGGTGGCGTTGCGGGCCCGCGCGTTGCTGCAGGCTCACCGGCACGGCGGCGCGTAGAGGCGTCCGGGGACGTAGTTGGCCCACTCGGTCCTGGTGATCGGCTGGCCCGCTACGGCGCACACACCCTCGGCGGCGGCGCTAGCGCGGGTGTCCCAGAGCCGGACGGTGCCGTCGTTGCTGCCCGCGGCCAGGGTGGTGCCCACAGGCGAGAAGGCCACCGACCACACCTGCTGCGCCGGGCCGGTCAGCGCGGCCAGGAGGCGGGGCCGGGCCGGGTCACTGACGCGCCAGAGCCACACGGTCCGGTCCGTCGCCCCGCTGGCCAGCGTCTGCCCGTCCGGGCTGAACGCCACCGAGTACACGTAGCCACCCGGGCCGGTGAGCGGGCGGCCCAGGCGGACCGGCCGGGCCCGGTCGGTGACGTCCCACAGCCGCACGGTCTTGTCGGCACTCCCGACGGCCAGCGTGCGGCCGTCGGGAGTGAACGCGACCGAGATGGCATAGCTCGCCGGGCCTCCCAGCGGCTTCCCGATCCTCGCGGGGCGGGCGGGCTGGCTGACGTTCCACAGCCGGGTGAGGTCGTCCGCGCTCGCCGCCGCGAGCGTGTGCCCGTCCGGGCTGAACGCCACCGAGAACACGTAGGTACCCGAGTCCTGCACCTTCGCCAGGAGCCGGGGATGTGCCGGGTCAGTGACCGACCACAGCCGCACGGTGCCGTCATCGCCGCTGGTCGCCAGCATCGTGCGGTCCGGGCTGAACGCGGTGGATTCGACCAGGCTGCCGGGGGCGGACGCCGGGACCGGGCGGCTCAGCTGAGCGAGCGACCTGCCGTGGTTGATCCTCCAGAGCTGCATCTTCCCGTCGTTGTAACCGGCTGCCAGGGTGCTCCCGCCGGGCTGGAAGGCCACCGCGTTGACGATCGTGCCCGCAGGGCCCGGCACCGCGGCGGCGGCCAGCTGGGTGCGGGTGACGGGATCCCACAGCTGGAGGCGGGGGCCGCCCACCGCGAGCCGCTGGCCATCGTCGCCGTACGCGACGCTGTTCACCGCGCCGCCTGTGCGCAGCACCGGGGTAGGCAGTGTCCACAGGCGGACATGGCCGTCCGCGTCCCCGGCCACCAGGCGGCCGCCGCCGTCCCAGGCCAGCGACGTGACCGGCTGCGGCTGGGGCAGCGAGGCGGATACCTCACGGGTGGCCAGGTCCCAGACCAGCACCCGGTCATCGCTGCTGCCCTCGGCCAGGCTGCGCCCGTCGGGGCTGAACGCGACGGCGTTCACCCAGTCGGTCGCCCCGGTCAGGGAGCCCTCCGGGACCGGCCGGGCGGGCGTGGTCACGTTCCACAGCCAGACCTTGCTGTCCTGGCTGCCGGCGGCCAGCATCCGCCCGTCCGGGCTGAACGCCACGGAGTTCACCTGCTGGGAAGGTCCGGTCAGCGGTTTGCCCAGCGTCACCGGGCGCGCCGGGTCGGACACGTTCCACAGCCGGACGGTCTTGTCCGCGCTGCCCGCGGCGAGCACGGTGCTGTCCGGGCTGAACGCCACCGCCTGAACGAACTTCGCCGGTCCGGTGAGTGGCCGTCCCACCGCCGTCGGATGCTCCGGATCAGCCACGCTCCAGAGCCGGACCGTGTCGTCGGCGCTGCCGGCGGCCAGGAGCGACCCGCGGGCGCTGAAAGCCAGCGAGTACACGGTGTTCGCCGGGCCGGTCAGCGGGGACCCGAGCTCGGCTGGGCGGCCCGGCGTCCGCATGTCCCAGAGCATCACCTTCTGCCCGGCGCCCGCGGCGGCGAGGAGACCGCCGTCCGGGCTGAACGCCACCGCGTACAGCGGCTCCTGGCGGTTGGCGGCTAAGAGCGGCGTGCCGAAGGGGACGGGGTGACCGGGCCGGGTCACGTCCCACAGCCGGAGCGTGCCGTCCGCGCCGGCCACCGCGAGCACGTGATGATCAGGGCTGAGGCTGACCGCCTGCACCACCCCGGTCGAGTCGATCAGCCGGGCCGACGCCGGGCTGCCGGACGACTCGAGCAGGCTGGCCCGCGCGTCGGCGGTCGGCGCGATCCGGTAGGCGGCCAGGCTCAGCTGGGCGGCCAGCCCGGCGCTCTGCCCGCGGACCTGGTCGGCCTCGATGGCCACCTCTCGCGACTGAGCGGTGTTTTTCGCGGCCGTCGCGGTGTTGCGGGCGCTCGTCGCCGCCTGGCGCTGCTGGAAGGCGTACCCGGCCAGGGCGACGGTCAGGATGACGAGGACGGTCAGGGCCGCGACCAGGCGGCGCAGCCGCCGCGTGCGGTTGCGCTCCGCAGCCTCCTGCAGCCGTTCCTGCACGACCCCCGCGTCCACGAACGCCCGGGTCAGCGTGCCCAGGCTGTCCCGGTTGACCGGGTCGGCGGCCCAGTCGCGGGCCAGCGCGAGCTGGCCGCCGCGGAGCAGGGCGGCGGGATCGCGCCCGGCCTCGTCCCAGGCTCGTGCGGCGTCGCTGAGCCGCCGCCGCACCCGCAGCCCTTCCCGGTTGCCGTCGATCCAGCTGCGCAGCCGCGGCCACGCGGTGAGCAGGGCCTCGTGGGTGATCTGCGCGGTGTCGGCGTCCACGGTGATCAGCCGCTCCGCGACGAAACGGCCGAGCACGTCACCGGGCGCCACGGCGTCACCCGGCCGGTCTCGCAGCTCGGCCAGCCGCACCAGGCTGCGCGTCTCAGGTGCGTCGTCGGCCACGTAGACCAGGCGCAGGAACAGCCGCCGGGCGGTCTCCCGCTCATCGTCACCGAGTGCCCCGTAGACCTGGTCGGCCGTCCGCGCGATCGCGTGCCGGATGCCGCCGCTGGCCTGGTAGTCAGCCACGGTGAGGCGGCCGCCGTGACTGCGCGACCAGGTGGTGAGCAGGGCATGGGAGAGCAGCGGGAGTGCCCCGGCCTCGTGCGCGGCCCCGGCCGGGCTGCCGTCCGGGGAGTGCGGCGCGAGGTCGCGCAGCAGCAGCTCGACCAGGCCATCGTCTACAGCGAGCCGGGCCAGGCGGGCCGGCTCGACGATGGCGCGGCGCACCTCGTGGCGGCTCATCGGCACCACCACAACCTGATGCTCCTGAAGGGCACGGGCCAGTTCCGGGTACCGGAGCGCGCGGTCGTAGAAGTCGGCGCGCAGGGCGAGCAGCACCACCGCAGGCCCGGCCAGCGCGCAGGTGGCTGCGATGAAGCAATGCTGCTCCACCTCGTCCCGGCAGGCCGTGAAGATTTCCTCAAATTGATCCACCACGATCAGCAGCCCAGGGTCGCTGCCGGGGGTGGAACGGGACCCACCGCCGGGGTTGCTCCCGCCGGGGATGAGGCGGGCGGCCTGCGCCGGGTCGCTGCGCAGGGCCGCTTCAATGCGGATGCTCTCTGCGGGTACCCCCAGCTCAGACGGATCCAGCTCAGCCGGACCCAGCTCGGGCGGGCCGAGTCCGGGCGGCTCCGGCCCGGACGGAGCGAGCCTGGCCAGCTGCCGGGCCAGCTCGCGAAGCGGCCTGGCGCCCGGGGTGAACAGCGCTAATCCGCGCCCGGGCCGGTCCGGGCGCGACGGGATCAGCCCGGCCCGCAGCAGCGACGACTTGCCTGAGCCGGAGGGCCCGACCACGGTCAGCGGTACCCCGGGGACAGGTGCGGCGGTGGCCAGACTGACCAGGCGCGCGGTGAGGTCTTCGCGGCCGAAGAACCAGGCCGCGTCCTCGGGCTGGAAACTGGCCAGGCCGCGGTACGGCGCGGCGGTGGCGGCCGGCCGCCGTCCGGGTCCGCGGCGGATCCGGTTCAGCGTGCTCATCCACTCGCCCAGCCGGTCCGGATCCGTCTCGCCGCAGACCCGGAGGATCCTCGGGAGCAGCCCGGGCTGGCTCGGCGGCGGCAGGTGGCGGCCCGCGAAGTAATCACCTGCGGTGCTGGCCGGGATGCCCACCGCCCGGGCCACCTCCCGCACGGTCAGCCCGGCCCGCTGCCGGGCGAGCGTCAGTTCCCGGCCGAAGTCTTGCTGGGCGGCGATACGCCCAGGGTCCGGCTGCTCAGGATCACCGGCAGGGGCTGGTGGCGCCGCAGGTTGCGGCTCCTCGTCACGCGGACTAACAGGACCGGGTCCCCCCTCGGCGGCCACGTCATCCCCCCTCTGGATTAACGGCCACGGGTCCGGTGACTGCTCGCCGTCCCTTGTCAGCATGACTCCTGGGGGGCGCGGTGAGTTGACACCAGCGGCGGATTCCGTCGGATCGGCGGCGATGACCAGGCTGTCCGACCTTGTCCGAGGGTTATCAGCACCGCTGCGCGCGGCCTGGCCGCCCCGGACACTAGGCAGCAGGCCCTGGGCCGGCTCCGGCGCGTGCGGATGGCCCCAGGTGAGGGGGTACGGAACGTCCCCACGCCTGGCGCGGGCGTGGGGACACCATCCTGGTCCCGTTCGGCGAGCGGTAGGGGGTAGGGGGCCGCCGAACCGGACCAGGATGGCCTGGGGATCAGGGGCGCCCGCGAGGTCAGGGGCGGCCCGGCACCAGCCGCTCGTCCCAGGCCCGCTGCAGGGCGGCGAGCAGCGTATCCGCCGGCTGGGCGCCGGCCACGCCGTAGCGGCGGTCGATCACGAAGAACGGCACGCCGGTCGCACCCAGCTCGGCCGCTTCCCGCCCTTCGTCCGCCACCCGGGCCGCGTAGCGGTGAGACAGCAGGGCCTCCCGCGCGTCCTGCGGGTCCAGCCCGATCTCGCCGGCCAGGCTCACCAGGTCCTCCACCGAGAAGATGGGCCGCGCCTCGCCGAAGTAGGCGGTGAACAGGCGCTGCCACGCCTCGGCCTGCTTGCCCTGGTCGGCCGCGTAAGCGAGCAGCTCGTGGGCCAGTCCGGTGCTGCCCACCTGGTTGTCCAGGACGTGGTAGGGGCGCAGGCCCTCGCTGGCCGCCAGGCCCTCGACCCGCTGGGTCATCGCGTCGATCTGCCCGTCGTCCAGGCCCTTCTTCCGGAGCATGTCCCGGGCCGGCTCGCTCGATCCGGGTGGCGCACCCGGGTCCAGCTGGAAGGAACGGTGGGTCACCTGCACCTCATCGCGGTGCGGGAAACGTTCCAGCGCCGCCTCCAGCCGGTGGGCCCCCAGACCGCACCAGGGGCAGATGACATCCGCCCAGACCTCGACCTGCATCCGAACCCTCCGCTATCTCCGCTGCCCGAGGACTGCTACAACGGGCGGGCGCGCGGAAGCCTTCCCGGGATGTCCCCGCGCGGCGCCGGGAACAGCGCCACCAGCTGCCGCGGACCCTCACCAACTGTTGCCCCCGCGGCCTCTTCCAGCGGGCCGCCGGCCGAGGTAACGTTCAAGCGGGTCCCGGGCCGATGACCGACCGAAGAGCCACTGCCGAGGGTGTGAAGTGGCCGCGCAGGTTGGCCTTGGCCGCGCAGACGCTCCCTCCTTGTCACCCCCGGGACCCGCCAGCTCCCCGCACGGCCCGCGCCGTGCGGGACGACAACGAGGCAGGATGGGCGGGCAGGCGTGAGCCGGGCGCACGACATCGGCGGCCAGAGCGGGTTCGGCCCGGTTCCGCTGGGCGAGGACGGGCTCCCGTTCCATCACGACTGGGAGGCCCGCGTCTACGCGCTGGACGGCGTGCTCCGGGCCCGGGGGCTCTACAGCGTAGATGAGTTCCGGGACGCCATCGAGCGGATCCCGCCCCAGGAGTACCTCGCCCTGGGCTACTACGAACGCTGGCTGCGGGCGATCGAGACGCTGCTGGCCGAGAAGGCCCTCCTGGCGGGCGAGGACCTGATGGCGGACAGGAACCTGCCGGCTGCCCGGGAGGACGGGTGACGCTGAGCCCGGGCACCCGGGTCCGGGCCCGGCTGGCCGATCCGGATCACCACACCCGCCTGCCGGGCTACGTGCGCGGGCAGGCCGGGGAAGTGGTCGAGGTGGCCGGACAGTGGCCGCTGCCCGATGACCGGGCCCGGGGTGTCACGCCACCCCGGGTCGAGACCGTCTACTCGGTGCGGTTCCCCGCTGCCGCGCTGTGGGGCGGCCGGGACGCACTCGGTGGTCGTGGACCTGTGGGAGTCCTACCTGGAGGAGGTCGGCTGATGGGAGCGGGTCACGCTGAGCAGCCAGCGGCCGTCCGCGTGCGCCAGCTGGAGGAGCGGGTGCTCGCCGCCGGGCTGGCCACGGACGCGGAACTGGACGCCGTGCTGGCCCGGCTCTACGCCAACGCTTCCCCGCTGAACGGGGCCCGGATCGTGGCCCGGGCGTGGTCCGATCCTGGCTACGCGGGCCGGCTCCTCGCGGACGGCAACGCGGCCGCGGCCGAGCTGGGCTTCGACACCGGGCACGTGGGGAGCGGGTACCGGCTCAAAGTCGTGGCGAACACCCCGGACACGCACAACATGATCGTCTGCACGCTGTGCTCCTGTTACCCGGTATCGCTGCTCGGTCCCTCGCCCAGCTGGTACAAGAGCCTGGCCTACCGCTCCCGCGCGGTCCGCTCGCCGCGGGAGGTTCTGGCTGAGTTCGGGTTGCTGCTCCCGGCGGACACCGGGATCGTGGTGTGGGACGCGAGCGCCGAGAACCGCTACCTGGTCCTGCCGGCCCGCCCAGCGGGCACGGAGGCCCTGGCCGACGTGGAACTGGCCGCCCTGGTCACCCGGAACGGACTGATCGGCACGGCCGCGGTCTGAGCCGTACCGGCGCGTGCCGACGCGGCAGCGCTTTGATGCGCTCCGCCAGGGTATGCCTGGTTGAGGACAGCCGGGAGAGCAGCGGCCGCGGCGAGCGCGGGGAATGTGGGGGATCTGCCATGAAAGTGGCAACTGCGGTGATCGCGGTAGGCCTGGTGGGCTTCATCATCGTCAACATCGTCAACCGGGACGACATCATCCGGTACTTCAAGATGCGGCAGATGTGATCTCAATTCCCGGCTGATCGGGACTTCCTGGGGGTTCCCCGGGGCCGCTACCGTGTCCCCGTGAATCACGCCGCCCGGCGTCAGGCCGGTGAACTGGGCCGACGGCGCCTCGCACCGGCCGCGCGTGACCCGGTCGTCGTGATCCTGTTCCTGATCGCGTTCTTCTCGGCGATCTCGGGCAAGCCCCTGGACGGGCTGCTGATCATGCTGGTAGCGGTCGCCCTGATCTGGGATTCCTGGGCCAGGTCCCGGGACGTGCCGGCCGCGCCCAGTGAGGACGAGCCGTCCTGGCCCCATCCGGCCGCGCTGGTCCCGCGCTATCGCGCCGGGGTGCGCGGCGGCCTCGCGGTGCTCGCCGGCGGGATCCTCTACGCGGCCGTGGCCGGCTCGTTCACCCGGTTCTCCTGGCCCTCGACCGTCGCCGTCGCCGGCCTGGGTGCCCTGGTGATCGTCATCGGCTGGCAGGGACCGGTGCGGCCCCGTCCCGTGCCCGGCCGGATGCCGCTCGCCGGGGTGGCGGCCTGGGGCGCCGTGCTCGGCGCGGGCGGCCTGTGGGAGCTGTGGTCCCTCATGCAGCAGCCCAGCCTCACGGTCACGTCCTACGACCACCCGACCATCAGCGCGCTCACCGACCCGCTGCTCGCCACCGCGCCGGGCCGGGCCGGGCGATCGTGCTGGCCGGATGGCTGCTGCTCGGCTGGTACCTGATCCGGCGATGAGCAGCCACGACATCGCGATCGCCGGATACCTGGCGATCCTGCTGGCGGCGGCCGCACTCCAGGTGGCGGCCACCCGGACGCAGTGGCCCATCCCGCCGCTCGGGGACCTGCTCACCCGGATCATGCGCAGCAGGACCGGGCGGGTCGGCATCCTGGTCGCCTGGGCCTGGCTGGGCTTGCACTTCTTCGCCCGGTAGCCTGCCCGCCCGGTAGATTGCAGGCGGAGGGATGATGCCATGACCACCGCCGCCGCCGTGGCCAGCCCGGTCGACTTCGAGACCTACGGTGACTACCGCGTGAAGGCCCCGCCGCGTGCGGACGGCGCCTTCGTCCGCCCGCTCTACCGCTTCCAAGGCCGGGTGAGCGCGGACGGGTCCACCGGCTACCCCGCCGAGGCCGGCCGCTACCACCTCTACATCTCGCTGGCCTGCCCGTGGGCGCACCGCGCGGCCATCGTCCGCGCGCTGCTGGGGCTGGAGGACGTGGTGTCGATGTCAGTCGTCGACCCGGTCCGGGACGGGCGCGGCTGGGCCTTCCGGGACGGCCCCGGCTACACACCGGATCCGGTGAACGGCTTCACGGTGCTCCGGGACGCCTACCAGGCCACCGAGCCGGGCTACGACGGGCACGTCTCGGTGCCGGTGCTGTGGGATAAGGAGACCGGCCGGATCGTCTCCAACAACTTCCCCGACATCACCATCGACCTGGACACGCAGTTCGGCCGCTGGGCGAATCCGGCGTTCGACCTGTACCCGGCCGCGCTGCGCCCGGAGATCGACGCGCTCAACGAGCGGGTCTACACCACCGTCAACAATGGCGTGTACCGGTGCGGGTTCGCCACCTCGCAGGAGGCGTACGGCAGCGCCGTGGCGGACCTGTTCGCCACCCTGGATGATCTCGACCAGCGCCTGGCCACCCGGCGGTACCTGTTCGGTGACTCGCTCACCGAGGCCGACGTGCGGCTGTGGGTGACCCTGGCCCGGTTCGACGCGGTGTACGTCACCCACTTCAAGGCCAACCTGCGCCGCCTGGCCGACTACCCGAACCTGTGGCCGTACGCGCGTGACCTGTACTCGATCCCGGCGTTCGGCGGCACCACGAACTTCGACCACATCAAGCGGCACTACTACGGGACGCACCCGCAGCTCAACCCGCTGCGGATCGTGCCCGCCGGGCCGGTCCTGGACTGGGACGCCCCGCAGCAGCGGGCGGCCCTGGCCGGCCCTGGGACGCGCTGACCGGCGGAAGCTGGCCCGCCACGCCGGTCAGCGCGCGTGTGTGTCGCGCCGTTCAGCGCGCATTGGTCGCGCCGCTCAGCACGTATCAGCCCCGCCGCTCGGCACGTATCAGCCGCTCCGCTCAGAGCGCGTGCGCGTCACCGCGGGTGGCCGCGCGCATCACGTCCAGCACCGCTTCTTGTTCGGGAGTGGTGCCCCGGCTCATGGCCGGGGCGATCCCGTCCGTGTGCGCGATCAGCCTGATGTCCGGCTCGCCTTCCACGGAGACCCGGGCCATGGCCCACCGCGAGAACACCCGCTCGCCGGCCGGGCCGGACTGGATCACCGAGATGTTCTCGTGCCGGGGATCCTGCTCGATCGTGGCGAAGAGCGCCCGGACCGGGCTCTCTGCCCCCTCCAGTACCTGGGCGAACCAGTCACCGTAGATCAGCAGGGCCCCGGTGATCTGCTGCTTCTTGTTGTTCGACCGGGCGGTGCTGAACAGGGTGCCGAGTTCGGCCTTGCGCTGGTCCGCCGGGATCATGTTCCGGCTGCGGTACATCAGCCGGAAGGTGCTCTCCGTGCCGGACGTCGGTGCATCGTTGCCCACGTCTGCTCCCGCTACGTATGTCACCACCAGGACTTGTCCAATAGTTGTTCATTGGGCAAGCTCTGAGGTCTCACTTTGGGACAGGCGGCGCAAACTAGCAGCCTGAGCGTGGTGCGGTCGCGGAAAACGTCCCGCGCGCGCTTCCGGTTAGCTGGTCAGCTCGGCGTACAGCGCCGCGGTCTGCGCGGCGATGGCGTCCCAGCCGAACTCGGCCGAGGCCCGCTTGCGGCCCGCCGCGCCCATGGCTGCCGCCCGGGCGGGATCGCCGATCAGGGCGCTGAGCGCCTCCGCCAGGGCGGCCGGATCGTCGGGCGGGACGAGCAGCCCGGTCTCCCCGTCGCTGACCACCTCCGGGATGCCGCCGACGCGGGACCCCACCACCGCTGTGCCGCAGGCCATCGCCTCCAGGTTGACGATGCCGAGCGGCTCGTACAGCGACGGGCAGGCGAACACCGTGGCGTGGCTCAGCAGCTGGATGACCTCGGGCTTGGCCAGCATCTCCGGGATCCAGATCACCCCCGTGCGGGCCGCCTGCAGGCTCGTGACCAGCCCGGTCACCTCTGCGGCCAGCTCCGGGGTGTCCGGCTGGCCCGCGCACAGCACCAGCTGCGCCTCCGGCGGCAGGCCTGCGGCCGCCCGGAGCAGCACCGGGACCCCCTTCTGCCGGGTGATCCGCCCGACGAAGATCACCGTGGGCCGTGACGGATCGACCCCGTACCGCTGCAGGACCCTGGTCCCGGCGTCCGGGGCGTACTCGTGGGTGTCGATCCCGTTCCGGATGATCCGGATCCGCTCCGGCGGCACCGCAGGGTAGGCGGCCAGCACGTCCTGCCGCATCCCCTCGGACACCGCGATCACCGCGGCGGCGGCCTCGACCGCCACCCGCTCGCACCAGCTGGACAGGGCGTACCCGCCGCCGAGCTGCTCCGCCTTCCAGGGCCGCAGCGGCTCCAGCGAGTGCACCGTGACCACGTGCGGCACCCCGTACAGCATCGACGCCAGGTGCCCGGCGAGGTTCGCGTACCAGGTGTGCGAGTGGACCAGGTCCGCCCCGCCCACCGCGGCCGTCATCGACAGGTCGGTGGAGATCGTGGCCAGCGCCGGGTTCGCCCCGGCGAGCAGTTCCCACGGCCGGTGGGCCACGGCGCCGGGCCGGTCCCCGCCCTCGCAGTGGACGGTGAGGTCGACCAGGCCGGCCAGCTCCCGGGCCAGGTAGGTGACGTGCACGCCCGCCCCGCCGTACACCTCGGGCGGGTACTCGCGGGTGAGGAGGGCCACCTTGAGCCGGTCTGCGCGGGCCGGTGCGGGGGGTCCACCGGCCACGGTCATACCGTCACCTTCTGGCTCTTGCCCACCACCGTGATGCCGTCGTCCGACACCGCGAAGCCGCGTTCCCGGTCGTGATCCTTGTCCACGCCGATCGTGACTCCCTCGGGCACGGTGACGTTCTTGTCGAGGATGGCGTTCCTGACCACGGCGTGCCGGCCGATGATCGTGTTATGCAGGATCACCGACCGTTCCACGGTGGACCAGCTGTTGACCCGCACGCCGGGGGAGAGCACGGACTCGCGGACCAGCCCGCCGGACACGATGACGCCGTTGCTGACCAGGCTGTCGATGGCCCGGCCGATCCGGTCGCCGTTGTCGTGCACGAACTTGGCGGGCGGCAGGCTCGGCACATTGGTCAGGATCGGCCACCGGTCGTTATAGAGGTTGAACACGGGGTGGATCGCGCACAGGTCCATGTGCGCGTCGAAGTAGGAATCGCAGGGTACCGACGTCACGCCAGTACCCGGCGTCACGCTCGCTCGCGCCGGGCACCTTGTTGGTCATGAAGTCATAGACGTGCGCGCAGCGCTCGTCCACCAGCATGGGGATGATGTCGCCGCCCATGTCGTGACGGCTGTTCGGGTTGGCCGCGTCCTTGCGCAGCGCCTCAATCAGCACGTCAGTGGAGAACAGGTAGTTGCCCATTGAGGCGTAGGCCTCATCGGGCGGCCAGGCAGCGAGGGCGGGTCGGCCGGCTTCTCCAGGAACGCCTCGAGCGTGTGCCCGTCCGCACCGGCCTGGATCACGCCGAACGCGGTTGCTTCCGCGCGCGGCACCGGGATGGCCGCGACGGTGACCCCGGCCCCGTGGTCGCGGTGCTCCTGGATCATCTGCCGCGGGTCCATCCGGTAGACGTGATCCGCACCGAACACGATGACCAGGTCGGGCTTCTCGTCGTAGATCAGGTTCAGCGACTGGTAGATCGCGTCGGCCGACCCGGTGTACCAGTGCGGGCCGAGCCGCTGCTGGGCGGGCACGGGGGTGACGTAGTTGCCGAGCAGCGTGCTCATCCGCCACGTGGTGGACACATGCCGGTCCAGGCTGTGGCTCTTGTACTGGGTGAGCACGGCGATCCGCAAGATCCCGGCGTTGACCAGGTTGGACAGCGCGAAGTCAACCAGCCGGTACACGCCGCCGAACGGCACGGCCGGCTTGGCCCGATCCGCCGTCAGCGGCGCCAGCCGCTTGCCAGGCCCCGCCGGCCAGCACGATGCCCAGAACTCGCTGATCTGCCATCTCCCACCCCTCACGTGCCTTCTGTTTCCTTCAGTACGCGGTCCAGGATCTGCTGCGCCTCATCCTGGATGCGGGCTAGCTGCCCGGGGCCGCCGAACGACTCCGCGTACAGCTTGTAGACGTCTTCAGTGCCCGAGGGCCGTGCGGCAAACCAGCTGTTCTCGGTGACCACCTTGATGCCGCCGAGCGGCTCACCGTTGCCCGGGGCCCGGGTCAGCCGCTCCAGCACCTGTTCGCCCGCGAGCTCGGTCACGCTGACCTGGTCCGGGGACAGCTTGGCCAGCAGTGCCTTCTGTGCCCTCGTCGCCGGCGCGTCGATCCGGGCGTAGGCCGGGTCGCCCAGCCGGCCAGCCAGGTCCCGGTACCGTTCGCCCGGCGACTGCCCGGTCACCGCCGTGATCTCCGAGGCCAGCAGGGCCAGGATGATGCCGTCCTTGTCGGTGGTCCAGACCCGGCCGTCGGTGCAGAGGAAGGAAGCCCCGGCGCTCTCCTCGCCCCCGAAGGCGATCGAGCCGTCCAGCAGCCCCGGCACGAACCACTTGAACCCCACCGGTACCTCGGTCAGCGTGCGCCCGGCGTCCTCGGCCACCCGGTCGATGATCGAGGAACTGACCATGGTCTTGCCCACCGCGGCCCCGCGGGGCCAGCCCTCCCGGTGCCGGTACAGGTAGTCGATGGCCACGGCCAGGTAGTGGTTGGGGTCGAGCAGGCCAGCGTCCGGCGTGACGATGCCGTGCCGGTCAGAGTCCGTGTCGTTGCCGGTCGCGATGGTGAACTCGGCGGCGCGGCCGATCAGCGAGGCCATCGCGTAGGGCGAGGAGCAGTCCATCCGGATCCGGCCGTCCCAGTCCAGGGTCATGAAGCGGAACGTGGCGTCCACGTCCGGGTTGACCACGGTCAGGTCGAGCCCGTAGTGCCCGGCGATCTCCCCCCAGTACGCGACGCTGGCGCCGCCCAGCGGGTCGGCGCCGATCCGGATGCCAGCGCCGCGGATCACGTCCAGGTCCACCACGGCCGGCAGCTGCGCGACGTATTCACCCAGGAAATCGAAGGTGGCCGTGGCCGGCGCACTCCTGGCCGCCTCGTACTGGACCCGGCGCACCTCGCGCAGCCCGCCGGCCAGCAGCTCATTGGCCCGGTCCTGGATGACCGAGGTGATCTGCGACCCGGCCGGGCCGCCGTCGGGCGGGTTGTACTTGAACCCGCCGTCCTCCGGCGGGTTGTGGGACGGGGTGATCACGATCCCGTCGGCCAGGCCGTCGGTGCGCTCCGTCGTTGTAGGCCAGGATCGCCCGGGACAGCGCGGGCGTCGGAGTGTACCCGTCCCGGCTGTCTACCAGCACGGTCACCTCGTTCGCCGCGAGCACCTCCAGCGCGGTCACGAACGCGGGCTCGGACAGCGCGTGGGTGTCCCGGCCGAGGTACAGCGGGCCGGTAGTCCCGGCCCGGGCCCGGTAGTCGCAGATGGCCTGGGAGGTGGCGGCGATGTGATCCTCGTTGAACGAGGAGCGCAGCGCCGAACCCCGATGTCCCGACGTGCCGAAGCTCACCCGCTGCTCGGGAACCGCCGGATCCGGGTGCAGCGCGTAATAGGAGGTGATCAGCTTGGCCACGTCCACCAGGTCCGCCTGGCTGGCCGGCTGCGCCGGCCCGCTCGTTCACCCGCACGGTGGGCTCCTCTCCTTCATTAATCAAGTGTTCCGGTAATCGGCGCTGGCCGCCATGGCCGGCGCGCTCCGGAAACCCGCGCGCCGGAAAGAGTTCCCCAGGAGCGGAGCCTTATCCCGCGCCGCCGGGCGGGCAGGGGATGAGGGCTGCGATGATGGCAATGTGACCAACAACTCACGACCACCGCTGACCCGGCGGGCCCGCCTCTGGGCGGCCGCGGAGGCCAGGGGCGTCCCGCTGCGGACCATCCTGACCGTCGCGCTGGTGGTGATCGCGGTCTACATGCTGGCCAAGGTGGTCTACCGGCTCCGCGACGTGCTGCTGCTGATCATCGTGGCCGCGTTCATCGCCGTGCTCCTGAACCCGCTCGTGGTGGCCCTGCAGCGGTGGAAGATCCGGCGCCGGGGCTGGGCGGTCGCAGTGGTGACGCTCTGGGGGCTCGTCGTCTTCGTCGGACTGGCCTTCGCGTTCGGCTACCCGCTGGCCAACGGGATCAACCACCTGGCCCAGAAGCTGCCCAGCTACGTGGCCGCGGCGACCCACGGCCGGGGCTGGATCGGCCACCTGGTCACCAGGTACCACGTGCAGGCCTGGGTGAACAAGAACGCACCCAAGCTGGTCAGCTTTGGTGAAGGGCTGGCCAAGCCCGCGCTGAGCCTGGGCAAGGGCGCACTGGCCCTGCTGCTCCAGCTGTTCACCATCTTCATCCTGGTGCTGCTCCTGCTGCTGGAGGGCCCGAAGATGCGGACCGGCCTGCTGGGCTCGATGGCCCCGGACCGGGCCGAGCGGTACCGGCGGGTCGCGCACGAGGTCAACCGGTCGGTCACCGGGTACATGCTCGGGAACGTCCTCACCTCGGTGATAGCGGGCGCGGTGGTGTTCGTGACGCTGCTGGTGACGGGCGTGCCGTTCCCGTTCCTGTGGGCACTGTGGGTGGCGCTGGTCGACTTCCTGCCGATGATCGGCGGGGCGCTGGCGGGGATCCCCACCGTGCTGTTCGCCGCGGCCCACTCGCTCACCGCCGGAATCATCACGCTGGTCGTGTTCCTCATCTACACCCAGCTCGAGAACCACGTGCTGAACCCGATCGTGATGAGCCGCACGGTCCGGGTCAACCCGCTGCTGGTTCTGCTGTCGATCCTGGTCGGCGGCGAGATCGGCAGCTGGATCGGCGGGATATTCGGCGCGTTCGTGGGCGCGCTGCTTGCCATCCCGGCCGCCGGCGCCCTCCAGGTCGTGTTCCGGGAGGTCTGGCAGGCCACGGATCCCATGGCGGCGGCGGCCGGTGTCGGCCGGCCAGGCGATCAACGCCACGGCGAACGCTGCTGAGCAGGGAGGGCGCGCCGACGACGGCGGGCCCGGCCCGGCGGGCGCGGCTGGTCCTGATGGGCCGGGCGCGGCTGACGACGCAGAGCCTGACGGAACCGGGGGCGCGGGACAGTCATCGTCACCGGCCAGGCCCAGCCGCTGGGCCGGCCGCTTCTCCCGCCGCTGACCGGCACCCCCCGGCCCCCCGGCCGTCGGCCGCCCGGGCCGCCGGGCCGCCCGGCCGCCCGGCCGCCCGGGGGGCGGGCCCACGCCGCCTAGCCGGACTGCCAGCGGCGGACGGCGAGCAGGCCGGGCACCACGGACAGGATGAGCAGCCAGACGGCTAGGTACAGAGGCTCGCGGCCGAGCGGGCCGCCGTCGGCCAGGGTGCGGATCACGTTGACGGCGGCGGTGACCGGATTGGCCCGCGCCAGCGGCTGGAGCCACCCGGCCAGCCGGTCGATCGGGGTGAATGTCGAGCTGATGAACGTGAGCGGCACCATCGGCAGGAACAGCGCCCGGCCTGCGGTGTCCGGGTCATTGATCCGCAGCGCCAGCCAGCACATGGTGATGCCCAGCGCCACGCCGAAGGCCACCGCGACAGCGACGATGCCCACCATCCCGGGCAGCCCGGTCCGGACCCGGAAGCCCAGCAGCGACGCCACGCCCAGCACCAGCAGCGCCTGGACGAAGAAGATCAGGCTCTCGGCCAGCATCCGGCCCAGCAGCACCGCACTGCGGGCCATCGGCAGCGACCGGAACCGGTCGGTGATCCCGCTGACCGCGTCCAGCACGAGGCCCAGGCCCACGGTCGGCGCGGTCAGCGCCACGTTCTGCACGATGATGCCGGGCACCAGGTACTGGCGGTAGGTCGCGCCCGGGACCCGGGCCAGCCCGGCGAAGATGGCCAGGAACAGCACCAGCAGCACCACGGGCTGGATCAGCGGGTAGAGCAGCCGGCTCGGGTTGGCCCGCAGGATCGCGAGCTGGCGACCGCAGATCAGCGTCGCTTCCCGCACGGTGCGGCGGAGGCCGGGGCGGGACACGGGCCCGGGCCCCGCCGCCGGGGTGGCGGGTGCGGGGCCGGCGTGCCCGCCACGCTGGTCACGGTGCCGCCCAGCGGGTGGCGGCCGCCGCCCGGCCAGTCGTGGAGGCCGCGGCCTGGTCACGGTGCCGCCCGGCCCACGGGGTGCTGACCGGTCAGGGCCAGGAATGCCTCGTCCAGGGTGGGACCGCGCAGGCCCAGGTCCGCTACTGCGAACCCGTCCGCGGCCAGGCCAGTCGTGCAGGCCGGCCTGGTCACGGTGCCGCCCGGCCCACGGCGTGCTGACCGGTCAGGGCCAGGAACGCCTCGTCCAGGGTCGGACCGCGCAGGCCCAGGTCTGCCACTGCGAACCCGTCCGCGGCCAGCGCCTGCGCCACCTCGAGCAGCGTGCCCACCCCCTCCCGCGCGGCCAGCGTGAGCCGCCCGGCGGTCGCGTCCGCGTGCACGCTGTCCGGCGGCAGGCCCAGCCGCGCGGCCAGCGCGCGGGCGGCGGCCGGGACCAGGCTGGCTGGCTCGAACCGGGCTTCGACCAGCTGGGTTCCGGTCCGGGCGCGCAGCTGGGCCGGGGTGCCACTGGCCACCATCCGGCCCCGGTCCAGGATGTGCACCAGGTCGGCGAGCCGCTCGGCTTCCTCCAGGTACTGGGTGGTGAGCAGCATGGCCGTGCCCTCGTCGCGCAGCGCGGCCAGCGACTCCCACAGCTCACGCCGCCCAGCCGGGTCCAGCCCGGTGGTGGGCTCGTCCAGGACCAGCAGCGAGGGCCGCGCCATCAGGCTGGCGGCCAGGTCAGCGCGGCGGCGCATGCCGCCGGAGTAGGTGCCCACCGGCCGCCCGGCCGCGGCGGCCAGGTCGAAGCGGTCGATGAGCTCGGCCGCGCGCCCCTGGGCGGTCCGGCGGCTCAGGCCGGCCAGCCGGCCGATGAGCATCAGGTTCGCCCGGCCGGGCAGCGCCTCGTCCAGCCCCGCGTACTGCCCGGTCAGGCCGATCCGGGCGCGGACCGCGTAGGGATCCGCCACCACGTCGTAGCCGTCCACCCGGATCACGCCCGCGTCCGGGCGCACCAGCGTGGCCACGATGCGGACCAGCGTGGTCTTGCCAGCCCCGTTCGGGCCCAGCAGCGCGGCGATCCGCCCCGGCGGCACGGCGAGATCCACCCCGCTCAGCGCCGTCACCGTCCCGAACGCCTTGGCGGCGCCGGTCACCTCCAGCATGGGCTGGGTCATGATGTGAGCCTACGCAGGTGATCGTGGGCATATCAGGGGGTAAAGCCCGGGTGGCGGGCGCGCGCACCGGGACAGCACGGGCAGCGTGACGGCGAAGGCAGCGTGACGGCGAAGGCGGCGTGAGCGCATGAGCATCAGCGGCAATCAGCATTCCAGCGTGCGGGGCCTGGAGGACCCGCTCTCCAACAAGGGCACCGCGTTCACCGAGGAGGAGCGGTCCGCGCTGGGCCTGCGCGGGCTGCTGCCCACCGTGGTGGAGACCCTCGAGCAGCAGGTGGCCCGCTCCTACCAGGCGTTCCGGGAGCAGCCCAGCGACATAGCCCGGCACATCAACCTCCGCGCGCTGCAGGACACGAACGAGACGTTGTTCTACCGGCTGGTCACCGACCACGCCGAGGAGATGCTGCCGATCCTCTACACGCCCACGGTCGGGCAAGCCTGCCAGCGCTTCAGCGAGATCTACCGGCGCCCCCGCGGGCTGTTCATCGCCTATCCGGACCGCGACCGGATCGGCGAGATTCTCCGCAACCGGCCGCGCCGCGAGGTGGACGTGATCGTGGTCACCGACGGGCAGCGCGTACTCGGCCTGGGCGACCAGGGCATCGGGGGGATGGGCATCCCGATCGGCAAGCTCTCGCTCTACACCGCGCTGGGCGGCATCGACCCGGCCCGGACCCTGCCGGTCCTGCTCGACGTGGGCACCGACAACCCGGAGCTGCTGGACGACCCGATGTACCTGGGCTGGCGGCACCGCCGCGTGGACGGGCCGGACTACGACGACTTCGTGGACCGGTTCGTGCAGGCCGTCCGGGCCGAGCTGCCGCACGTGCTGCTGCAGTGGGAGGACTTCGCCACCCCGCACGCGCTGCCGATCCTGGACCGCTACCGGGACCAGCTGCTGACGTTCAACGACGACATCCAGGGCACCGCGGCCGTGGTGACCGCCGCGCTGTCCGCGGCCGCGGTGGCCACCGGGTCACGGCCCCGCGACCAGAAGATCGTGATGCTGGGTGCGGGCTCGGCGGGCATCGGCGTCTGCGACCAGATCGTCCGGGCCATGGTCGCCGACGGGCTGGCCGAGAAGGAGGCCCGGGCCCAGATCTTCGTGGTCAACGTGGGCGGGCTGCTCACCGAGGACCGCAGGGGGCTCAGCCCGGCGCAGCGCCGCTACGCCCAGCCGGTCGGCGCCGTGCCCGGCCGGGAGCACGGGCACCGGGCCGGCCTGATGGAGGTGGTCCAGGCCATCCACCCCACCGCGCTGATCGGCCTGTCCACCGCGACCGGCGCGTTCACCGAGGACATCGTCCGGGCCATGGCCTCCCACGTGCAGCGGCCGATCATCATGCCGCTGTCCAACCCCACCAGCCGCAGCGAGGCCCGGCCGCAGGACCTGGCCGACTGGACCGGCGGCCGGGCGCTGGTCGCGGCCGGGTCGCCGTTCGCGGCCATGAAGGTCGGCGACACGAGCGTCCCGGTTGCCCAGTGCAACAACGTGTACGTGTTCCCCGGCCTGGGCCTGGCCGTGACCGCGGTGCGGGCCACCCGGATCACCGACGCGATGATGACGGCCGCGGCCTCGGCGATCTGCGGCGCCGCCACGATCCATGACGACGCCCGCGGGATGCTGCTGCCCGACCGGGCTCAGCTGGCGGAGACGGCGACCGCGGTGGCGCGCGCCGTGGCCCGGGCCGCGGTTGCCGGCGGCGTGGCACCGGGGCTCACCGAGGCGGAGATCGACGACGCCGTGCAGCGCACCCGCTGGCAGGCCAGGTACCGGTAGGACCGGCCGGGTGAGGTCTTCGTTGCGGCGAATTGAAGAGATCACCAGAGCGTGTAGCCGCCGTCGATGACGAGGACCGAGCCGGTCATGAACGCGGAGGCGGGACTGGCCAAGAACACCACGCTCGGGGCGATCTCCTCGGGCAGCGCGTAGCGTTGCTGCGGCGTGTCCTCGATCCAGTACCGCCGGAACTCCGGGCGGTCCACGGGGGCCATCTCGGTCTTCACGTAGCCGGGTGCGATCGCGTTGACCCGGATGCCCAGCCCGGCCCATTCCGCGGCCAGCGACCTGGTCAGCTGGTGCACCGCGGCCTTGGAGGCGTTGTAGGCGGGCTGCCACTGCGGGCGGTTCACGATCATGGCCGAGATGGAGCCGACGTTGATGATCGAGCCGCCGCCGGTGGCGGCCATGTGGCGGCCGCCTGCCCGGCTGCACCGCCACAGCGCCCGGACGTTGAGGTCGAACACGTCGTCCCATTCGGCGTCGGTGACCTGCCAGGACTCGCCGTGGTAGCAGACACCGGCGTTGTTGACCAGGATGTCCAGCCCGCCGAGCTGGCCGGCCGCGGCGTCGATCACCGCGCCCGCGTCCTGGGTGATGTCCGCGTCCAGCGCGGACACCGCGAGGCCCTGGTCTTTCATCTCCGCAACGGCCGCCGCGTTCCGGCCGGTGTCCCGCGCCACGATCATGACCTCGGCGCCCGCCTGCCCCAGGGCGGCGGCAAACGCCTTGCCCAGCCCCTGATTCCCGCCGGTGACCACGGCCTTGCGGCCATCCAGCGCAAACCGCTCCAGTACCCGCACACTGCCTCCTAGCTGACAGAGTCTCCTAGCTGACAGAGTCTCCTACGACAGAGTCTCCTACTGACAGAGTCTCCTAGCTGACAGAGTCTCCTAGCTGACAGAGTCTCCTAGCTGACAGAGTCTCCTAGCTGACAGAGTCTCCTAGCTGACAGAGTCTCCTGCCGGTCTCCGCTGGCGGAGTCTCCTGGGTCTCCAAGCTGGCGGAGTCTCCTGGTTCCATTGTCGGACCCCGGGACCGCGTAGCCGGGAACCGACGGCCAGCGGACCGCCAGCACCACGGACGGCTCCTCGGCGTGCCAGGAGTGGTTCACGCCGTGGAAGACGACGTAGTCACCCTGCTGGGCGAGCAGCACGCTGCGGCCGGGAAGCTCGACCCGGAACCGGCCGCTGACCAGGATGAGCGCAGCCGAGCGCTGTTCGCCGGTGACCCACTGCGCGCGCCGGTCGTCGCGGGGGTGGATAGCCCACTTGATCTCGACCTCGTCGCTGTGCCGGGGGTCGCCGGCCGGCTGGAAGTGCCCGAGCAGCCAGCCGCGGCCGGCCGGCGCGTCGGCGGCCGCGTTCCCCACGTAGATCTGGTCCGTCATGCGCCCGGAGGCTAGCAGGGCATAGTCCCGCCGCCGGCTCCCCGGCGCCCGGCCGCGGCCTGGGTCTGCGCGATGTCGGCGGCGGCCTCGCACGCGGTACGCGCGGGTTCGCCGGCGCTCGCGTGCACGGCCAGCCGGCGCAGCAGCCTGCGGAATACCTGGCGGTCCTCCTCGCCGTCCAGGCCGCTGAGCAGCTGCTCCTCGGCGGCGCGCAGCTGCTGGTCCAGGTGGGTGAGGGTGGCGCGGCCGTGCGGGGTGGCCACGATGCGGCGGGCCCGCCGGTCGGCCGGGTCCGGGCGGCGCTCGATGAGCCCGGCGGCCTCGAGATCGTCGAGCAGGTAGGTCATGACCGTGCGGTCCACGCCCAGGCGCTGGGCCAGGGCCAGCTGGCTGCCGTGCTCGTCCTGGGCCGCGGTGGCCAGCACCTGGTAGCCGCGGGGGCCGCCGGGCAGGCCGCCCAGGGCCTCGTGGGTGGCCTTGACGTAGCCGCGGAATACCGTGCCGAGCGCCCAGCCCAGGTCGTTGCTGAGGGTGCAGGTCTCAGCGTCCGGCGCAGGGGCAGCCCTGGCCGCGGCCAGGGATCCAGGCAGCGCCGACATGGCATCAGCCTACCCCAGACCGGCTGGGTCGCCGATGAGTTGCGTAGAAGATGTTCTGTGATACAGACTAGATGTGTGACAACAGGAACTCAGAGAAGCGAGCCTTCAGCAGCCCGGCCCGCCGTGGTGGTCATCGGCGGCGGCTACGCCGGGATCAGCGTGGCCAAGTCGCTCGACGACGTGGCCTCGGTCGTGCTGGTGGAGCCGAAAGACGCGTTCGTGCACAACGTCGCCGCGCTGCGCGCCCTGGTCGACCCGGCCTGGCTGCCGCGGATCTACCTGCCCTACAGCGGGCTGCTCAGCCACGGGCGGGTGGTGCAGGACCGGGCCGCGAAGGTCGACGCCGGCCGGGTCGTGCTGGCCTCCGGTGAGGAACTTCCGGCGGACTTCATCGTGCTGGCCACCGGGTCCAGCTACCCGTTCCCGGCCAAGAGCGACGTGGACCGGACCGTGGCCGCGCACGAGAAGACGCTCGGCACCCACGCGGCGCTGGCCGCCGCGGCCCGGGTGCTGCTGGTGGGTGCGGGGCCGGTCGGCATCGAGCTGGCCGGGGAGATCAAGGCGGTCTGGCCGTCGAAGCAGGTGACGCTGGTCAACGTGGCCGACGACGTGCTCGGCGCGCCGTTCCGCGCGGACCTGAAGGCGGAGCTGCGCCGCCAGCTCGCCGGGCTGGGCGTGCAGGTGCTGCTGGGCAGCCCGCTGCAGGCCGCGCCGCCCACCGAGCCAGGCGAGCCGGGGACCTTCACGGTGGCGACCGAGGCCGGCACCGGGGTGACCGCGGACATCTGGTTCCGCTGCTACGGCGTCGTCCCCGTCAGCGACTACCTGGCCGGAGGTCTCGCCGGCGCCCGCGGGGCGGACGGGCTGATCGAGGTCACGCCGACGCTGCAGGTCGCGGGCCAGGACCGGGTGTTCGCGCTGGGGGACGTGTCCACCGCCGACCGCAAGGTCGCGGGGGCGGCGAGCCGCCAGGCCGCGATCGTGGCCGCGAACATCCGGGCCCTTATCGAGGCCGGGCCGGACGCGGCCGCTGGTCCTGGTGCTGCCGGCCTGAGCCGGTACGAGCCCGCACCGCCCGGGATCGTCGTGCCGATCGGGCCGGAGGGCGGCTCAGGCCAGCGGCCCGGCAGCGAGGAGCTCCTCCCGGCTGAGCTCGTGGCCCAGCTCAAGGGCCGGGACATGATGGTGGGCCGGTTCGCGGAGATGCTCGGGATGCCTGCGGGGAACCCGGCCGGGCCCGCCGCCGGAGGCGGCGCTGGGGTCGCGGCTGGGGATGCCCCACCGGAGGAGTGACCCGGGTGTCGGTGTCCCGTGGGACGCTGGCCCTGATGAACGAACCCGACGCGCCGCACCGCTGCGACTGGGCCGAGAGCTCAGACGCGATGCGCGCCTACCACGACGCCGAGTGGGGCCGCCCGTCCCGGGACGACCGCTACCTGTTCGAGATGCTGCTCCTGGAGGGTGCCCAGGCCGGGCTGTCCTGGGCCACGATCCTCGGGAAGCGGGAGAACTACCGCCGCGCGCTGGACGGCTTCGACCCGGAGCGGGTCGCCCGCTACGACGACGCCAAGCTGGCCGGCCTGCTGGCCGACCCGGGCATCGTCCGCAACCGGCTCAAGGTGGCGGGCACCGTGCGGAACGCCCGGGCGTTCCTGGCTGCCCAGCAGGAGCATGGGTCGTTCGCCAGCTACCTGTGGGCCTGGGTGGACGGCACGCCGCTGGTCAACCGCCCGCACAGCGTGGCCGAGCTGCCTGCCCGGACCGAGCTGTCCGACCGGGTCGCGAAGGACCTGAAACGGCGCGGGTTCACGTTCGTCGGATCGACGATCACCTACAGCTTCCTGCAAGCCGTGGGCGTGGTCAACGACCATCTCGCCCGTTGTCCGGCTCTGGCCGGCTGTCCGACTAAGGGGCCGGGAGCTGGTCTTTAACGGCGTTGCGGGGTGATCAGAGCAGAGCTATCTGGCATCATGGACGGTGAGATGAGTAATCCCCGCTTCCCTGTTACCGTGACTCAGCTCCCGGTACTGCGCTGCGAAATATGCCAGCGCACCATCGCCCACAAGCCCGGCCAGGCCAGCGAAGTCCTGACCGAGCATTACCGCCGCGCTCACCCCGAATCCCTCGAGGCCGCGGCGGGCCGCCCCGTCTGACGTTTTCGCGCATCCCGCTTCCGGTTCTGATCAGCGGGAGCTGAGAGAATGCCGTCATGCGGAGCATCCGTCACTCGTTGTCCGCTGGCCCATCACCGGCCAGCACGTCGGCCGCAGGCTCAGCCGGCTCGATCCTGAGTATCGGATCGGCCGGCTCGATCCTGTCCATTGGGTCGGCCGGCTCGATTCTTTCCATCGGGTCGGCCGGTTCGCTTTTGTCTATCGGGTCAGTCGGCTCGGTGGCGTCCGCGTTTTCGGTCGGTTCCGCCGGAAGTGCGCTGTCGATCCTGTCCGGGTTCTCGCATCGGTCGATTCTGGCCTGGCGGGCGGCCGGGGCCATCGGTTCGCGGGCGCGCCGGAGGGAATGACCCGGGGGACGCAAGCGGTAGCGAAGGGGGGCTCGGGCTGACATGTCAGCTGTCGTAATCGCGACCGCCTTCGGCGGACCCGATGTGCTGGAGATCGCCGATCAGCCACCGGGGGAGCCGGGTCCCGGCGAGGCGCTCATCGAGATCCGGGCGGCGGGGGTCAACCCCGTCGACCACAAGGTCTACAGCGGCGCGATGGGCGCCGACCCCGCACGGCTGCCGCTGCGCCTGGGCTCGGAAGCCTCGGGCGTGGTGACCGCCGTCGGGCCCGACGCGGTCGGCCCGGACGGCCCGATCGAGGTCGGCGCCGAGGTCATCGCGTTCCGCGCCCCCGGCGCGTACGCCGCCGAGCTCGTGGTGCCCGCCTCCGCCCTGGTGCCCAAGCCGGACACGCTGGACTGGGCCCAGGCGTCCGGGCTCTTGCTCACCGGCGCGACCGCCTGGCATCTGCTGGAGGCGACCGGCGTGGGCGCCGGCGACACGGTACTGATCCACGGGGCCGCCGGGGGAGTGGGCGTGATGGCGGTGCAGCTCGCCGTGGGCCGCGGTGCCACCGTGATAGCCACGGCCGCCCCCGCCAACCACGAGTTCCTGCGCGGGCTGGGCGCGATCCCGGTCGAGTACGGCACCGGCCTGATGGACCGGGTCCAGGCGGCCGCGCCGGGTGGCGTGGACGCGGCGCTTGACCTGGCCGGCTCGGATGAGGCCCTGGACGTCTCGTTCGTTCTGGTGCCCGACCGGACCCGGATCGCCACCATCGTCTCGTTCGAGCGCGGGCTCAACACCGGGATCAAGGTGCTCGGCGGTGCGCCCGGGGCCGACCCCGGCACCGAGATCCGGGCCGCCGCCCGGCTGGCCCTGGCCCGGCTGGCCCAGGAGGGCAAGCTCCGCGTGTTCGTGTCGCAGACCTTCCCGCTCGCCGAGGTGGCGCAGGCGCACCGCACCATCATGGACGGCCACACCCGGGGCAAGATCGCGCTGATCCCATAGCCGGGTGAGGGGCTCCTACCGGGCGAGCTCCGCGTTGGCACGGCCGGTCACGGTAGCCAGCACCTGGTGCGCGGTGGCCAGGTCCGCCTCGGGCAGGCCGCCGTACAGCCGTGCGGTGACCCGGCGGATACCATCCTGGATCTCCTCGGCGCGGGTGGCGCCAGTGGCCGTGAGGGCGACCTGCGTCCCTCCTCCGGCCGGGGGCTCCCGGCTGATCAGCCCCTGCCAGGCGAGCTCGGCCGCCGCCGCGTGCACCGCGTCCTCGCCGATCTTGAGGCCGTGCACGACCTGGCCGGTCAGCTCGTCCTCGCCCAGCGCGCCGCCGCTCCTGGCGAGCAGGTTGATGATCACCCAGCCGTGGAACTGGGTGCCGGTGCGGGCCAGCAGCCGGTTCAGCACGGCCCGGACGGCGCTCTCGGCCTGCCCGATGTCCTGGCCATTGAGGGTGGGAGTGCCGGTCATTGGTCTGCTCCTGTCTGCGTTCGCGGAGGATCGGATCCGAGCAGGGTGCGCAGCGAGGTGATCAGCGCCTGGGTGGCCGGGCTGTCCAGGCCGCCGAGCGGCGCGGTCAGCTCGTCCTGCAGCCCCCGGACCCGCTCGGTGGCCCGGGCCGTCAGTTCGCGGCCCCGGTCGGTGAGCGTGAGCTGCACGGCCCGGCTGTCGTCCGGGTGGTCCGCGCGCTCGATCAGCCCGGCCTGCTCCAGGGCCCGGGCCAGTTTGGACACGTAGAGCGGCTCGAGCCCGGTGACGTCGGCCAGCTCGCGCTGGCTGGGCCGCTGGCCGGACCGCTCCAGGCCGAGCAGCGGGGCCAGCACCGAGTATTGCGCGTTGGTCAGCCCCAGCGGCGTGATGGCCCGGTCGATCGCTGATCGCCAGCGCATCGACAGCCGCCACACCAGCCCGGTCACCGGAACCTCCTGCTGCCCTGTCACGAAATTTAGTATACATAGCTTCTATGTACATGTACACCATTTGATGGGACTCCGCCCGGGGACGCTGCGGCCCAGGGGACTAGGCGCTCGCGGTCGCTGAAGTTCAGGGCGAGAGGGCCGGCCATTCCGCTGCTGGCCGCTGCCGGCCGCTATTGACGGCGCAGGTCAGGTGATGCTCAGGTCGGCGAGCGCGGCCTGGGCGGCGTTCTGGCCGCACATGCCGTGCACGCCGCCGCCGGGTGGGGTGGAACTGGAGCACAGGTAGACCCCGCGGATGGCGGTCCGGTAGGGGTTCCAGCGCGGGGTGGGCCGGAGCAGGGTCTGCAGCAGTGTCCCGGCCCCGCCGTTGATGTCGCCGCCCACGTAGTTGGGGTTGTAGCGCTCCATGTCGGCGGCGGTGCGGACCGACTTGGCCAGGACCAGGTCCCGGAACCCGGGTGCGAACCGCTCGATCTGTGCCTCGATCAGCCCGGACACGTCCGCCGGACTGCCCGAGGGCACGTGGCAGTACGCCCACAGGGTGTGCTGGCCCGCGGGCGCCCGGGTCGGATCGACCACGCCGGGCTGGGCCACCAGGCAGTACGGGCGCTCCGGCATCCGCCCGGCGGCCACATCGGACTCGCTGCGGGCCACCTCGGCGAGCGTGCCTCCCAGGTGCACGGTGCCCGCCTCCCGGCAGGCCGGGGCGTCCCAGGGCACCGGGCCGCTCAGCGCGAAGTCGACCTTGCACACGCCCGGGCCGTAACGGAACCGGCCCAGCGCGGCCCGGTGCGATCCGGTCAGCCGGTCCCCGGCCATCGCGATCAGCTGACGGGGGGTGACGTCAAGCAGGACAGCCCGGGCGGGCGGCAGCTCGTCCAGCGACCGGACCCACCGGCCGGTCTCCACCTCGCCGCCCAGCGCGGCCAGCTCGGCGAGCAGGGCCCCGGTCAGGCGGGCGCTGCCCCCCTCGACCACCGGCCAGCCCACGGCGTGCGCCGCCATCATGAGCACCAGCCCGAACGCGCTGGTCACCGGCGCGCTCAGGGGCAGCATCGAGTGCGCGGCCACCCCGGCGAACAAGCCCCGCGCCTCCTCGGTGCGGAACCGGCGGGCCACCACGGTGGCGGGCGGGAGGCCGTCTACGCCGAAGCGGGCCATGGCCAGCGGGTGCCGTGGCACGGACCGGATCGGGGCGAGGATCTCCGGCAGGGTCAGCCCGGTGTCGCGGACGAGCGGGCCGAGCAGCCGGCGGTAGGCGCCCGCGTCGCGGCCCAGGCTGCCCGCAGTCTCGTCGACGGAGCCCGCGACGGCCGCGGCCCGGCCGCCGTCCAGCGGATGAGCGAACGCGACCTTGGGGGTGCACAGCGTGACCCCGTGGGCGGCCAGGTCGATGCTGCTGAAGAACGGGGAGGACGCGGCGAGCGGGTGGACTGCCGAGCAGACGTCGTGATGGAACCCCGGCAGGGTGAGCTCGCTCGTCCGGCAGCCGCCGCCCGGCGTGTCCGAGCCCTCGATGAGCTGGACCTTGAGCCCAGCCCGGGCCAGCGTGATCGCCGCGGCCAGGCCGTTGGGGCCGGAACCGACGACGATGGCATCGGCAGCGGATGCGGCAGGGCTCATAGTTCGAGTATCCCGCCCTCGGCGGCCACGAAGATCTCGGGTCTGCCGGGCCTGCCGGGTGCCCCGGGTGAACCGGGCGCGCCGGGGCCTCCGGCGGCGAACCAGCCGGCCACCTCGTCCAGCTCGCCGTCGGTCCGGTCCGGCTTGTGGTGAGCCAGCGCCACCCGCCGCGCCCCGGCCCGCACTCCCAGCCCGGCGGCGTACTGGGCCGCCGCGTGCCCGAACGACGCCTCCGGGGTCGTCTCGCCGGCCAGCCAGAACGCGTCGTGGATGAGCAGGTCCGTCCCGGCCGCCAGGTCCAGGGCGGCCGCGTGGTAGTCGCCCAGCCCGTCCGGCCCGGGACCGAGGTCAATGGGGCAGTGGTCAGGGATGTAGGTCAGCACCGAGTGCCCGTCGCTGACCCGGTAGCCGTAGGTCCGGCCGCCCTTGTGCGGTACCTCGCGGGCCTCCACCGTGAACCCCTCGGCCTTGAGCTGGCCCGGGGGCAGGGAGCCGAATGTCCAGTCGCCGCGCAGTCCCTCCGGGCCGATCGGGAAGTGCGGCGGCGACATGCCCCGGGCCAGCACCCCGGCCGCGCTCTCGCCGGACTCCTGATCCGGCAGCAGCAGCGTGACCCGGGCGTCGTCACGGTCGCCGGCCTGGAAGAACGGGAGCCCGTGCACATGGTCCCAGTGCAGGTGAGTGAGCAGGATGGTGCCGATGAAAGGCCGCCCGCCGAGCAGCGGGGTGACGCGGCGCAGGCCGGTGCCAGCGTCCAGCACGAGCGCTGGCCCGGCCGCGTCGTCGTGGCTGATCGCCACGGATGAAGTGTGCCCCCCGTAGCGGATGAACTCCGCTCCTGGAGCGGGCGTCGAGCCGCGCACCCCGCAGAGGTGTACGCGCACGTCAGCCCCGGCCGGCGTCTTCGCGCCGGTGCCCCCCGGACAGTTCCACCAGTGCATCATGCTCGAACTGGCTGGCATCGACCGACGCCACCCGGCACGCGGTCGCCGCCACCAGCGTGGACGTCCGGATGCCGCCTTCCAGGTGAGCGCGTTCACCGAGGATCGCCCCGGGACCGTACTCGGCCAGCTGTTCCCCATCCCGGTCCACCCGGACCACCCCGTCGAGGACCAGGTATACGTCGCGACCCTGCTCGCCCTGGCGGACCAATACCTCGCCCTCCGCGGCCCGGCGGATCACCGGCTTGGCCGCGCCGTGCATGAGCTGCACGGACAAGGCCCGTTCCAGGGCCGTTTCCACCGCGGTGACCAGGGCCGGCGAGTCCTCGTCACCCCACGGGCTGTGCTTGCCGAACGACCCCGCCGACCAGTCGGCGAAATCGGTCAGGCCCGACTTATTGGTGAGGTGGCCCTCGGCGCCGTAGACCCAGTGCCGGGGAAACGGGCTCGCGCCGGTCATCGCGAACTCGGCGGCGCCGTCGGTGTGCAGAGTCAGCGTCAGCGTGGTCCATACCAGCGGAGCCTGCCACTGCACGAACGGGCGATGCCGTACCCGCCGCGGGATGGGCAGGGCGGTCCGCCCCCCGGTGGTCTGCACGAACCGGACCCAGCCGGGCCCGTGCTCCGGGGGCCGCTGGATTTCGGCCAACTCGACTCCCTGGAAGCGGTGCTTCAGGCCGCCCAGCCGGATGGTGGTACCGCCCATCAGCCCGCCGCCGCTGTAACCGGCGGCTGTGACCTGCCCGGCCTCGCCGACCTCGATCCAGGCGCGGAGCAGGTTGGCGAACCGGAACCGGTCCGCATCCCGGAGGGCTTCAAGGTCATCAAGTTCGCCCGGAGGCGGGTCGTCGTAGTGGCTCACTCCGGCGTCGAAGGTCACCTTGAGCGCTCCGGTGACGGCCTCAGACGGAATCCAAGAGAGTGAGGTAACGCTGCTTTCGTATCGCATGCTCCGAGCGTCCCGCGTTCCCCCGCCCTGATCAATGATGGCAGCACATCTGTCCTGACCTGGCGATAGTCATGCTGGCACTACTGTAAGCGGGGAGGTAGCCAGAGAGCCTATGAGTGATGCGGAGCCTAAGAGCCTGAGGGAGCCTACCCAGGCCGCGGCGCCACCCGGAACGCCGCGCCGCCTCTTCCAGGCCGGCCACCGCGAACTGGCGCACCACGCCCATCGCGGCGAAGGTGTCCCACGCCGCCCTGTTGAGCAGCCGCTGGGTCCAGTCTGGTGTCCGGTCTCCCGCACGTTCTGCGATCGTCCAGCCGTTACACTTCGGCAGGCCGCTGACCAGCGCATTGACATACTTGCCTGCCTGCAGCCACGGCTCCGTCCGGGTGAAACACGGTCTCAGCAGGCACAGCAGCTCCCTGCGCTTCCGGGCGCCCAGGCGCGCCCCTATCCTGGAAGCCGCAGCCGCAGCCGATTTTGTTGTCGTCACACACTGCATGATCGCGAGGCGGCTGCCCCATGCAGAACCCAGGGACACCCCGATACCCCGGTTACCCCCAGGTCACAGCCCGAATGGCTGCTGCCGTACTACTAGCCCTGACCTGCGGTTGAGCCGGGAGGAAATACCTTGTCCATGACTGAGGCAACGTCGGCCACGTCTTCCGGGTAGACCCCGACGTAGACGCGGTCGGTCACCCTGTGCCGCTCGGGAATACGATTCGGTCCGGTGACCTGCGGGTTCTCGGTGGGCCAGGCGGCGTGCGTGTATTCGTTGATCAGGCCGCCCAGGACGGGTCTTCGGTGGATCCGTGCGGTGCCGGGGTCGGTCACGGTGGCGCGGGGCGTGTCACGATCTGCGCCGGGGACATGCTGGGCGATGCCCTGGTGCGGCCTGGCCGTGTTGTAGTGCGTCTGATATTCCGTGAGGACGGCGCGCAGGTGCGCCTCGCCGTGGATCAGCGTCCGGTCGAGGACCTCGCGGCGCAGCGTGCCGGCGAGGCGCTCGCAGATCGCGTTCATCCTGGGCGCCTGGATGGCGCTGACCAGGATTCTGGTGCCGGTGGCCTGGAACACGGCGTCGAACGAGGCGGTGAAGTTCGACGCGGTCGCGGATCAGGAACCTGACGTCCCCGGACTGCTGGTCGAGGCTGAGGGCGAGGTTGCGGGCTTGCTGCACCGTCCACTCGCCGGTCGGGTTGGCGGTGACGCCGCCGAGATGCATCCGGCGGGTGCCGTGCTCGATGAACAGCAGGGATTCGCGGACTACGCCAAGCGGTGACGTGCAAGGTGGCAGGCCAGGTTCCAGGCCGCGCGCCGACCGGGTTCGGTGTGCGCGCGCTCGATGCCATGGTGCTGGTGTTAGCAGTGCCGACTACTGTGGGAGATGTCCACCGACGCTGAGTCACTGGTGGGGTCTCGTGCGGTAACATGCCCAAAAGGGACACTCGACGCAAAGTTCGTCAGGCACCGGCGATTCTCCCCTGCGGACCAAGCTGCTCGCGATCTTCGGTCGGCGCGCGTAGCCTCACCCGAAGCTGACCTACGGAAAGGCCCACGCGGTGGCCAAGCCGGTAATTCTGACAGTCGATGACGATCCTGCGGTCTCGCAGGCGATTACGCACGATCTGCGCCGCCAGTATGGTGCCGACTACCAGATCGTCCGTGCGACGTCGGGTGCCGAAGCGCTCACTATGCTGAGCAAGTTCGCCCTGCGCGACCGACAGGTCGCCTTAATCGCATCCGATCAGCGGATGCCGGAGATGACCGGCGTCGAGTTCCTCGAACAGTCGCGCCGTTATGCGCCCGACGCCAAGCTGGTGCTGCTCACGGCGTACGCCGATACGGACGTGGCGATCAGGGCCATCAACGATATCGGTCTCGATTACTACCTGCTTAAGCCGTGGGATCCTCCCAAGGAGCGGTTGTATCCCGTCCTCGACGACCTGCTGAGCGACTGGCAGGAAGGGCATCCCGGCGACACCGGCGGATTGCGTCTCGTTGGGGACCGCTGGTCGGAACGGAGCCACGAGATCAAGACCTTCCTCGCGCGCAACCATGTGCCGTACCGCTGGTTCGACCTGGAGCGCGACGAGGAAGCGCGCAGACTGCAAGCTCTCGCCCGCGCGGACACAGCCGATCTTCCGCTTGTCCTGGTTCCGGACGGGGAGACGTTGCGGGCGCCGTCGACCCTCGAGCTGGCGGACGCGCTCGGCCTGCGCACGACCGCTGAGCAGCCGCTGTACGACCTGTGCATCGTCGGCGGCGGTCCGGCGGGACTCGCCGCGGCGGTCTACGGAGCATCGGAGGGATTGCAGACCGTCGTGATCGAACGCGAGGCCCCGGGCGGGCAAGCGGGTCAGAGCGCAGCTATCGAGAACTACCTCGGGTTCCCCAAAGGCCTGTCCGGCGCGGACCTCACCCACCGGGCCGTTGCGCAGGCGCGGCGCTTTGGCGCGGAAATGGTACTCGCGCGCGACGTGGTGGGCTTTGAGACGCGTGGGCCGGTGCGCGCCGTTCGCTTCGGCGACAACTCCGAGATCGAGGCGCGAGCCGTGCTCGTCGCGACAGGCATGTCGTACCGGCTGCTCGAGACGCCTGGGCTCGAGGAGCTCACGGGTCGCGGCGTCTACTACGGCGCAACCGCCAGCGAAGCGCAGGCGTGCGCCGGCGATGACGTGTACATCGTCGGCGCGGCCAACTCGGCAGGCCAGGCAGTCTTGAACATTGCCCGCTTCGCGCGGCGCGTGGTGCTGCTCACGCGATCGGACGCGCTGGAGAAATCGATGTCGCAATACCTCGTCAAGCGCATCCGCGCCACGGAAAACGTTGAGGTGTGGCTTCAGGCCGAGATCGTCGCCGGGCGCGGCGACGATCACCTGCAGGCCATCACGATCGCCGATCGGGCGGCCGGCACCAAGGAGGACGTACCGGCGAGCTGGCTCTTCGTCTTCATCGGCGCGTCGCCGCGCACCGACTGGCTTGGCTCCGATATTGCACGCGACGAGAAAGGCTTTGTCATCACCGGCCAGGATCTGCTGACCCGCAAAGACGGCCCGCGCTGGCCTTTGCGACGGGCTCCGTTCGCGCTGGAAACCAGTGTGCCCGGTGTATTCGCGGCCGGCGATGTGCGACTCGACTCGATGAAGCGCGTCGCGTCCGCCGTCGGCGAGGGAGCCATGTCCGTCTATCTCGTGCATCGTTACCTGGCCACGATCTGATGCACATCGACGATCTGCGTGCCATCTTCCTGTTCGACGGGCTCAGCGACGAGCAGCTGCTCGAACTGATCGCCGTCGGCGATGAGGTGCACTTCGATAAAGGCGATGTGCTCTTCCGCGAGGGTGACGCCGCCGACTTCTGGTGGGTACTACTCGACGGGCGGATCGAGCTGCTGCGCCGTTCCGGGCAGGAGGAATCCGTCGTCAGGGTGATGGACCGGCCAGGGGTCTGGGCGGGCGGATTCCGGGCATGGGCCGACACGGCCGGCTACCTTGCTACCGGCTGCGGCGCCAGCCCGGGACGGATCCTTCGCGTCCCATCCGGGGCACTCGGGGTACTGGCGCGCGCCTGGTGTCCATTCGCCGTTCACCTGATTCAAGGCGTCTTCCAGACGGTGCGCACCATGGAAGCCCTGTCGCGCCAGCGTGAAGCACTCGTCGCGCTCGGCACCCTCGCGGCAGGCCTCGCGCACGAGATCAACAACCCGGCGTCGGCCGCCGTCCGCGCAGTCGCGGCACTGCAAGACTCCTGCGACCTGCTGCTGTCGTCGCTCGTCGGCCTCGCCGAGGGATCGCTGTCGGCGGAGCAGTTCGTCGCCATCGACGCGCTACGATGCCAGATCGGCGGCGCAACGGCGAGCCTCGACCACCTGGCGGTCGCGGACCGCGAAGAAGCGCTCTCTGACTGGCTCGACGCGCACGGGGTCGACGCCGCCTGGCGCATCGCCCCTGCACTCGCGGCGGCGGGCGCCGACATCGCCTGGTGCGAGCGCGCCGCCCAGATACTCGGCAGTGAAACGCTCGAACCCGGCCTCGAATGGGTGGCCAGCACACTCTCCACCGCGGCGCTGCTCTCCGAAATAAAGGACTCGACAGGGCGCGTCTCGGCACTCGTCGCGGCGGTGAAATCATATACACAGCTCGACCGGGCCTCGCTGCAGCTCATCGACGTCACAGAAGGCATCGACAGCACCCTGGTCATACTCGGGCACAAGCTAAACGGCGGTATAACCATCGTTCGTGATTACGCCACCGACGTGCCGCGCATCGAGGCGAACCCGGGCGAGCTCAACCAGGTATGGACCAACCTGATCGACAACGCCATCGACGCGATGGACGGACGCGGAACGCTCCGGCTCTCGACCCGGGCCGACCCTAACGATGTCGTCGTCGAGATTGGCGACACCGGCTCCGGGATGCCTCCCGACGTACAGGCCCGCGCGTTCGAGCCGTTCTACACCACCAAAGACGTCGGCAAAGGCACCGGCCTCGGCCTCGACATCTCACGCCGCATCATCGTCGAGCGCCACCACGGCCAGATCAGGATCGATTCGCGTCCCGGCCAGACCGTGCTGCGCGTCCACCTCCCGCACCCTCGCACCTAGTCCGCGTGCCTTGCGAGCATGTGGCCCGGCGTGTGCCGGGCGGGCCTCGCCAAGGCCACCCCCGGCGCTGGTGCCGGGGTGCGGCCTAGCAGTAGCAGCCAGCCGAAGACCCGGATCATGATCAGATACAGGAGGCGAAGAGACACGAGCCGCGATCCTGCCGTAACCTGCTCCTCTGGCCAAACTGCAGGTCACAGTCCCCTGTGTCGAGTTCTGAAGCGGTACAGGGAGATCCTGCATGCTGCGGGCATCGATCCGGCGCCTCGCCGGTCAGGTCCGGCCTGGCGGCAGTTCCTGCATGCCCAGGCCGCCGGGATCCTCGCGGTCGCCTTTCTGCACGTGGATACCGTGCTGCTGAGAAGACTGTACGTCCTGGTGTTCATCGAGCACGGGACCCGCCGGGCTGCACGTCGGCGGGATCACCGCCCATCCCACCGGTGACTGGACAGTGCAGCAGGCCCGTAACCTCGCTCTCACCCTCGATGAGCGGTTCGGGGCCATTAGGTTCCTGATACGTGACCGCGACCCGGACTTCACCGCCTCGTTCGACGCCGTCTTCGAGGCCACCAGTGCGAGGATCCTGCGCACCGCGGTCCAGGCGCCGCGGATGAACGCGATCTGCGAGCGCCTGGTCGGTACCCTGCGCCGGGAGCTCCTGGACCGCGTGCTGATTCTCGGTGAGGCACACTTGCGTGCCGTCCTGACCGGCTACCAGGCGCATTACAACATGGCCCGGCCGCATCAGGGCATCGCCCAGCGCGTCCCCGCCGGCGAACGTGACTCTCGCCTACGACTGTGACCGACATCGGCACACGGCAGATCCACCGAAAACCCGTCCTGGGCGGCCTGATCAGCGAATATGTCCGCGCCGCCTGACGCCCGGAAGACCTGCAGGTCAGCTGCCGGATCCTATTTTTCGAGCGGGACAGGTTCCGACAGGTAGCGCAGCAGCGGCGGAGAGGTGCACTAGGAGCGGAGCATGCTGCGGTAGACGGCGATCAGCGCGGCCTTCTGCTGGTCGGCCAGGCGCTCGTCGGCGCTGATGGCAGACTCCACCGACGATGCCAGGGGCTCGTCAGCCGCCGCGGCCCCATCCCCGGAGGAAGCCGGGTCGAGCAGGCCCACCTGGGCAAGCAGCGTCTCGGCGGACACGTTCAGCGCTTCGGAGAGCAGCTTGAGCACGCGCACCGATGGCAGGTGCAGGCCCCGCTCGAGCTGGCTCAGGTAGGGATCGGAGAGAGACGTCATCTCAGCAAGCTGACGCAGTGACAGGCGGGCGAGCTTACGCCGATTACGGATGAAGGCGCCCAGGCATTGCGTCTGCGCGTTCCAGGTACCGGTCACTGTCGCTCCGTAATTCTGTGCTTTTCGCTCTCTGCTCAGGATGGTAAGCAAGTCTGCGGCGAACCGCGATCGGCTCGCCGCGGGCAGTGGACCTATCGCAGGTGGCGGGCCCGGCCCGCCGGGAAGGTGAGGCCTGCTTGGTCTCGCCGCCGCTCTTCTTGGCGCCGGTGTCGCCCTTGCCGGGGAGCAGCGGCGTGGTCGCGCGCAGCACGTCCTCGGCGAACTTCCCCTGGCTGGCCAGCAGCCGTTCCGCCAGCTCGGTCCGCCCGGCATCACCGCGGCCCGGCAGCCGCGCGAAACCCCGCTGCGTCATCCCCCACGCATCGGTGACCGCCGCCGCCACCACCGTCGGCCCGCCAGCGACGCCAACCACATAAGCCCGTCCGCTAACACCAGCCCCCGTCCCTCCCCGCTCACCCGCCGGAATCCAGTCGTGCTAACTACACTTCGCCTATTGCGTACTATCCCGAGCATCGTTACTATCCCCGTAACCGTGTGACTTCCGTCACAGAGGCGGGAGCCACGGCGTGCCCGAGGAGGAATGGACATGCCTGTCAGGGATGACTCCGTGCGCGAAGAGATCACGCAGGTGGGCGGGACGCCGCTGCGCGTCGCAATCCGGCCAGGCACCGGGACAGGGCCACCGCTGCTGCTGTGCAACGGCATCGGCATGCGGCTGGAAGCCCTGCGGCCGTTCGTGGATGCACTCGACCCGGCCATCGAGGTGATCCGCTTCGATGCCCCCGGAGTCGGCGGCTCCCAGCTGCCCAATCTGCCGTACCGTTTCACCACCCTGGCCCTGCTCCTGCGCGACATGCTGCATAACCTCGGCCACCAGCAGGCCGACGTCCTGGGTATCTCCTGGGGAGGCGGGCTGGCTCAGCAGTTCGCGCTGTGCAACCCGCGCCTGTGCCGGCGGCTGATCCTGGTGGCGACCTCAACCGGGCCGCAGACGATGGTGCCGCCCAACCCGCTGCCGCTGGTCAAGAACCTCACCCTGCGCCGCTATGGCGACCTGTGGGGAGGAAGCGCGAAAACCAGCCCGGACGCGCTGACCAGCGCCCTGCGCAAGGCACGGATCAGCCCGCTCAGCATGGGCTACCTGTACCAGAACACCGCCGCCCTGGGGTTCACCACGCTGCCGCTACTGCCGCTCATCCGCCAGCGCACCCTGGTGCTCACGGGCGACCAGGACCCGATCATCCCCGCGGCCAACGGCCGCATCCTAGCCGCGGGCATCCCGCACGCGACGCTGCACATCTACCACGGCGGCCACGTCGAGCTGGTAACCCGCCCGACCCTGCTCACGCCCCTGATCACCAGCTTCCTGGCCGCACCGCCGCACGATGCCCGGCGCGCTGAACAAGTCCAGACCGGTCGTCATCCCGAAGACCAGGGCCCGCGCCAGGTCACCGGCGGCACCGCCGCCGCCCAGGCCGCCCAGGCCACCGCCGAGGCAGACGCGCTCGCCGAGGCGCTGCAGGCCGCCCGCGCCGCCCAGCAGGCCGCCGAGACCGCCGCCGCCCAGGCCGCCGCCGCGCTCCGCGACGCCCGCGAGCAGGCCGCGGCCGCCCAGGCCGCCGCCCGCGAGCAGGCAGCCGCCACCGAGGGGGCTAGTGCGTTATGCGCGGGTGACGGTCTAACCGGCCGAGACCCCGTAACCGCGCCGAACGCTTATTATCTGAAGCCCTCCCGCAGACTCCCTGCCTGACCAGGCCCTCTGCGTCGTAGACATGTCGCCCACGGAGCGCCCCCGGGCGAGACACGGAACAAAAAGCGGCACCGACAAGGGGTTGGCGCAGGTCACGTGGGTGGCACCCCGTCGGCTGCGTCGTGGACACTGCTTCAGATAACTTGTCCACGACGCAGCTCATAGCCCGCTCAGCTACGTCGTGGACACCGGAAAACGTACTTGAGATAACGGCGGATCAGGCGCAGCCGGAACTCGCGCGCAGTCACATTCCGCGCTGGATGAGCTGGACGTCATCTGCGCGGTACTCGGCTGTGACGTCAGGGAGCTGCTGCTGCCCGAGCCAGTGGCCGTGCCGGAGCCTGCAACCAGCCAGAGCACCGGCGCTGTCGCGGAAGCTCGCGCCGTCACGCCCAGGTCCGGACCGGCCGGTCCCTGCCACCCCGGTGACCGGCGACCCAGATAAGGATGGCGGCTTTCGGGTGGTGTGCCCTGACGTGACCGGCCCCGCAGAGCACGTTACGGCGGACATGCTGATGCAGCGCTGCGATACTCTGCTGCTGCTCGCCACGACCCGCTGCGCGATCGATCTGGCCGAGGCCCGCGGCTGGTCCGCCGCGACGATCACTGGCGTGTTCTACGGCCTGAAGGCCGTCCTCGACGGCCACACCGGCGACGACCCGGTCCCGCTGTCGCAGGTTCGTCGGCGGGTGCGGCCACGTAGCCACAGCTCAGCTAACAGGATCGCTGAGGTCCTCGCCGAGCTGGAGCTGCTGCACGACGACACCACTGCGGCGATCCGGACCTGGATCGACCGCCGCACCGGCGAGCTGCCCGCCGGGTTCCGCCGCGACGTCCGTGCCTGGCTGGTGGTGCTGCTCGATGGTGATGCCCGCACCCGCCCGCGCTCGCACGCCACCCTGCGGGTTCACTTCGGCATCGTGCGGCCCTTCATCGAGTGCTGGGCAGCAACACGCGGCCACCTGCGTGAGATCACGCCCGGTGACGTTGACACGGTCCTGGAGCCGCTGCGCGGTCACCGGCGCTACAACGCCATCATGGCGCTGCGCTCGCTGTTCCGGTTCGCGAAACGACACGGCCTGACGTACGCCGACCCCACCCGGCACCTCAGCGGCGGCCGGGGCGTTGACCGCACCGTGCTGCCGATGACTGCTGAGGAGATCCAGGCTGCCGGGCAGGCGGCCGTCACTCCCGCCCAGCGCCTGGCCATCGCGCCAGCAGCCGTGCACGCCGCCCGCCCCAAGGCCATCCGCGAACTCACCCTCGACGACATCGACCTGCCCAGCCGGGGCATCACTCTCGCCGGCCACCGGCAGCCCCTCGGCGAGCTCACCCGCAACGCCCTGCTGGCCTGGCTCGGATACCGGCGCGCCAGCTGGCCGGACACCGCCAACCGGCACGTCCTGGTCTCGCGCATCAGCGCCCTGGGCACCGGACCGGTCTCGCCCGACCACCTCGACAAGCACCAACTGCACGGCATCTCTCTCGAACACATCCGGCGTGACCGCATCCTGCAGGAAGCCCTGGCCACCGGCGCCGACCCGCTCCATCTGTCCCTGGTCTTCAACATCGACCACACCAACGCGATGGCCTACGCCAACGCCGCCCGCAACCTTCTAAGCAGCCCAGCCGAACAGGCACCGTAACGCCGCCCGAAATAAGCACGAGAGCACGCCGAGCAGGAGAACGGCAAGCTGTTACGAGTCACCGGCTATGAGCACGTAGCGCCACCCATTTTGAACACGGCCAGGACCGTAACCTTCTGTTCGGTCGCGACAGCTTCGTGAACATGGTCCCTGTCTGGATCTGATCCGCCCCGCGCAGCCGACGCGGACGGTGGCCGTTACGGAAGGTGAGCACCCAGCGAAGGCGGCAGCCGGATGCTCGCGCTAATCGCCGAATCGGCGCGTGAGGACTGTCGGCTGGGAGCATCACACACGGCGCTCATGCCAGCCACTACGGTGCACAGCCCACGCTTCAACTCGGCGTGTGACGGGCCAGGAAGATCATCAGTTGCTGGCGAGGTCAGTTGCTGGCGAGGTAAGAGCCGACGGTTTTGCAGATGATGCCCCATGTTCGAATCCCAGGAGTTTGACCAGCGCCGCTGTCTATCTTGAGCGTTCATTGATCGGCGGCATCCCACGTATATCTCGTGCCGTAGATGCCCGCCTGGGTCGGCCCGATACTCGCCGATAGGTACTGCGTGACGTGCAGCATTAGAATAGGTTCAAGTCCGCTGACCCGAAACGCCGGGCGGTCCACTCATGGACCTTCCGCTCAGAGCGGAGACCTCCTGATCTTTGGTGACGCCGCCGTGACACGGACCGGCCATACTGGGCAATTGCATGGCCAGCGAGCAGGAGCGGTGGAGACTTGTGAATCAAAACGCAGTCTGCCATGAGGGCGCCCGCGCCTCCCGGGATGCGTCGCGAGCCACCGCTGCTTCCGCGCCCGCGGTGTCGCGCTCGGCACCCGCGGTCGTGCCGGGACTGGCTGCGGCAGGTTTCGCCCCATCGCGGATGCCTGCCGGCACTTCCTTTCCCGGTGCGGCTCAGGCCCCACGCAAGCAGCGTGCGCGGCCCTCTCAGATCCCGGTCGCCAGCGCGCGGAAAGACGGTGCTGATGGACCGTGGTACACCTCGCCAGTTCTCGATGTCGTGGGCAAGGGCGGAGGACAGCCGCTGGACCCCAAGGCGCGGGCCGATATGGAGGATTGGCTGGGTGCTGACTTCTCTGACGTCCGGATCCACACCGGCGACCAGGCGGCCAGGTCGGCGGCGGCCATCTCAGCCAAGGCCTACACCGTGGGCCACGACGTGGTGTTCGGCCAGGGCTCTTTCGACCCGGCCAGCCGCGAGGGCAGGCACCGGCTGGCCCACGAACTGGTCCACGTCCAGCAACAACGCCTAGGACCGGTGACAGGCACCGACAGCGGCGGCGGGGTGGCGATCAGCGATCCGGCGGACTCCTTCGAGCGGGAGGCCGAGGCGACGGCGGCCAGGGTCGCGTCCGGCCCACTGCCGGGGGCTCTGGGTGATCTGCGCGGCCATCACCCGGGCAGGCGGTCGGTTCAGCTGACCGGGAGCCGGTCGGTGCAGCGGTGTGGCGGCGTGCCCTGTGACTGCGCAGCCGACGAGCAGGACCGTGTTCAGGGAAGCAGCGCCGGGGCGCCAGCCCTCCAGCCGGTTCAGCGCGCCCCCCTCGCCCCATCAGATGCTCTCGAAGGCGATCCGAACCAGATGCCAAAGGTACTGTCCTGTCCTCCGGCAATCTCCAGTGCGTCCGCGCCCACTGAGATATTGCTCTTCCCCAACCTCGGCACGACCCTCACACCGATGCAAGAAGCGCAGATCGCGGCCTTCGTAGAAGACTGGATAACCGGAGGAGAAGCCGCCGCCGTCCGAATTGACGGATTCGCCAGCAAGCCTGGTTCTGAGGCACTCAATTGGCAGCTCTCATGTGAGCGCGCGCTGGCCGTTAAGGCGGAATTGATGAGGCCTTTGCCGACCGTTGAGAAAGGGATTCCCGAGAATTTTATCGAATTGTTCATGCACGGCGAGACGGCGCAATTTGGCGACGAGTCTCGGGACCGCCGCGTCTCGCTGTCGCTAGGGCCAGCCCCGACTCCCCCGCAACCGCCTGGGCCACAGCCGACCCCGTCAAGGTCCTGTGGCCCAGAAATCGGCCCGCAGCTAACAGACGTCCTCACGCGAATACAAAGTGATTTCAACGCGAAATCAGGATGGAGCAAGGAACTCGCTTGCGATAACCTGGTGTTTCCAACCCCTGCGGCAATCATGGCGTGGGACATCCTTGATCTCTTTCTGCCGCATACCGGATGGCTGGAAACGGGAGGGCCGTGCGGCGTCCCGCTCAACGAGGCAGATGTCGAAGATCCGGTCACCTGCGGAAATACAGTCCAGGTAGATAACAAGTGCTGGCTGGCCGGAACAGTCAACTACGCGATGTATGGAATCGCGTGCAGACTATGCAGCGACCGTCATCGATCGGCCCTTCCCCCGATTATCGGTCCTCTTCTTGACCAGTGGAGTCTTTTCGACATGCAGCTCTGGGTCAGGCTCTACAACATCGCCGACCGGAAAGGCGGAGGAACGGGACCGCCCCTCGCTTGGGCGACAGCGACCTACCTCGGCGGCCCGTCAGCCAGGCCCAGTGCCGCGTCTAACCGATCTAGCTGCCCGGTGGGCTGCACCATGCCAGCGGCTCACACCAGTTTCGACTACGCCTGGCCGCCTCTCCACGGATCACTCAGCCACTGACACGATCTAACTGGACACGCCCTGGTCGAGTCCAAGATCCCTATCGAGGAGCCTAAGCCTGTGGGGCTCGGTTACTCGATCTGGCCTGTCCCGGGCACTCTTGTGGGTTGGGATCATCGCTGAGTGATCTTCTCCGTGGTCTACCTGCTCGCGCGCCGCCTGCTCGGCTGCCTGATGGTGCTTGCCCGGCGCGAGGTGTCCAAGGACGCCGAGCTCCTGGTGCTCCGGCACGAGAACGCGGTGCTGCGCCGTGAGGTCGGCCGGATCCGTTATCAGCCGGCCGACCGGCTGTGGCTCACGGCACTGTCCCGGCTCATCCCCCGCCGCCGGTGGGGCGAGGTGTTCGCTGTGACCCCGGCGACACTGCTGGCCTGGCACCGGCGACTGGTCGCCCGCAAGTGGGACTACACGAACCGGCGGCGTTCAGGACGACCATCCACGGCAGCCGCGATCAGGAACCTCGTGATCCGGATCGCGACAGAAAACCCGACATGGGGGCACCGGCGGGTGCAGGGCGAACTCGTGAAACTCGGCCACCCGATCGCGGCATCCACGGTGTGGCGGATCCTGCGTGATGCCGGGATCGGCCCAGCGCCCCGCCGCACGGGTCCGACCTGGAAGCAGTTCCCGACAGTGCAGGCCCGCAGCATTCTCGCGGTCGATTTCGTCCATGTGGACACGGTGTTCCTTCGGCGCATGTACGCGCTGATCGTCATCGAGCACGGCACTCGCCGTGTTCACCTGGCCGGCATCACCGCGAACCCGGACGCCGCGTGGACGACGCAGGCGGCGCATAACTTCCTGATGGACCTCGGCCAGCGCGCGGCTCCGGTCAAGTTCCTGATCAGGGATCGCGCTGGCCAGTTCACAGGCTGCTTCGACGCCGTGTTCCAGGCGGATGGCATCAGGATCCTTGCCAGCCCACCGCAGGCGCCCAGAGCGAACGCCACCTGCGAGAGGGTCATCGGTACCCTGCGCCGGGAGCTGCTCGACCGGCTGCTGATCGTCGAGGAGCATCATCTGCGCCAGGTGCTCACCGAGTACCTGCTGCATTACAACACGGCCCGGCCGCACCGTGCCCTCGGCCAGCTCGCACCCGCTCAAGCTGGCACCCGGCCGCCGCAGATCAACCTCGCCGAGCACCGGATCCGCCGAAAACAAGTCCTCGGCGGATCAACCCACGAGTACCACGTCGCTGCCTGACAGCCTAAGGCTGTTACGGAAAGGCGCAGGTCACCGCCCCGATCGTGTATTCGAGCCCGACAGGGGCGACACTGCCCGACGGCGCGGTGATCGGACGGGACACGACCGGGTTCGTCCCGCAGTGGGACACGGGCTGGGCAAGCAGCACCGGCGGCAGCACGGTGCCGGGCTTCACCCGGCGGCCCGCCGGGCCGTCGATGAGGTGCACGCCAGCCTGGCCGGCGCCGGGTACCCCGGGCGCCAGCCGCCCTACGACGGGTTCTGGGCAGCCCGCTACGCGATCGCCGAAGATCCCGATGGCAACCGGCGGGGCTCATGAGCCCGACCGATGCCGGGCTCCGGCACTGGCCGCCCGCACCGCCCCCTCCCCGGACGTGACGGCGCGCCCGTACCGCCAGGCTAACCTGACCCGCACCAGTAAGCCGAAGGTTACGAATTACAGCCGCCGTAGCCTTACGAGCTCGTCAGCCGCCGCCCGGCAGTTTCCTGGAGCCGAGCAGCGCGATGAGCACAACGGCGGCGACCAGCACAACGGCCACGAGCAGCACCTTCCAGGGGCTGTCGAAAAGGTCAGCCATGATGTCCGTCCTGTGATGCGTGCCGGAGACGTCCTTCCTGGCCGAGCCTACACCGCGCCCCAGGGAGCCGGGTGATCGCCGGAGGCACCGCGTGTAACCGCCGGCACCCCGGGCGCCAGCAGCCCGATGACGCGTTCTGGGCAGCCCGCTACGCGATCGCCGAAGATCCCGATGGCAACCGGCGGGGCTCATGAGCCCCGCCGACGCCGGGCTCCGGCACCCGGCCGCCCGCACCACCCCTCCCCGGACGTGACGGCGCGCCCGTACCGCCAGGCCAGCCTGACCCGCACGAACAAGCCGAAAATTACGAATTACAGCTGCCCTCTCACAGGACTTCCGAATACTTACCTTTGCGCATGAGGGCAAGCATTACCACGTCAAGCCCAGCCTGTTTTTGCCGCCCCCATATCAACAACCAAAAATTCCGATCTGGATTGCCGAAAATCGGCCGAATCGGGCTCCATTCCGAAGGGCGGCTCGGTGGAACGGCACCTTCCCCCTAAAGTGGCTAGTGTACCAGGTGAATGGAGATTGACGCCGCGCGAGGTCGCAGAGATGGTTGCCTACCGCAGAGTGTCCGGTCAAATGATTCCTCGTTCGACGTGATCGTGGACGGAATCACATCAGGAGGATCCCGCGACCGATCAAGTAACAGTGACAGCTTTCGCGACCGTCGGATGCACGTGGTGGCTCGAGGCGTTGATGGACGAGCGAGGTTCCTTCGAAGAAATGCGATCACGGATCCGGCGAGGCCCTCCTCGGATACCCGTGATCTCTCTGATTTGTCCATGGTTGGCTAGTGACCAAGGATCGCTAAGTCGCAGGCAAAGGCTCAGTCGGAGGACACGGTTTGCCACAGACCTGGCCGTGCGCATGCTCGCCCCTATCGACCGTCAGCGCTACCGAGAATGAGGGGGCTGCTGAACTTGCCAACCTACCGCGCCGCGATCAGGCCGCTACGCGCTCCGGTTGCTTTCCCGTACCTGGTCCCTGCGCCGGGAACTGAGTGAGAAGCCTCGGAGAGACCCGCGCACCGGCCTGGTCTTCGTTGGTGTGGTGGTCCCGAGCGCGGATGCCGTGGCCGCGTTGTGCGGGCTGGACTGGCCGCCGCAGTCGTTGGGCTCGGTTGGATGCTGGGCCTTATGTGGGTAGTGAGCAGCAAGGACCGCACCCAGCACCTGATAGACCTCATTTACGAGGGGGCCCGCAGCAGCAAGGCCCCGACCCGGAAGTGGACCGAGCACGAGGAAGACCCCGGCACCACTGCTCTGAGAATCGCACGAGCCAGTTCCCACGCCGGACAGTTCACGGCACCGTCCAGGCAAGCTCCGGGACCGAGAGAGCGGTACGCTGCGTCAGGCGACGGTGTACCCCTGGTTCGGATCTTCGTTCGCCACGACCGGCGGAGCCAATCGCGGGAGCCTGCGCGACAGTCACCCCGGGACAACCCCGAACAGTGCTGGACACGCCGCTTATCCCTTGACCTGGGCAAAAGTGAGTTCGCCCTGTTCACGCGGTGGCGTCGTCCTGCTGCTTTCGTATCGCATGCTTCAAGACTCGTCCCTCGTGCGCCCGCGGGCCAGGGTGCTGGCCGGCCTTTTCCGGCCCGCTGGCTGGCGTGCTGCCCGTGACCCCGGCTGGCGTGCTGGCTGGCCCGCGCGGGTGTGCCTAGCACCCTTGCCGTCCGGGGCGGACTGTAGCTGAATCATCCCCATGGGAGGGGCCTGGCTCATCGTGCGTGCCGACCTGCGACGGCGCTGGCGGACCATGCTGGCCATGGCTCTGCTGATCGGCCTGGTCAGCGGGGTGGTGCTGGTGGCCGCCGCGGGGGCGCGGCGCACCGACACCGCTTACCCGCGCTTCCTGAGCCACAGCCGTGCGGCCGACCTCCTGGTCAGCCCCGGACTGTCCGGGTTTCACGGCTACTTCCGCGCCCTCGCCGGCCTCCGGCAGGTGGCCGCGGCCGACGCAGTGGCGTTCCTGCAGATGTCCTTGCCCGGACCGGATGCCTCACCCTTCTCCGGCATGGTGGCCGAGGCGAGCCCATCCGGCGGCGAGGGCGTGGCCATGAACCGGGTCAAGGTCCTGGCCGGCCGCGTCTTCAACCCGGCTGACCCGCACGCGGTCATGATCAGCCAGTCGCTGGCCGACCGGGAGCACCTCCGGCCCGGCGGGACGCTGCATCTGATCGGGTACCCGCAGCCGAACGGCACCGCCGACGTCACGCATCCGGTACGGCTGGCCTTCCGGGTGTCGGCCATCGTGGTGACCGTTGACGAGATCGTGCCAGCCACCCGCGAGCTGGGCGAGCCGCGAGCACTGATGAGCCCGGCGTTCGCCCGTACCCGCCTGGCCCAGTCCTTCAATCCGGCCGGCGGCGGCAGCTACGTGGTGCTCCGGCCCGGCGCAACCATGGCCGCATTCACCAGGCAGGCCGTCGCCCTGGCCAGGCGGTACCACGTGGGAGCCGTCCAGGTCGTCCACCTGGCCACCGAGTATGCGGCCGCCCAGCGGGCCATGCGCCCGGAAGCGGTGGCCCTGGCAATCTTCGCCGCGCTGGCCGGCCTGATCGCGCTGGCTGTCGTCGGGCAGCTGCTGAATCGCCAGCTCGTCCTCGACGCGGCGGAATTCCCGATCCTGCGCGCCCTGGGCATGAGCCGGTCCCGTCTCGTGGTGCTGTCCCTGGCCAGGGTGGCTGTCGTGACCGCGGCCGGCGCTGTGGTCGCCGTGGTGGTGGCCATAGCCGCGTCCCCGCTGATGCCCATCGGGCCGGCCCGGCTGGCTGAGCCCAGCCCGGGAATCGACGTCAACCTGGCGATTCTTGGCACCGGGTTCGTGATCATCGCTGCCGCGCCGCTGCTGGTGCTGATACCTGGGGCGGTGCGGGCCGCCACCCGGGCCCCGGGCGCCCTCGGGCTGGGGGAGCCGGCTGCGCCGCTGGCTCCTTCGCGGCTGCCCCCGGTGCTGGGCCTGGCCGGCTCCGTGCCAGGCAGCCTCGGGGTGCGGATGGCGTTCGAACCCGGTCACGGCCGTACCGCGGTGCCGGTGCGCAGTGCGCTGGCCGGGACGACGCTGGCCCTGGCCGCGGTCACCGGGGCGGTCGTCTTCGGCGCGAGCTTCCTCGGGCTGGTTGGCACACCGCACTTGTACGGGCAGAACTGGTCCCAGCAGCTGGACCTGCAGGTGGGGTCCGTGCCAGCCAGCACCGGCACGCGGGTCCTGGCGCGGATCAGCGGTCTGAACCAGTACGCGGGCGGCAACTACGGGCAGGTCAGCGTCGCCGCCCCCGGCAGCGGCAGTGGCACGACGGTGCCTGCGATCGGGATCGACCAGCTGCACGGCAGCGGGTTCCTCACCCTGCTCACCGGCCGGGCCCCAGCCGGGCCCCGGCAGATCGCCCTCGGCCCCCGCACCCTTCGCGCGCTGGGCCTGCACGTCGGGCAGCGGGTCCAGGTCAGCTCGAACGGCAGGACCTCGCTGATGCGGATCGTGGGCTCGGCGGTCTTCGCGGCGTTCAGCGTGGGCGGCGGCAGTTCCACAGACCTGGGGACGGGTGCCGCAGTCGCCGCCTCGGTCCTGTCCCAGCCGAATCCCCCCACCTGCACCGGGAGCGCGACTTGTTACAACTTCTTCCTGCTCCGGTACAAGCCGGGCACCGACCTGCCTGCCGCCGCGGGACGGCTGCAGGCCGCGGTGACCCGGAGCGGCTGCCCGAGGGGCCTGTGCCTGGTCACCACCGACCAGCGGCCCGGTGACATCCAGGATTACACCGGCATCCGCGACACCCCGCTGGTGCTCGGCGCGCTACTCGGCGCGCTGGCGGTCGGCACGCTCAGCCATGCCCTGCTGGCCGGGGTCCGCCGCCGCTACCGTGACCTGGCCCTGCTCAAGACCCTGGGGCTGGTCCGGTCCCAGTTGCTGGGCGTGGTCTGCTGGCAGGCGACCGCGCTGGCTGCGGCGTCGCTGCTCGCCGGGCTGCCGCTGGGCGTGCTGGCCGGACGATGGGCCTGGACGGTGTTTGCCAGTTCGGCGGGGGTGGCCGCCCAGGCCGACGTGCCGGTGACGCTGGTGCTGCTGGCTATCCCGGCCACTGTGCTGCTGGCCAACCTGATCGCTGTCGGGCCCGGCTGGACCGCGGCCCGGATCCCCGCCGCGACCGTGCTGCGGAGCGAGTGATGGCAGCACTCTGGCTGACCCTGCGCGCCGAACTGCGCCGCCGCTGGCGGCCGATGCTCGGGCTCGCGCTGCTGCTCGGCGTCATCGGCGGCGTGGTGCTGACCGCCGCCGCCGGAGCGCAGCGCACCGACACCGCCTACCCCCGGCTGCTCCGCGCGGCCAACGCCGGACAGCTGCTGCTGATCTCCAGCCAGTACACCCCGGCCGCGTTCTACGCCCGGCTCCGCCGCCTCCCGCAGGTGACCTCGCTGTCCGAGGCCAGCCTGTACGACGCCCTGCTGCCCGGGCGGCACGGCCCGTCCAGCACCGTGGTGGAGACCTTTTCCAGCCCGGACGATTCGTTCGGGGTGACTGGGGACCGGGTCCGGATACTGTCCGGCCGCCGCTTCAGCCGGGACGACCCGCGTGCCGTCATGATCGATCAGCAGCTCGCCGCGCGCGAGCACCTGCGTCCCGGCGGCATGCTGCACATCTTCGTGGTCCCGAGTGACCAGCAGGGGAACCCAGAGCTGTCCCGCGCCCGGGAGCTGGCCTTCCGGGTCAGCGCCATCGTCCGCTTCGACACCCAGATCGTGCCGGCCACCAATGTCAACGCGGAGCCGATGGCGCTGTTCAGCCCGCCGTTCGCGGGTACCCCCCTGGCCCTGTCGGCCAGCTACGGCGCGGAGACCGCGGTGCGGCTGCGCCCCGGCGCGAGCACGCTCTCGTTCCTGCACGCCGCCACCAGGCTGGCCAGCGACTACCGGGCCACTCAGCCGCTGGATGTCGTCAACCTGGCCGACGAGGTGACCACGACCGAGCGGGCGATCCGCCCGCAGGCGGTCGCCCTGGCCCTGTTCGCGGCGCTGGCCGGGCTGATTGCGCTGGTCGTCATCGGCCAGCTGCTCAGCCGCCAGCTCAGCCTGGAGGCGGCCGAGTTCCCTATCTTGCGCACGCTGGGCATGACCCCACGCGGGCTGACCGCGCTGTCCATGGCCCGGCTGGCCGTGATCACCGCGGCCGGGGGCCTGGCCGCGGTGGCGATCGCCATCGCGGCTTCGCCGCTGATGCCGATCGGCCCGGCCCGCCTCGCCGAGCCGCATCCCGGGGTGGACGAGAACCTGGTCATCCTGGGCATCGGCGGTGCCGCCATCATCGCGCTGCCGCTCCTCCTGCTGGCCCCGGCCGCCTGGCGGAACGCGGCCCGGGCGGCTGGGCCGCTCGGTGTCGCCGAGCCGGCCGGGCCCGCCCGGGCCTCCCGGCTGGGTGCCGCACTGGGCCGGGCCGGGCCGGTGACCGGGAGCCTGGGGGTGCGGATGGCGTTCGAGCCCGGGCACGGCCGGACCGCGGTGCCGGTGCGCAGCGCCCTGGCCGGCACCGCGGTGGCGGTGGCGGCGGTGATCGCGGCTTTCGTGTTCGGCACCAGCCTGATCCACCTGGTGGAAACCCCGCGGCTCTACGGGCAGGACTGGCAGCAGCAGCTTGACCTGCAGTTCGGCGGGGTGCACGGATCCCGGCTGGACCACATCCTGGCCCACCAGAAGAGCCTGGCCAGCTACGCGGACGGCGACTACGGGCAGGTCACCATCGATGGCCACATCGTGCCGGCGATCGGCGTCGACCCGGTGCACGGCCGGGGGTTCGTCACGATGCTGGCCGGCCATCCGCCAGCCGGGCGCGGCGAGATCGCGCTCGGCGCGCAGACCCTGCGCGCCCTGCACGCCGGCCTGGGGCAGCAGATCACGGTGCTGGCCAACGGGGTAAGCCGGCCGATGCGGATTACCGGCACCGCCGTCTTCGCCTCGTTCGGCCGGGGCGGCTTCGAGGCCACCGACCTGGGCAACGGTGCCGTGGTCACCGCCCCGGTGCTGTCCACGCAGAACCCCGCGAGCGGCTGCACGGGCAGGCTCACCTGCTACAACTTCGTGCTGATGCGGTACCGCCCAGGCACCGACCTGCCGGCTGCGGCGGCGCGGCTGAGCCGTGCCCTGCTGGCCCATCACTGCCCGCCTGGGTCCTGCCTGGTGGTCAGTGACCAGCGCCCGCGCGACATCCGGAACTACGCCGGGGTGCGGGACACCCCGCTGCTGCTCGGCGCCGTGCTGGCCCTGCTCGCCGTCGGCACGCTGGTCCACGTGCTCGTCACCGGGGTCCGCCGGCGGCGGCGTGACCTGGCCATGCTCAAGGCACTCGGCCTGGTCCGGCGGCAGGTGCTCAGCGTGGTGGAGTGGCAGGCGGTCGCGCTGGCCGCGACCGCGCTGCTGTTCGGGGTGCCGCTGGGCATCCTGGCCGGGCGGTTGTCGTGGGCCGTCTTCGCCGCCTCAGCCGGCGTCTCGCCGACTGCCAGCGTGCCCGATCCCGCTCGTCCTGGCCACCATCCCGGTCACCGTGGCGCTGGCCGCACTGATCGCCGCCTGGCCCGGCCGTGCCGCGGCCCGGGTCAGGCCCGCCGTCACGCTCCGGGCCGAGTAGCGGGGTACGGTCGTGGGATCCGTCGCGCTCCTGTCCCGCGCCTGGCTGCGCCAGCGTTGGCGGGCCATGCTCGGGCTGGCGCTGCTGACCGGGCTCATCGGCGGCGTGGCGCTGACCGCGGCGGCGGGTGCGCGCCGCACCGATACTGCGTATCCCCGGCTGCTGCGCTGGAGCAACGCGGCGAACGTGCAGGTCATCCCGGACTGCGCCGGCCTGGGCGGCTTCTACCAGGCGCTCGGCCGACTGCCCCAGGTGGCGTCGATCTGGACGGGCGTCGTCTATTACCTCGGTCTCCCGGTGCCGGGCGGCAATCCAGCCCGGCTGGAGGCCATCGCGAGCCCGGACGGCGCGTACGGCCTGACCACCGACCGGGTGCGGATCCTGGCTGGCCAGCGTCCGGCCGCAGACGACCCGGCGGCGGTCATGGTCGACCAGCAGCTGGCGGCGCGGCAGCGCCTGCGGCCAGGCAGCACGCTGCACCTTCTCGGCGTGCCGAGTACCGCGAGAACGTGCCCGCCTGCACCGGGATCCACCGGCGCCCGGGCCCGTGCCGTCCCGATGGCGTTCCGGGTTTCCGCGGTGGTCGCCTTCGATGACCAGGTGGCGCCTGCTCCCGGGCTGACCGGCGGCCCGCGAGTACTGCTGACCCCCGGTTTCTGGCGCAGCGGCACGGGCCGCCGGTTCGGTCCCGGGGACTATGCCGGGGTGCGGCTGCGGCCGGGCGTGACCGTGGCCTCGTTCCGCGCCGCTGCCCGCAGGCTGGCCAGGAGGTATCCGGCGGCCGGAGGGCTCACCTTCACCAACCTGGCAGGCCAGGCCGCCGCGACGGAGCAGGCCATCCGCCCGGAGGCAGTCAGCCTGGCCACGTTCGCCATACTGGCCGGGATCCTGGCGCTCGTGGTCCTTGGCCAGCTCATCGGCCGTCAGCTCATCCTGGACTCGGCCCAGTTCCCGACCCTGCGCGCCCTCGGGATGACCAGGTCCCGGCTGACGACGCTGTCCCTGGCCCGGGCGGCCCTGGCGACCGGCGGTGGTGCGCTCCTCGCCGTGGCCATCGCGGTGGCGGCCTCGCCGCTAATGCCCATCGGGCTGGCCCGCGCCGCCGAACCCAGTCCCGGCATCGAGGCTAACCTCGCGATACTCGGCGCCGGCCTGGCCGTCATCGCCATCGTGCCGCTGGCGGCACTGTTCCCGGTGGCCTGGCGGGCGGCCCGGCCAGCGCCGGGCCCGCTGGGCGGAGCCGGGCCGCGCGCCCGGTCCCACGGCTCGCGGCTGGCATCTGCGCTGACCGTGGCTGGGTCGGTGACCGGCGGCATCGGGGTGCGGATGGCGTTCGGGCCTGGCCACGGCCGGGCCGCCGTCCCGGTGCGCAGCGCGCTGGCCGCCACCACGGCCGCCCTGGCCGCGGTACTGGCCGCGCTGGTCTTCGGGGCCAGCCTGGTCACCCTGGTCAGTACCCCGCACCAGTACGGGCAGAACTGGGACCAGGAGCTTGACCTGCAACTCAATGGCGTGCCCGGCGCACGCATCAGCAAGGTCCTGGCCGCTGAGCCCGCTGTCCGCGGTTATGCCGGAGGTGACTACGGACAGCTGGGCATCGGCGGCCTGGCCGTCCCGGCCGTCGGCATCGATCCGCTGGACGGCCGCGGCTTCCTTACCATGCTGACCGGGCATGCGCCATCCGGACCCGGGCAGATCGTCCTCGGCGAGCGGACCCTGCGCGCCACGGGCCGGCACGTCGGGCAGATGGTCAACGTCAGCCTCAACGGAACCACTAGGCGGATGCTCATTACCGGCACGGCCACGTTTGCGCAGTTCAGCCAGGCGACGTCGGCGCCGACCGACCTGGGCACCGGCGCGGCCGTCACCGCGCGGGTGCTCTCCGAGCCTGACCCACCGATCTGCGCCCGGGATGCCACCTGCTACAACTTCGTGCTCCTCCGCTACCGCCCGGGCACCATCCTGGCGGCGGCGACCGCGCGGCTGACCGCCGCGGTCAACCGGGCTGGCTGCCCGCCGGGGATCTGCCTGCTGACCACCGACCAGCGGCCAGGGGACATCCGTGACTACGCGGGCGTGCGGGACACCCCGTTGGTCCTCGCGCTGGTGCTGGCCGTGCTCGCGGTCGGCACGTTCGCCCAGGTGCTGGTGACCGGCGTCCGGCGGCGGCGCCGCGAGCTGGCGATCCTGAAAGCCCTCGGCCTGCTCCGGCCGCAGCTGCTCGGCGTGGTCTGCTGGGAGGCGACCGCGCTGGCCGCGGCAGCCGCGGCAGCCGGGCTGCCGCTCGGCCTGCTGGCCGGCCGACTGTCCTGGACGTTGTTCGCCAGCTCGCTGGGCGTCTCAGGCACCACGGTCATCCCCGTCCGGCTGGTGCTGCTGGCCATCCCGGTGACCTGGCTGCTGGCCATGCTCATCGCGGCTGGGCCGGGACGGGCCGCCGCCCGGATCAGCCCAGCGGCGGCCTTGCGCGCCGAGTGACTGACAGCCGCCGCCATCGCGCCACGAGGCGAATCATCTGCCGCCGGATCCCATGCCCGCACGCTCGGCATGCCCGCCCTGTGGTGAGCCCCCGTCCGTAGCCGGGTAGGCCATCTGCCCGCCCGGGTGAGCGGGGGATCGGCGTGACACGCGCCGCCGCTAGCGCGCCGCCACCTCCGGCACGGGCGTGGTGCCGTGGCTCCACGGGGTCCGGTGCGGCATCCTCAGCCGGAGCACGGCCAGGCCGAGCAGGGCGAAGGCGGCGGTCCAGGCCAGCGACACCGCGGCCATCCCGGGAAGCACCTGATGGTGGAAGGCGCCTGCGGCGGCGAACTGGGTCGGCCCGTAGGACGGGAAGAACTCCAGGATCGGCTTGTTGGCCAGCGGGTTGTCCACCGGGTTTTCCAGGAAGGTGTCCAGCATGGCGGTCATGATGATGAGGAAGAAGCCCTCCAGGTCCCCGCGGACCAGCACCCCGATGAGCAGGCCGAGCGCGGCATAGCTCGCCGTGGCCAGGATGAACGCCACAGCGACGGCCCATAGCGCGGATGGCCGCCAGAACGCGAGCAGCACGACGGTGGCGTAGCCGCCGACGGCCGCCGCGACGGCGAGCGCCGCGGTGGTCTTGGCCGCGATGAGCGCGCCGGGCCTGTACCCGGACAGCACGAGGCGCCGGTCGAACGGCAGCGCCCGGCGGGTGGCGGCGAACACCACGAAGCCGGTGATCAGCGTGATGGCGCTGAGCCCGGCGGTGATCAGGGTGAGCTCGTGGCCGTCTACCACCAGGACAGTCCCGGTGGCGCGGAGCACGAACGGCGCCCCGGTGTGCCCGATCATCGAGCCGATCAGCAGGTACCAGCCGGGGACGAACGCGACGAGCAGCACCCAGGCGAGCCGGTTACGGGCCTGCGCGGCCAGGCTGTGCCGGATGGCTACCTCAAGCTGCTGGCGCATGGCTGGCCTCCCCGTCCTGGATCCGGCCCCCGGCTAGGTGCCAGACCCGGTCGAACCGCTCCTGCTCGAACACCAGGTGGGTGATGACCAGGGTGGCGGTGCCCGCCGCCCGCAGCTCCCCGGCCAGATCCCAGAACGCCACGTACGTCTCCCAGTCGAAGCCCTGGTACGGCTCGTCGAGCAGGAGCACCGCGGGCTCGTGCAGCAGGGCCAAGGTCAGGCTGAGCTTCTGCCTGGTCCCCCCGGACAGGGTGCCGGCGCTGGTGCCGGAACCCGGCATAGCCCAGCCGGGCGATCAGCGCCTCCGCCCGCTCCGTGGCCCGGATCCGGTACGCGGCCTGGAAGGAGCGGATGTGCTGATCCACGGTCAGCGCGTCGTCCAGCACCGTGGCCTGCGGGCAGTAGCCCGCCTGGCCCGCCGTCAGCACGCTGCCCGCGTCCGGCCGGAGGTCACCGGCCAGGATGCGGAGCAGGGTGGACTTCCCGCTCCCGTTCTCGCCGACCACCGCGGCCATCTCGCCGGCCGCGACCGCCAGGTCGACTCCGGCCAGCACCTGATGCCGGCCGAACGACTTGCAGATTCCCCGTGCCTCCAGCACGTTCATGGCTTTCGCCCCCTTGCTTACTCCGTGCGCAGCACCTGCGCAGGGCTGACCCGGGCGGCGGCCCGGCCGGGCCACAACGCCACCGCGTTCGCGATGAGAATGACCGCGGGCACCATCAGCAGCACCAGCGTGACCGGCACGCTGGCATCGGCCGGGATGCCGAGGCCGTTGCCGAACAACTGCCAGCTCCACCGGCCCGCCGCCACCCCCAGCGGCAGGCCGACCAGCAGGGCGAGCGCGGCCAGCGTGCTCACCTGCCAGGCGGTAACCTCGCTGACCTGCCGTCGGAGCAGGCCCAGCGCCTTCAGGATGGCGAAGTCGTGCCGCCTGCGCCGGCTGGATACCACGACCAGCTGTCCGAACACGGCCACGCCGAGGGCGGCGAGCAGCGCGGCGAGCACCTCGGGGGTGCCGTCGATGCGCGCGTAGTTAGTCACGCCGTTCGGCCGCTGGCTGAGTTCCACGCAGGTCGATTGCTGAATTTCCGAGCAGAAATGAGTCATCGAGCGGCGGAACCGGGTGACGGCCGCCGCCCGGCCCGGGCCTTGGGTGAAGCGCAGCAGCACGAACTCGTAGCCAGCCAGCCCACCGGTGGGTACGGCCTGCGGCCGGAGCACCGCCGCGGTGGTCTCGGCGCCCTCGCCGAGATCGGTCGGCGTGAAGCTGCCCTGGCCGAAGTTCGGGAATACGGCGCTGCCCACGATGCGGTCCGCCACCCGGTGCCCGCTGACGGTCACCGCGACCTGCTGCCCGACCCGCAGCCCGAGACGGCGCAGGGTGGATGTGCCGAGCACGATCTCGTGACTGTCGCGCGGCGCGCGGCCGGCCAGCAGGGTGGGGGAAATCAGCGGACCGCGGCCCGGAGCCAGCCCGATCGCGGGGATCAGCTGCCCGTTGACGCCGATGATCCCGTGATCGCCGTAAGTCCAGCCGGTGACACCTGGGTTGGTGCCGAACCGCTGCTGCGCCTGGGCCGGGGAGATGACCTGGAACTGAAGGTCGATCGCGGCGTCCCAGGCCTGCCCGTAGAGCCGCGGGGTATGCACCAGGTTCAGCAGGCTTGCGCCGAAGGTGAAGGCCGCGGTGACCGCGAGCACCGACAGCGTGGTGCCCACCAGCGCGCTCCGAACCGGAACTGCCGTACGGCCCTGACCCGGCTCCAGCGCGAGGCGCACCCCCGCCGTCACGGTTACCGGCAGGCCAAGCCCGGCCAGCCGTCCGGCCAGCCACGCCCGCCGCCCGGCCGCCGCCGCACCAGGCTCGCGGGCGCCCCGGGTGGAGCCGAGCCGCCAGGCCGGCCAGGCGATCCGAGCCAGCAGCAGCACGACGATGGCGGTGGCGCCGATGGGCAGCACCAGCCAGTCGGCGCTGATCCCCGGGGCCGGCTCGGCCAGCCGCGCGGCCCCGATCGGCATCAGCGGCGATGCCGCGATCGCCACCCCGGCCGCCAGGATCGCCCCGGCGGCCCCGGCCACCCCCACCTCGATCAGCCCGGCCACGGTGAGCTGCCGGCGGGTCATCCCCAGCGCGGCCAGGACCGGGTTGTCCGAACCGGCCTGGAGCAGCAGCCGGGTCGTGGCCTGGCCGATGATCAGCAGCGCAGTGCAGGCGAGCACCACCGCGAAGATCGCGAGCGCTACCGCCTCCGGGCGGATGGACTGCTCGATGGCCGCGACCTGCGTGCTCTCGTCGGCCACGTATGCCTGTCCCTCGGTCTTGGGGAACCGGCGGGCCAGGGCCTGTGCCTCGCGGGTCACGTCGCCCGCGGTGGCACCCGGCCGCAGTTTCACGTATGCCCCGTCAAAGGCCAGGTAGCCAGGGCCGATCCGGTGCCATAGCGCGGTGCTGGCCAGGATGAACGGGACCTTGTCGATGTCGGTGACCGGGTCCACTGAGGCCCGGGTGACGACGATCCCGACCACCCGCTCGGTGAGCTTGCGCAACGCGGCCGGCTTCCGCCGGAGTCACCTGACCCGGGCAGGCCGCCGTCGGGCAGCGCCACCATGGGCAGCGTGCTGCCGACGTGCAGGTGCAGGCTGGCCGCGCCGATCTGGTCCACCGCGATCTCGCCCGGGCGGCCCGGCCCGGGCAGCCGCCCGGCCAGCACCTTCGGCACGTCCAGCGTGCGGCCGAGCCGGCCGTCGGCCGGTGCTGCCGTGGCCGTCGCCAGATCCAGCCGCCCGGCGTGCGTCACCGGCTGGACGTTCAGCCCGACGGCCGGCGCGACCAGGGCTATCCCGGGCTGCCTGGCGAGCGCGGCGTAGTAGCCGGGCAGGCCGGTGCCCCCCACCGAGACCAGCAGGTCGGAGGCGTGTGAGGCGCGCAGGTAGCGCGGGTAGGCGCTGCTGGTCCGCCGCGCCCCCGCGGCGGCGGCCAGGACAGCGCCGCCCGCGACCGCGACCAGCAGGACCAGCACGGCCCAGCCCCGCCACCGGGTCCGGAACTCGTGCACCACGAGGCTCAGCACGGGCCGCACCGGCCTCACCCCCCCGCGGGCCGCGCCCGCACAACAGAGCGTAAGGACCACAGCCGCGGTACGACAGGGTGCTCGCGCGTGCCGCCGGGTGCGGCGAGCACCACCGGCGGCGGGGTGCCTACCCCCTTCCCGGCCCGCCCCGCGCCGTGGCGCAATGAGAGGCAATCGCGCGATCTCGCCTGGTGAGCTGGAGTATTGGTGCCTACTGTGGTCCCCGGCCACCGTCACCGGGAGACCCTGCGGGCGCTCGGCATCAGCCGCCGCACCCCTGCTGGCCATCGGCCTGCTGCGCGCGGCCGTGATCGGCGTGGCCGGGGCAGCGGCGGGGACGCTGGCCGCGCTCGCCGTCTCTCCGCTGCTGCCCGTCGGCCTCGCCCGGGTGGCCGATCCCTATCCGGGAATCCACGCCGATGGCCTGGTCTTCGGTCTCGGGGCGGCCGCCGCAGTGCTGGTCACGATGGCCGTGACCGCCTGGCCGGCCTGGCGGGCGGCCAGCACCGGCGCTGCGACCGCTGGCCGGAGCCGCACGCCCCAGGCCAGCGCTGAGAGGCGCCGCCGCCCGCAGTTGCTGGCCGCGCTCACGTCAGGGATCAGCAGCGTCACCGCGATGCTGGGGATCCGGCTGGCCCTGCAGCCCGGGGCGGGCGGGACCGCGATGCCGGTGCGCAGCACCGTGGCCAGCGCGGTGGTGGGCGTGGCGGCGCTCACCGGGGCACTGGTGTTCTCGGCCAGCCTGGGGCACCTGCTGGCCACGCCACGGCTGTACGGGGTGACCTGGGACGCCTACGTCAGCAACACCCAGCAGCGGGGGGTCAGCGAGGCGATCCGCGGCCTGACGGACCGTCCCGGGGTCACCGCGTGGTCGGCCGGGTATTCGGGGGTGCCGCTGACCGTCGGGGGCGTCCGGGCCGACGCGATCGCCCTGCTGCCCGGTCACCACGGTGACCTGCTTCCCGTGCCCGTGCAGGGGCATCTGCCCCGCGAGCCGGACGAGATCACGGTCGGGGAGAAGACGCTGGCCGCCATGCACGCCCGCATCGGCCAGACTGTCGCCGTGTCGCTGGCCGGATTCCGGCCAGGCCGGCTCCGCATCGCCGGCACGGCCGTCTTCCCCACGATCAGCGACATTCTCGGCCTGGGCAAGGGGGCCACGCTCACCGTGCCCGCGCTGCGCCGCCTGCTGCCGCCGGGCGTGCCCGCCCCGCCGCCGGACACCCTGCTGCTCCGGTTCCGCCCGGGTGCAGGCGGGCCGGCCACGCTGGACGCGTTTTCGGCCCGGGCCGCCCGGCTGGGGCCGTTCGTGATCCAGGGGCCGGCCACCCCCACGGACGTGGTCAATTTCGGCCGGGTTCAGGACCTGCCCCTGCTGCTCGGCATGGCGCTGAGCCTGCTGGCCCTGGTCACGATCGTGCACCTGCTGCTCACGTCGGTCCGGCGGCGGCGCCGGGACTTCGCGGTGCTCCGCTCGATCGGCTTCACCCGGCGCCAGGTCCGCTCCGCGATCAGCTGGCAGGCCAGCACGCTCACCGTGGTCGCGCTGGCCCTGGGGATCCCGGCCGGCATCCTGTGCGGCCGGGTGGCCTGGCGGCTGTTCGCGGATCAGCTCGGCATCCTGCCGGTCGTGATGCTGCCCGTCATCCTGGTGCTGGTGGTGCCGGCCGCCCTGGTGCTGGCCGTGGCCGTCGCGGCCGTGCCCGGGGAGTCGGCGGCCCGGACCCGGCCCGCCGAGATCCTGCGCAGTGAGTAGCCGCAGGCGGCATGGTGACCGCCCGCCGGCGCTGCCGCAGGCTGCCTGCCAGCCCATGGTGTGCCTACTACCACCAGCGACCTGCATGCCTGCCCACTGGCGGTCAGGGGCCCGGTGTGTGAACGTTTGTTACGTGGATCATAGTGACGCCCACCCGGCCGGCCCGATCGCGGTCTTCCTCGCGGACGACAACCTGATCGTCCGCGAGGGCGTGCGTGCGCTCATCGAGCGGCACGCCGACCTGACCGTGGTCGGCGTGGCGGCGGACTACGACGGCGTGGTGGACGGCGCGACCGCTGCCAGCCCGCAGGTGCTGGTGACCGACATCCGGATGCCGCCGGCCTTCCAGCGGGAGGGCATCGACGCGGCCAAGGAGGTGCGCAAGCGGCACCCGGGCACCGGGATCGTGATCCTGTCCCAGTACGAGGACCCCGAGTACGCCGTCTCGCTGCTGGCCGAGGGCTCGGCCGGCTACGGCTACCTGCTCAAGGACCACGTGGCCGAGGGGAACCAGCTGGTCGACGCGATCCGGGCGGTGGCCACGGGCGGCACCGCGCTGGACCCCGCGATCGTGCAGGCGCTGGTCGCGCCCGTGGTCTCGCCGGGCGGCCTGACCCCGGCCGAGGAAGACCTGCTCAGCATGGTCGCCGAGGGCAAGCCGATCAAGGCCATCGCCGTGGCCCGCCGGACCACCCCGGAGGCCGTGGACGCGGAGGTCGAGGCGGTGTTCGTCAGGCTGGCCGAGGGGGTGTCCGCCGGCAACTCGGGCGCGCTGCAGCGGCTGCGCCTGCTGCACCAGGCCATCGTGGACCGCGAGGAGCAGGGCGAGACGCTGTCCCGGCTGCTGCCCGGCGGGCTGGCGGACAAGCTCCGCCAGGAGCGCCGGGACATCGGCGAGACCGAGCGGGTCATCGTGACCGTGCTGATGAGCGACATCCGGTCCTACTCCACCATCGCCGAGCACGCCGACCCCAGCCAGCTCGCGGGTCAGCTGAACACCCACCGGGCGGCGATGAACCAGGCCATCCTGGGCGAGGGGGGTACAGTCATGCAGTTCGTGGGCGACGCGGTCATGGCGGTGTTCGGCGCGCCGTTCCCGCAGGAGGATCACGCCGACCGGGCCGTGGCCGCGGCGTCGGTCATGCACTCCCTGCAGGCCGGCATCAACGACCGCTGGCTCTCCGACGGCCTGCCCGCTTTCGGCCTCGGCCTGGGGCTGTCCAGCGGCGAGGCGGCCGCCGCCCTGCTCGGGTCGGCGGAACGGCTGGAATACACCCTGGTCGGGGACACGGTGAACCTCTCGCAGCGGCTGCAGCAGTTCGCGGCGGCGGGTGAGACCGTGGTGTCCGAGGCTACGCTGCGGGCCCTGAGCAGGCCGGTGGACACCGTGCCGCTCGGCGCGCGGATGGTCAAGGGACGCGACACCCCCGTGACCGCTTACAAGATCATTCACCTGGCCGCCGGCTCCGGGGCCCCGGCCAGGACCACCGAGATGACGACCCGGACGGGGGCGTGATGAACGACAGCCCGGCCGCGCTGGCCATGCGCGGCGTGCGCAAGACATTCGAGGCAGAGAACGCGCCGGTGCGCGCGCTGCGGGGGGTGGACCTGACCGTCTCCAGCGGCGAGTTCGTGGCCCTGATGGGCCCCTCAGGCTGTGGCAAGTCCACTTTGCTGAACCTGGTGGCCGGGCTGGACACCGCGGACGAGGGCGAGATCAGCGTGGCCGGCGAGGAGGTGACCGGGCGCAGCGAGGACGACCTGGCCCGGCTCCGCCGCCGGCACATCGGGCTGGTCTTCCAGTTCTTCAACCTGCTGGAAGGCATGACCGTCCTGGAGAACGTGGCCCTGCCCGCGGTCATCGCGGGCCGCCGCCGGAAAATGGCCGAAACCCGGGCCCGGGACCTGCTCGACCTGCTCGGCATCAGCGACAAGGCCAGCGCCGTGCCCGGCGTGCTGTCCGGCGGCCAGCGCCAGCGGCTGGCCATCGCCCGGGCCCTGGCCAACGACCCCACGCTGCTGCTCGCCGACGAGCCGACCGGGGCGCTGGACTCCGAGGGCGGCGAGGAGGTCATCGAGCTGCTGCGCCGGCTGCACGGCGGGGGCCAGACCATCATCCTGGTCACGCACGACTCCAGCGTGGCCGCGGCCGCGGAGCGGGTGGTGCGGATGCGCGACGGAAGGATCGACAAGCCAGAAGCCGAGCCGGACAGCAGCAGCGCCGTGGTCATCGAGGCACGCTGACCATGAACGAGACCGTGCCCGGCTCCGGGCCCGCAGCCCGCGGGACGGCGGCCCGCGGGCTGGGGGCGGCCGCCGACATGCCCCGGACCGGGCGGCTGGCCGGCGGCGTCCTGGCGACCGGCGTCCTGGCCCCGCTGGCCACGCTCGCCGTGGTGGTGGCCGGGCTGCGGGTCAGCGTGCCTGGCGGGCTGCCCGCGGTGGACGCCGTGGCCTTCGCGGTCACCCTGGCCTGGGCCGCGGCCGCGGCCGTGTGCGCCAGCCGCCGGACGGCCAGCGGCCGGGCCGGGCCGTGGCCGGCGGCCCTCGGCGCCCTGGCCGGGGCGGTCGCCCTCACCGCGGCCCGGATGGCCAGCCAGCCCGGCCCGCACGCGCTGGCCCGCGGGGTGGCCACCGTGGCCGGGCCGCTGGTCATCGCGGCCTCGGTGGCGTTCGTCCTGGCCGCGCCGGACGGCCGGCTGGGCAGCCGGGCCCGGCGCTGGGCGGCCGGCCTGGCCGCCGCGGCCGCCCTGGGCACCGGGCTGGTACTGGCCCTGGCCGGGCGGCCGTTCCCGGCCGTGGCGGCCGCCGTGATCTGGCCCGCCGCCCTGCTGGCCGCGCTGCCGGCCGCGCGGGCACGGTACCGCCGGATCGGCGGCCACGAGCGGGAGCGGATGCAGTGGCTCGTGGTCGGCGCAGTGCTGGGCGCGGACGCCGCGCTGGTGTTCGGGGTGCTGCACGTGCTGGTCGGCTGGCCCGGGCCGGTCGCCGCGGTGATGGTGGGGGCCACCGCGGCGGTCCCGGCCGGGCTGGCCGCCGGCACCAGCGCCCGGCTGGCCCCGCTGGGCGGCCGCCTGCTCGTGCATGTCCTGTCGCTGGCCGGGTTCAGCGTCGTGGTCGCGGCCATCTACGTGGTCATCGTGCTCGGCCTGGGCCAGCGGCCCGGCGACGCCGCCGACCGGGAGATCCTCGGCCTGTCCATGCTGGCCGCGGCGGTCACCGCGGTCGGCTACCTGCCCGCCCGGGACCGGCTGATGGCCTCGGCCACCCGGTTCGTGTACGGCGCCCGGGAGGCGCCCGACGAGGCGCTGCGCACGTTCGGCAGCCGGATGACCCGGGCCGTGGCCATGGACGAGCTGCTCCTCCAGCTGGCCGAGTCGCTGCACAAGACGATGGCCCTGGCCAGCGCCGAGGTGTACTCAGGCAGCGGTGACGTGCTGGACCGCACGGTCTCGGTGCCGGACGCGGGACGCCGGTCCATCATCGTCGGCGACCGCGAGCGCCCGGTGGTGACCCGCGCCGGGGTGTCCGGCAACGCCTGGGCCTCGATCTGGCTGCCCGCGCTGCTGGACGGCCGGCCAGGCTCCCAGCTACGGGTCGCGCCGATCAGCCACGCGGGGGAGCTGCTCGGCCTGCTGGTGGTGGAGCGGCCCGCAGACGCGGACACGTTCACCGAGGAAGACGACCGGGTGCTCACCGAGCTGGCCCGCCAGGCGGGCCTGGCCTTCTACAACGTCCAGCTGGACGCGGCGCTGCAGACCAGCCTGGATGAGCTGCGGCGCCAGGCGGACGAGCTGCGTGAATCGCGCGCCCGCATCGTGGCCAGCGGCGACGCCGAGCGGCGCCGGGTCGAGCGGGACCTGCACGACGGTGCCCAGCAGCACCTGGTCGCGCTGGCCGTCACTCTCCGGCTGGCCCGCGACATCATCAGCGACGACCCGGAAACCGGGGCCGAGATGCTGGCCCAGATGGCCGACGACGTGCAGGCCACCATCCGCGAGCTGCGCGAGCTGGCGCACGGCATCTACCCGCCGCTGCTGGCCGACAACGGCCTGGGCGAGGCGCTGCGCGCCGCGGCGAGCCGTTCCCCCCTGCCCGTCACGGTGACCACCGACGGCATCGGCCGGTACTCCCAGGGCGCCGAGACCGCCATCTACTTCTGCTGCCTGGAAGCGCTGCAGAACGCGGCCAAGCACGCCGCCGGCGCGAGCGTGCAGCTCAGGCTGTGGGAGGAGTCAGGCGGGCTGCTGTTCTCGGTCCGTGACGACGGCCCCGGCTTCGACGCCGCGCAGGCGCGCGGCGGGCATGGGTTCGTTAACATGTCTGACCGCCTCGGCGCCATCGGCGGGACCGTCCGGTGGGAGTCCCAGCCCGGCCACGGCGCGACGATCAGCGGATCCGTCCCGGTCATTTGAGGTCACATTCTTTCCGCAACGAAAACCACCCGCCCGGCTGCCCCGCGTCCCCGGCCCGGTCACGTGGCCACGAACGACCCGGAGTTCCGCTCTGCCCACAGTCGCCGGAGCGTGTCCGCGCCGAACTGCTCCTTGTTGACGTACGCGCTGGCCCCGCTGGCCGCTACCGCCGGGGGCAGATCCGCCACGTCGTAGGTGGAGCAGAGGAACACCACCACGTCCGGGTGGTCGGCCAGGATGCGCCGGGTGGCCTCGATGCCGTTCATCTGCGGCATGTTGATGTCCATCAGGACCAGGGCCGGGCGCAGCGCGTCCACCAGCTCGATCGCTTCCGCGCCGCTGGACGCCTCCCCGGCCAGCTCGAAACAGTCGATCCGGCGCAGCACAGCCTTGGCGGCCAGCCGGAAGGGTGCCTGGTCGTCTACCACGACCACTGCGTGCGGGGTGGTCATGGTTCAAGCCTGTCACGCGGCGCCCGGCCAGCCCAGGGTGCTGCCACCCCAGAGGCCCGGTGAGCCAGCCTCACAGGGCCAGTCTCACAGGGCCAGTCTCACAGGACCAGCCTCAGAGGGGCCAGCGTCAGGGTGTTAGCTTCCCTGGGCCTCGCTCAGGTAGAGCAGGACCGCCTTGACCCGGCGGTTGAGGTCCTTTTCCTCGCTCAGCCCCAGCTTGGCGAAGATCGAGTTGGTGTGCTTCTCCACCGCCCGCTCGGACACGGTCAGTGCGGCCGCGATGGCGGCGTTGCTCTTGCCCTGGGCCATCTCCGCCAGGATCTCGGTTTCCCGCGGGGTGAGCTGGGCCAGGCTGGACTGCCGGTGCTGGGATCGGGACCGGACCAGCTCATCCACCACCATCGGGTCGATCACCGACCCGCCGCCGGCCACCGCGCGGATGGCCCGGGCCAGCTCATCCACGCTGGCCACCCGCTCCTTCAGCAGGTACGCGCGGCCCGCCGAGCCGTGCTCCAGCAGCGCCATCGCGTAGCCGGGCGCGGTGTACTGGCTCAGCACGACCACGCCGACGTCCGGGTGGTTCTCCCGGAGCCAGCCAGCGGCCTGGATCCCCTCGTTAGTCCCGGTCGGCGGCATCCGGATATCGGTGATCACCACGTCCGGGTGCTCCACGCCGACCAGGGCGAGCAGCTCAGGCAGGTCAGAGGCCGTGCCCACCAGCTCGAAGTCCTCGTTCGAGGCAACCAGCCGGGACACGCCCTCGCGGAGCAGCACGTTGTCTTCGGCCAGTGCGACCCGGATCCTGTCCATCAGGCGGTGATCGTAGCGTGCCGGGGGCCCGGCGCACAGGGGATGAGGGATCGCAGCTCACGCTCAGTGCAGGCCGCGGGTCCCGGTGCCGGGCGCGGGCCGCACGGCGGGCACGGCCACCAGCGTGATGACGGCCAGGGTGGCGGCCACCCCGGCGGCCACCGTGAACGCCCGGCCGGGGTCAGGACCGGAACACGTGCTCCTGATACCACTCCCAGGTCTGGCCGATGCCGTCCTCCCGGCTGATGGCGGGCGTGTAGCCGAGTACCTGCTTGGCCAGGTCGTAGGTGGCGAAGTTGCGGTCCACCTCGCCGACCCGCCGGGGCTGGTACTCCACCGGGTGATCGGGCTTCCCGGCCGCGTTCCGGCAGAGGTCGGCGAGCTCGGTGATGGTGGTCTCCACGCCGGAGGCGATGTGCAGGACCGTGCCGCCGGGCACATCACCCTCCAGCCCCAGCTGCAGCGCGCGGGAGATGTCGTCCACGTGCGTGTAGTCCCGCGACGAGGTGCCGTCGCCGTAGATCACGAGGGGCTGGCCAGTGTGCAGGGCCCGGAAGAACACGGTCATCGCGCCCTTCTTGTGCCCGCTCCACGGGCCGTAGACGTTGGCGAAGCGCAGCGCCACCGTGCGCAGCCCGAAGGACTTGGCGAACGCGTGCGCGTAGCCTTCCCCGGCCAGCTTGCTCGCGCCGTACGGCGAGATGGGCTTGGGCAGGGAGAACTCGTTGACCGGGGGGAGCGCGTCGCCGATGAGCGCGCCGCCGGTGGAGGCCAGGACGACCCGCTCCACGCCGGCCCGCCGCGCCGCGTCGAGCACCCTGAACGTGCCGACCACGTTGGCCTCGAAGTTCATCACCGGGTCGGCCACGGACATCACGACCGAGCCGGCCGCGGCCAGGTGGATGACCGCCTCGATCCCGGCCAGTGCGGCGTCGAGGGCCCCCGTGTCGCGGATGTCGCCCTCCACCAGCTCGGCGCCCACGCCGTCCAGGTACGCCGGGTTACCGGCGGAGTAGTTGTCGAGCACCCGGACCGAGTGCCCGCTGCCGGCGAGCCGCCGGACCAGGGTTGCACCCACGAAACCGGCTCCGCCGGTGACCAGGACACGCTGGGGAGCCGTCGCGGCAGGTTCAGTCATGACCGGTAAAACTAGCAGCGGTTCGGCGTTGATGCCCCCGCCCGCGCGGCGCCGGCCGGCGCGCTCGGGGCGGCAGGGGTGAGACCTTACCGGGCCTGCCGCTCATATTCGCGAGGCCGCCCAGAGCTGCGGCCCGCGACCCGGCCAGTGCCAGGTATCCGCTGGTGCAGGGGGCTGCCGTCGGGAGCGCGAAGGCTGCGGCGCAGCCGGGCTAGCTCCTGCTCGCCCAGGCCGCCCCACACTCCGTGCGCCTGCCTGGTCTCCACCGCGAACGCGAGGCACTCGGCCCGCACCTGGCAGCGGCCGCAGACCGCCTTGGCCCGCTCCTCCTGGCGCTGGCTGGGGCCGCCGGGGGAGATCGGGAAAAAGAGTTCGGGGTCGGCCGACACGCAGGCTCCACGGGAACGCCAGTCAGCGTCATCAGCAGCGGCCACGGGAACCTCGCAAACCTGCGGTGGACCATACGCCTGGCACAACTCCCCGCGGGACGGGCCTGTATGCAGTCCCGGGCCTTCTTTTACGTTAATTCTCTGTTACGCCCGGGGTGGACGGGCCTGGCCTGACCAGGACCGGGGTTCCATCCCGGTACTGATCCGCCCGGCAGGACGTAGAAGTTGAAGTGCAGTACCTTCGCGACGCCCCCGCGGTTCACGTAGAAGTCCGCCATCTTCCGGTACGACGGCTGGCCGTTGTGCCTCAGGATGTCCTGCAGGCGGACCGTGACTGTGTAAGTCGTCGGGTGCCAGCCGGATACCGGACCGGGCTGCGGCCAGTAGATGTCGAGCTTGCCGGCCGCCCAGGCCCTCGGGCCACCCCAGTTCCGCCAGGCCAGCTGCCGGACTACCGGCGCCCCGCCCATGCCCACGTAGATCTGGTCAGGGCGCTGAACCATCCCGGACCAGCCGACCGCGTCCTGTTGCACCCGCACCGGGACGGCGGCCGCGCTCGCCGGGGCCGCCACGGCCGGGTGAGCGCCCGCGCCGGGGCTACCGCACGCGGCCAGCCCGGCCGCCAGAACCGCAGCTGTGACGATGCCCAGGATCCTCGATGCGTTGCTCACCCAGAACTCACTCCCCCTGTCCCCTCAAGAACACGCCCTGGCGCGGCGCCACGCAAGGGGCCGGAAGGCCTGGCCAAGGGTCACTAGACGACACGCCCGGTGGCACAGCAGAGCCGCACCACAGGAAAACGCTGAGATGCGCGCCGCCGGACTGTCGGTGCCCGCGGAGTAGCGTCCCGCGCATGAACCGGACCGATCGGCTCTACGCGCTGGTCGAGGAGCTGCGGGCGGTAGCGCCGCGGCCCCGGTCGGCGCGGCAGCTGGCCGAGCGTTACGAGGTCAGCACGCGGACAATCGAGCGGGACATCACGGCGCTGCAGGAATCCGGGGTGCCGGTCTATGCGGAGCCGGGGCGGCGCGGTGGCTACACGATCGACAAGACCCTCACCCTGCCGCCGCTGAACTTCACCGCGGCCGAGATGGTCGCGATCGCGGTGTCCCTGGCCCGGGAGGAGCACACGCCGTTCGCTGCGGCCACCCGCAGCGCGCTGCGCAAGGTGCTGGCCACCGCCTCCGCGGCGCAGACAGCGGAGGCGGGGGAACTGCTGGACCGGGTCCGGCTGATCGGCGCGCCCCGCCCGGGGCAGCCCCGGGAGGCGGGCGTGCGGTCAGCGGCGGGGTCCCGGGAGGCACAGGCCCCGGAAAGGCCAGACCGGGAGGCGGCCGCGCGGGAGGAGCCTGCCCCGGGGTGGCGCGATCGGGAGCTGCCCGCCCGGGAGCGGGCCGCCCGGCGGTGGGGCGCGCCGCCCCCTGCCACGGTCCCGCTGGCGATCCAGGAGGCGATCACCGCGCGGCACGTGCTCCGGATCACCTACCGGGACCGGCATGACCGGGAGACGGTCCGGGAGGTCGAGCCAGTCGCGTTCGCGGCCACCCGCGCCCAGTGGTACCTGATGGCCTGGTGCCGGCTGCGGGGCGGTGCCCGGGCGTTCCGGGTGGACCGCATCCTGGCCGCCGACGACACGGGCGAGCCCGCGTCTCCCCGGTCCTACCGCGACCTCGACGTGGACATCCCGGACTCCATCGTCCGCCTGCCCGACCTGCGGGTCTGACGGTCGGCAAAGTCCCCGGGAAACACCGACATAAGGGTGTCGCGGGCGTTCGGCAGGGTGGTGCCATCGGCAACGTCATCCTGATGGAGGAAATCATGTCGGCAGTCAACACCGTGTCCTGGTTCGAGATCGGCGCCCCCGACGTCGAGGCGGCCAAGGCCTTCTACGGCCCGCTGTTCGGCTGGTCGTTCGCGCCCGACGGGACGTACACGATGATCACCGCGCCCGGGGCTGACCGTCCTTCCGGCGGCATCTTCAGTACCGGCGGCAACGTCCCGCCGTACGCGGTCTTCGTGGTCCAGGTGGAGGACGTCGCCGCGACCGCGGCCCGGTGCGAGGAACTCGGCGGCAAGGTCGTGGTCGCGCCGATGACGATGGAAGACGGCATGGCCATCGCCTACCTCACCGACCCCAACGGCAGCATGTTCGCCTTGTTCAGCCCCAGGCCCGGGAGCTGAGCCGGGGAGCGGGCCCGGGCACTCGGGCATCATGAAGGAATGGACCGGCCTGCGATCCGCCATTGCCGGCATTGCTGGGGCAACTGCGCGGGCGATTGCCTCCTCCCGGGCGATACGGGGCTGTGCATCCACACGCCGGTCCGCGCGCGGTCACTTCGCGAACGTCTGCGGCTGCTGGGGGGCCGGAGATCCTGGCGTCGGGTGTTCTCGGGCATCCGCGCACCTCACTCGTAGGCGGGCTGGGGTCGCAGGATGCCACGGGATGCCCGCGCGAGCGGTCCGGCCCGGGCACCCGGGTGAAGTACCCGGGACGCCCCCGGCAAACGTGGCCGGGGCTGCCCGGCGCCCCGGCCCGCGGTTTGGCCGCCGCGGACCCCGGGTAGGGCCAGCGTCCCGGTGCCTGCGTATGGCCAACGCGGCCAGGAGCGACTACGGGGAGGTGCAGGCCGGTGCCGAAACGCGCGGTGATCCTGTCCGGCTCACTGGGCCTGGGTCACGACGTCGTCTCCGAGGTGCTCTCCGGAAGCCTCGCCGGCCTCGGCTGGGAAAGCCGGACCCTGGACTGCATGGCGTTGCTTGGCCCGCGCGCAGGCCCGGCCGGTGACTGGGTCTTCCGCCGGCTGATGGCCAGGCCCGGGGTCTACGACGGGCTCCACTTCGCCCACTTGCGGGCAGGAAGCCGCCTGGCCGCGGCCATGGACCACGCGGCCACGCCGCGGCTGCTGGCCGCCCTCCGCGGCGCGCTGCGCGAGGAGCCCGCCGACCTGATCATCAGCGTGTTCGCCGCGGGCGTCCCGGCCGCGGCCGCGCTCGCCGTGCCCGGGCCCGCCGGCTCCATGCCCGCGCTGCGCACGGCCGTGCTGTGCCCCGACGCCCTGCCCCACGCGGCCTGGGTCCGTGAGGGCATCGACCTGTTCCTGGTCACCTCCGCCGCGGCGGAGGCCTGCGTGCGCCGCTACCTGCCCGCGGCCCGGACCGCCATCGTCCCGCCGCCGGTGCGTCCCGCCTTCTACCGGCCGGTGCCGCAGCCCGAGGCCCGCTCGTCGCTGGGGATACCGGCCGGCGCGCGGTGCGTCCTGCTCATGGGCGGCGGATGGGGGCTGGGCCCGGTGGAGGGGACCGCCCGCGCGCTGGCTGGCGCCGGGGTGCACGTGCTGGCCGTGGCGGGCCGTAACCGCCGGCTCGAAGCCCGGCTCCGGGCCCTGGCGGCCAGCTCCCCGCGGGTTCAGCCCTACGGCTTCACCCCGCGCATCCCGGAGCTGATGAGCGCCTGCGACCTCGTCGTGACCCTGCCCGGCGCGCTGACCTGCGGCGAGGCCCGGGCGGTCGGGCGCCGGCTGGTGCTCGTCGACGCCATGCCAGGCCATGGCCGCGAGAACGTCCAGCACGAGCTGGAGCTGGGCGGGGCCGAGGTGGCCAGCCCGCGCCCCCTGGAGATCGCCGCCAGCGTCCTGGCCGCCCTGGAGCGGCCCCGGCCGGCCCGGCCGGGCCGGCGGGCCGCAGACTGGGATCAGGCCTTCGCCGCGGCCATGGCCGGCATCGGCGTGGGCGGGGAGCCCCGGCCGGAGGCCCCGGCCGCCGCCGGCCCCGCCGCGATCGGCGGTCATCCGCACGCACGTTCCGACCGGGAGGTGGGCTATCCGTGATGCGAACACTGTGCCTGCACCCGCCGTCGTACGAGGGGTTCGACGGCGGGGCGGGTTCCCGTTATCAGGCCAAGCGCGAGATCAGGTCGTTCTGGTACCCCACCTGGCTGGCCCAGGTCGCCGCCCTCGTCCCGGGCAGCACGCTCGTGGACGCGCCCGCGGCGGGGCTCGGCCTCGGCGACGTGCTCCCGCTCGCGCACGACTACGACCTGGCGGTGCTGCACACGAGCTCCCCGTCGTTCGCCGGGGACGTGCAGGTGGCCGAGGCGCTCAAGCGGGCGAACCCGGCGCTGAAGGTCGGCTTCGTCGGCGCCAAGGTGGCGGTGGAGCCGGAAGCGTCGCTGCTGGCGTCGGACGCGATCGATTTCGTCGCCCGCGAGGAGTTCGACTTCACCATCGCCGAGATCGCCGAGGGGCGGCCCCTGGACGACGTCCGCGGGGTCACGTTCCGGGACCCGGCCGGCCAGGTGGCGCACACCCCGGACCGGCCGATCCTGGAAGACATGGACCGGCTGCCGTACGTCACCGACGTGTACCGGCGCGACCTGAACGTGGACGACTACTTCATCGGCTACCTCAAGCACCCGTACGTGTCCCTGTACACCGGCCGGGGCTGCCGTTCTCGGTGCACGTTCTGCCTGTGGCCGCAGACCGTCGGCGGCCACCGCTACCGGACCCGGAGCGCGGCGCACGTCCTGGGCGAGATGGCCCGCATCACCGAGTTGTTCCCGTCGGTCAAGGAAGTCTTCTTCGACGATGACACGTTCACCGACGACCGGCCGCGCGCCGAGGAGATCGCCCGCGGCATGGGGAAACTGGGCCTGACCTGGTCGTGCAATGCCAAGGCGAACGTGCCCTATGAGACGCTCAAGGTGCTGAGGGATAACGGCCTGCGCCTGCTGCTGGTCGGCTATGAATCCGGCAATCAGCAGATCCTCATCAACATCAAGAAAGGGATCCGGGTCGAGCGGGCCCGCCAGTTCACCAAGGACTGCCGGGAGCTCGGCATTACCATTCATGGCACCTTTATCGTCGGCCTTCCCGGCGAGACCACGGAAACCATCCAGGAAACCATCCGCTTCGCCAAGGAGATCAATCCGCATTCGCTGCAGGTCTCGATCGCCGCCCCCTACCCGGGGACCGCCCTGTACGAGCAGGCCAGGGAGAACGGCTGGCTGCCCGAGGACAACGCCGCGCTGCTCGACGAGCACGGCGTGCAGGCCGCGGCCCTGAGCTACCCGAACCTCAACCGGACCGAGATCTACGACTCGGTCGAGAGCTTCTACCGGCAGTTCTACTTCCGGGCCGGGAAGATCGCCGAAATGTCGGCCGAGATGCTGCGCAGCCCCGAGATGATGCGGCGGCGGCTGCGCGAGGGTGCTGAGTTCATCAGCTTCCTGCGCAAGCGGGACAACGGCGCCGCCTGAGCGCGATGGGTCAGGGACCGGTCGCCCTGGCCCCCCGGCGGGGGTGTTCCGGCGCAGCCGCTGGGAAGGGGATGCGCGATAAGCAGGGCGCTGCGGGCCGCGCCAGCCGCCCCTCCCTGTGCCGGGGGATCAGCGCTCCCCGGCGTAACGCGGGGCCGGCACGATGCCCCGCTCGGCGGCCCGGTCCCGGAGCAGGCCGTGCAGCTGCCGGCGCGCCCGGTGCAGCCGGGACATGACGGTGCCGACCGGGCAGTGCATGACGTCCGCGACCTCCTGGTAGGTGAAGCCCTCCACATCGGCCAGGTAGACGGCGGTGCGGAAGTCGTGCGGCAGTTCCTTCAGCGCGCCGATGATCGTGGAGTCGGGCAACCGGTCCAGCGCCACGTCCTCCGCGGATCGTGGCGCCGCCCCGCGATCCTGCGTGAGCTGCCAGTCCTCCACGCCAGCGGCCGAGACCCGCACCGGCTCGCGCTGGCGGCGCCGGTAGCTGTTGATGAACGTGTTCGTGAGGATGCGCAGCAGCCACGCCCGGGCGTTCGTGCCCTCGCGGAACTGGTGGAAGCTGGCGTACGCCTTGGTGAACGTCTCCTGGACCAGGTCCTCGGCGTCATGGGGATTACGGGTCATGGCCGTGGCGGCCGCCCGCAACTGCCCCATGTGCGCCAGCGCCTGGTCGCGAACCGGGCTTTCCCCTCCTCGCCCAGCGCCGCCGATGCCGCCTGCCCGCGTGCCGCCATCGGTCCTCCCTCTCTGGCCCGGGTCGGCTGCCCGTCGCCGGCCCGGCCAAACGCGTAGCGGAACCCGCCCAGCAGGCTGCTGGCCACCCCGTCCGGCCGGGGGTTTGCCGTCGGCCGTCCCGGGCATCCCAGGCGCATGATCAAGGGACTTATCCAGGGGAGGCATGGCCGGGGCGGCCGGAACCACCGCGCTGAACGCGGTCACGTACCTGGACATGGCCTGGCGTGGGCCCCGCCGAGCAGCACGCCCCAGCAGGCGGTCGAGGAACTGGCCAGGCGGCCGGCCAGGAGATCCCGGGCAGCGGCGAGGAACGGGACAACCGCCTCGGAGGGCTCGGGGCGCTGGCCGGGATCGCGACCGGCATCGGCGTGGGCGCGCTCGCGGGGGAACTGCGCGTGGTGGTGCTCCGGCTGGGCCCGGTGCTCGGCCCGGTCCTGCTCGGCGCGGCAGCGATGGCGGCGACCGACGCCTCCCTGACCCGGCTGGGCCTGACCGACCCGCGGGAGTGGGACGCTACCGCATGGCTCAGCGACGCCGGGCCGCACCTGGCCTTCGGTGTGGTCTCCTATGCCGCGCTGCGGGCCATGAGCCGCCGTTAGCCCCGGTCCGCACGCCGGTGCACCCGCCGCTTTCAGGCACGCAACGACCACCCCTTGCGCCCGGGCCGCCTGCCTCAGCCGGGGTCGAGCAGGGTGCGGAGAGCAGCGTTGGCCCTCGTGGCGTGCCGCCGGACCGCTGCGCGGCTGATGCCGATGGCGTCCGCGGCCTCCTCCTCGGACAGGTTCGCGTAGTAGCGCAGGACCAGCACCTCGCGCTGCCGGGCGGGCAGCGCGCCGAGCGCGGCCAGCAGCGGCGGGGAGCCGGCGGCATCCGGCGGCGGCCGGTGCCGGCGTGATCCCGTGCCGGAGCGCCGACCGGGAGCGGTTCAGGACCGACTGGCGGAGGAAGTCCAGCGCACCGTCGGTGTCCGCGCGCCGGCGCCACGCGGTGGCCGCGGCCACGAATGAGTCCTGCACGATCTCCTCCGCTGTCGCCGTGTCGCGGACCAGCAGCGCGGCCAGGCGCACGAGTGAGGAGTAATGCTGCTCGTAGAGCGCGCTCACCGGGTCACCGTAACTCCCTGGCGGTGCGGCTGCCCGGTTCCTTCCGGACTGACCGGGCTGCCGTTCGCCTGGGCGCTGTTCCCGTTGGTCCCGCTGGCGAGGGTGCCGTTGGCCGTGCTCCCGTTGGCGGTAGGCCCGTTCGCGGGGCTGCTGCGGGCGGCGCCGTTCGCCGGGCTGCCGTTCGTGCTGCGTTGGCGCCGGCGGACAGGGCGCCCAGGCTGGCCGGGCGGATCCCCCACCGCCCGGCCAGCCTGGGCACCGGCTGCTGGGCCGGCCCGTCTGGGCCCGGCCCGGCTCCTTCTGGCCTGTCCTGCCCACCGGCGTCCGGCGGCGTCGCCGGGCTGACCGTGGACGGCTCATCGGGCCGGTCACCGGACCCGCCCCTGGCCCTCCCGGGCTCCCCGTCCCCGGCCGCGCGGTCCCGCAGCCAGCCCGCGAAACGGTCCAGGGCCGCGACCGCGTCGTAGTCCGTGCGGAACCGGGCGACGGTCACGCCGCTCCCGCCCGTGCGGCGGGGAGGCGAGCGCCGTGCCTGCCGCGTCGGCCGGCCCGGCGCTGGGCCGTGCTGGCCAGCGTGTCCCGCAACCAGTCGTGGCACTGATCGGCGGGCAGGTCGCTTAACGTGCACCAGACCGTGGCCGCCGCCTGGAACGCGGACTGGACGGATCAAGCCGGCCAGTGCGCGGTTCCCGCCGGACAGCGCGCAGGCGTAGCCGAACAGGTCCCTGGCGTGGACGGTGAAGCACGCGGCCAGGTCCTCAGCATGGCGCGACCCGTTCCTGTCTCCCTCAGTCACGCGAGCCTCCGCGCGGGAAACACTGACGGCGACTGAGCCCGTGACGATGACGCAGCAGGGCGGTCACCGACACGTGACCGGCGTGCTGACGGCGCCGGAGACCTCCGGCGCGCTGCGGTTCCGGGACCGCGCGTGGCCGCCCCCCTCCCCCCACCCTGGGTAGCCTGTCGCGAATGGCGCCCACCAAGGATAAAACGCTCCAAGCGTGAAAAGCCAGATCTTACTGCCTGGCAGCTGAGCTAAGCCGGGAATAAGACGTGTCCGGGGTTGTCCGGTCATTTAGTCGCCGGGCCCGTGGCGCACTGCCTTGTGATACAGGACGGTCTCTTAGGAGTGCGTACCCGCAGTTATCTCGGGGTGATTGGACAGATTAGCGCGTTTTGGTTTCCACGGGCGCCGGAATCCCCGGATTAGGGGATAGGTGAAGCCCTTCTCTCTATTGTCAAAATCTGTAACCTTAGCTACAGTTTAGTTGTAGACAAGACACCACATGAGGCCTAGTATGGAGAGAAGCCTAATGTTAGCTTTCTACGCGTTATTAAGACTAAATGTCAAGTAATGAAAGTAGAACAAGGCAGAAAGACACTTAGCAGCAAAATAGAAGAGTGCAGACTTCTTGGTTTTTAAGGGACTAGCATCTATAGTCTCCTTAACGCCAATGGCAACATTATCTGCGCCTCTGACGTGGTCTTTGACAAAGATATCCTGCATATTCTAGACCTGGCCTGGCCTAATAAAGCTGTTAGGGCTAAAGAACTGCTGCTTACTCTAGGAGTTAAGCAGCCTGCTTTAGATATAGTAGGAGCTAAATCTAAACAGCATAAGGACTCTAGGGAAGTTCCCATGCCCATTGCAGGGGGAGAGGACTAAATAGAAGCCAGTTTTGAACTACCCTACACACAGAACCCATAGGAGACGACAACCCGCCTAGTAATCTACTAAATGACCTGCTAGGCAACTTACCAGAAGAAGTGTTATCACCCAATCTAAGACCTCAAGTTTCAGACAGATCAAATAAAGGGACATAGACTAGCGAGAGATTTAGCCTCCTTTTTGCATTACTTAGAGTCGCTATGCACGTTATAGAACCCTTTAAACTAAAGACCCTGAAACAAGCTAAGGATGACTATAACTAGAAGAAGTAGCTTAGTAGTATAAAGGTTAAAAATAAGTCTTTGTTAGACAATAAGACGTAGACTCTAGTAAAGCTGCTAGAAGCTAGGAAAGTCCTCTGTAGCAAATAGGTGTACAAACTCAAGAGAGGACTAAATAGAGAAATCCTTCGCTAGAAAGCGCGCTAGGTAGTACATAGATTTGAACAACAAGAAGGGATTAATTACAACAAAACCTTTGCCTCTGTTGTGAAGCCCATAAGCTACAAAGCCATGTTCACGATTGCCGCCGCCCTAGACCTTAAAATTCACTAGATAGACGTAAAGACAGCATTCCTTTATAGAGACATAGATAAAGAAATCTATGTAGAATAGCTAACAGGACTTAAAGATAGAACTAGCAAGGTTTGCAAGCTCAATAAAGCCCTGTACAGTCTTAAGAAGTCCCCTAGGATCTAGCATAAAACTCTCCAACCTTCCTAGAAGGGCTTAGTTTCACAGCGCTCTCATCTAATATAGGAGTCTTCACCAAGGGACACGGTTATATTGCTATTTATGTAGATGACCTGCTGGTGACAGGTCCATCTTTAAAGGAAATCTAGGAGGTGAAAGATATGCTTAAGAGACAGTTTGAAATGGTGGA
>CAVVTM010000026.1:0-67332 GCA_963751175.1 uncultured Actinomycetes bacterium | reverse complement strand
AGGCCGAGTGACTGCGGGGTGCTGGAGTCGGGTGACGGCTGGTTCAGGCCCTCATCCAGCGGCCCGAACTGGGTCATCAGCGCGGGGCTCCCACCCCACGGCGTCTGCTCCTCGGCGACCAGCGTGTTGGTGGTGAGCAGCAGGCCCGCCACGGACGCGCCGTTCTGCAGTGCAGATCGCGCGACGCGCAGCGGGTCGATGATGCCCATATCGATCATGTTGCCATACCGACCCTGGAGTGCGTCAAAGCCCTCGTCCGGGCCGAGCCGGGACAGCTGGGCCACGACCTCCTCACCGGAGTAGCCCGCGTTGGCGGCGATGAGGTAGGCCGGGGCGGTCAGGACCCGGCGCACGATCTCCACGCCGGTGGCGTAGTCGTCCTTGACCTGGAGGTCATCCAGCGCGCCCGCGGCGTGCAGCAGCGCGGCGCCACCGCCCGCCACGATGCCCTCGGCCATCGCCGCCCGGGTCGCGGCCAGCGCGTCCTCGACCCGGTGCTGGAGTTCTTTGAGTTCCGCCGGGGTGGGCGCGCCCACCCGGATCACCGCGACCTTGCCGGACAGCGCGCCGATCCGCTCGCTCAGCACGTCCTCGTCGATCCCGAACGTGGCCCGTTCCAGCTCGGCGCGCAGCTGGCCGAGCCGGAACTCGACGGCCTCGGCCGACCCGTCGCCGCCGATGATGGCGGTGTTGTCGGCGGTGACCCGGACCTGGCGGGCCCGGCCCAGGTGCTCCAGGGACATGGTCTCCAGCGAGAAGCCCGAGGTCTTGCTGCATACCGCGCCGCCGGTGACCGCGGCGATGTCCTCCAGCTTGCGCAGCCGGCGGTCGCCGAAGCCGGGGGCACGCACGGCCACGCACTGGAACATCCCGTTGACGTGATTGTGCACCAGCATGGACAGCGCGGTGCCCTCGACGTTCTCCGCCAGGATGACCAGCGGCCGGGGAGAGCGCATGATCTTGTCCAGGATCGGCATCAGCTGCTGGACTTTGGTGATCTTCTCGCTGCACAGCAGCAGGTAGGGATCGTCGAGGACGGCCTCGAGGCTGGCCGGGTTGGTCACCAGGTACGGCGACAGGTACCCGTTGTCGAACTGGAAGCCCTCGACGAAGTTGACGCTCATCCCGTTCGCGCTGGACTCCTCGACGGTGACGATGCCGTCGTCGCCCACCGTGTGCAGCGCCTTCGCGATCACCCCGCCCACGACCTCGTCATCGTTCGCGGAGATCGCGGCCACGCGGCAGTAGTCCTGCTCGGTGGCTACCGGGTGCGCCACCCCCTGCAGGTGGGTGACGAGCCGGTCCACGGCCACGTCGATGCCCCGCTTGACCAGCACCGGGTTGGCGCCGCCGCCGATCGCCTGCATGCCCTCGGTGATGATGGCCTGGGCCAGTACCGTGGCCGTGGTGGTGCCGTCACCGACCACGTCATTGGTCTTGATAGCCGCTTCCTTGACCAGCTGGGCGCCCATGTTCTCGAACTGGTTGGCCAGGTGGATCTCCCGGGCGATGGTCACGCCGTCGTTGGTCACCACCGGGGTCCCGGTGATTTTCTCCAGGATGACGTTGCGTCCCTTGGGGCCCAGTGTTGACTTCACGGCTTCGGCCAGCTTGTCCACGCCGGCCAGCAGCAGGCTGCGCGCTTCCGCACCGAAACGCAGTTCCTTAGCCATCGGTCCTCCTAGGACGGGTTTCAGTCAGTGGCGATAACCAGGGAACGAGGATGGCGCGGCCGCGCACCCGGCCCGCGTCGAGATCCGCGAACGCCTCCACGGCGCTGGTCAGCGGGTAGGTCCGGGTGTGCAGGGTGACCTTGCCCGCCTGGGCCAGGGACATGAGCTCGGCCAGGTCGTTGTAGGTGCCGACGATGTTGCCGATGATGTTGCGCTCGGTGGAGACGATGTCGAGCGTGGGAATCTCCAGCGTGCCGCCGTAGCCGATGACGAAGTAGGAGCCGGCCGGGGCGGTCATGTTCCAGCCGTCCATCTCGGCGCCCTGCTCGGCCACGAAGTCCAGCACCACGTGGGCACCCGCGCCGCCGGTCAGGTCCTTCACGGCGTCCACGTGGCTGCCGTCGGCCACCACGGTGTGCTGCGCGCCGAGCTGCTCGGCCAGCTTGAGCGCGTCCGGGTTCCGGTCCACCACGACGATGGTGGTGGCGGTCAGCGCGGCCAGGCACTGGACGCCGATGTGACCGAGGCCGCCCGCGCCGATCACCACGCAGGTGGTGCCCGGGTAGAGCAGCGGGATAGCCTTGCGGACCGCGTGGTAGGCGGTGATCCCGGCGTCGGCTAGCGCGGCCACGTCCTGCGGCTGGGTCTGGGGGTCCAGCTTGACGCAGCCCCGGGCCGTGGTGAGCAGGTACTCGGCCATCCCGCCGTCCCGGTTGGCGAGGCCAGGGAAGACACTGTTCTCGCAGTGCATGTCGTCCCCGGCCCGGCAAGCCCGGCAAAGGCCGCAGCTCGGCGCCGGGTGCAGGATCACCGTGTCCCCCACCGCGACGTTGGTGACCCCGGAGCCCACCTCGTGCACCCAGCCCGCGTTCTCGTGGCCCAGGGTGTACGGCAGCACGGTCTGGGTGCGCTCGGCCCACTGCCCCTCGATGATGTGCAGGTCGGTGCGGCATACCCCGGCGCCGCCGATCTTCACTATGACGTCGAGCGGGCCGCTGATGGTCGGCTCGGGCACTTCCTCGACCACGGGATTCTGGTGGTACTCGTGCAAGCGGACGGCCTTCATTGGTCCTCCTCGCCTAGTCCTGAAGAGTCATAGCGGTGCCGCAGCATGCCGCGGCAGATGCTGCCGTTCGCCTCGAGGCTGGTCCGGGTCAGCCGGGCGCGTCCCAGGTGCATCCGCAGGGAGTCCGGGCTGACCGGCTCGCCGGTCTTGGGGTCGATCAGTAGCCAGGCGTCATCGCCGGCGGGCAGGCCGAGCTCCGCGCGGCGCTCGCGCAGCCGCTGCAGCGCAGCGGAGGCAGGCACCTGGCCCAGGGTCATCCCCGGCAGGCTGGCCGGGTCGGTTCCGGCGGTGAGCAGCGGCCGGCAGACCTGGTCGGTGCCGGCCATCACCGCCTTGCGCAGGAAGTCGGCCCGCAGCTCATGCAGCTCGCCGACCGCCTCGCCGTCGAACGACTGCGCGAAACCCGCGTGCGCGGCCACCCCGCCGTTGATCGCGTCCGAGGCGAAATGCTCGTCCAGCACGACCTCGGCCCGGCGCACGCCCGGCAGCGCGGCCACCGCGTCGTAGGCGTCCGCCACCATGAGGAAGGCGAAGTTGGGCGCGCAGAAGTAGGTGGGCAGCCGCAGCCGGACCTGTGCATCGCCCTCCGGGGTGACGGTGCATGCGGAGACGAAGCCCAGCGCGGTGATCGGCTCGTCGAGCTCCGGATCCCGCACGGAGTCCAGGGCGGCCAGCACCCGCGGCACCTCAACCGCGGGAGCGCCGGGCGCGCCCGGCGGAGCACTAAGCTCCACCGGGCGCGCGCCACGCGTACTCGCGGTCACCGGGGCAGTCATGCCCCCGAGACCAACTGGGCGTCGTCCTGCGCCGCCGGGGTGCCCTGGCCGGCGTTGAGCCGGAACTCGGCGGGCACCTCGATGTCGTAGAGCTTCGCCGCGTTCAGGCCGAGGATCTTCTTCTTGGTCGCGGTGTTCACCCTCGGGTAGTCCGAGAACTCGTCACTGGGGTAGTCCCAGTCCACGAAGCCCTCGATCTGCCACTTCGGTTCCCAGATGCCGTAGTCGCTGCCGAAGGTCATCTTGTCCTCGCCGACCCAGAACAGCAGCTCGCCCATGACCTTGGCGAAGAACTTCGGCCGCGCGTACATCAGGCCGCCGATGACCACGGACAGGCCGGCGTAGACGTTGGGCTCCTGCGTCGCCATGAAGCAGAAGTCCTCGATCCGGGGCAGGCCCACGTGCTCGACGATGAAGTTCAGGTCCGGGAAGTCCGTGGCACAGTGGTCGATGTCTGAGACGTCGAACGCGTCCTTATCCAGCGGCCAGATCGTCGGGCCCTTGTGCACGTGGATGTTCTTGATCCCGAGCTTCTGGGCGGCCTCGAGGAACCGGTAGGCGCCGGGGTCGGACAGCTTGTAGCCGCGCGAGCCGTTGTTCCACTCGGCGGTGTAGAGCTTGACGCCCTTCGAGCCGTACGTGTTGACGTTCTTCTTGAGCGCTTCCAGCCCGGGGTCGCCGTCGCGGGGGTCGAACCGGGTGTTGTACATGAACTTGCCCGGGTGCCGCTTCCCCATCTCGGCGTTGCGCTCGGTGGTATTAAAGCCCTCCTTGTACCACTCCTTCAGGTAGGTCGGCTGGAAGACCGCCACGTCCACGTAGCCGTCCTCGAACACGTCCTTCATCAGGTCGTCTTCCGAGTACTTCTGGAAGTGCTCGAGGGACCAGTGGGTCTCCGGCGGGCCGAGGCCCTGGTAGGCGTGGAAGCACTCGATCCAGCCCTTGGCGTACTGCTCGGCCCCCTCCACCCAGTTGTCCGGGGCGGCGTTCCAGTAGTGCATATGACTGTCGACAACGAAGTACTTCTCGCCGTCCTTTTCGTACACGGTTCCTCCTCGTGGGGGTCCGGTTCTGAAGCGCTGGACGCCGCGCCTAGCTGCTGGCCGTCAGGTCGAAATCGATGTACTCGGCCGCGTCCTCGGGATTCGCGAACATGATCGTCCGGTCGTCCTCGTGGATCATGCGACCGTAATGCGTCGACATGTTCTCCTCGAACTCCGCGGCGTCGAAGTAACCGGGTTCCTCGCCAAGCGCCTCGGAGATCTCGTCGTAGACGACGTCCATACGCCGGACCGCGTCGACCCGGATCATTGACGGCAGGGGCGTCACCTTCACATTGGACTCGGTGCTCATGACCTGGGCCACGACAGCGCCGACCTGATTGTTCATCAGGGTGAATCCGCACATGTTGGATGCGGTGTTGTTCACCTTGAACGGGCTCTCCGATGTCTTGAACTTGGTCACTGCGCCAGCTCCTTCGGTGTCTCCAGGTTCAGATCGGACAGGATGCCCCTGAACCGGTGCTTGGCTGCGTCCAGGCCATCCTCGAAACGAGGGGGCTTCGCATCGGGCTGCGACCAGAGCGGCTGCAGCGTGCGTGCGGCCGCGATGGCGGGGGGCACCCAGGCCGACAGCCACTGCTGCAGCTGCGCCTTGTTGTGGTCAGCGAACTCGCGGTCAGCGGTCAGCAGCTCGAACATCGCGATGGTGTACCGCAGGTCGCGCTCGGCGAAGTCGTACTCCTCGGCGCCGACCACCGTCGGCGTGACGAAGTCGCCGTTGCGCGGCGCGGCGTGCTGCACCAGGTGGCTCCGGAACAGCTCGCCGACCAGCGGCTCGAAGACCACGTTCGCCGCGAAGATCGCCTCGCACCAGTCGTCGATGGCGGTGAGCTGCTCGGCCACCTCACGCACGCCCTGCCAGGCGGGGTCGCTGTTCCAGGTCTCGATGTGGGCCGTGCCGTCGAAAGCGTCGATCTCCTCGCTCAGGGTCAGGTTGTACAGCGCCAGGTCCTGGGCCGCCCTGATCCGGTGCATGCTGTTCACCGAGATCGCGTTGTTGTGCATGTTGGTCGGCGCCCGGCGGTTGGCGTTCGCGAAGAGGTAGAGGCCCAGGCCGTGGTCGACGTGCATCCACGCGCCGATGTTGCGCTCCACGAAGTGCACCCAGTTCGGGTTCCACTGCTCGAAGGCCTTGGCCGCCCTGGCCGCCTCGACGTTCTGGTTCAGCTGCCGGACGACGTTGGAGTTGTACCGGTAGAGGGTGAGTTCCCACTCCTCGTTGGGGTCGCGGAACTCGTGCCAGCCGAGCGCGGGCCAGTCATAGCCCTTGCCGCCCGATCCCGGGTAGCGCTCCGGCTCGGGCCGGTCCGATCCCCAGGCCTTGAGAGCCGTCCAGTCCAGCGGATACCCGCCCCGGCCGTCGGAGAAACCGTAAAGCCACCCTTGCGAGAGGTAATGCCGCGGATCGGGCTGGACCTCGACGGTCACGTCCTCATAGTGGCTCTGCTTGCGTTTCTTCGGTGTGTAGTAGTTGAACCGGCGCGCGGTGGAGTCCGGGAACTCCTTGGCCCCGGCCTCAGCGTCAGTGAAGACCGGCTTCGGAACACTGCGTTCTGGAGCGGTTGTCATGAGGTCTCTCCTTCATCGTGAGAGTTCAGGCGCGGATTGCCACCAGGCAGGCTCGCTGGTGGGCTTGCAGGCACGTCCGTTGCTCCTCACTGCTCGCCGGGATCACCGGTCGTGGTGAACTTGTCGTAGTAGATGCGCTTCTCTTCCACACCTAGCTGCCCGAGCAGCGGCAGGGCTGCCTCCACCATGGGCGGCGGACCGCAGACGTAGGCGTGTGCTCCGGTCAGGTCGCTGGCATGCCGCTTGACCACATCGGTGACAAAGCCGGTCTCGCCGTCCCATTCGTCATCCGCGGCCGCCTCGGACAGGGCCGGGATATAACGGAAGTTCGGCAGCTTCTCCTCGAGCTCGTGCAGCTCGGCCTCGAAGCAGAGGTCCTGCTGGGTCCGCGCGCCGTAGAAGAAGGTGGCCTTGCGCTGGATGCCGCGCTCGCCCAGCGTCCGCAGCAGCGACAGGATCGGCGCCATGCCCGCCCCGCCGCCCACGAAGACCAGGTCGTTCTCGCCCTCGCGGAGCGTGAAGACGCCGAAACGGGCCGGACAGGTCCAGCCGATCACCCTCGGCCAGCTTGTCGGCCAGGAACTTGGAGAACTTCCCGTCCGGGTAGACCTTGATGATGAACTCCAGCAGCCCGCTTTCGCGGCTGGAGGTGTTCGCCATCGAGAAGGACCGCGTCGCCTCCGTCCCGGGAATGGCGAAGTCCATGTACTGGCCGGGAAAGAACTTGATCTCGTCCGGCTCGATCAGCCGCAGGATCAGGTGGCGCATGTCGTGGGTGACCGCGTCCTTGGACACCACCTCCGCGATGCCCTGCTGGATCGGCAGACCGGAGCGGATCATCTCCTCGTCGTAGTTGAGCAGCTCGATCGTGACGTCCTCGTAGGCGTGCGCCCGGCACAGCAGCGTGTAGCCCTCATCGAGCTCGTAGTCAGGGAGCGCGAACGTCGAGTACCTGTCGTGCTCCACGTCTTCGCCCTCGAGGATGAACGACTTGCAGGCGGCGCACTGGCCCTCCTTGCAACCGTGCATGAGCATGATGCCCTGCTCGGCTGCGGCCCGGAGGATCGTCTGATCCTCGCTGACCTCGATCTCGATGCCGACCGGCTCGAACCGCACGACATGCTTGTCGGCCATGGTCCCCTCGCGGATGGTGGAAATCGCCTCGGAGAAGTGGTTGGGAGGGGGCCGCAGGGCCTGGCCTGCGGCCCACCTCCCGGTCTGGCTAGGGTTCGGTCAGGCGTCCGCTGGCGCGGGACGGCCCGCCGGGCCCTGCTTGTTGTAGTCGGCCTGGAAGGCCGCCCTCTCTTCCGGCGACATCTCGTTGAGCAGGACGTTGGGGCTCAGCACCGGTCCCATCCGGCGCAGGTGGTCGAGCGTCCACATCTTGCTCGGGTCCAGGTCCAGGTGCGGCTGGGCGACCAGGGTCTTGCCGTCGTCCCGCACGTAGCCCATGTCAGACACCACGTCGGCCCAGTTCCAGCCGTGGTACAGGGTCTCCCATTCGCGCTTGCCGATCAGCTGGCCCATGTTCGGGGTGGAACGGCCCTGGTAGGTCGGCCGGAAGGCCTCCGCGTCGGTCCACCGGCAGGCCTCGTGGCAGTACGTGCGGACCTGGCCGTCGACCTCGTCGATGACCATGTCCTCGCGGACCAGGCAAGGCACCATGCAGGTCCAGCAGCGGTGCGGGTACACGTACTCGACGCTCTCGGCCACGATCGGGTGATGCCCGTTCGGCCGGGACAGCCGGTTGTAGTTCTCCCACCACTTGCCGTACTTGTCGTACCAGCCCGGGTACTTGTACTCGAACCACTCGAAGTCCGTGTCGGTCATCGGGTCGATCCGCCAGTAGTTCGCCAGCCAGCCGGTGGCGAAGAACTGGGCTACTTCGTGCACGTAGCCCTTGTTCCAGATCTGGTTCCACGCCTCGTCGATGAGGTCGTGCGGGATGACCAGCCCGTACTTCTCCAGCGGCACCAGGTAGCTGCGGTAGTAGTCGTCGTAGATCCACCGGCGCCACATCTCGGCGTAGGACTCACGGTCCTTGCGCCGGTCCTTGGTGCCGTACTCGATGAACGTGCCGATGGCGGCGTCCACCACGCGGTGGTTGTTCCACCACGCGTAGCGCAGGTCGCGCTCGAGCAGCTGGTGGTTCTCCTCGTCGGCCAGGGCCATCAGCAGCGTGGCGTACCCGTTGCTGATGTGCCGGGACTCGTCCGACTGGACCGAGTGGAACACCGTCGGCAGCAGGTAGTCGCCGTTGGCGGCGGCTTCCGCGGGCATGGCCACGAACAGCGTGTTGGTGAACGCCGTCTCGGCCACGATCGTCAGGTAGATGCTCGCCGCGGTGATCGCGTCACCGGTGATGAACCCTTCGGCGAACTGCCGGCCGATCGTCCCGCAGTAGTCGTTCTGGAAGTTGCGGAGGCTGTTGTTGAAGCCGGCCGGGTCGATGTAGTTGTTCATGTAAAGGCGCTTGAGGTTCTGCTGGATCGTCGAGTGCCGTACCTCGTCGATCATCTGGATCGCCTGGCCGTTGTGCAGTTCCGGGTTGGGCACGGTGCGGAACAGCAGCGGCATGGCCCGCGCGGCCGAGATCTCCGGGAGCGGGATGATGGACAGGAACAGCTTCTGCCATTCCAGCCAGCGCTCCTGCACCTGGCGGAACATGTTGCCGCGGATGGCGCCGTCCTGGGCACCGTAGACCCGGTGGTCCTTCTCTTCCTGCATCGGGAAGTAGGAGCGCAGGACCTGCTTCAGGGGGTCCTTCTTCTGGGCCTTACGGAACGAGTAGTCCGTCCCGTACTGCGACACCGGCTCGTGATACATGGGTTCCCAGGACAGTTCCTGGATCTTCTGGTGGGCCTTGGCCACACTCTGGCGACTCATGGTCACCCCTTCCCCTTTGTGGGTTCCGCTAGGCCTCGTGCCTGCGGTCTGGCTCTTGTCTCCGCCGCCAGCGCCTCACCGGCGGCCGGATGCACGAGTCCCTGACGCTCGAAAGTCCCTATGTGCCGAATAACAACCTGTAAAAGCCGGGGCCGGGCTCTCAACATGAGACAGGCCCGTCTGACCTGCCCAGGCCCTGCGCCAGGCGCCCCGGGGCCCGCGAGCTCAGCGATCGCCAAAGAAGATGTTCCTGAGGTCGGCGAGCTGGTCCTGGACGTCCTGGGACTGGCGCTGGTTCTCCTCGGCGGCCGGCTTGATCCCCAGGGCGCGCAGCAGCTCCGCGGCCGGGGGTCCGGGGTCACCCGATTCACCCAGGACCGGATGCAATCCCTGGTCAGCCAGGTGGTGAAAGACCAGGTTGACTACGCTCCAGGGGTTGTAGGTCTCACCGGGGTGCGTACCTGGTCGGTCCATGAGGCGGCTCCGGATTCATTAGCGGGCATGCGCAAGTAAGCCGGTGTCCCCCGATCAAAACGCTGCCCCCAGGGGGTGCCGGTCTCAACTTGAGACAGGTACCGGTAACGCCACGCCTATTTTGGGTAAGTAAGACGCGAACCCGGGATGCCCGACCGCGAGTTGAACGACCAGCTTGCGCGAGCAGAACCGGGAGGTACGGAGGCGCGATGGTGCCCACAGCAGTGCACCTGCCTGCCTTGGCCGACAGCAAGGGGCTGGCCGAGACGCGGGAACGGTTCCTGACGGCCGAATCGGTGCGGCCGAACGAGGTCCGCGAGCCGATCCTGGCTTCCTGGTGGCGCTCACGGCAGTGGAAGGTCGCCGCCGACCGGGTAGCGCTGCCCTACGTGCGGGATCCTGACCTGGACACCCCGCTGACCCGCAACGCCATGCCCGTGCTGCGCAACCTGCGCGAGCACCTGGAAGGGCAGCCGATCAGCGTCATCCTCACCGACGCCGCGGGCGTCGTGCTCAGCAGGATGACCGCCGACCATGACCTGGAACGTCACCTGGACGCGGTCCAGCTCGCCCCCGGCTTCAGCTACGCCGAGGAGTACGTGGGCACGAACGGGATCGGCACCGCCCTGGAGGGCGGCCAGCCCGCGCACGTGTTCGGCCACGAGCACTACGCCGAGGACCTCGAGGACCTGGCCTGTGCCGGGGTCCCCATCCATGACCCGATCTCCGGGAAGGCCGTCGGGGCGGTCAACCTGACCTGCTGGCGCAGGGACGCTGACCCGCTGCTGATCGCGCTGGCCAAGACCACCGCGGACCAGATCACCCAGGCCATGCTGGCGGAAGGCAGCGCGCGGGAACTCCAGCTCATGCAGGAGTACATGCGGGCCTGCCCGGCGCACCAGCGGGATCGTCCTGGCCCTGAACAACGACGTCGTCATGATGAACGAGTACGCCCGCCAGGTACTCGATCCAGGCGACCAGGGCGTGCTGCTCGGCCAGGCGGCCGAGATGCTGGCCACCCAGCAGTCGGGCGCAGTGTCCGTCGAGCTGCCCAGCGGGATTCAGGCCCGGATGTACTGCCGCCCGGTCCGGGGCGACGATCACGTCGCGGGCGGTGTCGTGCACGTGAAGCTGATCGAGCCGGCCAGCCAGCGCCCGGCCGCGGACTCCGCCCTCAAGCCCCCCATGTCCCTGCCTGGCCTGGTCGGCGGCGGGGCACTCTGGCTGCGCGGCTGCCGGCAGGTCGAGTCCGTGTACGACTCGGGGGAATGGCTCGCCCTGGAAGGTGAGCCGGGGGTAGGCAAGCTGACCCTGGTCCGCGCGGTGCACCAGCGCCGCAACCCGGCGGAGCGCTTCTACGTCCTCGACGCGGCCGAGGCCACCGACACCGACTGGCTACTGCGGGCCCGCCGCGAGCTGCTGGACGGCGAGGGCTCGCTGCTGATCCGGCACGTGGACGTGCTCAACGCCCGGCAGCTCAACACCCTGACCGCCGCGCTCCAGGAGGCCAGGGCGGCCTCGCGGCAGAACAACCTGTGGGTCGCCGTCACGCTGGACCGCAGGTGCGCGCACAGCGACCTGTCCAAGCTGCTGCGCTTCTTCCCCAGCACGGTCGAGCTGCCGCCGCTGCGCCACCATATCGAGGACCTGCACGTGCTGGTCCCCTTCTTCGTGGCCAAGCTCGGCCAGCACGGCCGGCTGACCTGCTCGCCAGAGGCCATGCAGCTGCTGCTCCGGTCGAAGTGGCCGGGCAACACCGAGCAGCTGTGGCAGGTGCTCAAGCGGGTCGTGCAGAAGCGGCGCACGGGGTCCATCCAGCCGGCCGACCTTCCGCCCGAATGCTGGACCGTGAGCAGGCGGCTGCTGTCCCCGCTGGAGTCCATGGAGCGCGATGCGATCGTCCAGGGCCTGCTCGACTACCAGGGCAACAAGGTCAAGGCGGCCAAGTCGCTGGGGATGTCCCGCGCGACCATCTACCGCAAGATCCACGAATACGGGATCGTCACCCCGGCCAGCTGACCACTACGATGGTGCCGTGCACCGGCTCTTCCCGATCACCCCGCCGCCCCGCTCCTGAGCGGGGTGCAGCGCGCGCGTCCAGCTAGCTGACGCTCATTCATCGCTGGCCAGTCACGTAGTCCACGGGCGGCCCACCCCGCTTCCGCGACCCTTTCCTCTCCCGTCGCAGGAGCGATCTTCCATGACTTCTGGCACCACGCCTGCTCACACCACGCCTGCCCACACCACATGTGCTCACACCATATCTGCCCACACCACGGGGCCGGCGGCCCGTCGCCGGCCCACGGGCGGCCTGGCCTGCCTGGTGACGGCCGGGCTGCTGTGGGGAACCGGCGGCCTCACCGGCAGCCTGCTGGGCCGCACTTCCGGCCTGCCCGCCCTGTCGGTGGCGGCCTACCGGCTCGCCGCCGGCGGCGCACTGATCATCACCTTCCTCGTGCTGGCCGGCAGGCGCTGGCCCGCCGGGCGCCCCGCCTGGACCCGCATCGCCGTCATCGCCGCGCTGGCCGCGGTGTTCCAGGGCTGCTATTTCACGGCCGTGTCGCTGACCTCGGTCAGCCTGGCCACGCTCGTCACCATCGGGAGCGCCCCGGTCCTCGTCCTGGCCGCCGAGCGGGTGCGGGGCAGGCGGGCAGGCCGGCTCGCGGGCTGCGCCACCGGGCTCGCGCTCACCGGCCTCGGCCTGCTGGCCGGCCTGCCGTCCGGCGGCTTCCCCGAGACCGAGGTTCTGGCCAGCGCAGGCATGGCGGTTCTCGCAGCCGCCGGGTTCGCCACGCTCACGCTGATCAGCTCCCGGCCGGTCGCGGGCCTGGATGACCTGACCGCGACCGGCTTCGGGTTCGCCCTCGGCGGCCTGATCCTGCTGCCGCTGGCTGCGGCCACCGGCGGGGTAGGCTTCACCCCCGGTCCGGTCACGCTGGGCCTGCTGGCCGCGCTCGGCCTGGGCCCGACCGCCGTGGCCTACACCTTGTATTTCCGCGGCCTGCGGTCGGCCCCGGCGGGCACCGCCGCGCTCCTGTCCCTGCTCGAGCCGCTCACCGGCACCATCCTCGCGGCGCTGATCCTCGGTGAACGGCTCGGGCCTGCCGGCATCGCGGGCGCTGTCATCCTCGCCGCAGCGCTGGTCCTCGCCGGAGTGGCGGCCCAGCGGGCCGCGTCACACGCCGCACCGGCCGGCCAGCGGGCCGCGTGACACAGCACAGCGGCCGGCCAGCGCGCCGGGTCAGGCCACGGCCACGGCCCGGCGGACCACGCTCGTGGCCCAGCTCAGCACCACCACGCACAGGGGTGTGAGCACGGCGAACGCCTGCCACACCGCGGAGCCCGTCAGGGTGCCGGCCGCCAGCACCCGGGCGGCGCTGACCCCGTAGTAGAGCGGGTTGACGTGGGCGAGCACCCGCATCCACTCCGGCCCGAGTGAGATGGGCAGCAGAACCCCGCCGAGCAGCAGCACGGGCAGGTTCAGCCCGTTGATGATGGCGGCGAAGCCGCTGATGTCCCCGGTGGTGAGGGCGATGGCGATGGAGAACGCCGCCACCGTGGCCATGAGCAGCGCGAGCAGCACGCTCAGCACCAGCAGGCCACCGGCGTGCACGTTGAAGCCGAACCCGTACCCGATCGCGACGACGAGCCGCACCGATGTCCCCTCCGCGGTCAGGTCGCGTACGCCGGGCTGCCCGGCCAGCGCGGCAGCGGCCCGGCCGGCGGCGTCCGCGTCGCGGGTGACGAGCACGATCGCGTCGCCCGCCACCTGCTGCTTGAGCGCCCGCGGGGTACCTTCCGCGACCACCGTTCCGTGGTCGATGATCATGATGCGGTCGCAGAGCACGGGGTGAACAAGCAGCTGATCAACTACTACTTCGGCTCCAAGGAAGGCCTGTACCTGGCCCTGCAGCGGGCCTGGCTGGAGCGGGAGGAGAGTTTCGCCCCGCCGGAGCTGCCCCTGCCCGACCTGGTCGTCCGCTACCTCACCGACGCCCTCGCCGATCCGCGCTCGCTGCGCCTGCTGCTCTGGCGTGGCCTGGCGGACGGCTCCGCACCCGACGGGCGGCCCGGGCCGCCAGGGGGACCTGGACCGGGTCAGCCGCAGGCAGGCGGCCGGGGAGGTGGCCGCCGACCTGGACCCGGCGGCGGTGCTGCTGGCCGGGATGGGGATGGTCGCCGCGCCGATCGTGATGCCGCAGGTCGCCCGGGAACTGTTCGGCGTGGACCCGTCGAGCGCGGAGTTCCGGGAGCGCTACACCGAGCAGATCCGGCGGATTGTCGCCCATCTGGCCGGCGAGGGGCCGGACGGGCCCGGGGACGCGCCCGGGACCCCCTAGCCGACGTTCTTGTGGGCGGGCAGGTGACGGCGGAGGAATTCCCCGGTGCGCTGCCAGGCCCGTGCCGCCGGCTCGGGCTGGTGGAACATGGGCGCCTTCCTGTTGTGGAACGCGTGCCCGGCTTCTTCTTCCACGTAAATGACGACGTTAGGCCGCCCGCTGGCGGCATCCTCCACGGCCTGGACCTGCTCACGCGGGATATACGGGTCGCTGCCGCCGAAGTGGAACAGCAGCGGGGCGGTGATGTGGTCCAGCAGGCCCAGTTGCTCCGGCACGGCCGAGCCGTAGAACGAGATCACCGCGTCCAGCGGCGTCTGCGCGGCGACCAGGTAGGCGATGGACCCGCCGAGGCAGAACCCGATGATCCCGATGCCGCCATCCACCTCGGGCAGCGCGGCCAGCACGCCCAGCGCCGCGGCGGAGTCCGCGACGCCCTGGGCGACGTCGAACCGGGACCCCATCTCCAGCGCCGAGGCCAGGCCCGCGTCGTCGTGCGCGGCCTGGTAACCGGGCTGGAGGCGCCAGAACAAGTCCGGGGCCGCCACCACGTAGCCGAGGTCAGCCAGATCCCCGGCCACGGCCCGGATGTAGTCGCTCACCCCGTAGATCTCCTGGATCAGCAGCAGGCCGGGGCCGCTGCCGCTGTCCGGAACCCACACCGTCAGATCGAAGGAGCCGTCCGCGGTCCGCACCGAGTCCACGCGCTGCTGCATAGGCCTGATCCTAGGTCGGCGCGATCCTCCTAAGTGGCCACGACCGCGAAGGAGGCGGGCGGCATGCTGAGCTCCTCCCCCTCGATGCTGACGCCGGGGCTGGTGGCGGCGAGCACTGCGGTCCCGCGCGCGCCGAGCGGCAGCAGCAGGGGCTGGCCGCCCAGGCTGGCCACGATCCTCAGCCGTCCCCGGTGCAGCACCAGCCAGCGCCGCGCCTCGTCGTAGTCCGCCCTCATCCGGTCCAGCCGCGGGTCGGTCAGCTCCGGCCAGGCCCGGCGCAGCGCGATCAGCTCGGTGTACCAGGCCAGGATCTCCTGGTGCCGCGGCGTGTCCCGCTCCGCCCAGTTCAGCTTGGACCGCAGGAAGGTCTCCTTGTCCTGCGGGTTCGGCACCTCCGCGGGGCCCCAGCCATGGGCACCGAACTCCGTCCGGCGGCCTTCGGCGACCGCCGTGGCCAGCCCGGGGTCGATGTGGTCGGTGAAGTACTGCCACGGGGAGGACGCGGCCCACTCCTCCCCCATGAACAGCATGGGGGTAAACGGCGCGGTCAGCACCAGCCCGGCGCCCACCTTGGCCAGGCCGGCGGACAGCCCGCTGGAGATCCGGTCGCCGGTGGCCCGGTTGCCGATCTGGTCGTGATCCTGCAGGTAGCCGAGGAAGCGGAAGCCGGGAATGCGGAGCAGGTCCACGGGCCGGCCGTGGCTGCGGCCGCGGAACGACGAGTAGTTGCCGTCGTGGAAGAACACCCGGGTCAGCGTCTTGACCAGGGCTCCCATCGAGCCGAAGTCGCCGTAGTAGCCCTGCCGTTCCCCCGTGATCGCCGCGTGCACCGCGTGATGGAAGTCGTCGCTCCACTGGGCCGCGAGGCCGAACCCGCCGGCCTCCCGGGAGCTGACCAGCCGCGGGTCGTTGAGGTCCGACTCGGCGATGAGGACCAGTTCCCGGTTCAGCAGCGTGCCGAGCGCCTGCACCTCGACGGCCAGTTCCTCCAGGAGGTGCAGCGCGCGGTGGTCTTCGAAGGCGTGCACCGCGTCGAGCCGCAGCCCATCCAGGTGGTAGTCGCGGAGCCACATCAGCGCGTTGCCGATCAGGAAGCCGCGGACCTCGTCGGAGCCGGGCTGGTCCAGGTTGACCGCCGGGCCCCAGGGGGTCACGTGCGCCTCGGTGAAGTAGGGCCCGAAGTCGGCCAGCCGGTTCCCGATGCCCACGTGGTTGTAGACCACGTCGAGCAGGACGGCCACCTGGCGGGCGTGGCAGGCGTCCACGAACCTTTTCAGCCCGTCCGGGCCGCCGTACGGCTCGTGCACGGCCCACAGGTGGATGCCGTCATAGCCCCACCCGTGCTCGCCGGGGAACGCGGCCACCGGCATCAGCTCGATCATGTCCACGCCCAGGTCACGGAGATGGTCCAGCCGCTCGATCGCCGCGTCGAACGTCCCCTCGGCGGTGAACGTGCCCACGTGCATCTCGTAGATCACCGCGCCGCGCAGCGGGCCGCCCCGCCAGCCGCGGTCGGTCCAGCGGAACGCGCCGTGATCGTAGGTACGGCTCGGCCCCTCGGTGCCCAGCGGCTGCCACGGGGACCTCGGATCCGGCAGCGGCTCGCCGCCATCCACCCGGAACGCGTAGTCGGCTCCTGAGGCGGCTGCCTCCGCGATCTCCGCTTCCCACCAGCCCGGGGTGGCAGCCGGGTGCATGGGCTGGGGCGGCCCGCCGCCCAAGGCCTCCGCGCCCAGCTGCACCTCGACCTGCTCGGCGGTCGGGGCCCAGACCCCGAACACGTTCATGTGCGCCCCTCAGTTCTGTGCCCCTCGACGAGCAGCGCCACGGGATGGCGTTGCAGAAGATCGGAGAGCAGCGGGCGCGCACCCGGATGGGAGGCACCGGTCAGCAGATCCCGCCAGGGGCCCGCGTGCGGCAGGGGCAGCGTGGTACCGGCCCAGCCGCCGCGCTGGCGCAGGCCGGAGGGGAGCCGGGTGGCCACGGTGACCGTGTGCCCGCCGCGGGCGAAGCTGACCGCGTGCCGCGCCGCGGGGCCGTCGGCGTACAGCGGGGTGTACTCCCCCGCGAACCAGTCCGGGTGCTCCCGCCGCAGCCGCAGCGCGGCCGCCGTGACCAGCAGCTTGCGCGTGTCGAGGTCAGACGCGGGTGCCCCGGCGTCCAGCGCGGCGAGAAGGTCCCGCCGGCGGGCGAAGTCGGCGGGCGCGCGGTTGTCCGGGTCCACCAGGCGCAGGCCGGCCAGCTCACAGCCCTGGTAGGTGTCGGCCACGCCGGGCATGGTGAGCTGCACCAGCTTGGCGCCGAGGGCGTTGGCTTCCGCGTCGCCGTCCAGCCCGGCCACGAACTGGCCGATCTGCGCGGTGAGCTCGTCGTCGTCCAGCACCAGCTCGGCGAAGGTCAGCACCTGCGACTCGTACTCGGTGTCCGGGTCGGTCCACGAGGTGCGGCTCTTGGCCTCGCGCATCGCCTTGCGCAGGTACCCGGTCAGCCGCTCGCGGTCCAGCGGCCACGCCCCGGCCAGGGCCTGCCACATCAGGTACGCGGTGTCCGGCTCCGGTGCCGCCCCGCTGGCCAGCGCCACCGCCCGTTCCTGCCAGCGGGTCACCTCGGCCGCCCAGGCCTGCGGGATCTCGGCCAGCACGGCCAGCCGGGCCCGGACGTCCTCCTGGCGCTTGGTGTCGTGCGTGGACAGGGTGGTCATGCTGGCCGGCCAGTCCCGGGCCAGCCGGGCGGCGAACTCGTGGAACTCCTCCGGGCTGGTCCCGAACGAGTCCGGGTCACCGCCGACCTCGTTCAGCGCGGCCAGCCGGGACCAGCGGTAGAACGCGGTGTCCTCGACGCCCTTGGCCATCACCGGCCCGCACACCTGCTGGAACGCCACGATGATGCGGGCGTCCTGGATGCCGTTCCCTATCACGAGGTCCGCCACGGCGCCGAGGGCGGCGTGCAGCCGCTCCGGCAGGCGCGCCCGGGCCACGCCGGCGGCCCGGGCCACGATCGCGGCCGATACCGGCGGCGCCGGCTCGCCGGGCACCACGTACGCCCGGTACACCGGCATCGCGGTGAGCAGTTCGGCCAGCACCGTGGTCCGGTCGTCCAGGCTGAGCCCGTCCAGGTCCGGGTGCCCCGCGTCGCCGGCCAGCCGGGCCAGCCGGGTCACCTCGGCGGCCAGCGCCTGGCCGGCCTCCTCGCGCTTGGCGGTCTCGGCCACCCCGGCGAACCGGGCGGGCCCGCCGGTGAACCGCTGGTAGGCCGCGGTCAGCGGCACGGCGCCGGCCGGGTCCAGGAACAGGCCGCCGGCCGCGCCCAGCGCGTCATAGCCGGTGGTCCCGGCGCACGGCCAGTCCGCGGGCAGCCGCTCCGGCCCGGACAGGATCTTCTCGGTGGACACCCAGAGGCCGCCCGTGCGCTCCGCGAGCCGCCGCAGGTAGCCGCGGGGGTCGGCGAGCCCGTCCGGATGGTCCACCCGCAGCCCGCCGATGAGGCCCTCGGCCACCAGGCGGAGGATCACCTCGTGGGTGGCCTCGAACACGGCGGGGTCCTCGACCCGGACCGCAATCAGCGAGCTGATGTCGAAGAACCGCCGCCAGTTGAGCTCCGTGGCCGCCAGGTGCCAGTCGGCCAGCCGGTAATGCTGGGCGGCCAGCAGCCCGGGCAGCGGCAGGCCCTCCGTGCCGGGCCGGACCGGCAGCACATGGTCGAAGTAGCGGAGCACCGGCTCGGCCCCGCCGGTATCCACCTTCAGGTCAGCGAGGCACTCGCTGACCTGCCCGCCCAGGACCGGCATGAGCAGCGTGCCGCCCTGCGCGGCCCAATCCACGTCGAACCAGCCCGCGAACGGCGACCCGGTGCCGTCCCGGAGCACCGACCAGAGCGGCCGGTTGAGCGACTCGGGCACGGGGACGGCCATGTGGTTGGGCACGATGTCCACGATCACGCCGAGCCCGAGGCCGCGGTACCGGGCGGCCATGTCCCGGAAGGCGGCCTCCCCGCCCAGATCCTCCGACAGCCGGGAGTGATCCACCACGTCGTACCCGTGCGCCGAGCCGGGCGTGGCCTGCAGGATCGGCGACAGGTACACGTGGGTCACGCCCAGGTCAGCCAGGTAGCCCGCGATGGCGGCGGCGTCCGCGAACCCGAAACCCGGCTGGAGCTGCAGCCGGTACGTGGACCCCGGCGCTGATGCCGGCGAGGCGGGGCGCGCCGGAGGCGTGTCCCTCCGAGTCGGCGAATCGCGGGGGGCCGGGCGCTCCGGGGGTAGTCCCGCGGGAAAGCGGCGCGGGGGGTCGCTCCCCCGGGCTAGCACTCTCAGACACGCCCGAGGACCTGCATGGACCGGCTGGGAATGGCGACCGCGTCACCGGGCTTGGCGGCGGGCGCGTCCGCCAGCGCGTTCAGCGGGAGCGCCGTGTCCAGGACCTTCACCCACTGCTCCCCGTAGCGCTGCGGCGGGACGGTGAACTCCAGGTCGAGTTCGCTCGCGTTGAACAGGAGCAGGAACGACTCGTCCTTGGTCCGCTCGCCGCGCGGGTCGGGCTCGGTGATCGCATCGCCGTTCAGGAACACGGTAAGGGACTTGGCGAAGCCCACGGCCCAGTCGTCATCGGTCATCTCCTCGCCCGCCGGGGTGAACCAGGCGATGTCGCCAAGCTGATCCTGCCCGCCGCTCTTGCCGCGAACCGCCTGGCCGCGGAAGAAACGGCGGCGGCGGAAGACGGGATGCTCGGCGCGCAGCCGGATCAGCCGCCGGACGAAGTCGAGGAGGTCCTGGTCGCCCGCGTAGCCCTCGGGCATCGGCGCATCCGGCGACGGCGGCCAGTGCACCCAGGAGATCTCGGTGTCCTGGCAGTAGGCGTTGTTGTTGCCGTGCTGGGTGCGGCTCATCTCGTCCCCGCCCAGCAGCATCGGGATGCCCTGGGAGAGCAGGACGGTGGACAGGAAGTTCCGCTTCTGCCGGTCCCGCAGGGCCGTCACCGCCGGGTCATCGGTGGGACCCTCATCGCCGCAGTTCCACGACCGGTTGTCGTCGCTGCCGTCCCGGCCGTCCTCCCCGTTGGCCTCGTTGTGCTTGTGGTTGTAGGAGACCAGGTCCGCAAGCGTGAACCCATCGTGCGCGGTGACGAAGTTGACCGAGGCGACCGGGCGCCGGCCGTCGCTGAGGTACAGGTCGCTGGAGCCGGTCAGCCGGGAGGCGAACTCGGGCAGCGTGGCGTGCTCGCCACGCCAGAAATCGCGCACCGTGTCCCGGTACTTGCCGTTCCACTCCGTCCACAGCGGGGGGAAGTTCCCGACCTGGTAGCCGCCCTCGCCCACGTCCCACGGCTCGGCGATGAGCTTGACCTGGGAAACGACCGGGTCCTGCTGGACCATGTCGAAGAACGCGGACAGCCGGTCGACCTCGTGGAACTGCCGGGCCAGCGCCGCGGCCAGGTCGAACCGGAAGCCGTCCACGTGCATCTCGGTCACCCAGTAGCGGAGCGAATCCATGATCATCTGAAGCACGTGCGGGTGCCTCATCAGCAGGCTGTTGCCGGTGCCGGTGGTGTCCATGTAGAACTGCGGGTCGTCGCCGACCAGCCGGTAGTAGGAGGCGTTGTCGATGCCGCGGAAGGACAGCGTCGGCCCCAGGTGGTTGCCCTCGGCCGTGTGGTTGTAGACCACGTCGAGGATGACCTCGATGCCGGCCTGGTGCAGCGTCCGGACCATGGACTTGAACTCCTGCACCTGCTCGCCACGGGTGCCGCTGGCGGCGTAGGCGTTATGCGGGGCGAAGAACCCGATCGTGTTGTAGCCCCAGTAGTTGGCCAGGTCCCGCTCGGCCAGGATCGCGTCGCTGACGAACTGGTGCACCGGCATCAGCTCGACCGCGGTCACGCCCAGCCGCTGCAGGTGATCGATGACCGCGGGATGGGCCAGCCCCTGGTAGGTGCCCCGCTGCGCCTCGGGCACCTCCGGATGCAGCTTGGTCAGGCCGCGCACGTGGGTCTCGTAGATCACCGTCTCGTGGTACGGCGTCCGGGGGTGCCGGTCGGAATCCCAGCTGAAGAACGGGTTGATCACCACGGAGCGCGGCACGTGCCGCGCGGAATCCTCGTCGTTGCGCTGGTCGGGGTCGCCGAAGGGGTAGGCGAACACCGCCTGGTCCCAGTGCACGCTGCCCTCGACGGCCTTGGCGTACGGGTCGAGCAGCAGCTTGGCCGGGTTACAGCGCTGGCCGGCCGCCGGGTTATACGGACCGTGCACCCGGTAGCCGTAGCGCTGGCCCGGGCTCACGCCGGGCAGGTAGCCATGCCAGACGAACCCGTCCACCTCGTGCAGCGCGACCCGGGTCTCGGCGCCGTCCTCGTCGAACAGGCACAGTTCCACCCGCTCGGCCACCTCGGAGAACAGGGCGAAGTTGGTGCCCACCCCGTCGAAGGTCGCCCCGAGCGGATAGCTGTTGCCCGGCCAGATCAAAGCCTCCTGCGCCACCATGTCCGTCCCTGGTCGATGTACCGGCCTGCCACCGCCACGCGCGCCCTCCTTAGCCATATTCCGCCATACTCCGTAGCCGGGCGTATTCACCGCGTGGACCATGCGACCATAACGCCTTTCACTACCGCCCGTTCCAGTGCCCTGGCCCAGGTGAGGTGCCCTCGGCCCGTCCAGGCAAACGCATGTCGTCACATGCCGGATAAACATGCCGGATAAACAGACGGATAAACAGATCAGGACAAGCGGGATAAAATGGCGCCGGGCCCCGCGTGGTGCGCGGGACCGGGCGGAGCACGGCTGGCTCCTACGTGTCCTTGATGATTTCCCTGATCAGGCGGGTGGTCCCGGACGGGGTGAGGGCCTCGGCGCTGAGCCGGTTCATGATCTCCATGTAGTGGTCCACGTCGGCGCGCCGCTCCAGGTACAGGGCGCTGGTGAGCTGCTCGATGTAGACCACGTCCGGCAGGTCCGGCTCGTCGAAGCGCAGCACGGTGAACGACCCGCCCGCGGCCGCGTGACCGCCGCGGCGGAACGGCACCACCTGCAGGGTGACCTCGGGCATCGTGGCTACCTCGAGGAGGTGGGCCAGCTGGGCGCGCATCACGTCCCGGCCGCCGATCGGGCGGCGCAGCGCCGCCTCGTCCATGACGGACCAGACCCGGGGCGGCTGCGTGCCGGTGAGCAGGTCCTGGCGGGCCATCCGCAGGCTGACCCGGCGGTCGATGTCCGACTCGGGGGCGGCGCGGTTGCCGAGCAGGGTGACCGCCCGCGCGTAGTCCCTGGTCTGGAACAGGCCGTGGACGAACTGCAGCTCGAAGGTCCGGATCAGCGAGGCCGCGGCCTCCAGGCCCAGGTAGGTCTCGAACCAGTCCGCCAGGATGTCGCCGTACTGGGTCCACCAGCCCTGCTCGTTGGCCTTCTCGGCCAGTGCGAGCAGGGCGAGGCGCAGCTTCTGGTCGGTGACCCCGTACAGGGTCAGCAGGTCCTCGACGTCGCGGGCCTTGAAACCCACCCGGCCGTGCTCCAGGCGGCTCATCTTGGAGCGTGACGCGCGGATCTCGTCGCCGGCCTGCTCCGGGGTGAGCCCGGCCGCCTCACGGAGACGGCGCAGCTGGGCACCGAGCACCATCCGGACGACGGTGGCGCCGGCCCGCGGCCCGGTCAATGACCCGTTCGCCGCGTTGCCAGCCGGATACACAGATCCCATCTCAGCTTTCGGCTCCATGCCACTCCAGACCCAACGGATGACCTGCCACTCCCCAGCCCCCCGGCCGATGTCACGCTCTCAGCCCAGTGGCGCCATTGCGGGCGCATGGTACCTGCCAACAGCATCATGAACCACTACTAAGCGGAACACACAGAGCACGATATCACCGCACCCGCCCGGTGTCCCGGGGCCAATTTCAGGTTTGTTTCGCCCCGGACAGCCGGGCTCTCACAGGTCGTCGAACTCGCCGTTCTTGAGCGCGGCCAGGAAGGCGGCGATCTCGGCCCGCGTGTAGACCAGGGCCGGGCCGGCCGGGAACCGGGAGTTGCGCATCGCGATCGAGCCGCCCGGCAGTTCGGCCACCTCCACGCAACTGCCGTTGGGGTTGCTGGCGCTGGATTTCCGCCAGCGGGCGTCGAGTTCTCCAGCCGGGATGCCGTTCTTGACCTGCAACTGATCCTCCCTGGGACGGGGTGCGACGGGGGGAAACGCACGGAGCCGGGTAGGGGGCGGGGTGGGATAAATGATCACCTGCACTGTGCAGCCTAACAGATCAGATGCACGTGCATACGGTTGTGCAGCAGGCGTTGCAAACGTAACGTGCATGGGGCAAGATGACCCCGTTGGCCGTTCCCGGTAACGACAGATCGCTCGGAAGGCAATGACGGCGCAGCCATTAGGCCTGGCAGGTCACGCAGTAAGCCACGTGGGCTGGCATTGGCTGGCGCCCGCCGTGGCCATGGCGGCCGGCGGCGAGCGGCGTCCGGCGGCGGACGCCCGGGCTGGCCCCGGGCGACTGGACGTGCTTCCCGCGCCTGGCCGTGCGCACGCCGGGCACCGACACGAGATCGGTCGGCTCCGCCCGCGACTTCTGCCTGTCCACCATGCGGCGCTGGGGCGTGACGGACCGCCGGGACGACGTGGCGGTCGTGGTGTCGGAGCTGCTGACCAACGCCCTGCGGCACGCGGTGCCCCAGGCGGGGGCAGCCGGCGCGGCGCCAGGCCGTACGGGCCGCAGCCGCTGGCCGCTCCGTCTCGGGCTGGTCCAGCCGGGCCAGTTCGTGCTGTGCGCGGTGGCCGACCCGAGCCCGCGGCTGCCTGAGGCGAAAGATCCTGACTACCTGGCCGAGAGCGGCCGGGGGCTGCACGTCATCAGCGCCCTCAGCGACCGCTGGGGGTGCACGGTCCCGGCCGAGACAGGCAAGGTCGTGTGGGCCCTGTTCTCGGTCAGCCTGGACCGGCAGCCACCGGACTGGGGCTGGCTGGCCGCACGCCGGACGGGCCAGGTACACAGCGGAGTGCTCCCGCACTGATGGCTCAGTAATTGCGGTCCACTGGTTGCTCAGTAAATGCAGTCCGCTGGCCGCTGCACGGGCAGGACCTGGCGGGGCAGGTCCGGCGCGGCGGGCCGGCGCTGCCACTCCCGCGGGTAGCCCAGTGACACCTCCACGAACGGCACCCCGTCGCGCCAGATCGTCCGCGGGATGTGCAGGTGCCCGTAGACCACGGCCGCGGCGTTGAACCGGACGTGCCAGTCGTGGGTGCGGGTGGTGCCGCACCACTGCGCGAACTGCGGGTACCGCAGCACCTCGGTGGGCTCCCTGATCAGCGGGAAGTGATTCACCAGGACGGCGGGCGGCCCGGGCGGCAGGGCGGCCAGCCGTGCCGCGGTCGCCTCGACCCGGGCCCAGCACCACTCCTCCGCGCTCGGGTACGGGTCCGGGTGCAGCCACCGCTCGTCGGTGCACACCACGCCGGTCTCGTAGGCGCGGGCCAGGCCCTCGGCCTTGGTCCGCGCGCCGTCGGGCCGGAACGAGTAGTCGTACAGCAGGAACAGGGGCACGATCCGGACCGGGCCGCCGGGCCCGTCCCACACCGGGTAGGGGTCCTCGGGGGTGAGCACCCCCAGCTGCTGGCAGAACTCCACCAGGCGCCGGTAACGCTGCTCGCCGCGGAGCTGGACCGGGTCGGTGCGGTGCGTCCACAGGTCGTGGTTCCCGGGCACCCAGACGACCCGGGCGAAGCGCTCGCTGAGCGTGCGCAGGGCCCACTCGATGTCCGGCATCCGCTCCCCCACGTCGCCGGCCACCAGCAGCCAGTCCCCCGCGGAACGCGGCCGCAGCTCCTCGACCAGCTGGCGGTTCTGCGGGTAGGCCACGTGCAGGTCGCTGACCGCAAGCAGCCGGGGCGCCCCGGCCGGGCCCGGGCCTGCGGGCCTGGCCTCAGCGGACATGCGTGAGCTCGCTCGTCCACATGACGATCCGGGTCCGGTCGCCGCGGAACAGGTCCCGGGCGAACTCGACCGGGTGGCCCGCCTGCGCGTATGCGATCCGCTCGACCAGCATCAGCGGGGCGCCCTCGCGGACCTCCAGCGCCTCGGCCTCGCGGACCCCGGCGGTCACCGGCTCCAGGCTCTCCCGCGCCCGGCAGGGGCGCTGCCGGTACTTCTCGTCCAGCAGGTCGTACAGGGATCCGTCCAGCCGGCACTGGAGCAGCCCGGGGAACAGCGCGGCCGGGAAGACCGAGCACTCGACCGCGATGGGGCGGCCGTCGCCGAGCCGGACCCGGCGGATCTCGCAGACCGGATCGCCGGCCGAGATCTCCAGGGCGGCGGCCACGCCGGGCCGGGCCGGCCGCTCCGCCGCGGACAGCACCCGCGCGCCTGCGACCATGCCGTGCCGCCGCAACTGCTCGGAGAAGCCGGCCAGCGTGGTGCGGTCCTGCTCCAGCTTGCCCTGGGCCACGAACGTGCCCCCGTTGCGCCCCACCGCCCGGTCCACCAGGCCGCGGCGGGCCAGCGTGGCCAGCGCGTGCCGCAGCGTCATCCGGCTGACCCCGAGCCAGGCGGCCAGGTCCTGCTCGGTCGGCATCCGGTCGCCCGGGGCGAGCCGGCCCGCCTCGATCGCCTCGGCCAGCCACTCCTCGATCTGGCCGTGCATGGTCGTCCCCGGCTCCCGCACGATCACCGGGGGCGTGAGCGCGAGCAGCCCCTCCCCACGTTCCAAGGGCTCAGGTCTCCGGCTGGGCCGCCGCCCCGGTCACGAGCGGCTCGTCGTCACCGGCGGGCGCGATCACCGGGGCGAACTGCTTGCGCCGCCCGACGGCCAGGTAATAGATCACGCCGATCAGCGTAATGACCACGACCACGGTCCACAGGATCGGGATCCGGTTCAGGAAGCCGATCCCGAAGCTCAGCAGCCCGCCGGTCTGGCTCGGCTCCGGGTTGCTGGCCACCCGGGGCCACGCGAAGTTGACCAGCATGGCCCCGCCGTACAGCAGCGCGAGGACGTTGACCACCGGCCCCCAGCGGCGCAGGCTGAACGGCGCGCTGATCTTCGGCCAGCCGCGCAGCCGGGCCCGCATGATGACCAGGTTGCCCAGGAAGTAGCTGAGGTAGATCATGCCGGTCGCGGCGATGGCGATGGTCCCGGCCCCGGAGTACTTCAGGAACGGCACCGCGGCCAGCACCGCGATCACGATGCAGGCCCACACCGGGGTGTGCAAGGTCGGGCGAGACCTTGGACAGCGGCTTGGAGAACGGCAGCTGGTTGTCGCGGGCCATGCCGAAGCACAGCCGGATCGTCGCAGCCATGATCGACAGGCAGCAGACGAAGATCGCCGCGGACACGACCAGCAGGTAGACGGTCGCGAGCCCGGTCGGGAAGTTGGCCTCGATGATCGTGGCCGGGGTCCACCCCTTGCTGATCGCGGTGTTCAGGTTCGGGATGGCCATCAGCGTGCCGAGCAGGAATACCCCGCCGATGACGAACGCGCCGATCACCGAGAACAGCACCGCCTTGGGCGCGGCCCGGCGGGGATCCCGGGTCTCCTCAGCCAGGGTCGAGGCGGTGTCGAATCCGTAGATGACGAACAGGCTCATGAACATGGCGGCCAGGAACGAGTTCGGCCCGACGTGCAGGCCGCCGCTGTTGGTCACCACCTGGAAGCCCTGGTGGTTGTGGAAGATCAGCAGCACGATCGCGAACACGAACATGCCGAGGATCTCGAAGATCACCCCGGTGTTGTTGATCAGCGCGACCAGCCGCACGCCGTAGATGTTCAGCACGGTGATGACGACCAGCACGATCAGCGCGACCACCAGCTGGGTGTGCAGGCTGGCCGCGTTCAGGCTGTGCCAGCCCAGCCCGTTCAGCGCCGGGATGAGCGCGATCGGGATGGTCGCCACCACCGCGGTCACGGTCAGGATGCCGGCGAACAGGTAGATCCACCCGGTGAACCACGAGTACGTCCGGCTGGCCAGGTACTTGGTCCACTGGAACACCGACCCGGCCACCGGGTAGTGGCTGGACACCTCGGCGAAGTTCAGCGCGACCAGGAACTGGCCCAGCGCCACCACCGGCCAGGTCCAGATGAATACCCCGCCGATCGTGGTCAGGCCCAGCGCGAACAGGGTGAAGATGCCGGTCGAGGGCGAGATGTAGCTGAACGCGACCGCGAACGAGCTGCCCAGCCCGAGCGAGCGCTTCAGCTCCTGCTTGTAGCCGAACTGGGCGAGGTCGGCGGAATCCCGTTCGTGCTCGGCGGAGTGGGGGGTGCTGGTCATCGGCGGATCCTCCCCGCGGGATGGGGCACTGCGATGGGGCGCAGGCTGAGGCGTAGCGTAAATTCCAGGCGAAGTAACTGTCTAGACCCAATCCCCGTACTGAGGCACAGCCGCGACAATCCCGTGATTGCGTCTAGACCTTTCCCGCCGCGGCCCTTTACCCTGCGGTGCAATGGACGATCTGCTCGACCAGGTGCCATGCCTGGCCGCCACCCCGCGCACCGTGGAGCCGCTGCCTGGCGGGCTCACCAACCGGAACTACAAGGTGACCACGCCCGCGGGCACGTTCGTGGCCCGGATCTGGTCCCCCGGCGACCTGCTCGCGATCAACCGGGACCACGAGCACCGCAACTCGGTCGCCGCGGCGGCCGCGGGAGTGGGTGCGCCCGTCGTCGCCTACCGCCCCGAGCACGGCATGCTCGTGCTCGGCTACATCAACGGCAGAACTTTCCGCAACGAAGACCTCGCCGACCCGGTCAACATCCCCAGGGTCGCGGGAGCGTGCCGCCGGCTGCACGCGGGCCCCCGCTTCGCCGGTGACTTCGACATGTTCGAGGTGCAGCGGCGCTACCTGGACGTGGCCACCGGGCACGGGTTCGCGGTCCCGCCTGGCTACACGGAGCTGATGCCGCAGGTGGCCGCGGCCCGCCAGGCCCTCGCCGTCCGGGACGCGGGCACCGTGCCCTGCAACAACGACCTGCTCGCCGCCAACTTCATCGACGACGGCGAGAAGATCTGGCTCATCGACTACGAGTACTCGGGCAACAACGATCCCTGTTTCGAGCTCGGCAACATCTGGGGGGAATGCGGCCTGTCCACCGACGCCCTCGCGGCTCTCGTGCGGGAGTACTACGGCGGATTTTTGCGGAACAAGGTGGCGCGCGCCCAGATCCTGGGGCTGGTAGGCAAGTACGGATGGACGCTGTGGGGGGCGATCCAGCACGCCAGCAGCCCGATCGAGTTCGACTTCTGGGCCTGGGCCATGGAACGGTTCGAGGCGGCCGCGGCCGTGATGGCCAGCCCGGCCTGGGGACGGCTGCTCGACGAGGCGGCCCGCGATGACTGACACTGCTAGCCCGGGGGGGCGACCCCCCGCTCCGCTTTCCCGGGGGACTACCCCCGGAGCCCGCGGCCCCCGATCGCCGCTTCGCGCCGAAGCGGCCGCTGGCGCGGCCGCCGCCGAACGCTACCGCGTCGTCATCATTGGCGGCGGGGTCATCGGGACGAGCGTTGCCTATCACCTGGCCGAGCGGGGCTGCAGCGATGTGCTGCTGCTGGAGCAGGGCCAGCTGTCCTGCGGGACCACCTGGCACGCGGCCGGGCTGGTCGGGCTGCTGCGCGCCACCGAGAGCGGCACCCGGCTGGTGCAGTACTCCACCGAGCTGTACGCCCGGCTGGAGGAGGAGACCGGGCAGTCCGCCGGGTTCCGCCGCTGCGGCGGGCTCATCGTGGCCCGCACCCCGGAGCGGCTGACCCAGCTCCGGCGGACCGCGGCCGCCGCCGAGGCCTTCGGCCTGCAGGCTGAGATCCTCACCCCCGGTCAGGCCCGGGAGCGGTACCCGGTCATGGAGGCCGGCGACCTGGCCGGGGCGATCTGGCTGCCCGACGACGGCAAGGCCAACCCGGCCGACCTGACCTACGCGCTGGCCACGGGAGCCCGGGCGCGCGGGGTCACGATCCGGGAGCACACCCGGGTCACGGGGATCCTGACCGCGGACGCGCCGGGCGGTCGCGTGGTGACCGGCGTGGGCACGGCCGACGGCGAGATCGAGGCCGAGATCGTGGTCAACTGCGCCGGGCAGTGGGCCAAGCAGGTGGCGGCCTGGTGCGGGGTGACCGTCCCGCTGCACTCCTGCGAGCACTTCTACGTGGTGACGGACCAGATCAGCGGGATACACCGGGACCTGCCGGTGCTCCGCGACCCGGACGGCTACACCTACTTCAAGGAAGAGGTGGGCGGCCTGGTCGTCGGCGGGTTCGAGCCGGACGCCAAACCGTGGGTATCCCCGGACGCGATCCCGTACCCGTTCGAGTTCCAGCTGCTCGGCGAGGACTGGGAGCATTTCGCGCCGCTGATGGAGGAGGCGCAGCGCCGCATCCCGGCGCTGCGCGAGGCAGGCATCAAGAAGTTCTACAACGGCCCGGAGAGCTTCACCCCGGACAACCAGTTCATCGCGGGCGAGGCGCCGGGGCTGCGGAACTTCTTCGTCGGGGCGGGCTTCAACTCGGTCGGCATCGCGTCCGCGGGCGGGGCCGGGCGCGCCCTCGCCGAGTGGATTCTCAGCGGCGACCCGGGCCTGGACCTGACCGCGGCCGATATCCGGCGGTTCGCGCCGTTCCACGGCAACACCCGGTTCCTGCGCGACCGGGTCGGCGAGGTCCTCGGCCTGCACTACGCGGTGCCGTGGCCGAACCGGGAACTGGCCACGGCCCGGCCCCTGCGCCGCTCCCCCGTGCACCACCTCACGGCGGCAGCCGGCGCGTGCTTCGGCAGCCGGATGGGCTGGGAGCGGCCCAACGTGTTCGCGCCGCCCGGGACGCCGCCGGTCATCGAGTACGGCTGGGGCGTGCCGGGCTGGCTGCCCTGGTCGGCCGCGGAGCAGCGGGCCGCCCGCCGGGACGTGGCCCTGTTCGACCAGACGTCGTTCTCCAAGTACCTGCTGACCGGGCCAGGCAGCGAACGGGCGCTGCAGTGGCTGTGCACCGCGGACGTGGCCGTGCCGCCGGGCCGGACCGTGTACACCGGGATGCTCAACGAGAACGGCCGTTACGAGTCGGACCTGACCGTGACCCGCCTGTCCGCGGAGGAGTTCCTTCTGGTCAGCAGCTCGGCCACGACCGAGCGGGACCAGGACCACATCAGGCGGCGGATGCCGCGGGACGCCTTCGCGCGGCTGGTCAACGTCACCTCGGCGTACGCGGTGCTCGGCGTGATGGGGCCCCGGTCACGGGACCTGCTGGCCGCGCTGTCCACGGCGGACCTGAGCGATCCTGCGTTCCCGTTCGGCACCAGCCGCGAGATCGACCTGGGCTACTTCACCGTGCGCGCCACCAGGATCACCTACGTGGGCGAGCTGGGCTGGGAACTGTACGTGCCAGCCGAGTGCGCGGCCGGCCTGTTCGAGCTGCTCACCGGGGCCGGGCCGGAGTTCGGGCTGGTCCACGCCGGCTACTACACGATCGAGTCGATGCGGCTGGAAAAGGGGTACCGGGCCTTCGGCCGCGAGCTGACGCCGGAGTACGGCCCAGTGGAGGCGGGGCTGCTCTTCGCCTGCAAGCTGCGCGGCGATGTCCCGTTCCTCGGCCGGGAGGCGGTGGAGAAGGCGCGGGCCGGGGGGCCTAAGAGGCGACTGGTCTCGGTCGTGGCCGGTGGGGAGGACGGCAGCGGCCCCATGCTCTGGGGCGGTGAGCTGGTGCTGCGGGACGGGGTGGCCGTGGGCCAGCTGACCTCGGCGGCCTGGGGCGAGACGGTCGGCCGGGCGGTGGGCCTGGGCTACCTGCGGCACCCGGCCGGTGAGGTGGCCAGCCCGGAGTTCCTGCGCACCGGCCGCTACCAGGTCAACGCGGGCGGCGACCTCTACCCGGCCACGGTGTCGCTGCGCCCGCCCTTCGACCCGGCCGGCGACCGCGTCCGCTGACGAGCACGAACCTCCCATGGGGCGGGGCGCTACTCGGCGCGGAGCGCGGAGGCGGTGCGGATCCGGGCGGCCCAGCCCGCCGGGAGGAGCGCCCCGGCGACCGCGATCACCACCCCGGCCAGGGCCAGCGCCAGCGAGTTCCGGTCCCCGGTACACGGACAGGTAACCGGCGGGCAGGCCCAGATTCGCGGACGAGGCCATCACGGGCAGCACCGCGTGGTGCAGCGCGACCCCGGCCGGGACCGCGATGACACCGGCGACGAGCCCGGTCCCCGCGACCCAGCAGACGACCATGGCGATGGTCTGCCGCGGCGTCATCCCGACCGCCTTGAACACGCCCAGGTCGTGCACCCGTTCCCGGGTGCTGAGGACGACGGTGTTCAGCACGCCCAGCCCGGCCACCAGGGCCAGGAGCACCGTGAGGGTGCCGATCAGGCCGAGCATCAGACTCACCACGACGGAGTTCCTGGTGTTGAGGGACGCCGAGTACGAAGAGCCGAGCCTGGTGCCGATGGACCGCGCATAGCTGGCCGGGGCGACGCCGGGACGCAGCCCGATGTCGTACTGGCCCGGCGCGGTCAGGGCCGGGCCGACGTGGGCGTCAGCCAGGGTCTGCCAGTCGGTGATGATGGATACCCCGCGGTTCTGGGCGTCGAAATCCTCCCCGACGATCCGCAGCGGGATCGGCCTGCCGCCCAGCACGATCGTGACGGTGCCGCCGACCGCCTTGCCGGTCAGGGTGAGGAAGCCGGTGGACACGACCGCCTGGCCCGGGCCGGTGTACCAGTGCCCGCTGATGATCGGATAGCCGGTCCAGGCGGCCGGGCCGCGGAACGCGGTCAGCGGATGCTGCCCGGTCAGCCCGGCCACGCTGATCAGGTTGTCGGTCTCGGCCACGTAGCGGCGCGTGCCCGGCTGGGCGGCCAGCGCCGCCTGCACAGTCCGCTGCTGGGCGGCGGTGAAGGTGAACGAGTTCTGCGAGTTGCGGTAGATCTGCACCGGCTCGGAGGCCGAGTGCGACAGGCCGCCCACCACCCGGTTCAGCGAGCTGCCCAGGCCGATCGCGAAGGTCACCGCGGCCGCCCCGAGGAGCACGGCGACCAGCGTGATCGCGGTGCGGGCCGGGCGGGCGAACGGGGCCGCCAGCCCGATCGTCACCGGCCGGGGCAGCCGCAGCCGCCGCGAGCAGCCGGTGCGCGGCGTAGCCGCGGCCCGCCCGGGGGGCCCGGCCCGCGGCGATGGCCTGCACCGCGCTGAGCCGGGCCGCCCCCACGGCCGGCAGCAGGGCCGCGATCGCGACCAGGCCGAGCATGGCCGCGGGCACGGCCACGTCCACCCACACCGGGCACGCTGAGCTGGCCCACGCCGTAGGCGTTCGCGGCCTGGCGCAGCAGCATCATGGCCAGCAGGTCGCCGACCACCAGGCCGCCCAGGACGCCGGCCAGCGCGGGCACCATGACCTGGGCCGTATAGGCCGCCACCACCTGCCCCGGGGTGAAGCCGATGCTCTTGAGGATCCCGATCCGGCGGTAACCCGACACCACCGCGCCGCTGACCACGTTGGCCACGATCAGCACCGACATCACCAGGCCGACACCTGCGAAGGCGACCAGGAACGGCACGAACGGCCCGATCTGCGACGTCTCCTGTTCCCGGACGGTCAGGAAGGACTGGACAGCGGTCACCGCGCCGGAGGGCAGCGCCGCGCTGACCGCGGCGGCATCCGCGTGGACGGCCGCGGCGGTGCCGGCGCTGCGGAAGCGGTACAGCATCTGGTCGCTGCCGGGCGTCCCGGGGGTGCCCAGCCGGGCTATCTCGCCGGGCGTCACCCAGCCGTCCGCGGAGTTGGTGACCGAGGTGGCCTTCCCGACCACGGTCAGCACCGGGTGGCCCGGCGCACTGGTCACGGTGAGCCGGGCGCCGAGCGGGAGCCCGATCTGGATGTCGCTGGACGAGTTGACGGCCAGGACCATCTGGCCGGGCCGGTCCGCCCAGTGGCCGGACTGCAGGGTGAGGTCATCTACCCGGCCGCCCGGCGCGGACCGCCCGGCCAGGGTCATCGGCGGCAGGGTCCCGGCCGGGCCCGGACTGGCCGACCAGCTGGGGAGCGACGCTCACCGCCGCGAACGGGCCAGCCGCGGCCGTGACCTGCGGCAGCCTCCGGGTCGCGGCCACGTCGGCCGGGGTGGCCCGGGCCGGGTCGATGATCACGGCCAGGTGGGCGCCACGCTGCGCCGCGAACGAGTGGTCAAACGGGGCACTGGAGTCCACCACGAGCGCCAGGGCCAGCACGGACGCCCCGGTGGACACCAGCAGCACCAGGGCGATGACGATGGTCTGCACCCGGCGGCGGCCCACCCCGCCGCGCACCGCCCGGCCGACCGGCCCGGCTCTCATCGCCGTACCCCCGCCGGCGCGGCGGGCTGGCCGGCGCCGGGCTGGTTGTCGTTGCGGAAAACAAGGCCGTCGGCGATGTGCACCGTGCGGCTGGCGTAGTGGCCGGCCAGGTCGGGGTTGTGGGTGACCAGCACCAGCGTGTGCCCGGCGGTGTTCAGGTCGCGGAGCAGCTCGCCGATCTCCTCGCCGGTGGCGGTGTCCAGCGCGCCGGTCGGCTCGTCGGCCAGCAGCAGCGCGGGCCGGTTGACCAGCGCGCGGGCGATCGCCACCCGCTGCCGCTCCCCGCCGGACAGCCGGCCGGGGTAGGCGTCCTTGTGCTGCTCGATGCGCAGTGCGGCCAGCAGTTCGGCGACCCGGGCCCGGGCCTGCCGCCGCGGACAGCCCGGCCAGCTGGGCGGGCAGCAGCACGTTGTCGGCCACGGTCAGGTCGTCCAGCAGGTTGAAGAACTGGAAGATCATGCCGATCTGCTGCCGCCGGAACCGGGCCAGCCCGGTCTCGCTGAGCCGGTCGATCCGCTGCCCGGCCACGGTGACCGTCCCGCTGCTCGGCCGGTCCAGCCCGGCGATGAGGTTGAGCAGGGTGGACTTGCCGCTGCCGGACGGTCCCATCACCGCGACCGCCTCACCCGCAGCGATGTCCAGGCTGATGGCCCGCAGCGCGGGCTGGCCCGTCTCCCTCGTAGGACTTCGTGACGCCGCTGAGCTGTATCAGCGGGTCCGCGGGCGGGGCGGCGGCGCCCCCCGCGCCCGCCCAGCCCGAGGTGATGTCCGCGTTCATGGCTCTTCCTCCCGTTACGGTGCCGTGCAGCCAGGATGGGGCCCGGACCGGATCGGCCCGGCGCTGACAGCGTCCCGGGCGGGGGCAGCCGGCGACATCCCGGCTGGAGCCCCGATCCAGGGTGGAGCCTAGCACCCGGGGCGAACCGGGATCCTGCGGGATGGGCGGCGCGCCATCATTCCTCTAGCGTCAGAGCCAGGACCAGGGCACCGGAGGAGCGGATGGCTGAAGGCGGGGCAGGAGCCGGGCCGGTGGCCGGCCTGCCTGCGGGCCCCCTCCCCGGTAGCGGGAGTGGCGTGCGCACCAGCCCAGCGACCGCTGGCCGGGGTGCTGCTGCGGCTGGCCGCGCCGGTGGTCTCCGCGCAGACCTGGCTGGCCGTCATCCACCTGGCGGCCGGGGTGGTCACCGGCCTGCTGGCCTTCGACGTCATCGTGGCGCTGGCCGTGGTCGGTATCGGGACGCTGTGGCTCTTCCTGATCGGCCTCCCGGTGCTGGTGGCCGCGCTCTGGCTGGGCCTGCAGTTCGGCCGGGCCGAGCGGGCCAGGTTCCTGCTCATGCTGGGCGTGAACGTCCCGGCCGCGCGGATCCCGGTGAGCCCCGACCGGGGCCGGTGGCGGCGGATGTGGCGGCTGCTGACCGCGCGCGTGGCGTGGCGTCATGCCGCGTACGCGCTGGTCCGGCTGCCGCTCAGCCTCGCGGAGATGATCATCGTCACCGCCTTCTGGTCGTTCGCGCTGGCCATGCTCGGGCTGCCGCTGTTCAGCTGGATGTTCATCCGGCTGAACTGGCACGTGACCGCCGCCCTGCCGCACCGCTGGCTGGTGTACGCGGCGGTGCTGCTGGGAGTGATCCTGCTGCCCGTGGCGGCGGCGGTGACCCAGGGACTGGCCGCGGCCGACGCCGCGGTCGCCCGCTACCTGATCGGCCCGGGCAGCCAGGCCGACATGACCGAGCGGATGGGCGAGCTCGAGCGCAGCCGGGCCCAGGCCGTGGGGTCAGCGGAGGCCGAACGGCGCCGGATCGAGCGGGACCTGCACGACGGCGCCCAGCAGCGGCTGGTGTCGCTGGCCATGAACCTCGGCCGGGCCCGGGCCCGGTTCGCCGACGACCCGGACGGGGCCCGCGTCATCATCGACCAGGCCCACGAAGAGGCCAAGCAGGCCCTCACCGAGCTGCGCAACCTGGTCCGCGGCGTGCACCCGCCGGTGCTGTCCGACCGGGGCCTGGACGCCGCGATCTCGGGTCTGGCCGCGCTGAGCCCGGTGCCGGTCACCGTGCACGCCAGCCTGGCGGACCGGCCCGCTGCGTCAGCCGAGGCCATCGCGTACTTCGTCGTCGCCGAGGCGCTCACCAACGTGGCCAAGCACGCCCGCGCGACCCGGGCCGAGGTCGAGGTCTCCCGGCACGGCGACGTGCTGCGCGTGGTCATCCGCGACGACGGCATCGGCGGCGCCGACCCCCAGGGACAGGGCCTGGCCGGCCTGGCCGACCGGCTGGCCGGCGTGGATGGGCGGCTGTCGGTGCGCAGCCCGGCCGGGGGCCCGACCGTGATCGAGGCGGAGCTGCCATGCGCGTCGTGATCGCCGAGGACTCGGTCCTGCTCCGGGAGGGAGTGACCCGGCTGCTCGCCGAGGCCGGGCACGACGTGGTGGCGGCGGCCGGGGAGGCCGAGGAGTTCCTGCGCGCGGTCGCCAAGCACGAGCCGGACGCCGTGGTCGTGGACGTGCGGATGCCGCCCACCTTCACCGACGAGGGGCTGCGCGCCGCCCTGGTGGTCCGCCAGCGCTGGCCCGGGGTCGGCGTGCTGGTGCTGTCCCAGTACGTGGAGGAGCGCTACGCCACCGAGCTCATCTCGGACCGGCCGTACGGCGTCGGCTACCTGCTCAAGGACCGGGTGGCGGACCTGGCCGAGTTCCTCGACGCACTGGACCGGGTGGCCGCGGGGGGCAGCGCGCTGGACCCGGAGGTCGTCGCCCAGCTGCTGGCCCGCAGCCGGCACCCGCTGGCCGACCTGACCGCGCGCGAGCGTGAGGTGCTCGCGCTGATGGCCGAGGGCCGGTCCAACACGGCCATCGCGGCCACCCTCGTCGTCGGCGAGGGTGCGGTGGCCAAGCACATCAACAGCATTTTCGCCAAGCTGCGGCTGCCGCCCGCCGACCGGGATCACCGGCGGGTCCTGGCGGTCCTGCGCTACCTGGGAGCGGGATGACCGTGGCTCCTGCCCTGCCCATGACCCGCGTGCGCTGGGCGGTTCTCGCGGTCGGCCTCCCCGTGGTGCTGGCCCTCATCGGGTTCGCCGCGTACGGCTGGGTCAACGGGACCGTCGTCTACCTGGCCAGCGAGAACACCGTCGGTTACTCGGTCGGCTTCAGCGTCCCGCCGGCCGGCGGGCAGGCCCGGGTGACCACCAGCAACGCCGACCTCGCGGTGCGGGCCGGCACCGGTCACCGGATCGTGGTCCGCGGGCACCTGCGCAGCAGCTTCGTCCGGCCCCGCTTCACCTATCGCTCGACCCCTGCCGGGCTGGCGCTTGATCCCCAGTGCCGCGATGCCCAACCTGACCTGCTCGCTCAGCTTCGGCGTCACCGTCCCGGCCGGGCTGCCGGTCAGCGTCAGCGACTCGTTCGGCGCGCTGCGGGCCAGCGGGCTGCGCGGCACGGTCACGATGTCGGACAACTCCGGAGACCTGACCGCGTCCCGGCTGACCGGCACCATCCACCTGGCGGACCTCTTCGGCACCCTCAGCGCCTCCGGCCTGTCCGGCAGCATCCGGCTGGACAACAACTCCGGCGACATCCAGGCGTCCGGGGTGACCGGCGATACGCGGCTGCAGGACAGCTTCGGCGCCATCTCGGTGACCGGGATCTCCGCGGCCGACGTGGTGGCCAGCAACAACTCCGGTGACATCTCGCTGACGTTCACCAAGGTCCCGCGGCGGGTGAACGTCACCGACAGCTTCGGCAGCATCACGCTCGTGCTGCCGGACGGCCGCCACCGCCTACCGGGTCACGACCCGGGACTCCTTCGGCACCGACGACCGTGCCGTGCCGCAGTCACCGTCGGCCCGGAACGTGATCACAGCCAGCAACAACTCCGGCGACATCACCATCGTCAACCAGGGAGCACCCGCCCACGCCGGCCATCCCGCCCGGCGGGCCGCGCCGTCTCCGCCCGGGGCCCCCGGGGTAGCGCTCCCGGGTCAGGCGCTCCCCGGTCAGGGGTGGTCACGTCGCGGGTGGCCTGGACCGCCCGGCGCACCATGCGCGCGTAGACGTAGGTGCCGGGGATTTCCGGGTGGATATGGTCCGGCCAGAGGATGTTCATCCGGTTCTTGATCGTGTCGTACCAGTCGGCCGGGGTCACGCTGGGATGCTGCCGGATAAAGGCCGCCTCCGTCGCGTTGACCTGCTTACTCCACGAATCGGGAACGTAAGTGTTGATAAGCACCAGCTTGCGGTCCGGGCCGAGCAGTTTCATCAGCTCATTGAGCTGGCGGGTGGTGACGAGGTAATTGGTGCCGAGGCCGATCACCACGACCGGGCGCAGCCGTCCCGTGTCCGCGAGCCTGCGCACGATGGCCAGACCCGCGGGCATCTCCCGGTCGGGCTTGGCGTCGATGTAGATCCCGGGCATGGCCGCCGCGAGAGCCATGGCGCTGGCCGCCATGACCGAGTCGCCGATCGCCGTGACCTGCTTGCCCGTGACCTTGCCGGGGGAGGCTGAGGGCGTGGGTGTGCCGGTGGCCACGTTGCTGGCGCCGGGAGCGCCCGGGCCCGTGCCGGGTGTGACTCCCGGGCCGGGCCCGGGAAGAGCGCGGGTGCGCCTGGGTGGCCGCACTGACCCGCTCGCCCTGGTTGATCTGGCGTTCCATCCCGGCGGGTGCCGCGGCCTGATGCAGCAGGCCGCACCCGCCCGTGGCCACGGCGGTCAGGATGGCGGCTGCGCCCCACCCGAGCCGTGACCGTTTCCGGATCCAGCCTCCGGACTGAGCCGCGGCGGCCGTTTTCTTAACCAATAGCCCGGTTCTCCTGGTTTCTCCAGCGGCCCGGGCCGCACGTTTCGTGATCAATTTCCTGCCCCCCGTTCACTGAGTCTTTTTCGCCGCACGGGAGGTAATCGCAAACGCCGTATCCGTGAAATAGGGCGGAAGGTGCGGTTGGCTGTTCCCGGCCTTAATGACGCCACCGCGGCCAGGGGTGGGCGGCGCCGCTGAGCGGGGACGACGGCGCCGCTGGCCCGGGGGCGGGAAGCGCGGCAGGGCGCCCGCTGACCGGGCGCGGCGGGCCGGGGAGGCGGTCGCGCGGGCGCGGCCGGCGACGTTCCAGTGCGCGGGACGCCGGGAAGAAGCGTGATCCGCGGGCGCCGGGCGGCGGCAGCGAACTGGATACCGCGATGTCCTATGTACTTAATATCCGCGTTCTTACGCTCTGACCCACCGCTGGGCGGAAGCATAGGATGCCGAGGGCACAGGAACGTGTGGAGGCGTGGGTGAACGAGGAGTCGCCAGGGCATCACGCCGATCTGGCGGCCGGCTTCGCCGCAGGCTCGCGGCTGGGGGGATACCGGCTCGAGGAGCAGGTCGGCGCGGGCGGCATGGCCGTCGTGTTTCGCGCGCGCGACGAGCGCCTGGACCGGCTGGTAGCGCTGAAGATCATGACGCCCGCGATGGGCTCGGACGACATGTTCCGGCAGCGCTTCATCCGGGAGTCGCGGGCGGCGGCGGCCGTGGACGATCCGCACATCATCCCGGTCTACGAGGCCGGCGAGGTCGGGCACGTGCTGTTCATCGCGATGCGCTTCGTCCGCGGCGGGGATGTGCGGTCCCTGCTGCGCCGTGAGGGGCCGCTGTCAGCGGAGCGGGTCGCATCCATCGTCTCGCCGGTGGCGTCAGCCCTGGACGCCGCGCACGCGGTCGGACTGGTGCACCGGGACGTCAAGCCCGCGAACATCCTGCTGGACCGGCGGCCCGGGCGGCCCGACCACGTGTACCTGTCGGACTTCGGGCTGAGCAAGAGCGCAGAGGTATCACTGGGGCTCACCGCCGCGGGCCAGTTCCTCGGCACGCCCGACTACACCGCGCCCGAGCAGATCGAGGGCCTGCCCGTCGACGGGCGGACGGACCAGTACGCGCTGGCCTGCGCGGTGTTCGAGCTGCTGACCGGCCAGGCGCCCTTCCATCGCAGCGAGAGCTTCGCGGCCATCTGGGCCCACCTGAACAAGCCGCCGCCGTCGCTGACGGAACGGCGGCCGGAACTGCCCCCGGCCACGGATCTCGTGATGGCCAAGGCCCTGGCGAAGGCTCAGGTCGACCGGTACCAGACCTGCTGGGAGTTCGCCGACGCGCTGCGTGATGCGCTCGGCCTGCCTCCCTATCACCTTGGTTCCGTATCCGACCCGGGGCTGTCGCGTGGCGGGAGCAGCCCTGGCCCGGAGGCGCTGCACGGCGGTGCGCTGTCGCCGTCCCCGGTCCTTCCCCCGGCTCCTGGTCCTGATCCTGCTGATGCCGGCGAGGGTGTTCCGCCTCCGGGGGAGGACACGGAAGCCAGCGCGGTCTATGCGGCCCGCTCATCGTCCGCGAAGCGGGACGAAGGCCAGCCCGCTCTGGAACGCCAGGCGAGTGCGAGTACGAGTACCCCGGATGAGCAGGCGACCGATCCGGGTCTTCAGGTGATCCCGCGGGATCCCGCCAGCGTCCAGGAGGACGAGCCCGGCGCCCCGGCCAGCGAGCCCGCTGCTGCCCCGGCCGCCGGAGGCCGCCGCCCCGGAGCCCGGTGCCCCGGCCCCGAGGCCGCTGCCCGGGAGCCCGCCGCCCCGGCCGGCCGCAGCCCGCCGGCGCCCGGAGCCCGCCAGCGCCCCGGGCCCGGGCCCAGAGCCCGCCGCCGCCCCGGCCCCCGGAGCCCGCGGCCCGGGCCCCGGAGGCCGCCGCGCCCCGGCCCCCAGCGCCCCGGGCCCGGGTCCGGAGCCCGCCGCCGCCCCGGCCCCCGAGCGCCCCGCGGCCCGGGTCCAGGAGCCCGCCGCCGCCCCGGCCCCGGCGCAGCCGCGCGTCTCACCCAGGCGGCCAGCAGCCCCCGGCAGCTGGCCGAGCATTCCGCGCAGCCGTCCGAGCAGCGCCCGCAACCGGCCTGCCACTCCACGCCACCAGTCAGGCCCGCCACGCACTCAGCCGGGCACACCGTCCAAGCCGCCCCGCGCCCCGGGAAGACCGCCCGGCGAGACCCGGCGCGGACGGCGGCCACGACAGCGCCGGGCCGCCTTTTTAGCGCTTACCGGAGCCGGCGTCCTGGTGGCGGCGGCGACGGCCGTGATCCTCACGATCGTCCTGACCAGCAACTTCCTGGCCAACCCGGGCAGCCAGCCCGCGGCCGCCTCGGCCTTCTCCATCCACTTCGTCCCTCCGCCGCCGGGGACCCTGTCGTCCGTGGCGTTCAGCCCGGACGGCAAGACACTGGCCGCAGGGGCGACAGGCGGCCCGAAGACCGGCCCGAAGACCGGGCCGCAGGTCAACGGCATCACTTATCTGTGGGATGTGAAGAGCACAAAGGAGATCGGGACCCTCAGCCCCGGCGGCGGGGCGGAGGCGTTCAGCCCTGACGGCTCGATGCTGGCCACTGCCGGCGGGCCCGGCAACAGCACCACGTACTTGTGGGAGGTGGGCAGCCGGAGCAAGATCGCCAGCCTCTCTGACGGCCACGGTTCGAGGATCGAGTCGGTGGCGTTCAGCGCGAGCGGCAGGCTGCTCGCCGTCAACGACGCCGACGGCACGGTCCTACCTGTGGGCCATACCTCGCGGCGGCCGGGTGGCCGCGGGATACCGCCCGGCGTCCGTGTCCAGCCCGGGGGGCGTGCCCTCCAACGCTGTGGCGTTCAGTCCCAGGGGCGCGACGCTCGCCCTGGGCGGCAACACCGGTCAGGCCTATCTCTGGAACGAGGCGACAGGCAACGTCACCCGCACCCTGAGCACCCCGGGGAACTCCCCCGTCACCTCGATAGCGTTCAGCCCGGACGGCCAGGCTCTCGCCGCCGGCGAGACGGCCGGGATGACCTACGTCTGGGACCTGGCCGGCCGGGGCCGGATCACCTTGCCCGATCCGGAGGGCTCGGCAGTGGAGAGCGTGGCCTTCAGCCCGGACAGCAAGTGGCTGGCCACGGGCGACATCAACGGCAAGACCTACCTGTGGCATCTGCCCTCCACGAAGCCGGCCGCGACCCTGACCAACCCGGCCACCGGGTCCGGGGACCAGGGCACCGCGGTGTTCTCCGTGGCGTTCAGCCCGAGCGGCACCACGCTCGCCACCACCGACACGAACGGCCACGCCTACCTGTGGAAGGTGCCCTGACCCCTGGGACGCGGCCCGCCGCCGGTCAGACTGGGCTGATGTCAGGAGGCACCGAGCCCGGCCTCGCCCAGACGCCGTCAGGGACCGGGTACGGCGCATAGATCGCGCGGGCCGCGCCCAGCTCGGCCCCGCTGGGCCCGGTGACCACGAGCACCGGGCAGGACAGCTCGAAGCCGGGCCGGGCGGCCTAGTAGGAGCGCGGCAGGCCCAGAGAGTGACCGGCCACGTAGTTGAGGATCATCTCGCGGTTGACCGGCGCGATCCGGAGCAGCCGGGCGACGCTCCACAGCGGCACCAGGCCGTACTCGGCGGCCAGGCCGTTGCCGCCGTGCGTCTGGATCGCCGCGTCCACCGCGGCGAGGGCGGCTTCCGCGGCGGCGTACTTGGCCATGTTGGACGCCTCCCCGGCGGGCTGGCCCTGGTCGTGCAGCCAGGCCGCCTTGGCGGTCATCAGCGCGGCCAGTTCCACCTCGATCTTGGCTTTGGCCAGCGGGTGGGACACGCCCTGGTGGGTGCCGATGGGGACGCCCCAGACGTCCCGGTCCCGCGCGTACGCGGCGGCCCGGGCCAGCGCGTAGCGGCCGATCCCGACGCAGATCGAGTGATACACGGGTGATCATCTCCGCATATCCGATCGAAAAATGAGCGATGATCACCCGTATATCTAGCGTTATACGGCCCGCAGGGCTTGGTGATCTTCGATCACCCGGATAACGCCGCGCCGGTGATGCGCTCGCGGCCCATAGCTCATCGGTGGCGGTCCGGGCCTCGGCGTGCGCGCTGTAGTACGAGCCGCCGAAGGACCGGGTGATGGCGCCGACCGTGTCCCGGATGGCGGCGTGGTCGGGGTGGTCAGCGAAGTCCACGGGTCATCTCCGTACTGACTTCTCCGGGGAGGGGAGGCGCGCCGAAGGCGTGTCCTCGCCTCCCCGGCGAATCGGGGGGTCCGGGGGGTCGTCCCCCCGGACCAGCAGGGAGGGGAGGCGCGCCGAAGGCGTGTCCTCGCCTCCCCGGCGAATCGGGGGGTCCGGGGAGTCGTCCCCGCGGGCAAGCAGGGAGGGGAGGCGCGCCGAGGGCGTGTCCTCGCCGGGCCGGCGAATCGGGGGGTCCGGGGAGTCGTCCCCCCGGGCAAGCATGGGCGCGAACAGGGAGGTCTCGGCGACGGAGGACATGAGCGCGGCCAGCTGATCATCGGCCAGGCCGCTGGAGTAGAAGAGCACGGACTGGATCGCGCCGACGGAGGCGTGCACCAGGGCGCGCACGGTCGCGTCCCCCGCGTCCGGGCGGAGCTGGGCCAGGACGTGGACCCACTCCTCGATGTACAGCCGCTGCTTGCGGCGCAGCCGGCGCCGGTCCTCCCCGGGGAGGTTGGCCACCTCGTTGTGGTAGACCTGCGCCAGCGTCCGGTCGCGGAGCACGAACCGTACCTGCGTCTGGATGAGCGCCCGCAGCGTGGTCACGGCGTCGCCGCCGGCGGCGACGATCTCGCTGGCCTCGCGGGACAGATCGTCGATGACATGGTCGAACATGGCCACGAGGACCGCGGACTTCCCGTCGAAGTGCCGGTAGATCGCCGGCCCGGTGATGCCCGCGGCCGCGCCGATGTCAGCCATGCCGACCTCGTGGTAGCCGCGCTCCGCGACCAGCTCGGCGGCCGCGCGGAGGATCCGCTGCCTCCGCCGGGGATCGCGCCGCCGCTGGTCCGGTGGCGGCTGCTCCCGCGGCCGGCCCGGGCGGGCGGGCTCGGCGGCGGCGCTAGACACCCGGTCCCCGCCCGAGCAGGGCCGCCGGTATGTCGGCGGAGCGGGAGCGCAGGTACTCTCCCAGGCCCTTGGCCTGGGGGTCGGGCCGGGTCGAGGACGCCACGCCCTCCCCCAGCAGGCCGACGATGACGAAGTTGAGCGCGTTGAGGTTGGGCAGCTCGAAGCGGCGCACGTCGAGCGGGGCGCACTCGGGGAGCAGCGTGCGCAGCCGGTCGACGGTGAGGTAGCCGCGCAGCCACGGGTAGGCGGCCGGATCGCGGGTCCAGATCCCGACGTTGGCGTTCCCGCCCTTGTCGCCGGAGCGGGCGGCGCAGATCCGGCCCAGCGGGGCGACGACGGTGGGCGGGCCGGCCGGGGACGCAGCCGGGCCGGCCGGGGACGCAGCCGGGCCGGCCGGGACGCAGCCGGGCCGGCCGGGGACGCAGCCGGGCCGGCCGGGGACGCAGCCGGGCCGGCCGGGGACGCAGCCGGGCCGGCCGGGGCGGCCGGCCGGGGCGCGGCCGGGCCGCCTGGACCGGCTGGTGCGGCCGGGGACGGGGCGGCCGGCTCCGTGCCTGCGGCCGGGGTGGTGGGCGCGATCGGCACGGTGGTGCCGTCCGGGAGCACCGCCGCGTGGGGCACGCCGGCGGCCGGCACGAGCGCGGGCCAGTAGACGCCGTACGCGCTCTCCGGTGCCGGCGGGGTGGTGGTGTGGAAGCCCGCGTACCCGCCGAGGGCCAGTTCCATCGTCGCGTTGGAGAAGCGCCGGCCGACCTTGCGGGGGTCGGGATCCTTGACCGTGATCCGCAGGTGCGCGGTGGCCTGCTCGTTGCTGGGGGCGTCGGGCCGGTCGAAGCGCAGCAGCCGGACGTCGACGTCGGCGAACTGCTCGCGGCCGCCGAGGATGCCGAACAGTTCCTGCTCCGCCCAGGCGGCCTTGTCCTCGATGTCCAGTCCGGTCAGCACCAGCGTCATCGTGTTCCGGTAGCCGCCGAGGAAGTTGATCGCGACCTTGGCGGTGGCCGGCGGCGGGCTGCCCCGGGTGCCGGAGAGCCGTACCCGGTCCGGGCCGTCCTGCTCGAGCGTGATCGTGTCGAAGTGCGCGACGACGTCCGGGTTGGCGTAGTCCGGCTCGGCGATCTCGTAGAGCAGCTGGGCGGTGACGGTGCCGGGCGAGACCAGCCCGCCGGTGCCCGGGTGCTTGGTGATCACGCTGCTGCCGTCGGCGGCGACCTCGGCGATCGGGAAACCGGGGTAGCGGCGGTCGGTGATCTCGTCCAGGAACGAGTAGTTGCCGCCGGTGGCCTGCGGCCCGCACTCGATCACGTGGCCCGCGGCCACGGCCCCGGCCAGCTGGTCGAAGTCCTCCCGGCGCCAGCCGTGCCACCACGCGGCGGGCCCGGTGACCAGCGAGGCGTCGGTGACCCTCGGGCAGACGACGATGTCGGCGGCGGCGCCGAGGGCCTCGGTGATGCCCCAGCCGCCGAGGTAGGCGTTGGCCGTGACGGGTTTCCCGGCCGCCTGCGCCAGCGGCTGGCCGGTGTCGAGGTGGGCCAGGGCCTGCCCGCTGGCGAGCAGGCTGTCCAGGCGGGGCAGCAGGTCATCCCCGGTGACGTAGGCGATCTTCGGGTGCAGGCCGAGGCGTTCGGCGAGCACCCCGAACTCCCGGGCCAGGCCCGCGGGGTTGAGCCCGCCGGCGTTGTTGACGATCTTGATGCCGCGATCGAGGCAGGTGCCGAGGACGTGCTCCAGCTGGGTGAGCACGGTGCGCGCGTAGCCCGCGGACGGGTCCTTCTGCTGGGCCTTCCACAGGATCAGCATGGTCAGCTCGGCGAGGTAGTCGCCGGTGAGGACGTCGATGGGACCGCCCTCGACCATCTCACGGGCCGCGGCCGCGCGGTCGCCGTAGAAGCCGGAGGAGTTGGCGATCCGGACCGGGCGGCGCGGCCCGCCCTGGGCGGCACTCACGGCGGCGCCCCCCGGTTCACCAGCGGCCTGCCTGGCCGGGCCGCGTTCAGCGGCGGGCGACCCGGGCCCGCGGCCCCGGCGAAGGCCTGGGCGATGCCGATCCACTCGCGGGCCGTCCCGCCCTCGACCACGAGCGCCGTGTCGCTGCGGTGCCGCCGCTGGGTGACCACGAGGCAGAAGTCGAGCGCGGTGCCGCTGACCCGGTCGCCGGCGTCCGCCGGGCCCCAGGTCCACTGGCTGCCGTCCGGCGCCGCGAGCTCGACGCGGACGGGGGCCTCCGGCTGCGGCCGGCCATTGACCGCGTAGCTGTAGGGCAGGCTGCGGATGCCCAGGTGGGCGACGTGCCGCAGCCGGCTGGTCGCCGGCCGGTGGATGCCGAGAGTGTCGGCGATGTCCTGGCCGTGCGCCCAGGTTTCCATCAGCCGGGCGGTGATCGACGATGCGGGCCCCATGTCCAGCCCGTACCAGGGCAGCCGGGCGGCGGGGTCGGCGCCCGCGTACCCGTCGGCCAGTTGCTGGCGGGCGGCCCGGAACCAGCGCAGCACCTCCGTGGCGCTGAGGTGGCGGTACTCGGCGGCGATCTGGTCCGGGAAGTCGTCGCCCCGGCTGGCCAGCGCCGCGGCCTCGCGGCGGAACCGGTCAGGATCGCGGATCGACAGCAGCGTGGCCTCGTCGAAGTAGGCGAGGTGGGTGACCTGGTCGGCGATGGTCCAGCCCGCGGCCGGCGTGGGGAGCTGCCACTGGGGCGGCGGCAGCGGCCCGAGGATCTCCTCCAGCGACACGGACTCGGCCACCAGGTCGGCGGTGAGCGCGCTCAGGTCGGCGGGCATCAGCGGCCGGTCCAGACCGGGGTGAGCTTGTCGCGGAAGGCCGCCGGGCCCTCCTGCGCGTCCGCGCTCCGGTACACCGGTTCCCAGATCCGTTCCGCCTCCGCGAACGCCTCGTCCCGCGGGTGGCGCAGTGACAGGTAGACCGTGCGCTTGGCCGCCATGACCGACAGCGGTGCGTTAGCGGCGATGCGCTCGGCCAGCGCCTGCACGGCCGGCACCAGGTCGGCATCCGGTACCACCTCGTTGACCAGCCCGATCTCGTAGGCCCGGGCGGCGCTGAGCGGATCCCCGGTGAGCAGGATCTGCATGGCGATGCGGGGCGGCACCAGCCAGGACAGCGGCACCGCCCATGGTGAGCCGCGGCCCACCCGGGCCTCGGTCACGGCGAAGCGGGCCGACTCGGCCGCCACGCACAGGTCACAGTTCTGCGCCAGCAGGAACCCGCCCGCGTACGCGACCCCGTTCACCGCCGCGATCGTGGGCTTGGCCACGTCGATGTTGCGGCCGAACTGGGGCAGGAAATCGGGCGGTGGCACGGTCAGCGAATCGTCCGCCATCTCCTTGAGATCCCCGCCTGCGCAGAAGGCGCGGTCCCCCGCGCCGGTGAGCACCAGCACCCTGGCCGTGTCGTCGGCGTTGAACCGCCGCACCCCGGCGAACAGGCCCTCCCGCACGGGCTTGCTCAGGGCGTTGCGTGCTTCGGGGCGGTCGATCGTCAGCCAGGCCACGCCCCGGACGACCTCGTAGCGCACGGGCTCGTCAGGCACGGGCTCGTCACGCACGGGCCCGTCACGGGCCGGGTCAGTCACGGGGTTCCTCCTCCAGGACGGCGAGCACCGACCCGCTGTCAACCTGCGTGCCGACGCTGACCGGGAGCTCGGTGACGATGCCGTCGGCGGGCGCGTGGATGGCGTGCTCCATCTTCATGGCCTCGAGGGCGAGGATGATGGCGCCCGCCCGGACGTGGTCGCCCACGGCAGCCTCCACCCGGACGACGGTCCCGGGCATCGGCGCGAGCAGGGAGCCCGCATGGGCCGCGGCCGCCGGGTCAGGGAAGCGGTCGGCCTCCGTAAGCACGCTGTGCCCGAGCGACGCTGTCCGCGTAGAACGTGCGGCCGGCCTGGGTCACGTGGATGACCCGCCGCACCCCGCCGATCTCGAGATCCACCAGCGTCCGGTGGGCCGCAGCCCGGGGAGCGGGCCGGGTGCCGTGCAGGATCACGCCGCCCATCTCGGTCCCGTCAACCTCGGCCTGCAGCCCGTCCCGGGTGAAGCGGTAACGCACCTCGGCCGGCCGCCCGGCCAGGTCGCTGGCGAGGGGAGGCGCGCCGGAGGCGTGTTCTCGCCGAGCCGGCGACTCGCGGGGGCCGGGGGCTCCGGGGGTAGTCCCCCGGGAAGACGGAGCGGGGGTCGTCCCCCCGGGTCAACGTAGTAGCTGGCTCGCTGCGGGGCGCTCGAGTTGTTGCGCCAGCCCGAGGGCAGCGTGCCCAGCACCGGGGCTTCCCCGCGCCGCCGGGTCTGGCTGGCCAGCGCCACCGCGAGCAGGTGCACGGGACCGGCCGCCACGTCCGGCGGGCACAGCTCCTCAGGCTGGTGACGCCCCAGGTAGCCGGTGTCGATCGCGCCCGCGGCGAACTCCGGCTCACGCAGGATGCCCACCAGCAGGTCACGGTTGGTCACGACCCCATGCAGCCTGGCCCGCGACAGCGCCGCGGCCAGCGTCCGCCGCGCGTCGTCACGCGTCGGGCCATAGCCGATCACCTTGGCCAGCATCGGGTCATAGAACGTGCTGACCCGGGTGCCCGAGGCGAAGCCAGCGTCCACGCGAAGACCGTTCGAGAGGTCAATCTCGAACGTGTGCAGGTCCCCGCTCACGGGCAGGTACCCGGCCGGCACGTCCTCGGCGTAGAGCCGGGCCTCGATGGCGTGGCCGGTGAAACGCGCGCCAGTGACCTGCGGTGGCAGCGGCTGGCCCGCCGCGATCTCCAGCTGCAGCCGGACCAGGTCCAGGCCGGTGATCAGCTCGGTGACCGGGTGCTCGACCTGCAGGCGGGTGTTGACCTCCAGGAAGTAGAAGCGGCCCGACGCGTCCAGCACGAACTCGACGGTCCCGGCGCCCACATAGCCGATGGCCTGGCCCGCCGCGACCGCGGCCCGGCACAGCTCGGACCGCAGGCCGTCGCGCACGGCCGGGGAGGGGGCCTCCTCGATGATCTTCTGGTAGCGGCGCTGGATCGAGCATTCCCGCTCGAACAGGTGCACCACGGTCCCGGCCTGGTCGCCGAGGATCTGGACCTCGATGTGCCGCGGGGACTCCACGAACCGCTCGAGGAAGACCGTGCCGTTGCCGAACGCTGACGCGGCCTCGCGGCGGGCGCTGGCCACCGCCCCGGCGACCTCGTCGGGACCGGCCACGATCCTCATGCCCCGGCCGCCACCGCCGTAGGCCGCCTTGACCAGCACCGGGAAGCCGATGTCCTCCGCGGCCTTGCGCAGCTCGGCGGGATCCGGCTCGGCCATGTCGTCGAAGACCGCGCCGGGCAGCACGGGCACGCCCGCGGCCGCCATGAGCTCCTTCGCGGCGGTCTTGGACCCCATGGCCTCGATGGCCCCGGGCGACGGCCCCACGAAGGTCAGGCCGGCGGCCGCGCAGGCCCGGGCGAAGCCGGCGTTCTCCGAGAGGAACCCGTACCCGGGGTGCACCGCGTCCGCGCCGGTCGTGGCGGCCGCGGCGATCAGCGCCTCGCCGCGCAGGTAGGTCTCGGCGGGGGCCGAGCCCGGCAGCCGGACGGCCTCGTCGGCCTCGGCCACGAAGGGCAGCCCCGCATCGGGGTCGGAGAACACGGCCACGGTGGTGATGTCCATCGCCCGGGCCGTGCGGATGATCCGCGACGCGATCTCGCCGCGGTTGGCGATCAGGAGCTTGCTGATGCTCATCGGCGTGGTCATCGGCGCCTACATCCGGAAGACGCCGAAGCCGCGGCGTCCCTCGACGGGGCCGGAGTGCGCCGCCGACAGCGCCATGCCGAGCACCGGCCGGGTGTCCCGCGGGTCGATGACGCCGTCGTCGTAGAGCCGGGCGCTGACGAAGAACGCGTCCGACTCCCGCTCGATCTGGGCCTCGATCTGCCGGCGCCGCTTCTCGTCGGCCTCGATGTCGAAGTCACGGCCGGCCGCCCCCGCCGACTGCCGCCCGACGATGGACAGCACCCCGGCCAGCTGCTGCGCGCCCATGACCGCCAGCTTGGCGTTGGCCCAGGCGAACATGAACCGGGGGTCGTAGGCCCGGCCGGACATGCCGTAGTTCCCGGCGCCGAACGAGGCGGCCATGTTCACGGTGACGTGCGGGACGGCCGAGTTGGTCACCGCGTTGATCATCTTGGCGCCGTCCTTGATGATGCCCCCTTGCTCGTACTGGGTGCCCACCATGTAGCCAGTGGTGTTCTGCAGGAAGATCAGCGGCGTGTCGCTCTGGTTGGCCAGCAGGATGAACTCGGTGGCTTTCTTGGCCTCCTCGCTGAACAGCACGCCGCGCGCGTTGGCCAGGACCCCGACCGGGTAGCCGTGGACCGAGGCCCAGCCGGTGACGAGGCTGGTCCCGTAGCGCGGCTTGTACTCGCCGAACCGGGACCCGTCCACCACGCGGGCCAGCACCTCGCGCGGATCGAAGGGCACCCGGAAGTCGGCCGACACGATGCCCAGCAGCTCGTCCGGGTCATACAGCGGCGGGTCGGCGGGCTCGCTGGGCGGCGGGCCGAGCTTGCGCCAGTGCAGCTCCGCGACGATCTGCCGGCCGATGCGGATGCAGTCCAGCTCGCCGGTGGCGAAGTAGTCGGCCAGCCCGGAGACCCGCGAGTGCATGTCCGCGCCGCCGAGGGACTCGTCGTCGGCCTCCTCGCCGGTGGCCATCTTCACCAGCGGGGGGCCGCCGAGGAACACCTTGGCCTGGCCGTCGACCAGCACCGAGTAGTCGCACATCCCCGGCACGTACGCACCGCCCGCGGTGGAGTTGCCGAAGACCAGCGCGATCGTGGGAATGCCCAGGGCGGACAGCTCGGTGAGGTCGTGGAAGATCCGCCCCGCCGGGACGAACAGGTCCGACTGCGTGGGCAGGTCGGCCCCGCCCGACTCGACCAGGTTGATGACGGGCAGCCGGTTGATCCGCGCGATCTCCAGCGCCCGCAGCCCCTTGCGCAGCGTGTACGGGTTCATCGAGCCGCCCCGCACGGTCGGGTCGTGCGCGATCAGGACGCACTCGACCCCGGACACCACGCCGACGCAGGTGACGATGCTCGCCCCGACCGCGAACTCGGTCCCCCACGCGGCCAGCGAGGACAGCTCGAGCAGCGGGGAGTCCCGGTCGACCAGGAGCTCGAGGCGCTCCCGGGCCAGCAGCCGGCCCCGGTCATGGTGCCGCTGCGCGTATTTCGCGCCGCCGCCCGCGCGGGCCAGCTCCAGCTGCTCGTTCAGGGCGGCGATGGCGGCCAGCTGCCCCGCCCGGTTGGCCAGGTATGACTCGCTGGCCGTGTCCACCGCCGATCGCAGGACGGGCACCGAACCCCCTTTGGTCGTGTCCGGCAGGACGTCCATGACCCGCCAGCCCAGTGCCTCTCGAGGTTAACGTCTATTCACTTGGCACGCCAGACTCGCCGTCCAGGCTCGTGATTGGGCCTTTTCAAGCGGTCCGCCGGTGCCTACAGTGACCACTGTAGTGAACACCAAGTCACTTCTCCGGCACCAGCCACCGGGCAGGTCCGCAGCAGCTCGCCCGTCAGAGAGGACGTGAGTGGCGATGGCCGTTGACTTCGATGTGACGAGCCTGCACCACCGGCGCGCCACCCACTGCTGGGAGCGCACCAGCGTCGGCGATCTGCTCGAACGCATGACGTGGAGCTTCCCGGACCAGGAGGCGCTGGTCGGCCGGGAAGGCGCCTACGCCGATCCTGCCTTCGCGCGGCTGACCTACCGGCAGGCCGACCAGCTCGCCAACCAGACCGCGCACGCCCTGCTGGCCCGGGGCCTGGACCGCGGCCGTCGTGGTCCGCGCACCAGGCGACACCACGAGCGAGGCCGAGATCATCGCGCACTGCCGCGCCGCGCTGGCCGGCTACGAGACCCCCAAGTCCGTGGTGTTCGCCGACGTCCTCCCCGAGACCGTGGGCGGCAAGGTGCTCAAGTACCGGCTGCGGGCCACCCACGCTGCCCACTACGACGGCTCCGAAGTCCTCCGGTGAACAGCAGCCAGCCGGCCAGCCGGTGGCGGTGCCCGTCGCGGCCAGGACGCCATGGATGACGTCACCCTGGAACTGAGCGACGCCGATGCCGGCCTCCGGGAGCGGCTCAACGCCGAGATCATCGCGTTCAACGAGGCCGCCACCGGCTGCACCGATGGCGCGCTGCTGTGCATCACCGCCCGCGGTACCGACGGCGGACTGCGCGGCGGCCTGTACGGCTGGACCTGGGGCGGCTGCGGCTACATCGACCTGCTCTGGGTGCGGGAGGACCAGCGCGGGTCCGGCCTGGGCAGCCGGCTCCTGGCCGCGGCCGAGGAGGAGATCCGCGCCCGCGGCTGCGACCAGGTGGCCCTGTCCACCCATTCGTTCCAGGCCCCGGGCTTCTACGCCCGTCTCGGTTACCGCGAGTGCGGCCGCATCCCCGAATATCCGCGCGGGCACGACCAGATCCAGCTGGTGAAACGGCTGAGCTGACCGCGCCCGGTCTGCGGTAGCGTCGCGTTCCCGGGCACCTTCCGGTGCCCGGTCGCGTCGCAGGTACGCCGGAAGGGGAGCGGGTGAAGGCGGTTATCGTCACCGAGTTCGGCGGTCCCGAACAGTTGCGCTTTGGTGAGGCCGCCGAGCCGGTGCCTGGCGAGGGCCAGGTCCGGGTGGCCGTCCGCGCCGCGGGCGTGAATCCCGTGGATGCCGGGAACCGGGCCGACGGCGGGTGGGCGGGACTGAGGCTGCCGTGCATCCTGGGGTACGACATCGCCGGGGTCGTCGAGAGCACGGGACCGGGCGTTGCCGGACTGGCCCCGGGGGATCGGGTCATGGCCATGACGCATTTCCCTGACGGGGCCGGCGGGTACGCGGAGCTGGCCGTGGTGGACGCCGGCCAGGCCGCCCGGCTCGATCCCGGTACGTCGTTCGCTGCTGCGGCCGCCACCCCGCTCGCCGGCGGGACCGCCGCCGAGGTCCTGGCCCGGCTCACGCTGCGGCCGGGCGACCGCCTGCTGGTCCTGGGCGCCAGCGGCGGCGTGGGGCTGTTCCTGCTGCAAATGGCCGCTGCCCAGGGAATCCAGGCCATCGCCGTGGGCCGGGGCGCGATGCATGACCAGATGCGCGCGCTGGGCGCCGCCTCCTGCATCGACTACACAACGGAAGACGTCCCGCAACGGGCCCTCGCGCTGGCGGGCGGCCCGGTGGACGCGGTAGCCGACCTGGTCGGAGGCGCCACCCTGGCCGGGGTGCTGGGGGCGCTGCGGCCCGCGGGCCAGATCGCTGCCATCGCCACGCCCGAGCTTGACCTCGACCCGCTGCTGGACGCCAACATCACCTTTCACGGCGTGCTTATCCACGACGACGGCCAGCGGACCCGGGCGCTGGCCTCACTCCTGGCCCGGCGCGCGCTGCGCCCGGTCATCAGCCAGCTGCTGCCGCTGCCTGATGCATCCCAGGCTCACCGCATCGTGGAAAGCGGCCATGCCGGCGGGAAGATCGTGCTCACCGTCGGCAGCTAGGCGGCGACCCAGGCGGCGCTCACGGGCCATCCAGCCGGCTACGCGCGGAACGGGGAGGCGGCGGACAGCTGGGCCGCGAGGATCTGCGGGGCCTCGGCCAGCGAGGGGCCGTACCAGGTCAGGTGACGGCCGCTGACCAGGGCCGCGGGCACGCCGGGGAAGCATTCGGGCCCGTCCCCGGCGGTGAAGCGGTACGGCTCGTCCGGCAGCACGACCAGGTCCGGGCGCGCGGCCTGGAGGTCGTCCAGCGCCACCTTCGGGTAGCGCTGGGCATCCCCCGCGTAGAGGTTCCCCACCCCGAGCCGGGCCAGCACGTCCCCGGCGAACGTGTCCCGGCCCAGCACCATCCACGGCCGGCGCCAGATCGGGGATCACGGCCCGGCGGCGTGCCGTCGCGTCCGCCGGGTGGGCGTCCCAGGCCTGCTCCGCCTCGTCCAGCCACGCCGGGGCCGGGAGCCGGCACGCGACCGTGAGCAGCCGCCGCAACGAGGCCAGCGCCTCGTCCAGGGTGCGGATCACGGTCACCCACACCGGCAGCCCCGCGGCGCGGAGCGCGGCCAGGTCGGCGGCCCGGTTCTCCTCCTCGTTGGCCAGGACCACGTCGGGGCGCAGCGCGATGACCGCGCCGAGGTCCGGGTTCTTGGTGCCGCGTACCCGGGGCACGTCGAGGCCGGCCGGATGGGTGCACCAGTCGGTGGCCCCGGCCACCAGGCCCGGCGCGGTCACCGCCACGGTCTCGGTCAGCGAGGGCACCAGGGACACGACCCGGCGGACCCGGGCCGGGACACCGGCCACGGCCCCGGTGTCGTCCCGGGGACCGGGGGTCACCGTCAGGGCTCGCCCCGCTGGGGCAGGCCGTCGCCGAACGCCGCGGCGAGGTCGCGCATGGCCGTGTCCAGCAGCTCGCTCAGGTTGCCGTGGTCGTCCTGGAGCCACTGCTCGTAGGCGGCGATGGCCACGCCCAGCATGGCGTAGGCGATGGTCTGCGGCAGCAGGCCACCGGCGGGCTGCCTGGTGCGCCCGGCCACGAAATCCGCGATCACCTGGCGCCACTCCGCGTAGCGCAGGGTGGAGTGCGCCTGGAGCACCGGCACGCCCAGGATCAGCTGCATCCGGCGCCGGTGCCAGCGCTCGTTTTCCGGCGGCACCTTGTTGAAGTCGACGATGGCCAGCCGGATCGCGTCCATCAGCGGCCACTGCGGCGGGCAGGCAGCCAGCCAGCCCCGCATCCGGCCCAGCTCGTCCTCGAAGTTCCCCCACGGCACGTCGTTCTTGGACGGGAAGTAGCGGAAGAAGGTCCGGCGGCCGATCCCGGCCGCGAGCGCGATGTCGTCGATCGTCGTGCCCTCGAAACCCTGCCGGTCGAACAACTCGAACGCGGCATGTTCCAGCTCGGCACGGGAGGTGATGCGCCTGCGGCCAAGCTGGGCAGGTATCCCCGTAGTGCTCACCGGCCAGCACCGCCTTTCCGTCCCGCCTGGCTCGTGGGCCTGACAGGAGCATGCCACGACCCGGCCGGCCATGTGAAAGGCCCGAAGATCCCGCCTTGACCTTTGGCACTGAGTGCCTTTAGCGTCGGCCCTAGGTGGCACAGAGTGCGAGGCAGACGACAGCGGCGGTGCTGGCGGGCCAGCCAGCGCGGGCCGGATGACGGATCCGGAGGCAGGCATGAGCGAACAGACCGTGACCACGCCCGCAGAGCCCAGCGCAGCCAGACAGCCCAGCGCAGCCAAGCAGCCCAGCGCAGCCGAGCACCCCAGTGCAGCCGAACACCGCAGCGCGGCCGGACCGGCCAGCCCGGCCGCCGAGGAGAGCCTGGTCGCCGAGGAACTGCTCGTCGAAGAGGTATCGATCGACGGCATGTGCGGTGTCTACTGACCTGACCGGGCCGGCCCGGCGAACCGGGCCGTCCCGGCCGGCCTGGCCGGGCCGGCCTCTTCGACCTGGACCGGCCGTGGCGGCTGGACGAGCGGGTGGCGATCCGCCCGGAGCCGTTCGGCGCGCTGCTCTATCACTTCGGCACCCGGCGGCTGTCCTTCCTCAAGAACGCCACCATGCTGGCCGTGGTGCGCTCGCTGGGCCAGCATCCCTCGGCCCGCGCCGCGTGCGCCGCGGCCGGGGTGCAGGCGGCCGGCCTGCCCGCCTACGAGCGGGGCCTGGCCACCCTGGCCGAATCGAACATGATCACCCCGCAGGGGGCCGCGTGAGCGCCGAAACCCTGGTGGAGCTGTTCGAGCACGGGCTGGACGCGCCGATCTGCCTCACCTGGGAACTGACTTACGCCTGCAACCTGGCCTGCGTGCACTGCCTGTCCAGCTCAGGTCGGCGCGACCCGGGTGAGCTGAGCACCGCCGAGTGCAAGGCCGTGATCGACACGCTGGAACGCATGCAGGTGTTCTACGTGAACATCGGCGGCGGCGAGCCCACCGTCCGGCCCGACTTCTGGGAGCTGGTGGACTACGCCACCGCGCACCGCGTCGGGGTGAAGTTCTCCACCAACGGCGTGCGCATCGACGAGGCCGTGGCCCGCAAGCTGGCCGCGAGCGACTACGTGGATGTGCAGATCTCCCTGGACGGCGCGACCGCCGAGATCAATGACGCGGTGCGCGGGCAGGGCTCGTACGCGATGGCCCTCCGGGCCATGGAGCATCTGGTCGCGGCCGGGTTCGCCGGCTTCAAGATCTCCGTGGTGATGACCCGGCAGAACATCGGCCAGCTGGACGAGTTCAAGGCGCTGGCCGGCCGCTACGGCGCGCAGCTGCGGCTGACGCGGCTGCGGCCATCCGGCCGCGGCGCCGACGTCTGGGACGAGCTGCACCCGGCCGCCGGGCAGCAGCGCCAGCTCTACGACTGGCTGTGCGCGCACGGCGAGCAGGTGCTGACCGGCGACTCGTTCTTCCACCTCGCCGCCTACGGCGAGGCGCTGCCGGGCCTGAACATGTGCGGCGCCGGCCGGGTGGTGTGCCTGATCGACCCGGTCGGTGACGTCTACGCCTGCCCGTTCGCGATCCACGAGAACTTCCTGGCCGGCAACGTCCGGAGCGGTGGCGGCTTTGAGGCCGTCTGGCGGGACTCCGCGCTGTTCGCCGAGCTGCGCGGGCCTTCCGCGGGCGGGGCCTGCAGCTCCTGCCAGTTCTACGACTCCTGCCGGGGCGGCTGCATGGCCGCGAAGTTCTTCACCGGGCTGCCCCTGGACGGCCCGGACCCGGAGTGCGTCCGGGGCTTCGGCGAGGAGGCGCTGGCCGGGCAGGCCCTGGCCGGGGCGGACCGGGCCTCGCTCCCCCGGCCCGGGGCGGATCACTCGCACCGGGGCCCGGTGCGCGGCCAGGCCCCGCAGCCGGTCCCGGTGACGATCGGGCGCCGCCCGGTGCCCGCGCCACCGGACCGGGCCTGCCACATCAACCCGCTGGCCGGCTTCGCGGCGGGTGGCGCACGCTGACATGACGGGGGGATTCGCGCGGCTCACCGGCCCGGTCACGCTGGCCGGCCGGGCCGCGCAATCCCGGGTCATGTTCGGCCCGCACGAGACCAACCTGGGCCAGGCCTCCCTGGGCGGGGGGCGCGCGTTCTCGGCCCGGCACGTCGCCTACTACCAGCGCCGCGCCGCCGGCGGCGCCGGGCTCATCGTCACGGAGACCGCCTCGGTGCACCCGTCGGACTGGCCGTACGAGCGGGCCCCGCTGCCCCGCAGAGGGCTGGTCGGCGGCGGCCCCGGGGGGCTCCAGGCGGCGGTGACCGCGGCGGAACGCGGGCACCGGGTGACCCTGTTCGAGAGCGCCGCCCGCACCGGGGGCCAGGCCGGGGTCGCGGGACGGATGCCGGGCCGTGCCGGGTCCGGCACCCTCACGGACGACCTGACCGGCCAGGCGCGGCGGGCCGGCGTGAGCGTGGAGACCAGCCACCCGGTGGACGAGAAATTCTTGCGGGCCGAACGGCCGGACGCGGTCGTGCTGGCCACCGGCGCCGTCCCGGTCCAGCCGGAATGGGCGCACGGGCATCCCCGCGTGGTGGACGTCCGGCAGGTAACCGAGGGCTCTGCCCGGCCCGGGGGCACCGTGGTCGTGGTGGACGAGCGGGGCTTCCACCAGGCCACCTCGGTCGCGGAGCTGCTCGCGGACCGCGGCTGCTCGGTGGAGGTGATCACCAGCGCCATGGTGGTGGGCCAGGATCTGGGCCTCACCCTGGACCTGGAGCTATGGACCAGGAAGGCGCACGCGCAGGGCGTCCGGCAGCGCACGGACGTGGTGGTGCTGGACGCCCTGGAGGACGGCGCGGGCCGCCTGGAACTCACGCTGCTGCACCACCCGACCGGGGTCACTCACCGGCTGGCCAGCGACTGGGTGGCCTGCGCGGTCCCGCCCCGGCCCGCCGACGAGCTGTGGCACGCGCTGAGCGGCGCGCCGTTCGAGGTGCACCGGGTGGGTGACTGCCTGGCGCCGCGCCGGGCCCACTCCGCGGTGATCGAGGGCGAGCGGGCAGGGGCCGCCCTGTGAACGCAGCCAGCAGCGTGAACCTCACCCCGGCTAGGGTGAGGCGCTGATGACTCTGCTCGCCGATCTCACCTGGCCCGAGGCGGCCCGCCTGGGCGCCGCGGGCGCGCTGCTGGCCGTCCCGGTCGGCTCCACCGAGCAGCACGGGCCGCACCTGCCGCTGTCCACCGACACCGACATCGCGGTCGCGCTGGCCGGGCGGCTCGCCGCCCGGCGGCCCGGCGTGGTGGTCGCCCCGCCGGTCAGCTACGGCTCCAGCGGTGAGCACGCGGGGTTCGCCGGGACACTCTCGATCGGCCAGGCCGCCGTGGAGCTGGTGCTGACCGAGCTGGGCCGCTCGGCCGCCGAGACCTTCGCGCACCTGGTGTTCGTGTGCGCGCATGGCGGGAACGCCGCCCCGGCGCGGCAGGCCGTCGCCCGGCTCCGCGCCGAATCGCGCGACGTGCTGCTGTGGATGCCCGCGCCGCGGCCCGGTCCGGAGCTGCCCCTGCCGGACGCCCACGCCGGGCGGACCGAGACCGCGCTGCAGCTGGCCCTCACCCCGGGCCGGGTCCGGGCCGGGCTTGCCGAGGCCGGGAACACAGCCTCGCTGCCCCGGCTGATGGCCGCGATGCGGGCCGGCGGGGTACGGGCGGTCAGCCGCAACGGGGTGCTCGGCAACCCGGCCGGGGCCTCGGCGGCCGAGGGGGCGCACCTGCTCGAGCAGCTGGCCGCGGACCTGGCTGCCGCAGTGGCCGCCTGGTACCCCGGGCCGCCACAGGCGCAGCGCGGCCGGGTCCAGCGCGCCGCGGTTGAGCGAGCAGGAGCTCAGTGACCTGGAACCCAGTCGGCCGGAGCCCGGTCAGCCGCAGCCCGGCAGGAGCCCGTGCCCGGGAGCCCGGTAAGCCGGACTCCCGCGGGGGGGAACGCCCGTGAGCCGGGTCGCGCTGGTCACGGGCGCGGCCCGCGGCATCGGGGCCGCTACCGTCCGCGCGCTGGCCGCCGAGGAGTGGTCGGTGCTGGCCGTCAACCGCTGCGCCGACGACCCGGCGCTGCCGTACCGACTGGGCAGCCGGGCCGAGCTGGACGCCGTCGTGGCCCAGGCCGCGGGCAGCCCGGGTGAGGTGCACGGCCTGGCCGCCGACACCCGTGACCACGCGGCCATGGCCGCCGCGGTGGCCGAGGCTGAGCGGCGGTGGGGTGGCCTCGACGCCGCGCTCGCCGTGGCCGGCGTGATCGCGGGCGGGGTGCCGCTCTGGGAGATGCCCGCCGAGCAGCAGGAGGCGGTCCTGAGCACCGACCTCGGCGGCGTGATGGTGCTGGCCCGCGCGGCCATCCCGGCGCTGCTGCGCCGGCCGGAGCCGCGGCACGGCCGGTTCCTGGCCGTCGCGTCGGCCGCCGCGACCCGGGGGCTGCCCATGCTGGCGGCCTACTGCGCGGCCAAGGCGGGCGTGGCCGGGCTGATCCGCGCGCTGGCCACCGAGCTGCGCGGCACCGGCGTGACCGCCAATGCGGTGAGCCCGGGCTCCACGGACACGCCGATCCTCGCGGAAAGCGCGCGGCTGTACGGGCTGCCCGGCGCCGGGTCGTTCGCCGCGCAGCAGCCCCTGGACCGGCTGCTGGCCCCGGAGGAGGTGGCCGCCGCGCTGGCCTGGCTCGCGGGCGACGGCAGCAGCGGGATGACCGGCGCGGTGGTCCCGGTCGATGGAGGGCTCGCGCTGTGACCCGGCCGCTGACCCGCCCCGAGGCGGGCGCACAGCCGGGACCGGCGCCGCTGCCGGCCGGCTTCAGCATCGTCTTCGACCCGCAGACCCAGTTCGTCGGCGCGGACGTGCTGTTCGGCGGGTCGCCCCCGCGGCTGCTCCGGCTCAACCCGGCCGGCCAGCGCGCGCTCGCTGAGCTGCGCCGCGGGCCGGTGGGCTCAGCCGCCGCGGGCAAGCTGGCCCGGCGGCTCACCGACACCGGGCTGGCCCAGCCCCGGCCGCCCGAGCCGACCGGGCGGGCCGACGTCACCGTGGTGATCCCGGCCCGCGACCGGCCGGCCTACCTGGACCGCTGCCTGGCTGCGCTGGGCCGGAGCTACCCGGTGGTCGTGGTGGATGACGGGTCACGGCAGGCCGGAGAGATCGCCGCCCTGTGCCAGAGGCACGGCGCGGCCCTGATCCGGCGGCCCACCTCCAGGGGCCCCGGCCCGGCCCGCAACGACGGGCTGGCCCGGGTATCGACCCGGCTGGTGGCGTTCCTGGACAGTGACTGCGAGGCCGGACCGGAGTGGATCACGTCCCTCGCGGCCCATTTCGCGGACCCGCTGGTCGCCGCGGTGGCCCCGCGGGTACGGCCCATGACCCAGCCGGGTTCGGCCGGCCGCTACCTGGGGGCCCGCGCCCCCCTCGACATGGGAACGCAGGAGGGCCGGGTACTGCCGCTCACCCGGCTGTCCTACGTGCCGACCGCGGCCCTGCTGGTCCGCCGCGCCGCGCTGGCCGCGGATGGGCCGGGCCCTGGTCTCCGCGGGTCCGATCTCCCAGGGCCCGTCCCCTCCGGCGCTGGCCCCTTCGACGATGATCTGCGCTACGGCGAGGACGTGGACCTGGTCTGGCGGCTGGCGGAAGCCGGCTGGCGGGTCCGGTACGACCCCGCCGCGTCCATCAGCCACGCGGAGCCTGTGACCTGGACCCGGCTGCTGGCGCGGCGGTTCTGTTATGGATGCTCGGCGGCGCCGCTCGCGCGCAGGCACCCGGGGCAGGTGCCGCCGCTGGTGCTGCAGGCCTGGCCTGCGGCGGCCGTCGCCGCTCTGCTGGCCCGCAGGCCGGTGGCCGCACTCGCCGCCTACGGGGCTGGCACCGGCCAGCTGGTCCGGCTGCTGCACGGCTGGGACGTTCCGCCCAAGGGCGTGCTCCGGCCGATGGCCGATTCGGTGCAGCAGACCTGGCTGGGCGCAGGCCGCTGGACCATCCAGTACGCGCTGCCGGTGGCCGCGGCCGTGCTGGCCCGGCCCGGCGGCCGGAGCACCCGGACCCGGCTGGGCCGCCGGCTGGCGGTGGCGTCGCTGCTGGCCGGGCCGCCTGTCGCGGAATGGCGGCGGATCCGCCCGCCGCTGCCCGCCGCGGCGTTCGCGCTCGGCTACCTGGCCGACGAGGCGGCCTACGGGGCGGGCGTCTACCGCGGCGTGCTGACGGAAAAGCTGCTCAGCCCGCTGTTGCCGGCCGTGGCCTGGCGGCCGCTCGGTAGAGCTCCGGCCGCGACGCGGCCGGGTGCCCACCCAGGAAAGGATCGCCTGCCATGACCGCTGTTGTCGTCGTGGCCACTCTCCGCCCGCTGCCGGAGCATCGCGCCGAGGTCATCGCGGCCATGGAGAAGACCATTGCTGACGTGCACGCCCACGATGGCGGCTGCCTGCTGTAGGCCCTGCACGAGGGGGATGACCGGCTGGTCATGGTCGAGAAGTGGGCCAGCGCGGAGGCGCTCGCCGAGCACGCACGCGGACCCGCGCTCGCCGAACTCAACCAGGCGCTCAGCGGGCGGCTCGAGGGGAGCCTGGACGTCCGGGTGCTCCGCCCCCACCCGGCGGGCACGCCCGCCCAGGGCACCTTGTAGCACGCCCCTCGGCACCGCAACCGCGGCTCGCTGCCGCGGTTGCGGTGCGGTGCCGCGATCCGTGCTGCGTGGGTAGGTGGTGCCACGATGTGACGCCGCGGCCCGGAGGGCCGCGCGCCGCCGCCGGACGGCCCGCTTAGCCGCCTGCGGTGAGCTCGGCGCTGTCCCTGATCGCTTCCAGGACCCGGCGGTGGTCGGTGCACATGATCGCCTGGTGCGGGTCGGACAGGGCCGCCGCGCGGGCCAGCACCCGGCGCGGCACCACGTGCAGCGTGGCGTCGAGCAGTGCCCAGGACATCTCGTTCAGCCCGCCGCGCACCGCGTCCGGGTCGGTCGTGCGGTCGCAGATCTCGTCGAGCGCCGCGAGGAGCTTGGCGGGCCGGGGGTTGGCCGCCATCTCCAGCCGGAACGCGTCCACCATGGGACACGGCGCGGGGGTCCCGGCCCCGGCCTCGAAGGCATTCAGCAGCGGGCTCACGTCCCCCGCGGTCATCGGGTCGTACAAACCGGGGAACGGGACCTCCTCGTAGCCCGGGTCGTATCCGCTGAAGTAGATGGGTGTCGGCGAGCCGGTGCTGATCAGCACGCCGAGGGCGACGTCCAGGAGGCTGATTGGCCAGCCGAGGTCGGTGATCGCGTGCACCCGGAATTCGCCGCGCTGCGCGCCGAGGCCCGCCAGCAGCAGCAACTGCGCGGACTCGAGCGCTGACTGCACGTAGAACGCGATGCTGGCACTGTGCAGTCGGATAGCACTGTGCAGTCGGATAGCACTGTGCAATCGGATAGCACTGTGCGGCTGGATCACGCCGTCCTCGGCCCAGCCCAGCAGCCGGCGGTAGATGACCGAGTTGTCGAGGACATGCGTGAAGCGGGCCGCGGAGCACAGCAGCTCACCGCGCCCGGCCACGTTCGACGCGACCCACTCCGCCGCCCGCTTGGAGGCGGTGTAGATGTCCGGTGAGTAGGGACGCAGCGCCTTGCCGGTGGACGCGCAGACCACCTGGGGCACTCCGGCCGCCTCGGCGGCCTCCAGCACGTTGCGGGTGCCGAGCACGTTGGTGGACACGGTGCGGTGCACCTCAACCTCGGCCCGGGCGGGCTCGCGCTGCGCGGCTACGTGGAAGATGACGTCGGGCCGTACCTCGCTGATGACTGCATCCAGGGCGGCGCGGTCCCGGACGTCGGCCTGCCGGTACTCCGCGGCGGCCTGCTTCGGCCGCGCATCTGAGATCCGGCGGCTCACGCTGACCAGGCGGCCAGGCCCGCGCTCCGCTACCTGGGCCATCAGCGTGGAGCCGATACATCCCGTCCCCCCGGTGACCAGCACCGTGGCCCCGGACAGCCAGGCGGACAGCTGTGCCTCGGGCAGGCAGAGCCCCCGCTGGCCGATGCCGAGGAACCGGGCGTGCTCCTCAGCGGCGCCTTCCTTGGCCGCGATGAGGCTCTGCGTGAGCTCTCCCAGGCGACGGAGAACTGGCTCATCAAGGGCTGATTGCCCCGCGGGCGCGGCCGCCCGCATGCAGTTTGGATCCTCACGCTCGCGTCGATCGCCAGTTTCCCGCTGCTCCTGTTCAGCCAGACACGGCTGATGCTGGAGTACCACTGGTTCTGGTTTTATGTGCCATTCGTGATAATGGGAGCGCTATTCCTGGCTCTCCCCTTGATCACGGATGGACTCGCCCGCGGCTTCGATTTCGGCGAGCACCAGCGGCTGGTCGGCGAATGGCGGCCGCAGACCTATCCGTCCGTGGACGTGTTCCTCCCGGTGTGCGGGGAACCCGTGGACGTGGTCCGCAATACCTGGAAGTACGTGGCTGAAATGAGCCAGCACTACCAGGGAACGGTCACCGCCTACGTTCTGGATGACTCGGCCAGTCCCGAGCTTAAAGCCATGGCCCGCGAATTCGGTTTCGCCTACGCCAGGCGGCCCAACCGTGGTTGGTTCAAGAAGTCAGGAAACCTCTGGTTCGGATTCCAGGTTTCTTACGGCGACTACATCCTGCTGCTGGACGCCGACTTCGCACCCCGCCATGACCTGCTGAACGAGGCCCTGCCGTACATGGAGGCCTACCCGGAGATCGGGATTGTCCAGACCCCCCAGTTCTTCCGGATCACCAACGATCAGACCTGGGTGGAACGCGGTGCCGGCGCAGTTCAGGAGCTGTTCTACCGGTCCATCCAGACGGCGCGCTCCCGCAAGGGCGGGGCCATCTGCGTCGGCAGCTGCGCCGTCTACCGGCGGGCAGCGCTGAAGGAGAACCTCGGCATGACGCTGGCGGAGCACTCCGAGGACGTGCTCACCGGGTTCGACCTCAACCGCATCGGCTGGTCGCTCCGCTACCTTCCCGTTGCCCTTTCCACCGGCAACTGCCCGGATAACGTCCCTGCGTTCCTGAACCAGCAGTACCGCTGGTGCTCGGGAACCGTCGGGCTGCTCTTCGGCAAGATGTTCTGGGGCGCGAAGCTCCCGCTCTACACCCGGCTGTGTTACATCTCCGGGTTCATCTACTACATCTACACGGCTCTGTTCACGTTCGTGGTGCCGGCCCTGACCATCGCGATCCTCGCCTTCGTGCCGAACGTCCTCGAATTCAAGAACATGATTTTCATGGTGCCTGTGGTGCTGTACGCCGCGGTGATAATCCCGGCGTGGCATCACGCCCCGTACCGCCTCGAGGCGTGGGCCGTCAAGCTGATCTCCGGCTGGGCTCATTTTTTCGCGTACTGGGACGCCCTCCGCGGGAAGCGCCTGGGCTGGAAGCCCTCGGGCGGCGACAAGAGGAAGCAGGAAGGCAACCGGCGGTTCTGGGCTTGCTTCCTCCTGTGGTCGGTGGGCAGCTCGCTGCTGTGGACCGGCCTCGCGTTCTGGCGGATGCTGACGATGAACCCGTATAACTTCATCGTCCTGTTTGGCCTCGGGCTGTTCGAGCTCGTGGTCGCAGGGCGGGTGCTCCTCCAGCCGCACCAGGATGCGCAAGCTTAGGTGAAGGGCACCCCGGAGGACGAGCCACCCAAGGCGCGTCGCGGCTGGCCACGCGGCCGCGGCCGGCCGGCGCGGAAGGGCGACGGCAGTCCGGCAGCACCTGCGCGGAAACGGTCGAGCCGCTCCGTGTTCGGGCCGTCCGGTGACGAGCGGCCCGACGTCCTCACCGACGCCGAAACCGTGGTCCTGCCGGTATGGCTGCATCGCCGGCCGGCCGCGGAGAAGGCACCCCCAGAGACCGCGGCCTCGTTCCTGAAGACGATCAGCGTCCCGGCTCAGGCAGGTGAGGCCACCGTCGCCGAACCGGAGACCGGAGAGCTCCCGGCGGCCGGGGCCGAGGGCGGGTCCGAGGCCGAGCCCGAAGCCGGGCCCGAAGCCGAGCACCAGGCGGAGGCGGCGCCGGAGACCGGGGCCAACGCCGGACCGGCCGCGGAGATCGCTGAGGGCGCCGCGCGGGCGGAGGACGAGGCCGAGACCGCGGCTGACTCCGGGCCAACTGCCGACGCGGAGGATGCGGCGAACGCCGGGCCCGACGCGGATGCCGGGGCTACATCAGCACCCGCACACGCAGCCGGTTCCGACGCGGACGCCGGGGCCATCGCGGGGGCTGAACCTGAGACCGGGGTTGACGCCAACGCTGAGGCTAAGGCGGACGCAGCCACTCAGGCGGCCGCGAGCCGGCCGGAGTCCGAGACGATCGCCAGGTTCAGCCTGGCGGATCTGAAGGCCGCCGCCCTCAAGGCCAAGACGGCGCAGGCCGACACGGCGCAGGCCGACACGCCGACAGTCACGCTGCCGACCATGACGGCGCTGACCCCCACGGCGCAGGCCAGCACGCTGCCGACTGAGACGGCCGGGGCTAAGACGGCACAGGACGACGACACGGTGCCGACCAAGACGCTGCACGCCAGCACGGTGCCGTCTGAAGCGGTCGAGGCCATTGAGGCCATCGACGCCCTCGAGACCAGCACCATCGACGGTCTCGAGGCCAGGACGGCCGAAGCCCTCGAGACCGTCGAAGCGATCGAAGCCATCGAGGCCAAGACCGCGGAAGCCATGGAAGCCATCGAGGCCATGACCGCTGACGCGCTCGAGGCCATCGACGCCACGGCGGCTGAGATCGCCACCACGATGACCGGGGAACCCCGGCCGGACCGGACCGAGGCCGCCACGTCCTCCCCCGGCGCTGAAGTCGCCCCGACCCGCGTGATCCGCATCGACGAGCCGCCGGTGAGCATCACGCTCACCACATCCGCGACCGAGACCACGATCGCGGTGCCGCAACCGCGCAGCGAGAGCATGGTAGCGGTCTCGCCGACCCCGGCGGACACCGCCACCCTGACCGCCGTACCGCAGCGGGCCCGCTCCGGGAAGCCCGCCGCGCTTCCACCAGCCGGGCCCGGACCACAGGCCGAGCCCGAGGCCGGTGCGGCCTACGTCGCCGCCCGGCGCCGCACCCGGGTCAGCCGGGTCATACTGCTGGCCGTCCTGTGCCTGCAAGCGATCCTGTCGCTGCGGCTGCACAACACGGCGTTCGAGGATGAGGCGCTGTACGTCTACTCGGGCCACATGGAGTTGCAGCACCTGCTCCACGGCACGGCGCTGCAGGGCCAGTACGCGTCCTACTTCTCGGGCTCCCCCGTTCTCTACCCGGTGGCGGCCGGCTTCCTCAACGGGCTGGGCGGGCTCGCGGCGGCCAGGATGCTCAGCCTGGCCGAGATGCTGTCCATCACCGTCTTGCTGTACTCCCTGACCCGCCGCCTGTTCAACGAGCGGATCGCCTTGTGCGCGGCGGTGCTGTTCTCGGTGTCCGAGTCGGCGATCTTCCTGGGCAACTTCGCCACCTACGATGCGACCTGCCTGTTCCTGCTGGCCTGCGCGGCGTGGATCGCGGTCCGCACGGCGGGATTCCGGTGGCCCGTCTTTTTAATGGCTGCTCCGGTGGCCGCGCTGGCGGTCGGGGTCAAGTACGCCGGCCTGCTGTTCGTGCCTACCATCGCCGCCCTGCCCATGCTGGCGGGCTGGCCGCGCCGGGGCCGCCGGGTCGTGCTCTATCCTCCTGCTTTTGTCGCCGCAGTGGCGGGCCTGCTCTACGGGGCGCTGAAGCTCGGTGGCAAGCCCTACATGACGGCCATCTCGAGCACCACGACGAACCGCGTGCAGGGCGTGACCCCGGTAGCCACGCTGCTGCGGGAAAGCGCGGAGTGGGGCGGCCTGATCTTCCTCCTGGCGCTGATCGGAACGGCGGCCTACGCCTGGCGGATCCGCACCGACCCGGAGGAACTCATCGCGCCGGCGGGCGGCCGATTCCGGCGGCTGTGCCTGGGCGTGGTCCTCAGCGGGACCGCCCTGCTGGCCCCCGCCTACCAGGCGCACCTGCACACGGACATCTCATTCCAGAAGCACATCGGGTTCGGCCTGTTCTTCGCGGCGCCCATCGCGGGCCTGGGGCTCTCCCGCCTCCTGGGTGATCACTTCCGCCGGCCGCATATCGCTGTCGGGATCTGGAGCCTGGCCCTCGTTCTCGGCCTGGTCCAGTCCGCCCACCTCTACCAGGTCTGGCCTAACTCGAAGCAGTTCGTGCGGGCCTTCTCCAACTACCTCAAGCCGCACGCCCGGTACCTGGTTGAGGTACCCGAGGTGCCCATCTACTACCTGCTCGGCCACGCCGACGCACAGCCTCGCCAGTTCACCTCGACGTTCTACATCAACTACCGGAACAGCAAGCGCGTGCTCCTGAGCGGCACGGTCGGCTTCACCGCGGCCGTGGACGCCGGCTATTTCGACGTGGTGGCCTACAACAACGAAGTGACTGGTGCCGCCGACGCGGTCCTGGCCCAGGCCCTGTCAGCCAGCAAGGACTACTACCTGGCCGCCGAGATCCACATCACCGATGTGTTCGGCCCCGGCGACTACTTCATCTGGGTCAGGGGACACCTGCCGAAGCCCGGGGGCGTCTTCGCCCACGCCAGCTCGAAGTACCAGGATCTCGGCACCAAGACCAGGGAACTCGCCCCCTGACCCGGCAGGCTCAGTTCGTGGAGACGCTCACGTAGCGCACCACCATGGTGCCCTGAGACGAGGTCTGGCTCGTGGGGGTAGTGCACCGGCACTGGGCGTCGGGGAACGCCCCGCCCACTGCCAGGGAGAGCAGGATCGAGTGACCATGATCGACGGCCGCGGTCCAGGCGGCCGTCCCGACCCGGCTCTCGCTCACGCTATAGAACTGGTGCCCGTCGAGGTACCAGCGGATCTCCTCGTGGCCCGCATGGCGCCGGTCAACGATCACGGAGTAGGTGTGGAACGACTGCTGGCATCCTGCGCAGGCCCGCAGGCCGCTGCCCAGGCCGTTGGTCTCATGGCAGGGTCCGAAGGTTCCATCCGGGTTCCGCTGCGTGAGGTTGCCGCAGTGCAGGGTCCCGGAGGTCTTGCTGTAGCCGTCAACGTTCTCCAGGATGTCGATTTCCCCGGTTCCGGGCCATGCTGTCCGCCCCGAGCATCCAGAACCCGCGCCAGTAACGCCAGTCCGTGCTGGACGTTGGGTTGCTTGATCGAGGCGGCCACCATCATCTCGCCGCCGGGCGCGCCGAACAGCCGGTTGCTCCGGGTCTCGATCCGGCCCGACGTCCAGGCGGCCTTGGGGTTCCCGGCCGCGCCGTGACCGAGGACGATGATGTCGAGGTTGCCGTGCCCGTCGAGATGCACGTTGTACTTCGACGGGGTCATCGTCTCGACCTCGTTGGTGCCGAAGACGCCGTGGCCGGTGTTGTACTCCCAGTACTTGGTGTTGACCATGGAGTCCGCCGGGCCGTTAAAGGAATCGGTCCAGACCTGCTTCCACCGCGGGCCGGCGTGTTCCTGCTGCCCGGACGCGGAGGAGCAGCTGAGTCCGCCCAGAACCATGAGCACGCTGACCCCGGCCATGAGCACCTTCGGCCGGAACGAGGCACGTGTGCGCAGTCTTGCCTCCTACGGGCTGTCGGCCCGGACCGCTGTCCGCCGGCCTATCCCCGGACATCCTGCAGGAATCCTAGCGGGATCCGCGGCCCCATC
>CAVVTM010000025.1:0-19602 GCA_963751175.1 uncultured Actinomycetes bacterium | reverse complement strand
AGGTGCGCGGGACCGCGCGCAGCTCGTCGTCCTGGCCTGCCGAGAACGGGCTCGCCGAGCCCGGGCACGGCTGACTCCGGCTCGTCCCGCGCAATGCTTACGGAGGGCTAACAGCGCGCCGCCCAGCGTTCCGGAACGGCCGGAATGGTGATCACAATGGGCCAGGAGGTCGTTCGCAGGCATTTGACGGAGCCAGGGGAGCCATGCGGTTCTGCCCGAACTGCGGAAATCCATCGGCAGGTCACCCCGGTACTGCGCGGGGTGCGCGACGCAGGTGGGCGCGGGGAACGAGCCGGGTGAATCACCCTGGCCCGTCAGCCCCGCCCTGGCAGGTCAGTCCCAGACCTGGACGGCCAGCGATCCTCCCTGGACGGCCGGCGATCCTCCCTGGACAGCCAGCGATCCTCCCTGGACAGCCAGCGATCCTCCCTGGACAGCCAGCGATCCTCCCTGGACAGCCAGCGATCCTCCCTGGACAGCCAGCGATCCTCCCTGGACGGCCAGCGATCCTCCCTGGACGGCCAGCGATCCTCCCTGGACGGCCAGCGATCCTCCCTGGGCGGTCCGCGATCACCCGGCCGCGGGCCAGGCCGTCATCACAGGGAACCCCGGGGCCAGCCTGCCGTCCGTCCCGCCGTCCGCGCGCCCGGGCCGCTGGCCCCGCCTATCCCCGCGCCGCTGGCCCTGGCCGCCCGCGGGCCGCCAGGACCTGGCTGTCCGCCGGTCACGGGATGACGATCACGGCCATGGTGACCGCCGTGGCCCTGCTGGCCACGGGGGGCGTAGCGGCCTGGCAGGTCGGCCAGCTCCGGTCGCGCATACCCGTCACGGACACGAGCCTGGCCATGCGCGGCACCGGTGCGGAGCGCACACCGGGCCCCGGCCGCACCTCCCGGGCGGTGTCCTCCCCGCCCGCTGATTCCCCGGCCACGGGCTCCCCCGCCACAGGGTCACCGGCCGCCCGCGGCGCCGTGACCGTCGCCCCCGCCGCGGCCGCCCAGCCGCATGTGCACCGGGTCGTGATGCTGCTGGACAACTACTTCTCGGCCATCAACCGGCACGATTTCCAGGCGTACAGCAGCCTGTTCATCCCGGCCATTCGCGTCGGCCTGCACAATTTCGGCACCGCCTACCAATCCACGCGGGACTCGCGGGCCAGGCTGACCGGGCTGTCCGCCACCGGCCCGCAAGGGCTCGCGGCCACGGTCACGTTCGTCAGTCACCAGAGCCCAGCCCAGAGCCCGGACCACGCCGCATGCGACCGCTGGCACATCACCCTGTTCCTGAAGCGCGGCGGCCCCGGCTACCACATCAGGCGTCATCAGCCCGGGTTCCCGGCGGACACGGTCCGCGCCTGCCGCTGACCTGCGCCTGCCCTGTGGCCTACTCCCTGCGGAGTACGCCCGGCGGCTCCCCCGGAGTACTCCTGGCGGAGACCACGGCCCGCAAGTGCCTCCCGGGGGAGGACGCACCGCGAGCCGCCGGCCGCGAGCATCGGAGACACAAACCACTCCTCCGGCTCGCAGGAGACCGACATGCCTGGCCCGTCCACCCTCCGCCACCGCCCCCGGCCCGCGATCCTGGGCTCCCTCGGGCGCGCCTGCTTCCGGCACCGCCGGCTCACGCTGCTCACCTGGATCGTCGGGGTCGCCTGCCTGATCACGCTGTGGACCAGGTTCGGCGCCCCCGCGCAGGACAACTTCGCCGGCAACGACCCGGGGCAGACCCTGCTCAACCAGCACTTCCACCCGCGGTCCGGCGACTCGCTGACGCTGGCTATCCACTCCAACGCCCCGATCGGCTCCCCCGCCGTCCGGGCCCGGGTCACCAGCGCGCTCACCCCCTTCGCCCGGGCGGCCCACGTCACGTCGGTGACCAGCCCGTATCAGGCCAGCGGCCAGATATCGGCGGATGGTCACGTGGCGTTCGCCGTCATCCAGTTCGGCGTGCCGTCCACCAGCATCAGCAACGGGGAAGCTCTGGCGCTGATGCACGACGCCACGTCGATGTCCGGCCGGGGGGTGAACTTCTACCTGGGCGGCGACGTCGTTGACCTGGCGGAGACGCCGTACGGCGGGCCGACCGAGGGGGTGGGCGTGCTGGCGGCCGCGATCGTGCTGCTGATCGCCTTCGGATCCCTGCTGGCCATGGGGCTGCCGGTGCTGACCGCCGTGCTGGGCATCGGCGCCGGGCTGTCCCTGATCGCCCTGCTGGGCCACGTGTTCCCGGCCCCCTCGTTCTCCCCGATCGTCGCCTCCATGATCGGCCTGGGCGTCGGGGTGGACTACGCGCTGTTCATCCTGACGAGGTTCCGTGAGGCGCTGCACCAGGGCCAGGAGCCGGAGAACGCGGCGGTGACCGCGATGAGCACCGCAGGCCGGACCGTGATGATCGCCGGCACGACCGTGATCATCGGGATGCTGGGCCTGCTGGTCCTGCGCCAGTCGCTGCTCAACGGGGTGGCGATCGCGGCGGCGGCCACCGTGGGCATGGTCCTGCTCGGCTCGCTGACCCTGCTCCCGGCCCTGCTCGGCTTCACGGGTAGCCGGCTGGCCAAGCCGTCACGGCTCCGGCTGCCCCGGTGGCTGGGCGGCCGCCCGGCGAGCGCACCAGCCGGCCAGCCAGCCCGCCGCCCCGCCGCCGAACGGTGGGCGGGCGTGATCCAGCGGCGCCCCCTGCTGGCCGCGCTGCTCTCCGCGGGGCTGCTCCTGCTCCTCGCCGCCCCGGCGCTCAGCATGAAGCTGAGCATGCCGGATGAGTCGAGCCAGGCCCGCGGGACCATGGGCTACTCGAGCTACGCCACGATGGCCCGGGGCTTCGGGCCGGGTTTCGACGCTCCGCTGATCGTGGCGGCAGCGCTGCCATCACCGACGGCCAGCACGACCCGGCTGGTCCACGCGATCGCGGGCACCCCCGGCGTCGCGCGGGTCGGCCCCGTCCAGGTCAGCCCCGACGGCCAGGCCGCTCTCATGATCGCCTACCCGAGCACCGGCGAGCAGGACGCGGCCACCGACGTCCTGGTCAACCGGATCCGCACCTCCGTCCTCCCGCACGCCACGGCGGGAACCGGGATCCGCGCCTACCTCACCGGGCCGAACGCCGGCAACGTGAGCTTCGCCAGCATCGTGGGGCAGCGCCTGCCCTGGCTGATCGGCGTGGTCGTCGCGCTGTCCATGCTGCTGCTGGTGGTCATGTTCCGCTCGGTCACGGTCGCGGTGAAGGCGGCGCTGATGAACCTGCTGTCCATCTGCGCCGCCTACGGAGTCCTGGTCGCCATCACGCAGTACGGCTGGCTCGGCCGTCTCTTCGGCTTCCCCGAGAAGATGCCGGTGACCACCTGGGTGCCGATGTTCCTGTTCGTGATCCTGTTCGGCCTGTCCATGGACTACGAGGTGTTCCTGCTCTCCCGCATCCGCGAGTCCTACGACGCGACCGGCGACAACGCGGCCTCGGTCGCGACGGGGCTGGCCCGGACGGCCCGGGTGATCACGGCGGCAGCGGCCATCATGGTGGTGGTCTTCCTGTCCTTCGTGCTCGGCGCGAACGTGTCGGTGAAGCAGGTCGGCCTCGGGCTGGCCGTGGCGGTGCTCATCGACGCGACCGTGGTCCGGATGGTCCTGGTGCCCGCCGTGATGGAACTGCTGGGCCCGGCGAACTGGTGGCTCCCCCGGCCGCTCGCCCACATCCTGCCCGCGACATCCCCCCGTGAGGGCGAGGCCCTGGCCGACGCGCGGGCTCTGGTCTCCGCCACGGATGTCCCGTCGGACGGCTGAGGCCTTGCGGGAGGAGAACGCCCGGCGCCACCGGATCCGGTGGCGCCGGGCGCGGCCTTTTGGGGCCATTTCTGGCCTATCAGCCAATAGCACGATCGTATTCCTGGCCCGGCGAATTCTTTACTCGACCATGATCGGTTTTCCCATTCGCAGAGTTGGTAAGTTACCTGTGGCGCGGCAGAACGGGCGTGCCACATGTCCGATAATCCCGGACCGAGCGAAGGATTGGCCGAATGTGGGAGAAATGCGTCGGGTGCGGCGAAGGCCTTTTCGCCGGGGACGCGTTTTGCGGTAATTGCGGACGGCCAGTCACGCCGGCCGTCCCCGCCGCACGGGAGCCTGACGGGTTAGAGTCGGCCCCCCTCACCGCCTCCGGCCCCGGCCAGGCCCAGGTCCGCATCATCCCGGCCGCCCACCACACGGGCGAGCCGGAGCACGCGTCCCCCGGGCCGTCCCTGGCCGGGGCGGACAGGACGGCGCAGGAGAACACGGCGGCACCGGACGGCCCGGCCCAGTCTCCCGGAGCAGCCCCGCCAGCGGGAACTGCCGGGGAGAACGGCACAGCCCGGAACGATGGCCCCCGCCACGATGGCTCCCGGCACCATGGCACCGGCCGGCACGATGACTCCCGGCACGATGACCCGGGGCGCGGGAACGGTGCAGCCTCGCGGGACGGTGCGGTCACCGCAGGGGTGGCGGGACCGGCGCCCGCACGGGGCACCGCGGACGAGGGCGGGCCCGGCGCGGGGGGACCCGCCCGGCGCGCGGCGGCGAAGCTTTCCGGGCCAATGACCCTGGACCCCGTCCGCAACCCCCGCTACCTGATGTGCGTGCTCCGCCAGGCGGGCGTTTTCACCGGCATCTACCTGCTCGTCGAGACGGTCCTCCTGCTGGGCCTCCTGGCCAGCGCCGCGGCCGGGACGAAACTCGGCCCCGCCCTCAGGGTGGAACTCAGCAGTCTCTGGCTGATCGCCCTGGTACTGGCCATCCCGTTCTGGCTGATCCCGGTCCCGGCCTTGCTGGCCGAATGGAGCCGGGTCCTGGAGCAGCGTGCCGATGCTACCCAGACGGCGTTCGAGCACATCAATTCCGCATTCCAGGCCCAAGGCACTCCGGTCGATTCACTGCGAGTGCGGGCCGCCTCCCGGCATGAAGAAGGAGATCGTGAATACCTGGAGCTGCGCCGCGACCATTTCAGCGGATACATCTCATGTTTTGGGCATGGGCGCGACTTGTACGTGGGCTGGACCTTCTGGCTGCACATGTCCCCCCTGCGGCTGCTGATGATGATCATCGGCCGGAATTTCCAGGATCTGACCAGGCGGGGCGACGGGATCCGCCGCTCGCTCCGCTTCGAGTCCACCCGGGCGCTGGTCGCCGCGATGCACGGGGCGACGCTGGCCGGGATCGAGGCGGCCAGCTGCGAACGCGACCCGGCCGGCCCGCAACCTCTCAGGGAGACCGCCATCGACATGCACGTCAAGCTGGGCTGACGCCGATGAGATTCTGCACGAAATGCGGATCCCCGGTCAGCGGCATGCTGCGCTACTGCACGCGTTGCGGGGCGCAGATCAGTGCGGCGACGCCGCCTCCGGCCGAGGCCGATGCCGCGGAGACCAGCACCACCGGAGCCACCACCACCGGAGCCAGCATCACCGCCGGAGCCAGCAGCACCGGAGCCATCACCACTGAAACGGTCGCCGCCGCAACGAGCACGGGCGCCGCAGGCGCGGCTGGAACGGGCGCGGCTGGAACGGGCGCGGCTGGAACGGGCGCGGCTGGAACCGGTGCTGATCAGGTCGGCACCGGCCAGGCCACCGCGGTCCAGGTCAGCACCGGGGCCGGCACGGCTCCGCCGTCCCCGCCGTCCCCGGAGGCCCCGGACCATCCGGACCCGCACCCGGTCGTCCCCGCCCAGGCGGCCGCGGCCGGTGCCGGCTCCGCCGACAGCCCGCCCGACCAGCCGGCTCCGGGCTTGGCTGCCCCGGGCTTGGCTGCTCCGCCCTGGGCTGCTCCGGCCTGGGCCGCCGCATCCGCGGAAAGCTTCTCCCGGCAGGCGGCCCAGGATGACTCCGCAGTCGATCAGGATTCCGCGGATCAGCCTGCCGCAGACCAGGGTGCCCGCGACCAGGGTGCCCCGGATCAGGGTGCCCCGGATCAGGGTGCCCCGGATCAGGGTGCCCCGGATCAGGGTGCCCCGGATCAGGGTGCCCCGGATCAGGGTGCCCCGGATCAGGCCGCCGCACATCAGCGTGCCGTGGATCAGGCCGCCGCACATGACACGGCCGTGAAGCCGCCTGCCGTGGGTGAGCCCGCGGCCGAGGCCGGGGACAGGCCGGCCCAGCCGGGGACGGTACCAGCCCCCAGCGTCGCCGGGGATGACGAGCCGCTCACGCTGGTCCGGATCGGCGCCGAGCCCGATCCTGAGCCGTATCCGGAAGACCCGTGGATTCCCGGCACCCGGCGGCCGGACCGCCGGGTGCTCGTGATCGGCGTGGTCGTGATCGCCGGGCTGCTCGCCGTCGCCTCCACCGCCTGGCTGGTCGGCACCAACCAGCCCCAGGCCGGCGGCGCGCACGGCAGCCAGCTGTCCCGGCCCAGCCAGCTGGATTCCGGCCACGCGCAGCCCAGCCAGGCGCTGTCCGGCCATCCCGCTCCCAGCCTGGCGCCCACCAGCCAGCCAGCGCCCGCCCAGACCAGCACGGGCCAGGCGCAGCCCGGTCAGAGTGGGCACAGCCGGAGTGGGCACAGCCAGAGTGGCAGCGGCCAGCACGCGAGCGGCCGGAGCGGCACCGGTCACAGCAGCACCGGTCACAGCACGGGTCATACGAGAAGCCCGCACTCCGGATCGGGCCAGGCGGGCACGCATCACCCGGGAGCGGGCCAGGCGGGCACGCATCACGCGGGATCCGGCCAGCCCGGAACGAGCGGCACGGGAACCGGTCATGCGGGCCCGGGCCAGACCGGGCCCGGGCAGCCCGGTTCAATCCCGGTCGGCCCCGGGCAGTCCGGTTCAAGCCCGGCGGGCCCCGGGCAGCCCGGTTCCGGTCACTCTGGTTCAGGCCCGTCGCGGCCCGGCCGGACCGGAACCGTCCGGGGCACCACCCCGCCGGCCCCGGCCCCGCACCCACGCCGGTCGCCTCCCGCGCCCGGGCGCGGCGGCATGCCCCGGCACTCCGCCCACGGCATCGTGTCGATCGGGCCCGGCCTGGCCGGCCGGTCAGGCGTCGCGCGGGTCACCGCGCTCCTGGACCGCTACTTCGCGGCGGTCAACCACCGCGCCTACCAGGTCTATGCACGCCTCTTCGCGCAGCGGCGCCAGCTGACCCCGCGCGAATTCGCGTGGGGCTACCAGACCACTCACGACTCGAACGCGGTGCTGGCCGGTGTCGCCCCGCTGAAAGGCGGGCTGAAGGCCACGGTGACCTTCACCAGCCACCAGGATCCCGCCGGCAGCCCCGACCACTCCAGCTGCATCGACTGGAAGATCACCCTGTTCCTGCACCGGGCCGGCCCGGCCTACCTGATCGGCATGCCACCCACGGGCTACCGGCCCGGCCTCCGTGCGTGCCGCTTCGCGCTCCGGCCCCCCGCCCAGGGGCACTCCGGCCAGCAGCATGCCCGGCACCCGCGTTCCCAGCGCGACGCGTCCAGGCACAGCGGTTCCAGGCACAGTGGTTCCAGGCACAGCGGTTCCAGGCACAGTGGTTCCAGGCACAGTGGTTCCAGGCACAGACGCTTCCCAGCGCAAGACGTCCCAGCACCGGGGCTCCCAGCACCAGCGTTCCAGGCACCAGCAACGGAAGAACCGTTAGGGATCATCTGCTCGGATAGGCGGCACCCCGATCAGCGGAAGGGTAAATCGAGCGGATCTATAATTGCTGGATGCTGGATGTGACCAGGCTCCGTGTGCTCGTCGCGGTGGCCCGGCACGGCTCGGTGACCGCTGCGGCCCGGGCCCTCAACTACGCCCAGCCCTCGGTAAGCCATCACCTGTCCCGGCTCGAGGCCGAGACCGGCGCGCTGCTGACCCAGCGGGCCGGCCGCGGGGTCCGGCTGACCGATGCCGGCCGGCTGCTGGCGGAACGGGCCGAGGAGATCCTGGGCCGGCTGGATGCCGCGGAGAACGAGCTCGCCGCGCACGTGGGCCTGCGGGCAGGCCGGATCCGGCTGGCCGCGTTCCCGTCGGCGCTCAGCACGCTGGTACCCGTGGCCGCGGCCCGGCTCGAGGCGGAGAATCCCGGCCTGGACCTCTCGCTGGCCGAGGCTGAGCCGCCGGAAGCCCTGCGCATGCTCCGGGCCGGCTACGTGGACGTGGCGCTGGTGTTCCGGCACTACCAGGACGGGGCGACCGCGAGCCCGCCCGGGGACGCGGACGAGGGCACCCGGTCCCGGCTGCTCCTCAACGATCCCATCCACCTGGTGACCCGGGCCGCCACGGCCGGTACGGACGGCCATGCGCCCGGGACCCTGGCCGGCGAGCCGCCGCTGCCGACCTGGCCGGACCTGGCCGCCTATGCGGAGTACCGGTGGATCGGCGGCTGCGAGCGGTGCCGGAGCTACCTGGTCTGGCAGTGCGAGCTGGCCGGCTTCAGCCCGAAGATCGCGTTCACCACCGACGACTTCGTCGCGGTCCAGGCCCTCGTGGCGGCGGGCCTGGGTATCACGACGCTCCCGGGCCTGGCGCTGCGCGCCGCGCGCCACCCGGGCATCCAGGCCGCGCCGCTGCCCGGGTCGCACCGGCAGGTGCTCGCGGTGACCTACGGTGAGGCGCCCGAGCCGCCGGCCGTGGCCCGGCTGCTGGACGTGCTCAGCGCGACCGCGGGCGCTGAGCGCCCGACGGTTCCCGCGTGACCCTCCCGTCTGCGGAGCGGCCTAGATCGAGCGGCCGTGAGCCTGCCAGTACGGGTCGCGCAGGCGGCGCTTGAGCAGCTTGCCGCTGGGATCGCGGGGCATCTGGGACGTGAAGTCGACCGCCGACGGCCACTTGAGCCGGGCCAGTTTCCCGTCCAGTGACCCGAGGATCTCGGCGGCCAGGTCAGGGCCCGGGACCCGGCCCGCCGCGGGCTCGATCACGGCCATCACCCGCTCGCCCCACTCCTCGTCGGGCACGCCGAACACGGCAACGTCGGCTACCCCGGGATGCATGATGAGCTCGGCCTCGACCTCGGCCGGGTAGATGTTCACCCCGCCGGAAATGATCATGTCTGCCCTGCGGTCGCAGAGGAACAGGAACCCGTCCTCGTCGAGATAGCCGATGTCGCCGACGGTGAAGAAGCCACGCAGCCGGTTCGCCTCGGTCTTGGCCGGATCGCCGTTGTACTCGAACGTGGTGGTGCTCATCTTCATGTAAACGGTCCCCGGCGTGCCGGGCGGGCATTCCTGGCCGTCGTCGCCGGCGATCATGATCTCGCTCGTCGGCCACGCCCGGCCCACCGTGCCCGGGCGGGCCAGCCAGTCCTGCGGGGTGGCGAGGGTACCGCCGCCCTCGGTGGCCGCGTAGTACTCGTACACCCGGGGACCCCACCACTCCAGCATGGCCCGCTTGAGCGGCACCGGGCACGGGGCCGCGGCGTGGATGATCCAGCGCATGGACGACAGGTCGTACCCGTGCCGGACGGATTCCGGGAGCGAGAGCATCCGCTTGAACTGCGTCGGCACCATGTGCGTGCTGGTCACCTGGTAGCGCTGGACGCTGGCCAGCGCGGTCTCGGCGTCCCAGCCGTCCATGTACACCAGCGTGTGGCCCAGGTGGATGGCCGCGCCGCCGAACAGGGTCACCGCGGTGTGATAGTTCGGCGACGTGACCAGGTGCACCTGGGGCTGGCCGGGCGGGACACCGAAGATCTGGAGCAGGGCAGTGGTCAGCTCCGCCGCGTTGTCCGGCTCGATCCCGGGCAGGTCCCGGCGCACCCCCTTGGGCCGCCCCGTGGTCCCGGACGTGTAGTGCATGGTCGACCCCGCCACCCGGTCCGCGGGCAAGCTGGCGGGCTGCCCGGCCAGCAGGTCCGCGACGGGCATGAACCCGTGCACCCGGCCGTAGCCGAACCGGGCGCTGGCGGGCAGCCCGGCCAGATCCGCGGCGGCGGCCCCGGCCGCCCCGTGACGTTCGTGCACGAAGAACGCCTTGGCCTCGCTGTCGGCCACGATGTAAGCGATCTCCGGGGGGGTGAAGTGCCAGTTCACCGGGGTGTAGTACCAGCCGCCCTGCAGCGCGGCCAGGTAGAGCTCCAGCGCGGCGCCGCCGTTGGGCAGCAGCGCGGCGATGCCGTCACCGGGCCGCAGCCCCAGCCCCCGCAGGGCGTGGGTGAGCTGGTTGACCCGGGCGAGCAGCTCACCCGCCGTGCGCTGGGTGCCGTCCGGCTCCACCAGCGCGATCCAGGACGGATCCTCCTGCGCCCGGCTCCAGAACGCGAGCGCCATCGCCCACCTCCTCGGGAACACCCACGAGTAGACCACGGCCGGGGGCGTTCGCCCATGCCCCGCGTGACTTTGCCCCGCACGCTTTCCCCGGCCGCTCCGGGACGGGCGTGGCGTACGCGGCGCACCGCCCGCCGCCGTACGGTACAAGTTGAGCCGACGGCGGGCTCAGGACGAGAGGCAGGTCATGAAGCGGATGCTGGCACGCGGCGGCTGGGCGGCCGCGGTGATCGCGGCCGGGGCGGTGCTGGCCGGATGCCATTTCGCGGTCGTCCCGCCCAGGAACCACGCCGCCGGCGCCAGCCCCACGGCCTCGCTCCGCAACCCTTACGGCTACCGGCTGGCCGACGCGCCCGCGCTGCTGACCCAGTGCGCGGTGGACACGGCCGGCCTGCGCCCCGGCACCGGCCTGGACTGGTTCAGCAACGGCAAGGTCACGGTCACCACCACCAACGCCAGCAACTTCAGCATCTGGTGGGCCACCCACAAGAATCCGGGCCCGTACCCGCAGACGTTCCTCATCGACGGGCACCGGACCCATTACCTGGAGTTCGGCACCACCTGGCTGAAGCGCGGCAGCCTGTGGCTGCCCGCCCACACCGCCGACCCTCAGGCCCTGCGGTACTCGCTGGCCGCGTGGACCAACTGGACCGTGATCAACGGCAAGCTGCCTCCCGAGGTCTGCGGGACGGCGCTGACGGTAAGCCAGCTCCAGGCGCAGATCTTCGGCAACCGGACCCCTAACCCCTGGTGACCATGCCCGGCAGGAGCCCCAAGGCCTGATCGGGGCAGGCCGGGCCGGCCGCCGCGGGCCGGGGCCGGCGGGGGCACGCCCGGTAGGGTGCTCACAGGTGAGCCGGGAAGACTGGTCGGCGCCGTGTCTGCCTGCCCGCGGAAGGAACGCCGTCCCGTGCCCGTGGCCCTGCAACTGCTGGTCTTCTGCCTCGCCGCAGTGGTCAGCCTGGCCACCAGCTATCTCCTGGTCACCAGGCTGGAGCGGATCGGCGAGCGGCTGGGCCTGTCGGAGGCGCTGCTGGGCATGGTGGCCGCGCTGGCCGCGGACGCCCCTGAGATCACCTCGGCGGTCACCGCGCTGGCGCAGCATCAGCAGAAGGTTGGCGCGGGCGTCATCATCGGCTCCAACGTGTTCAACCTGGCGGCGCTGCTCGGCCTGGGCGGGGTCGTGGCAGGCAGCATCGCGCTGCACCGCCGGGTCGTCATCCTCGGCGGGGTCATCGCCCTGTGGGTGGCGGTGGTCTGCCTGGTCACCACCACCGGCACCCTCCCGCCCGGCGCCGGGCTCGTCGCGGTGCTGGCCGTCCTGGTGCCGTACCTCGTCCTGCTCGGCGCGGGAGCCCGGCGGCTGCACCGGGTGCCGGTGGCGCGCCGCTGGGAAGACTGGCTGGCCGTGGCGATCTCCGAGGAGGAACAGGAACTCGAGGAGATCATCCACCCGGCGCACGGCCGCCGCCGGGACGTGCTGCTGGCCGCGGGTGCCCTGGCCGTGGTCGTGGCGGCCAGCGTGGTCATGGAACGATCCGGGACGTCGGTCGGGACGCATTTCGGGGTGCCGCAGATCGTCATCGGCGGCGTGGTGCTGGCCGCGGTGACCAGCCTGCCGAACGCGGTCGCGGCCGTGTACCTGGCCGCGCGCGGCCGTGGCGCGGCCATGCTGAGCACGACCCTGAACAGCAACGCGCTCAACGTCACCGCCGGGCTGCTGCTGCCCGCCACCATCACCGGGCTGGGCCCCCCGTCGGTCCACGCGGTGCTGATCGCCGTGTGGTACCTGGCCCTGACCGCCGCCGCGCTCGCCTTCGCGTTCCGGGACGGCGGGGTACGCCGGACCACCGGGTTCTTCATCATCGGGTCCTACCTGGTCTTCCTCGGGTCGTTGCTGGCCACCGCGCATTCCGCGGCACCCGGGCCCGGGCTTACCGTCGTCCCGCTGGTGGCCACCGTCCTGGCCGGGCTGGCCGGGCTGGCCCGGCGGCCTGACCGGCGGCGTGCCCGGGCGGCCCGCCGGGCCGGCCAGGCGGCGCGGCCGGCCCAGCGCGGTCAGCCCGGGAAAGACCCGCCCGCGGGGGCCAGCACGACCTCGGATGAGAGCAGGTCGTAGGCGTCCAGGTCGACCTCGCCGAACTGGTCGGCCGACGCGCCGAGGGTGACAGCGTGCCGCAGCGCGTCCGGCCACGGCCAGCCCTGCGTCACGGCCGGCAGCAGCCCGGCCACCACGGCCTCCGCGGACAGCGAGAGCCCGGGATAGTCCTCCAGCGCGGCGCGCCACTGGCCGCCGGGGCCGGGGACCGGGGCTACCGCGGCGAGGAGGGCGGCGCCGGACAGCATGGCCGCTGCCCCCGAGCCCCGGGCCACCAGGGCGGCCGGCCCCGCGGATACCCCCGCACCGGGCACCCCCGCCGTCGAGGCGATCAGCACCAGGGCGGGGTGCCGGTCCAGGCTGCGCCACAGGGCCGGGCCGCCGGCGTGGACGATGGCGGGCACCGAGGCCTCCGCCGCGTAGCTGGCCAGGGACGCGTAGATGTCCATCGGCAGGCCGGACGGGAGCCCGCCGCTCAGCACGACGGCGTCCGTCCCCGGCAGCAGCTTGCGGAACTCGCCGGCGAACCGGCCGAGTTCCTCGGTGGTGATGAACGGGGCGGGCTCGCTCAGCCGGGTGCTCTGCTCCCGCGCCTCGTCCAGCACCTCGACCACCCGCCGTGATTCACGGCCGATCGTGGTGAAGGCCGTGGCCACGCCCGCGCGGGCCAGGTCGGCCTCGATCATGGTCCCGGCGCCCCCGCCGGCGAAGCCCGCGACCAGCACGTCCTCGCCCAGGCCAGCCAGGACCCGGGCCACCGCCAGGCTCCCGCCGCCCGCGCGGCAGCTCATCCTGCTGATGTGGTTGGGCGCGCCCCAGGTGATCTCCTCTGCCTCGTAGCTGAGGTTCACCGTGGCGTTCAGGGCGACGGTGAGGATCATGAGGACAGTTCCGCGGCGACGGTGGCGCCCAGTTCCCAGCACGCCTCCAGGTCCCCGGGCCCCACCTCACCCACGACCGTGACCGGCGGCCGGGCACGGTGCCACCGCAGCCCGGTCGTGATGGCCTCCACCGCCCGCACCGCGCCCCCGGTGTCGTTGTTGCCGTGCACGTACAAGCCATAGTGCCTGCGCTGGGTGGCGTCGAGGCACGGGTAGTAGATGCCGTCGAAGAAATGCTTGAGGGCCCCGGACATGTACCCGATGTTGGCCGGGGTGCCGAGCAGGTAGCCGTCCGCGGTGAGCACGTCAACGGCGGAGGCGGTCAGGGCCGGCCTGGTCACCACCTCGACGCCCTCGATCTCCTCGCTGCCCGCGCCGGCCAGGACCGCCTCGAACATCGCCTGCATGGACGGTGAGGAGGTGTGGTGGACGATCAGCAGCCGGGCCATCGCCCTCGGACAACCGCGCTAGCTGGCCCATGATCTGGCATCCGGTGAGTGTACGCCGGCACCGCTGCCCGGCCGGGCGGCACTACCCTGGCGCCATGCGTACTGCTGGCGCGGCCCTGGCCGACTTCTGCTGCGTGCTGATCTTCGTCGTGATCGGCCGTGCCAACCACCATGACGGCGGCAGCCTGGCCGGGCTGTGGGACACGTTCTGGCCGTTCGCTGCGGGCGCGGCGGCGGGGATGGCGGCGACCCGGTTCTGGCGGCGGCCCACCGCGGTGGTGCCGACCGGCCTGGGCGTGTGGCTGGGCACCGTGGCCGTGGGCATGATCCTGCGGGTGCTGGCCGGCCAGGGCACCGCGTTCGCGTTCATCCTGGTCGCCCTGGCTTTCCTCGGCCTCTTCCAGCTCGGCTGGCGGCTGGTGTGGCAGCGGGTCGCCCCGGTACGGGGCCGCGCCCGCAGTTCCGCCCGGCGAGCATGACAGTTGACGCTAACGTTCGTGGTCGCTAACGTTAGCGAAACCTGTCAGATAGTCCGGCCGCTGGACCTGTTCCGGCCGCCGGGCACCTCGGAAGGAGCCAGCCATGGGCCAGCCTGTCGCGTTCTTCGAAGTGATCAGCCCGGACGCGGAACGCGCCCAGAAGTTCTACGCGGAACTGTTCGGGTGGCAGATCGCCGCGGACCCGGCCATGGGCGGGTACGGCCTGGTGGACACGGGGGCCGGGGAGGGCGCCATCGGCGGCGGCATCGGCACCGGCGAGCCGGGCGAGAAGAACATCAAGATCTACATGCGCGTCGACGATCTCGACGCCTACCTCAGCCGGGCTGAGGAGCTGGGCGGCCAGCGGCTGGTCCCGCCGACCGACCTGCCCGGCGACTTCGGCCGGTTCGCCGTGTTCGCTGACCCGGACGGGAACCCAGTCGGGCTGTGGAGCTGAGCCGGGCATGACCAGCGTGCCGCAGGATGCCGCGGGCGAGCGGGCGGCCGACGAGGCCCTGAAGGCCATCGCCGAGCCCCGCCGCCGCGCCATCCTCCGGCTCGTCTCCGACGACGAGCTGGCCGCCGGGGAGATCGCCGCGGCGTTCGACGTGACCAGGACCGCGATCAGCCAGCACCTGACCGTGCTGAAGCACGCCGGGCTGGTGACCGAGCGGCGGGAGGGCACCAGGCGGCTGTACCGGGCCCGGCCCGAAGGGCTGGACGGGCTGCGAGAATTCCTGGACGACATGTGGGCGGCATCCCTGGATGCCGCCCGCCAGATCGTCGAGGCGGACCGGGGCCTCAGCGACGCCGGCCCGTCCGCGAAGGCCGGATAGGACGGTGCCAGCGCAGTGAGCCAGCCATCTCAGCCGGACCGGGTCACGGCCCTGCGCCGCCCGCCGGTGCGCCAGTTGACCACGGTCCGCAGCGACCCCCGGCACACGTTCGACACGTTCGTGCGGACGATCGGCGCCTGGTGGCCGGCCGTCCCGTTCTCCGCCGGGCAGGACCAGGTCCGGGACGTGACCATGGAACAGCGGGCCGGCGGCCGTGTCTACGAGACCTGGGCGGACGGCACCGAGCTGGACTGGGGCGAGCTGCTGGCCTGGGAACCGCCGGAGCGCTTCGTGATGACCTGGGCCCAGACGCCGGTGCCCACCGAGGTCGAGCTCTCTTTCGCCGCCCTCGGCCCGGCCCTGACCCAGGTCACGGTCGAACACCGCGGCTGGGAGGCGATGACCGACGAGCAGCTGGCCCGGGACTGCGCGCTGCCCGGCGGCTACAACTCCGGCGCCTACTCCGCCGGCTGGACCCGCATTCTGGACCGTTTCGCCGCCGTGATCAACGCTGATGACCCCGGCCACAGTCCCGGCTGACGCCGCCACAGTCCCGGCTGAGACGCCACAGTCCCGGCTGAGACGCCGGCCACAGTCCCGGCTGAGACGCCGACGCCTCCGGCCACCCGAGCCCGTGAAAGGACCGTCCGATGACCGCACCACCACAGCTCGTCTCCTACCAGCTGGTGCTGCTGCGGCACACGGCCGCGGGACGTGACCTCGACGAGGAAACCAGGGAGCGGATCTTCCGAGAGCACCTCGCGTACACGCTGAGCCTGGTCACGGGCGGCGATCAGCTCGCCGCCGGCCCGGTCAACGGCAGCCCCGCCGAGGACGAGGACATCTGCGGGCTCGGCATCTTCCAGAAGGAGGGCCTCGACGAGGTCCGCCGCCTGATCGAGCAGGATCCCGGTGTTCAGCAGGGCCTGTACTGCTTCGACGTGATGACCTGGCGGACCGCGCCCGGAACCGTCACTCCCCCGGCCGCGGCGTGGGCGCGCGGCTGATCCCGCCCCGATCCCGCCCGCAGCGCGGCTCACCCCCGCCCGGAGCCCGGCTGATCCCGCCCGGAACCGGCGTCAGCGGCGCCCCGGGCTCACGCCAGTCCTCCCGCGGGCCGCGGGACCGCGTGGTGCGGCTGGCGGCGGGCGAGCCGCCCGCGCGCGGCATCCGCGTTGTCCTGCAGCCGGGCGGCCTCCTGCTCCAGGACGGCCGCCCCGTGGTCGGTGAGCCGGTAGTACCGGCGCAGCCGGCCGTTGACCATCTCCTCGCGGTCCGGCTCGACCAGGCCTTCATCGGCCAGCCGGTCCAGCGCACCGTACAGGGTGCCGGGACGCAACGTCATGCGCCCGCCGGACAGCTCGGCGACCTCACCGATGATCGCGTACCCGTGCAGCGGCTGCGGGGCCAGGGCGGCGAGGATCAGGAACGTGGGCTCGCGAAGCGGATCACGCATCCCCGCAACGTATCGGTGACCAACGTATCCCGGCAAACATCCGGGTTGCGTTTCCGGGACCATCGGCCCTGCGCTGGTGCACGGAACCGGTTCAGCGTTGTACCGTTCCGGCAGGCTGATCCACGGAGTCGAGGTGCCCATGGCGCGATGGCGACGGCGCACGCTGAGCATGGCCGTAGCTGGCGGGGCGACCACGCTTGCCCTGCTGGCGGCCGGCACTCCCGCGGAGGCCCAGCCCGCCACCACGGTCAGCTACCCGGCGTGGTCGTCCGCGACCAGGTCCGTCGGCGCCGCCTTCGATACCTGCACCGCACCTGCGCTGGCCTCCCTGCAGGCCTGGGGCGCCTCACCGTACCGGGCCGTCGGGGTCTACGTCGGCGGGGTCAACCGGACCTGCAGCCAGCCGGAACTCACCCGGGCGTGGACGGCCCAGGCCGTCGCGCTCGGATGGTCGCTGCTGCCGGTCTATAAGGGCCTGCAGCCGCCGTGCGGCGGCAAGGCCGCCGACCAGAAGATCATCCCCGCCCAGGCCGCCAGCGAGGGGACGGCGGCGGCGGACGACGCGGCCGCCCAGGGCAAGGCGCTGGGCATGCTGCACGGCAGCGCTTTCTACAACGACATCGAGAACTACTCGACCACGGACGCGGCCTGCCGGACCGCCGTGCTCACCTACCTGTCCGGCTGGACGCGTGAACTGCACCGGCTCGGCTATATCTCCGGCGTCTACGCGAACCTCAGCTCCGGGGCCCCGGACCTGTCCAGGGTCTACACGTCGGCCTCCTACGCCCGCCCCGACGCCCTCTGGATCGCCCGGTACGACGGGAGTTCAGCCCTGGCCGGGTGGGCCGGGGTCCCCGACCAGCAGTGGGCCGCCCATCAGCGGGCCAAGCAGTACCGTGGCGGCCACGATGAGACCTACGGCGGCGTGACCATCAACATCGACAACGACAACCTGGACACGCCCGTCGCCACGGTGGCCCGCCCCTTCACCGCGACCGGGAACAACCCGGTGAAGTCCCGGACCGGCCCGGGCACCTCCTATCCCGTCACCGGCACGCACTCTCCCGGCTCGCCCGTGATGGTTCTCTGCCAGGCGCACGGCTCGACATTCGCGACCACGCCGGTGTGGGACAGGCTGACCGACGGCAGCTTCGTCACGGACTACCGGGTCAGCACGCCGTCCAAGACCGGCTACAGCGCAGCCCTGCCCCGCTGCATGTACCCCTACCAGGTCACGGCCGCCGGCGGACTGAACGAGCACACCGGCCCGGGCGTCTCCTACCCGGTCACCGGCGCGCTGCCCGGCGGCGCGCTCGGCTGGGTCACCTGCCAGCAGGCCGGGTCGAAGACCGGCACCTCCAGGGTGTGGGACAAGCTCAGGGACGGCCACTGGGTGCCCGACTACTACCTGGCCACCCCCAGCAAGACGTCGTACACCACGGCCGTGCCCCGCTGCTGACCGGCCTCCTGCCACCCCCGCGACCCGCGGCCTCCTGCCACCCCCCGCGACCCGCGGCCTCCTGCCACCCCCCGCGACCCGCGGCCTCCTGCCACCTCCGCGACCCGGGGCCTCTTGCCACCCCTGCGCCCCGCGATTTAGACTGAACGTTCAGTCAGCGTGAAGGAGCGCATCGTGCCGAGTCAGCAGGACAGCCCTCCGCGGCTTTCCGACGATCTCACCAGCGTCATCGCCCAGCAGGAAAAGATCTTCGTCGAACGGCAGCCGGAGTCGGCCCGGATGGCCCGGCGCGCCGCGCACAGCCTGGCCGGAGGGGTGACCTCCAGCTGGCAGATCACCGTCCCCCAGCCGGTCTGGCTCAGCCATGGCAAGGGTTCCAAGATCTACGACGTGGACGGCAACGAGTACGTTGACCTGCACGGCGGCTACGGCGCGGCGCTGGCGGGGCACGCCCACCCGGCCATCGTGGAGGCGGTGCACAGCCAGGTCGGCCTGGGCACGCACTTCGCCCAGCCCACCCAGAACGCGGTGGCGGTCGGCGAGGAACTGGCCCAGCGGTTCGGCCTCCCGCTGTGGCGGTTCGCGAACTCGGGCACCGAGGCCACCATGGACGCGGTGCACCTGATGCGGTCGATCACCGGCCGGGACCTGATCATCAAGGTGGAGGGCTGCTACCACGGCCACCACGACTCGGTCCAGGTGTCGGTGACCCCCGGGGCTGACGAGGTCGGCCCGGCGGACCGGCCGGCCCAGGTCCCGTCCAGCTCGGGCATCCCCGAGGCGATGATCAAGCTCACCCTGGTGGCCACGTTCAACGACCTGGCCAGCGTCGAGCGCCTGCTGGACGAGCACCCCGGCCAGGTCGCCGGGATGATCATCGAGCCGATCATGATGAACGCGGGCATCATCGAGCCCGAGCCGGGCTTCCTGGCGGGACTGAAAGACCTGCTGCACTCCCGCGGCGCGCTGCTCACGTTCGACGAGGTCAAGACCGGCCTGACCGCGGGCCCGAGCGGCGCCACCGGGCTGACCGGGGTGACCCCGGACATCATGTGCCTGGCCAAAGCCATCGGCGGCGGCGTGGCCATCGCCGCGGTCGGCGGGTCGGAGGAGGTCATGGCGCACGTCGCGGAGAACGGCTACGAGATGGTCGGCACCTTCAACGGCAACCCGCTCGCGGTGGCCGCCTGCCGGGCCATGCTCACCGAGGTAGCCACACCCCAGGCGTACCAGCGCATCGACGCGCTGCGGCACCGCGCGGTCAGCGGCATCGAGCGGGAGATCGCCCGGACCGGGCTGCAGGCCCACGTGGTGGCGGTCGGGGCCAAGGGCTGCGTCGTGTTCTCACCGGAGCCGGTCCGCAACTACCGCGGCTTCCTCGGCATCGATGACCGCTACAGCCACGCCCACTGGCTCTTCCAGCACAACGGCGGCGTATTCCTGCCCCCGTGGGGCAAGATCGAGCAGTGGCTGATCTCGGTCCAGCACGACGAGTCGGACATTGACCTGCTGGTGTCCAACTTCGGGGTGTTCGCCACGGCCGTGACCAGCTGAGCCCCCGCTGAGTTCTTGCTGAACGCGGAGGTTTCGGTCGTGTTTCGCCTGCTGAGTGACCCTTTTGCCGGGAGCGGGTTGCGCCTATGCTGTCGCAGTAGTACCTGTTATTGACGGACCGTTCAGTCAGGATTCACCTGGCCGGGCGGCCCCAGCCCGAAGATCCGGTCCGAGGGCTGGTCCAGGAGCCCCGGTCC
>CAVVTM010000024.1:0-178868 GCA_963751175.1 uncultured Actinomycetes bacterium | reverse complement strand
GACCGAAGGCACGGTTTAGGCCGGAGGCGGGCCGGCCTGGGCGTCCGGGCCGCCGGAGGCCGCCCGGCGGGCCGCCAGCACCGCGTCGTAGACCTCGCGCCGGCGCAGGCCGGATTCCCGGGCCACGGCGGCGACCGCCTCGTTCCGTGGCTGGCCGCCCGCGGCGCGGCGGGCCACCTCCGCCGCCGCCTCCGCCGGGGTGAGCCGTGGTCCCCCCTGGCCGCCCTCGACGACCAGGGTGATCTCGCCCAGCGTGCCGCCCGCCGCCCAGTCCTCCAGCTCGGCCAGCGTGCCCCGGCGGACCTCCTCGTGAGTCTTGGTCAGCTCCCGGCAGACCACCGCCCGCCGCCCGGGCCCGAACGCGGCGGCCAGCTCGCCCAGGGTGGCGTGGATCCGCTTGGCGGCCTCGAAGAACACCAGGGTCCGGGACTCGGTGGCCAGCTCGGCGAAACGGCGGGCCCGCTCGCCGGGCTTGCGGGGCGGGAACCCCTCGAAGCAGAACCGTTCGCTGGGCAGGCCGGACACGGCCAGCGCGGCGGTCACCGCGGAAGGACCGGGCAGCACCCTGATCCGGGCCCCAGCCTCGGCCGCGGCCGCCACCAGCCGGTACCCGGGATCGCTGATCGCCGGCATGCCCGCGTCGGACACCAGCAGCACGTCCTGTCCCTGGCGGAGCAAGTCGAGCAGCCGGTCACTGCGGCTCCGCTCGACCGCGGCCCAGTAGGAGACGACCCGGCCGGTGACCTCGACGCCCAGGGTGGCGGCCAGCCGCAGCAGCCGGCGGGTGTCCTCGGCCGCCACCAGCGGCGCCTCGGCGAGGGCCTGCGCCAGCAGCGGTGACGCGTCGCCGGGCCGCCCGATGGGCACGGCGGCCACGGTGAGCGTGCCGTAGCCGTCCGCTGGGCCGCTGGTGACTGAGTCGCTGGTGTTCATGCCGGGCACCACGCTATGTCCCCGTGTCATGTCCTGGCACCGCCGCGTTGCGCCAGCCACCCCACTACGTCGCGATCTGGCGCCGCAATGCTCGCCTACCCCAATACCATGTGTCCGATGATGGCCTCCCGGGCGACCGCTCAGCCGGACGCCGCGCCCACCGACCAGCCATCCGGCATCCTGGCCCGGATGGTCCCGCCCATGCCCGGCAGTGTCCTGTGGGGCTGGCTGGGGCCGCTGCTGGTCACCGCGTTCGGTGCGTTCCTGCGCTTCAACCAGCTGGGCAAGCCGGACAAGGTCATCTTCGACGAGACGTACTACGTACCGGACGCGCTGGGGATCCTGCGTTACGGAGTCGAGCACAATTACGTGAGCGCCCGGAACTCGATGCTCGTGCGCGGGAACACGCACATCTTCTCCAGCGGCGGCGAGTTCGTCGTGCACCCGCCGGTCGGGAAGCTGTTCATCGCCTTCGGTGAGTGGACGTTCGGCGTCAGCTCGTTCGGCTGGCGGTTCGCCACCGCACTGATCGGGTCGCTGGCCATCCTGCTGCTGGCCCGGATCACCCGCCGGATGACCCGGTCGACCCTGCTCGGCTGCATCGCCGGCCTGCTGATGGCGCTGGACGGGCTCGAGTTCGTGATGAGCCGCACGGCCCTGCTGGACATCTTCCTGATGTTCTGGGTGCTGGCCGCGTTCGGCTGCCTGGTCGTGGACCGGGATGTCACCCGGACCCGGCTGGCCACGGCGGTGGCCAGGAGGCTGGAGAGCGCGGACCTGGGTAGCGCGGATCCGGGCCGCACGGAACTGGCCAGCCTCGAACCGGCCCGCCTCGAACCGGCCCGCCTCGAACCGGCCAGCCTGGAACCGGCCCGGCCGGCCGGGCCGTGGTGGCGGAGGATCCCCTGGTGGCGGGTGGGTGCCGGGGTCTGCATCGGCCTGGCCCTGGCCTCGAAGTGGGACGCGATCTGGTACGTGCTCGGCCTGACCGCCCTGGTCATCGCCTGGGACGTCGGCGCGCGCCGGGCCGCCGGGCTGCCCAACGGCTTCCTCGGCACCGTGCGGCGGCACCGCTGGATGCCGGTCTGGTTCGGCGTGCTGCCCGTGGCGGTGTACGTGATCACCTGGGCCGGGTGGTTCGCCACCAGCACCGGATACGACCGGCAGTGGGCCGGGCAGAACGGCATCCACACCCCGGTGATCTCCGCGCTGGCCTCATTCGTGCAGTACCAGAAGCAGATGCTCCAGTTCCATCTGGGCCTGACCACGCACCACCCTTACCAGTCGCAGCCCTGGACTTGGCTGGTGATGAGCAGGCCGGTCGCGTTCTTCTGGCAGTGCCCGGCGGGCGGCACGCACGGGGCCTGCGCTAACTCCAAGGCCCAGGAAGTGCTGGCCATCGGCACGCCGCTGATCTGGTGGGCGTCCATCGCCACGCTGCTGGTCTGCCTGGCCTGGTGGCTGACCCGCCGGGACTGGCGGGCCGGGGCGCTGCTGCTGGCCGTGGCCGTCGGCTGGCTGCCCTGGTTCTGGTTCGCGCTGCACGACCACCGGACCGAGTTCTTCTTCTACGCGCTGGAGTTCGAGCCGTTCCTGATCTTGTCGATCACCCTGTGTCTCGGGCTGATCCTCGGCTCGGCGCGGGCGTCGGCGATGCGGCGCACGGTGGGCTCGGCGGTGGTCGGCGCCTACTTGCTCGGGGTGCTGCTGAACTTCGCCTACATGTATCCCGTGCTGACAGCCAAGATCATCCCGTATACGTCCTGGCTGTCGCACATGTGGTACCACGGCTGGATTTAGCGCCCGGTCAGCCATCCTGGTCTTCCTGGGCCTGGTCTTCCTGGGCCTGGTCTTCCTGGGCCTGGTCTTCCTGGGCCTGGTCTTCCTGGGCCTGGTCTTCCTGGGCCTGGTCTTCCTGGGCCTGGTCTTCCTGGGCCTGGTCTTCCTGGGCCTGGTCTTCCTGGGCCTGGTCTTCCTGGGCCTGGTCTTCCTGGGCCTGCTCCGCCCAGGCAGCCAGGTGCGCCGGTCCCGGTACTGGCAGCCGCTCCATCTCCCGGGGCTCGAACTTGACCAGGCCGCCCGCGTAAACCCGGCCCTGGCCCGTGGTGACGGACCCGCTGAGGAACGCGGCGAGGGCATCGAGTACCCCAGGGGCCAGCGGGTCTCGCGGGTACAGCCCGTGCGCGATGTTCAGGTAGCTGGCGGCCGCCTGGTTCCGCACGAAGACCGGCGCGCGGCGGCCCATGTAGCTGGCCAGGATCGGCGGTGGCGCGCCGAGCCGGACCCGCCACCAGGGGGTGCGGTGCCGGGCCACGTAGGAGTCGGCGGCCCCGGCCGCCATGGCGTGGCGGAGGAAGCGGGCCACGGCGGCCTGCTCCCTGCCGGGCAGGCCGCCGAGGTCCGCAGGCAGGCTGATGACCTGGCGCAGCCGGGCATCCGGGGGCAAGACCAGGCCGGCCGCGATGAGTTCGCGGGCCCGGGTCACCGCGGGGACCAGGAACCGGGCCGGGATCAGTGGGTGCGCCCCGGCCGTGACCCACACCGCGTTCGCGCCCGTGACCTGGCCTCGGTGGACCCGGCACAGTTCGCCGAGCTCGACGTGGCCCTCCGGGAGGCGCCCCGGGTGGCGGCTGGCGGGACGCAGGAGGCCAGGGCGGGCCAGGGCAGTGCCAGGATGCGGGAGTCCCCCGCCGGGGAGGCCGGGGCCGGGGCCGGGGAGGCCGGGGCCGGGGCCGGGGACGGCCGGGGCCGGGGCCGGGGAGGCCGGGGCCGGGGCCGAGGCCGGGGCCGGGGAGGCCGGGGCCGGGGAGGCCGGGGCCGGGGCCGGGGAGGCCGGGGCCGGGGCCGGGGAGGCCGGGGCCGGGGAGGCCGGGACGGAGCAGCGGTCCCCAGCGGGGCGCGGCGCGCAGGACGGCGGCGGACACCAGCGCACCCCCTGCCAGCGCGCCCAGATCCGCCGGGCTGCCCACCCGGCGCATCCGGATCGCCTCCGGAACAGTGCCCGGCAGGAAGCAGGTGATGACCGAGGTGGCCGCGGCGTCCGCGAACACCGGAACGGCCGGCTCGACCAGGTGGACCGCCTGGCCGCCGAGCACGCCGAGGAGCAGCTCCCGGATCAGGCGGCCGTAGTTCACGTCCAGCCACTCCGCCGCGGTGATGAGCACACCCAGGTCGCCCGGCGCCGCGTGCCGTGCGGTGGCCAGGAAGAAATGGGCGTGCAGTCCGGCCAGCCCGCTGGCGGCCACCCCCTGCTCCCGGGCGGCGCGGCGGAGCCACTCCTTCCCCGGCGTGGCGATCTGGTGGTGCCGCACGTAGGGCGGGTTGCCCAGGAACAGTGTCGGGCCGCTGGCCGGGGGCAGCGCGGCGTAGCGGTAGTCGCCGAGCAGCACCGCGGACCGGCCGGCGAAGCCGGCCGCGGCCAGGCTTGCCCGGCCGAGGATCGCGGCCGCCGGATCGATCTCCACGCCGACCAGGGCTGCGTGCGGCCACCGGCGCCCGGCGGCCAGGAGCATCCGGGCCGACCCGGAGCCCGGATCCACGACCCGGGCCGGGAGGATCGTGGTGCCCGCGGCCCAGGCGATCATGCTCTCGATCACCGGCGGCGGGGTGAACGTCTGCCCCAGCGCCCGCCGTCCCGCCGACCCCCGCAGCGCGCAGAACGCGTCCCCGAGCGGATCCTCCCCGGCCCGGATCCGATCCCGGACTACCGCCAGTGCGCGCGTGCTCGCGGGGCCGCGGCCGGCCCCGAGGGCCGCCAGGTCCCGTTCGGCCGCGGACCAGCCCGCCACGCCGGCCGCGCCCAGCCGGACGGCCAGGTCCACCAGCGCCCGCTCGTCCGGTATGCGCTCGTCCGGTATGCGCCCGTCCGCTGTAGCCCGTCCGTATCTGCCCGTCCGGTATGCGCCCGTCCGCTGTAGGCCCGTCCGGTATCTGCCCAGCCGGTATGCGCCCGTCCGGTATGGCCCGCCGCAAGCCGGTACCGGCCAAGCTCGCCTCTGCTCAGCTGGCATTCTGGCCGCCCGGGAGAACGCTGGTCACCCGCATCATTGTGACGTGGCCCGCCCGCCAGGACCGCGTATCCCGCCCCGGGGCGCGGCAGATCCTCCCGCTGCGGTGCCCCGGCAGGCTTTGGACCCTGGGCGGCGGCGTCATCCGGGCTGGGCCTGGAGGCCAGCGAGGCTGGCAGTACCCAGACGGGCCGCGCTCCGCCACACTGGAGGGGCATCCCCAGTCCGCGCGGGCCGCGGAGGATCTCTGCGCCGGCCGGCCAGTCCGGGAGGCGGACTGGCCCCGAAGTACTGGGAGAGCGCAGCTGAGCCCCCTGGAAGAGGCGCAGGCGGACCACACAGTGGACCTTCAGGAATCTCTCAGATTCAGGGGGTAGTAAAGAGAGCACGAACAGCCGGGGGAAAAAGTGACCCGATTCACCGAGCCGGATGGGTGTTCCCGTACGTCTTTAGGGTGAAAGGGTAACGATCGAGTGGAGTAACCGATGGGGACAAGCGAAGAGGCACCAGACCGGGACCGGCGGTTCGAGCAGGACGTCGTGCCGTTCCTCGGTCAGCTGTACCCCGCTGCGCTCCGCATGACCCGTAACCCGACGGACGCCGAGGACCTCGTCCAGGAGACCTCGGCCAAGGCGTACGCCGCGTTCCACCAGTTCCGCCCGGGCACGAACCTCAAGGCCTGGCTGCACCGCATCCTGGCCAACACGTTCATCAACACCTACCGCAAGCGGCGCCGTGAGCCGCGGCAGGCGTCCGGGGGCGACTTCCAGGAATGGCAGCTGCCCGCGGACCCGCTGGCCGCCCAGGCCCGGTCGGCCGAGGCGGAGGCGCTCGACCGGCTGGCCGACTCGGAGATCCTGCGCGCGCTGCGGGACCTGCCGGAGGAGTTCCGGGTCGCGGTGTACCTGGCCGACATCGAGGGATATGCCTACAAGGAGATCGCGGAGATCATGGGCACCCCGATCGGCACCGTGATGTCGCGGCTGCACCGCGGCCGCGGCCGGCTCCGCGACAAGCTGGCCGCCTACGGCCCCGGCCCGGGCCTGGCCCCGATGACGGGCTGACCCTGGAGCCTGTCTGAGATCTGGGTCATGAGGCCGCTCAGCCCGCCGTCCTCCCGCGGTTACCAGGTGCTGCCCTGGCGCGGCGCGTGCTCCCAGCCCAGGGCGGCCGGGTCGTATACCCGCTCCACGTAGATCTGGTGCCACAGCGAGAACACGACCAGCACCCAGATGTGCCGCCAGCTGACGTCGGGCTCGCCCGCCCGGAACCGCTCCAGGAGGCTGAGCGCGGCCTCCCGGTCGATCCACTGGTCGGTCTTGGCCTCGCGCAGCAAGTGATCCGCGAACCCGTACATCTCGCCCTTGAGCCAGTGCCCGATCGGCACCGGGAAGCCCAGCTTGGCCCGCTCCGCCGCGGCCTGCGGCAGCACCGAGCCCATCGCCTGGCGCAGCGCCAGCTTCGTGGTGCCCGCGCCGATCTTCTCTTCCCGGGCCAGCCGGGCCGCCACCGACATCACCTCGCGGTCCAGGAACGGCACTCGCAGCTCCAGGCTGTGCGCCATCGTCATCCGGTCCGCCTTGACCAGGATGTCGCCGTGCAGCCACGTGTTGATGTCCACCAGCTGCATGGTGGACGTGTCGTCCAGGCCCGCCTCGGCAGCCTGGTCGTAGACCGGGGCGGTGACGGCGTACGCGCTGGCCGCCGGTGACCCGGGCCCCCGGGCGACCAGGTCCACCTGGTCGCCCACGAACACGTGCGCGTTCCCGATGTAGCGCTCCCGCAGCGGGGTCGAGGTCCGCTCCAGGAAGCCCTTGCCCTTCACGCCGGCCGGAAGCATCGAGGCAGCCCGCTTCAGCGGTGCCCGGGCCACGTCCGGCAGCCGTTCACCGGCCCGCACCACGCCCGGCTGGTGATAGATGGCGTAGCCGCCGAACAGCTCGTCCGACCCTTCGCCGGACAGCACGACCTTGACGTGCTTGCTGGCCTCGCGGGCCACGAACCACAGCGGGACCGCTGCGGCGTCGGCCATCGGGTCATCCAGGTGCCAGATGATCCGCGGCAGGTGCGTGAAGAATTCCTCGGCGCTGATCACGTAGGGGATCGACTTCACGCCGAGAGCGGCGGCGGTTTCCTGCGCGCGGTCGATCTCGCTGTAGCCCTCGCGCTCGAACCCGACGGTAAAGGTGAGCAGGTCCGGGCGGTGCTCGGCAGCCAGCGCGCAGATCGCCGCCGAGTCGATGCCGCCGGACAGGAACGCGCCGAGCGGCGCGTCGCTGCGCAGGTGCACGGCGATCGAGTCGCGCATCACGGCCAGGATCGAGGCGGCGGTGGTCTCGCTCGGGGCTGGCGCGGGCCGCAGGTCGGCGCGCCAGTAGCGGAACACGTCGACGCTGCCGCCGGGGCGTGCGATCATCGCGTGCCCGGGCGGCAGGACCCGGATCGGCGGGGTCAGTGCCTGCGGCGGCGGCACGTACTGGAAGGCCAGGTAGTGCCGGAGCGCGTCCCGGTCCAGGACGCTCAGCTCGCCCGGGCTGGCCAGGCACTTGCGTTCCGAGGCAAAGCCGCAGCAGCCGGACCGGCCATGCCGGACCGCCCGCGCCGGGCAGGCCCGGGCCCGGAACGTCAGGACCGGGAAATCCGGCCGGGGCCAGCGGGTCCGGGGCTGGCTGGCCCGGGCCCGCCGCGTGACGGCCGTGCCGCCCGGATGGCGGCGGAGGGCGGCGGGCGGCGGGGCGGGCCGGCGCCGCGTGCCGCCCGGCCGGGCGGGTGTCCCACGCCGAGCCGCCCGGGGCCTGCCCACCGTTCGTCGCGGACGGCGCGGCCCGGCCCTCCAGCCAGTCGTGCTCCTGGGCCTCGTCCACGGTGTAGTAGAAGGGCTTGATGCCGAACTGGTCCCGGGCGCAGAACAGTTCGCGGGTCCACGTGTCCCAGATCGCGAACGCGAACATCCCGCGCAGCCGGTGCACCACGTCCTTGCCCAGCAGCGCGTACATCTCCAGCAGGACCTCGGAGTCCGAGGTGGTTCGCAGCGTCACTCCCTGCTGCCGGAGCTCCTGGCCGAGTTCGACATAGTTGTAGATCTCGCCGTTGTAGACCATCCAGTAGCGGCCGTCGGCGGACCGCATCGGCTGGTGGCCGCCCGGGGACAGGTCAATGATCGCCAGCCTCCGGAAACCCAGGGCGACGTCGGGGTCGTGGTAGAACCCCTCGTCATCCGGTCCCCGGTGGGTGATCCGCTCGGTGGCGGTATGCACCCAGTCCTGATCCGGGTCTGCCTCCAGGGCCAGTGCCAGGCAGCCGACTATTCCGCACATCGTGTCCCCAACGAGAGAATCTGGTGGTTGAGCCGCTGGTGTGGGCCGGTCCTCTGCGCCCCGATCCTAAGGGGCGGACGCGGGCCGTGTGGGCCAGGCCAGGCACGCCGCCTGCCTGACGGGCGGCCCGGCCGCCCCGGCTATCCCAGCAGGCTCACTGGCCACGCCAGACTGGGGGCCGCTTCTCGGCGAACGCGGCCGCGCCCTCGACGGCGTCGGCTGAGCCGAATACCGGGGCGGTGATCTCGTTCTGCCGGGCGAACTGCTCGTCCGCCGGCCAGTCGGCGGACTCCACGATGACCCGCTTGGTGGCGGCCAGGGCGAGCGGCGCGTTCTGGCTGAGCCTGCGGGCCAGGTCGGTGGCCACGGCCAGGGCCTGCCCGACCGGCACCAGCCGGTTGATCAGGCCGGCCCGGTGCAGCTGAGGAGCCGGGATGCGCTCCCCGGTCAGCGCGACCTCCATGGCCAGGTGGTAGGGGATGCGGCGGGGGAGCCGGAGCAGGCCGCCGGCCGCCGCGACCAGGCCGCGGGTCACCTCCGGGAGGCCGAACGCCGCTCCCTCGCTGGCCACGATCAGGTCGCAGCTGAGTACCACCTCGAACCCGCCGGCCAGCGCGTAGCCCTCGACCGCGGCGATGATCGGCTTGGCCGGCGGCCGCTCCACGATCCCGGCGAAGCCGCGCCCGCCCGCGTGCGGGTCTTCCCCGGCCAGGAAGCCCTTCAGGTCCATGCCCGCGCAGAACGTGCCGCCCGCGCCGGTCAGCACGATGACCTGGATGTCCGGGCGGGCCTCCAGGTCGTCGAGAGCGGCGGCCATCCCGGCGGCCACGGCCCCGTTCACCGCGTTCCGCGCGGCGGGCCGGTTGATCGTGACAACCGCCACCGGGCCATCGGTTTCGGTCAGTACCGCGTCCGGCAGCTCGTCATCGGACACTGATCAGCCTCCTGGTGTTTCCGTTGCGTGCTCTGAGCTGAGGGAGCGGTGAACCGGGGACGCGGGCCGGCCGGGACGTGCGCGGCGTGGCGCGCTCCCCCGGGGCCGCGTCACTTGGGCTGGAAGCGGATCCCGCCGTCGAACCGGATGACCTCGGCGTTCATGTAGTCGTTCTCGATGAGCGCCTGGGCCAGGTGGGCGAACTCGGCGGCGGTGCCCATCCGCTTCGGGAACACCACCGGAGCGGCCAGCTTGGCCTTGAACGCCTCGCTGTCGGGGTTGAACCCGTAGATCGGGGTGTCGATGATGCCCGGGCAGATGGTGTTCACCCGCACGCCGATCGCGGCGAGATCACGGGCCGCCGGGACCGTCATGCCGATAATGCCGCCCTTGGACGCCGAGTAGGCGACCTGGCCGGTCTGGCCCTCTAGGCCCGCCACGGATGCGGTGTTGATGACCACTCCGCGCTGATTGTCGGCGTCGGCCGGCTCGGTCTGCGCGATGGCCGCGGCCCCGATCCGCATCAGGTTGAACGTGCCGATCAGGTTGATGTCGATGACCTTGCGGTACGACGCGAGATCGTGCGGGGTGCCGTCGCGGCCCACGGTCCGCGCGGCCCAGCCGATACCGGCGCAGCTCACCACGGTCCGCAGCGGCGCCCCCGTGCGCACGGCGGCTTCCACGGCCGCGGTGACCGAGTTCTCGTCGGCGACGTCCGTCTTCACGAACAGGCCGCCGGTCTCGGCGGCGACTGCCTTACCGAGCTCCTCGTTGAGGTCGGCCACGACAGCCGTGGCCCCCGCGGCGGCGAGCCTGCGGGCCACCGCCGCGCCCAGCCCGCTGGCCCCGCCGGAGATGATCGCTGCGGTTCCGTTCAGTTTCATGGCCGGGAGCATACTTCGCGCTCCCGGCCGCCAACCGAACGGGGTTCGGGTTGGCCGGCCACCCCCGGCAGCGGCGGCACTTTGTCGGCAGGCCGGTCTACGATCGGGGAAACAGGGAGCCAGGCTTGTGCGGGCCGGTCCGCCTGGATCAGGGGAACCGGCTACAGGGGAACAGGGAGCATGCGGTGAGGAAGTTCCACGCGAATCCGTGGGCAGTGCTGCTGGTCGTCTCGCTCGGGTTCTTCATGACGCTGCTCGACCTGACCATCGTGAACATCGCGATCCCGGACATCATCACCCGGCTGCACGCCTCGCTGGACGATGTGCTGTGGGTGATCAACGCCTACGCCCTGGTGCTCGCGGTGCTGGTGATCACCGCGGGGCGGCTCGGTGACCTGATCGGCCCGCGGATCATGTTCGCCATGGGCATCGCCGTATTCACGCTGGCGTCCGCCGCGTGCGGCCTGGCCCCCGGCCCGGGCTGGCTGATCGGGTTCCGCGCGGTCCAGGGGCTGGGCGCGGCCATGCTCATGCCGCAGACGCTGACGATCATCACCAACACCTTCCCGCCCGAGCGCCGCGGTGCCGCGTTCGGCGTCTGGGGCGCTGTGGCCGGCGTGGCCACCATCGCCGGGCCAACCCTGGGCGGCCTGCTGGTCACCGCGTTCGACTGGCGCTGGATCTTCTTCGTCAACCTGCCGTTCGGCGTGATCGCGCTGGTGCTGACGTTCGTCATCATCCCGGACATGCGACCGGGGCGGCGGCACCGGATCGATGTTCCCGGCGTGCTGCTGGCCAGCGCGGCGTTGCTGGCCATCTGCTACGGCCTGGTCGAGGGGCAGAAGTACAACTGGGGCACGATCACCGGGTTCATCAGCATCCCGCTGGTGCTCGGGTTCGGCGTGCTCCTGCTGATCGCCTTCCTGGTGCTCCAGTGGCGGACCCAGGACCGGGAGCCGCTGGTGCCCTTCGCCTTGTTCCGGGACCGGAACTACGCGGTGGTCAACTGGGTGTCGGGGACGCTGGCGGTCGGCATGATGGGGATCTTCCTGCCGTTCACCATCTACCTGCAGTCGGTGCTGGGGTTCTCCGCGCTGCGGGCTGGCCTGACCATGGCCCCGGCCTCGCTGCTGTCGATGTTCGTGGCGCCGGTCGCCGGGCGGCTGACCGACAAGATCGGCGGCAAGTACATCCTGATGCTGGGCCTCACGCTGTTCGCGGCCGGGATGGGCTGGGTCGCGCTGGAGGCGACGACCACGTCGGTCTGGTATGACTTCCTGCCCGCGCTGATCGTGGCCGGAATCGGGATGGGCTGCACGTTCGCGCCCATGGTCACCGTGGCCATGCGGAACATCGACCCGCGGATGGCCGGCGCGGCGTCCGGCGTGCTGAACACCGTCAGGCAGGTCGGCCTGGTCATCGGGACCGCGGCGGTGGGGGCGCTGCTGCAGAACCGGCTGGTCTCCGCCATGAACAGCCAGGCCGCGACGCGCGCCACGGCCCTGCCGCCCCAGCTACGCGGGCCGTTCGTGGCCGGGATCAAGCATGCGGCCAGTAACGGGATCCAGGTCGGGGCGGGCCAGAACGGCTCCGGGATCAAGCTGCCCGCGGGGCTGCCCGCCCGGCTGATGGCCGAGCTGCTGCGGATCGGGCACGACGTGTTCACCTTTGCCTACGTGAACGCGATGCGCGCGACCATGCTGCTGCCCATCATCCTGCTCGCCGTGGGCGCGGTCAGCTGTCTCATGCTCAGGGAGGGCCGGCGCGCGCCGGAGCCTGCCGCCCCGGACATCCCCGCCGAGCAGGCCGCCCCGGCGGCCTGATCCCAGCATGGTCCGCCGTCCCGGGACGGCCTGGCCGGGGCTCAGCTGAGCCGGCGGGCTCAGCCGGGCTCAGCTGAGCCCGGCCTGGCTCAGCTGGCCGGCTCGAAGACTTCGGGGGACCAGAGGCCGGGCAGGTCCTCGGCTCGGCGGCCTCGAACGGGAAGCGGGTGGCGAACGCGGGCCGCAGGTCGGTGAGCCAGGCGGCGTCCGGGTCGTAGTGGGCGAAGAACGGCTTGCCGACCAGGTCGGGATCGCGAGCCTGGATCATGTGCAGGACGAAGACCCGCTGGCCGGCCACGTCCGCGATCCCGTCCACGCACACCTTGCCGGGAGTCGCCGACATCGACGGCCCGCGCACGGTACGGCACAGCCCGGCCACCTGCCGGTAGGCGTCGCTGAAGATGCCGTGCGCGGTCGCGAGCGGCACCGCGAAGTAGTCCTGCGGGCCGGTGTCCCGCTCCACGAACATGTAATACGGCACCATGCCCATCCGCACCTGGGCCCGCCACATCGCGGCCCAGGTCGCCGGGTCGTCGTTGATCGTCCTGATCAGCGGGGCCTGGGTGCGGATCATCGCCCCGGTAGCCCGGATCCGGTTGCTGGCCTCGACGGCCAGGGCGGACCCCAGCTCCCGGGGGTGGGAGAAGTGCGCCATGAACGCGAGCGACCGGCCCGAGGCCACGACCTGCTCGAACAGGCGCAGCGTGTCGTCAGCGTCCGGGTCTGACACGAACCGCTGCGGCCAGTAGGCCAGCGCCTTGCTGCCGATCCGGATCGACTCGATGTGCTCCAGCCCCGGTTCGAGGAGCGGCTCGATGTACCGGCGCAGCACGGTCGCGCCCATGATCATGGGGTCGCCGCCGGTGATCAGCACACTGGTCACCTCGCGGTGCTGCCGGAGATAGTCGATGACCCTGTCCAGGTCAGCGGTGGCCATCTTGAGGCCGGGCTCATCCACGAACTGCGCCCACCGGAAGCAGTATGTGCAGTACGCGTGGCAGGTCTGGCCCTGCTTGGGGAAGACCAGGACGGTCTCCGGGTACTTGTGCTGCACCCCGGGCAGCGGCTCGTCGCCGAAGGCGGGGATGTTCAGCGCCAGCTGCCCGGCCGGGTGCGGGTTCAGCCGCATCCGCACCTCGTGGGCTGCGGCCATGATCTCCGGCTCAGGAGCGCCGCGGGCCAGCAGCCCCGCGATCCGGGCGACGTCCGCCGGCCGGCAGCATGTCAGCCTGCGGGAACACCAGGCGGTAGAGCGGGTCGTCGGGGGCAGCGCTCCAGTCGATCAGTTCCTCGATGACGTAGGCGTTGGTCCGGAAGGGCAGCACGGTGCCGACGGCCCGGACGGCCAGCCGCTCGGCCTCGCCGAGGCCGGCCCGTGCGGTCAGTCCGTCCAGATGTTTCGAGGTAAAGGCACGGAAACGTCAACCCCCATCAGGTACTGGCACTATCTGCTGAATGCCACTCACGGGTCTCCCTCCGGTCGGTCGCGATCCCGGCGGCCTTGCCGGGATGCGAGTCCCTGTAGCCCGCGGCTGACAAAACTTTCCGCCGCGCTCTGCCTGGGTGCTCTGGGCACCAGCTGCGCTGAACGGCGCCGAGGCCACGTCGGCATGACGGCGACCCCGGCATGACGACGACGTCGCGCGAACCCCGCGCTGGACCCAGGCCAGCAGATCACGCTGAGGAAACGCTGAAGTAGCGGTGACAGCCGGCCCGGCTCAGCCGGCCCTGCCGCACGCTTCCCCGTTGGTCACCCGCTGGTCCGGGCCTGCCGCCAGCCATGGCTTGCCGCCAGGCCCCCACGGCTCATCGCTGGTCCCCGCGTCGTCGCGGCCCCCACCAGGACGGTCTGAATCACCCCTTCGTCACGTTTCGTCACTTTGCCCGGCACTGGGAGTGCGGGCCCCAGATCGTGACAGATGGTTACCCAGTGGGCGGATGATCAATCCTGCGCCACGGCGGGGCGGGCGCGCCAGTTTCCCGGCGGGCCACGGCCGGGCGGCCCTGGGCCGTGGCCCTCCCTGGTCCGCGGCACTGGCCCGGGGTGAGAGGCTTGGCCCCGTGCTCGAGGAATCCACGCCGGCCGGCCCTGCGGAGCAGGCCATCGTGGTCGACGCCATGGGCGGTGACAACGGCCCGGCCGTGGTGGTGGCCGGCGCCGCGGCCGCCGCGGCCGCGCTGCGGGCCCCGGTGATCCTGGCCGGACGGCCCGCTGAGCTGCGCGCACTGGTGGCCGAGCACCCGGAGGTCGCGGGGCTCCTGCGGGTCGCACCCGCCGAGGACACCATCGCCATGGACGAGGGCGCACTGGCCAGCTGGCGGCGGCCACGCTCCAGCGTCGCCGTGGCCTGCCAGCTGATCCGGCGCGGCCAGGCCGCGGCCATCGTCTCGGCCGGCTCCACCGGCGGCGTGGTGGCCACCGCCCGGCTCCGGCTACGCTCCGTGCCCGGCCTGCTCCGGCCGGCCCTGGTCGTGGTGCTGCCCACCCAGCCGCGGCCCACGTTCCTGCTGGACGCGGGCGCCATCGCCGACCCCAAGCCCGAGATGCTGCTCCAGTTCGCCCAGCTGGGGGTGGCCTACGCCCAGATCGCGCACAACATCGCCGACCCGAGCGTCGGGCTGCTCACCATCGGGACCGAGCCGGGCAAGGGCAACAAGCTGGTCCGGCGGGCGCACGAGCTTCTCACCGCCCCGCCGCCGCACGGCGCCCTGCCGATCCGCTTCACGGGCAACGTCGAAGGCACAGACCTGCTGCGCGGCACGGTCGACGTGATCGTGACCGACGGTTTCACCGGCAACGTCGCGCTCAAGACGCTGGAGGGGTCGATGGGATTCGCCGCCGAGCAGCTGCGGGACGTGCTGCGCGGTTCCCGGTCGGCCCGGCTCGGCGCGGTGCTGCAGCGCCGCGGGCTGCGCGAGCTGCGCGGCCGGCTGGACTCCGACACCTACGGCGGCGCGGCCCTGCTCGGCCTGGAGGGGACGATCGTCATCGCTCACGGCGCGTCCAGCCCGCGCGGCATCACGTCGGCCTGCCTGCTCGCCGCGGATCTGGTCAAGGGCCAGATCACCGAGAGGATCCGGGAGCGCCTCGGTCACGGCCGCGGCGGTCATTTCCTCCGCCGCAACTGACCTTCGCTCAGCCGCACTGACCCCAGGACTCCCACGAGCCCCGCAGTCACCGTGCGTCTGGCCGTGATCATGGGTTTGCTGTGGCCAGAGCAACAGTGATCCCATGATCACGGCCAGACGGCCAGACGGCCAGACGGCCACGGGCTCTCGCGGCTTAGCGCGCGAGGGGGTGGGGTCCCGCGGGGCCCGCTCACGCACCATATTCGCGCGGGCCTGCCCAGCGTGGTCGCTAGGCTTGGAGCATGGCGGATCCACGGGATGTTCTCGCGCAGCGGGTGTCGGCTGCGCTCGGCGCGGTGTTCGGCCCGGAGTACGCGGACGCCGACCCGGTGATCCGGCCGTCCTCGTTCGCGGATTTCCAGTCCAACGCGGCCCTGCCGCTGGCCAAGAGGCTGGGGCGGCCGCCGCGCGACATCGCCGCGGACATCATCGGCCAGCTCGACGTGGCCGGGGTGGCGGAGCCGCCCGAGGTGAGCGGCCCGGGCTTCATCAACCTCACCCTTACCCCGGGATGGATCGCCGGGCAGGCTGCCGCCCAGCTTGCCGATCCACGGCTCGGCGTGGCGGAGGCCGACCCGGTCCAGCGGGTCGTGGTGGAGTACTCCTCGCCCAACGTGGCCAAGGAAATGCACGTCGGCCACTTGCGGACCACCATCGTCGGCGACGCGCTCGCCCGGGTGCTGGAGTTCGCTGGCCACGAGGTGATCCGGGACAACCACCTGGGCGACTGGGGCACGCCCTTTGGGATGCTGATCGAGCACCTGCTCGACGTGGGTGAGGACTCCGCCGAGGCGAACCTGCTGCGGACCGACCCGAACTCCTTCTACCAGGCGGCGCGGCGCATGTTCGACTCCGATCCGGTGTTCGCCGAGCGGTCGCGGCAACGGGTGGTGCTGCTGCAAGGCGGCGACGAGGCCACGCTGCGGCTGTGGCAGGACCTGGTCGAGATGTCGCTGGACTACCTGCACCGGATATACCGGCAGCTCGGCGTGACGCTCACCGACGCGGACATCCGCGGGGAGAGTTTCTACAACGACATGCTGGCCGAGGTCTGCAGCGAACTGGAGGCTAGCGGGGTCGCGGTCATCAGCGACGGGGCGCTGTGCGCGTTCCCGCCGGGGTTCAGCGGGCGCGACGGCGAGCCGCTGCCAGTGATCATCCGCAAGCGGGACGGGGGCTACAACTACTCCACGACTGACCTAGCCACCATCCGGTACCGGGTCCGGGATCTGCATGTGGACCGGGCCATCTACGTGGTGGGCTCGTCGCAGGCGCTGCACTTCCAGATGGTCTTCGCGGTGGCCAGGCAGGCGGGCTGGATTCCGGCCGCCGCCTGGTTCGAGCACGCCCAGATCGGCAACGTGCTGGGGACTGACGGGAAGCTGCTGCGCACCCGGGCTGGCGACAGCATCAAGCTCAGCGAGCTGCTGCGGGAGGGCGTCGAGCGCGCGCGCACGATGTTCGACGAGCTGAACACCAGCCCGGAGCTGGAGGAGAGCGAGCGGGCGGCGATCGCGGAGGCGGTGGGCATCGGCGCGATCAAGTACGGCGACCTTTCCATCGCGCGGGACAGCAGCTACGTCTTCGACTACGACCGGATGATGGCCCTTCAAGGGCAACACCGGGCCGTACCTGCAGTACGCGACGGCCCGGATCCGCTCCATCTTCCGCCGGGCGGGGCTGGACCCGGACGGGGTCACCGCGCCGGTCCAGATCACCGAGGACGCGGAACGGGCCCTCGCCCTGCACCTGCTCGGCTTCGGCGACGGTCCTGCAGCAGGTCGCCGAGACCACCCAGCCGCACCTGCTGGCGGGCTTCCTGTTCGACGTGGCCAGCGCGTTCACCACGTTCTACGAGCAGTGCCCGGTACTCCAGGCGGAGCCGCCGGTCCGGGACAGCCCGGCTCGCGCTGTCCGCGCTCACGCTGAGGGTCCTGCTGACCGGGCTGGACCTGCTCGGGATCCCGGTTCCTGAGCGGATGTGACGGGTTCCCGGGCGATGGCCGGGACGGAAGGACCGTTAGGGAGCGCGGGGACCAGGACCGAGGCAGGGCGTGAAGTTCCGGTCATTCCGGAGCGTGCTCCCAGGGAAATCCCAGGCTTCACCGCCTGATGTCACAGCCGGGCCGGGCAGGCTCGGGGCCATGGACAATATGTATGAGCCCCCGGGCGGGAACCCTGCGGAGGAGTCCCGCCCGACTGAGCAGTTCTGGCCCATGAGCCAGGGACCCGGCGGGAACCACGGGCCGGGCCACCAGAATCCGGGTGACCACGACCCGCGCTACCAGGGCCCGCAGGGCGGCCCGGGCTCCGGCCCCCGGCGGCGGAACCCGCTGCACTGGACGGTCGGGCTGGTGGCGGCCGCGGCATTGGGCGCGGGCGGCATCGTCGCTGGGGTCTCGCTGGCCGGGCATCCGTCGCCGGCCGCCAGCACCTCAGCCGCCGCGGGCACCGCGGCCGGGCCGAGCGCCCAGGCCGCCGCGCTGAACAACGCGCTCAACTCGGCTGGCACCCCCGGCGCCCTCGCGCTGACGTCGTCGCCGCGGCAGCGGCAGCGCCGTCCGGCGGCAGCGCGGGAACCGCCTCGGTGGCCCATCCGTGCGCCAGCGCGGTGAAGGCGGCCCGCGCCGCCCGGAAGGCCGGGCACCCGGCCGCAGCCCGGGCGATCCTGAGGGCGGCAGGCGCCCGCTGCCTTCGCTGGCGGCACCGTCTCGCACGGGTAGCCCTGCTGCGCGGGATCGACGGGCAGTTCACGTTCCGCGGCAGGAACGGCGCGCTCCGCACGCTGGCCTTCGAGCGTGGCGTCGTCCAGTCCGTCAGCGGCAGCAACGTCGTCGTGCGCGCGACCGACGGCACTACCTGGACGTGGGACCTGGTGAGCAACACCGTCGTCCGGGAGAGCGGGAACAAGACCAGCACGAGCGCGCTGGCCGCGGGCGAGCCGGTCTGGGTGGGCGGCCCGGTGGTCTCCGGGGCCAAGAATGCCCGGCTCGTGGTGATCCGGCCGCCGTCGGCTTCGTCCGGTTCGCCCAGCCCCTCACCGGTCGGCCCCGGCAGCTCGGCGCCCGGCAGCTCCGCATCCGGCAGCTGACCATCCGGCAGCTGCACCCCCGGAGACCGCACCTCCGGAAACTGGCGGGGGATCCGGCTGGCTCCCGCAGGCGCCGCCTGCGGGAGCCGGTAATCTTTGCTGGCCACACCCGGCGCGGCCCCCGCCGCACCGCCCTCGATGCGGCCCGCCCGGTGGCCCCTCCACCCGGCTCCCGGCCGGCAGTACCGTCCATCCCAGGTGATGACAGACAACGACCGGATCCCCCAGGTGCTCGTCGTGGACGACGAGCCGAACATCCGTGAGCTGGTGCAGGTCGCGCTGAAGTTCCACGGCTGCGCGGTCGCGGCCGCATCCAGCGGGAAGGACGCGCTGCGGCAGGCGGAGGCGGCGCGCCCGGACCTGATCGTGCTCGACGTGATGCTGCCCGACCTGGACGGCTTCGAGGTATGCCGCCGGCTCAGGGCTGCGGGCAACGACGTGCCGGTGATCTTCCTGACCGCGCGGGACACCTCGTCCGACACCGTGACCGGCCTGGCCCTCGGCGGCGACGACTACGTCACCAAGCCCTTCTCCGTGGAGGCGCTGGTGGCCCGGGTCAGGGCCGTGCTCAGGCGGGCCGCGCGGAACGCCGGCGACGCCCCGGCAGACCAGGGCGTGCTCCGGGCCGGGGACCTGGAGCTCGATGAGTCACGCTGGACCGTGCACCGCGCCGGCACGCCCGTGGAACTGTCGCCGACCGAGTTCCGCCTGCTCGCGTACCTGATGCGGCACCAGGGACGGGTGCTGACCCGCGCCCAGCTGCTGGAGAACGTATGGGGCTGGGACTACACCGGGCAGTCCCAGATCGTCGAGACATACGTGAGCTACCTGCGGCACAAGCTCGATCCGCTGGGCCCGCCGCTGATCCACACCCAGCGCGGGGTGGGGTACAGCCTGCGGCCTGGCGCCCGGCCCGAGGGATGACCGCGCCCTGGCCCGCGGACCCGCCCGTCCCCGGGCGGCGGGCCAGCGGGGTGCTGTCCCTGCGCGCCCGCCTGCTCGTCCTGCTGATCTGCGTGACCGCGGCCTTCCTGCTGATCATGGGGGCGGTCAGCACGATCGTGCTGGGCCGGCGTCTCGGCAGCGAGTTCAACACGCAGCTCGTGGCCGCGGCCCAGCACACCCCGCAGCAGATCGCCAGCAACCCCGGCGACTACGTGGCGGTGGAAATCACCTATCTCCCGGTGCAGGTCCGGCCGCTGACCGGCAACTCCGCCGCGAGCAGGGAACTGACCGCCACGGTGCAGAACCTGATCGCCAGGCACGTCGCCCGCTACTACGTCAACGGCCAGCCGTTCGACGTGCCCCGGGCCACCGGGCCCAGGCTGCGCGCCGTGGCCCGGCTGATCCCGGCCCGGGCGAACGGCGGGGTACGCGGGGTGCTGGTGGTGGCCCGCCCGGTCAGCGCCGTCACCGCGCAGGTCGGCGGGATCATCATCGCGGAGCTGATCACGGGGGGCGCGCTGATCCTGCTGCTGGCGGTCAGCGGGCGCTGGCTGATCGGCCGGGGCCTGGCCCCGCTCAACCAGATGGCGAGAACCGCGCGTCAGATCACCTCACGCGGTGACCTGACCGCCCGGATGCCCGAGGCGGACGACAGCACGGAAGTGGGCCAGCTCGGCGGGGCCATCAACGGCATGCTGGACCGGATCCAGCAGGCGTTCGGGGCCCGGTGGCGCTCGGAGCAGAAGGTCCGCCAGTTCGCCGCCGACGCCTCGCACGAGCTGCGCACCCCGCTGACCACCATCCGCGGCTACGCCGAGCTGTACCGGCAGGGCGCGCTCGGCCCCGATCAGCTGCCGAACGCGATGCGCCGCATCGAGCAGGAATCTCAGCGGATGAGCACCCTGGTCGCCGAGCTCCTCGAGCTGGCCCGGCTGGACCGCACCTCCTCGCTGGACCTGACCGACACGGACCTGTCCGTGCTGGTCCGGGACGCGGCCGCGGACGCCTCCGCGGTGGAGCCGGGGCGCCCGGTCAAGGCGGAGGCACCGGACCGGCTGATCGCCGTGGTGGACGAGGCGCGGATCCGGCAGGTGCTGGCCAACCTGCTCGGCAACGTCCGCGAGCACACGCCCCCGGGGACGCCGGTCGCGGTACGGCTGGCCCCGGTCCGCGGCGGCGCGGTGCTCGAGGTCGCCGACGCGGGACCGGGCATGTCCGAGGAGGACGCGGCCCGCGCCTTCGACCGCTTCCACCGCGGGGCGGACCGCCCCGGCAACCAGGAGGACCCCGGCCAGAAGGGCCAGGACGGCCACAGCGGCCAGGACGGCGAGGCCGCCCCGCCGCGGGGCGGCAGCGGGCTGGGGCTGTCCATCGTGCAGGCCATCGCGGCCGCCCACGGCGGCCAGGCGGTGCTGGAGTCGCGGCCCGGCTACGGGACCCGGGTCAGGATCTGGCTCCCCGCCGAGTCACCCGCGCCCTGATCCCCGGAACTTCCCTATAACGGTCTTTCCGGCCGGATCATGGCCGTCATGCCCGGACCTTCACGGGGCGGCCGTCTCACGGGGCCGTCTCACGGGCGGGCGGCGCGCCGGACGGGCTGGGCAGGTGCTCGAACAGGTAGTAGACCCCGAGCAGGCCGTAGATGATCAGCGCGATCAGCGGCGCCCCGAACGCCGCTATCACCGTGGCGGCCACGTACACGAGCAGGCCGCCGGTGAACCCCGGTATCGAGCGCCGCAGCGCCTCCGGCTGAGCCTGCCCGCCCAGCTGCTCCGCGTGCGTCACCACGTAGATCCACAGGCCCGCGAAGCCCAGTGAGGCCGCGATGAGCACCAGCCCGTAGGTGACCGTCGCCGCGACGCCGCCGGACGCCCGCAGGTGCTCGGCGACCAGCGAGGTCGGGAACGGGATGACCACCACGGCCATCAGCAGCAGCAGGTTGATGACCAGCAGCGGGCGGTCCACCCGGGAGACGTGGGCCAGCATCGTGTGGTGGTTCATCCACATGATCCCGATGGTGAGGAAGCTGACCACGTAGGCGAAGTACTGCGGCCAGACATGCAGCAGCTGGTGGGTCAGCGTGCCACCCCCCGGCAGCCGCAGGTCCAGCACGAGCAGGGTGATCGCGATCGCGAACACCCCGTCGCTGAATGCCTCATTGCGCCTGCTGTCCATGGCCCCGGGCCCCCTGTCCCGGCCGGGTCAGCCCGTGGGCTGGTCGGCCGGCGCCGGCGCGGCGGGGGCGGCGGGCGGCGCGGCGCCGGCGGGCGGCGCGGGCGGCCGCATGGAGCGGGCCAGGACCTGGGCCACGTCGATGACCTCGAGGGTTTCCTTGGCCTCGCCGCTGGCTTTCTTGGCGCTGACCGCGTCGCCGAGCATGACCAGGCAGTAGGGGCAGGCGGTGGAGATGGTGTCCGGGTCGGTGCCGAGCGCCTCGTCGATGCGCTCGGTGTTGATGCGCTTGCCGATCCGCTCTTCCATCCACATCCGGGCCCCGCCGGCGCCGCAGCAGAAGCCGCGGTTCTTGCACCGGTGCATTTCCTGGGCCTGGACGCCGGGGACCTGCTCCATGATCTCCCGCGGCGGGGTGAACACCTTGTTGTGCCGGCCGAGGAAGCACGGGTCGTGGTAGGTGATCTTCTCCTCGATCGCGGTGACCGGGGTGAGCTTGCCCTGCTCGACCAGCCGGGCCAGCAGCTGGGTGTGGTGGATCACCTCATAGTTCCCGCCGAGCTGCGGGTACTCGTTCGCGATCGTGTTGAAGCAGTGCGGGCAGGACGCGACGATCGTGCGCGGCGCGCCGCCTCGTTGAGCGTCTCGATGTTCTGCTGGGCCAGCATGGAGTAGACGAACTCGTTGCCCATCCGCCGGGCAGGATCCCCGGTGCAGGTCTCGGCCGGGCCCAGGATGGCGAAGTTCACCCCGGCCTGGTGCAGCAGGGTGGCGATGGCCTTGGTGGTCTTCTTGGCCCGGTCCTCCAGGGCCCCGGCGCAGCCCACCCAGAACAGGTACTCGACGTCCGGCGTCCAGCTTGCCGTCGGCGACCGGGACCTCGAAGTCGAGCTCCTCGGCCCAGGCCAGGCGCCGGGCACCGCCCATGCCCCACGGGTCGCCCTTGTTTTCCAGGTTCTTCAGCATCCCGGAGGCTTCGGTCGGGAAAGCCGACTCGATGAGGACCTGGTGGCGGCGCATGCCATCGATGTGGTCGATGTGCTCGATGTCTACCGGGCATTCCTCGACACACGCCCCGCAGTTGGTGCACGACCACAGCACGTCCGGATCGATCACGCCGTTCTCGTCGGAGGTTCCGACCAGCGGCCGGCCCGCCTCGATCTTCACCGCGTCCGGCAGAGCTTCTCGCGGCGCCTCGTCGCTGCCGGCCAGCAGGTAGGGCGCCTTGGCCAGGGCGTGGTCACGCAGGTCCAGGATCACCTGCTTGGGCGACAGCGGCTTGCCGGTGGCCCACGCCGGGCACTGCGACTGGCACCGCCCGCACTCGGTGCAGGTGGCCATGTCCAGCAGGCCCTTCCAGGTGAAGTCCTCGATCTTCCCCAGCCCGAACACGTCGGTATCCGGGTCGGCCTCCTCGAAGTCCAGCACCTTCCCGTTGCTGCGCATCGGCTCCAGCCCGCGCAGCGCGTTGGGCCGGCGGGAGAACAGCACGTTGATGGGCGCGGTGATGATGTGCAGGTGCTTGGAGTAGGTCACGAACACCAGGAAGCCGAGCACCACCGCGAGCTGGGCCAGCAGGAACACGGTCTCGATGACCTTGTTCGCCCCGGTGCCCAGCGGCGCCAGCCAGTGCCCGACGATCTGCGACGCGAACGCGCCGTGGGCATACGGGAAGTCGCCGGTGTTGATCTGCGCGCCCCGGTAGATCAGCAGGGTCGCGATGACCAGGAAGATCCCGCCCAGCACCAGCCAGGCGGCGCCGGTGTGGCTCCCGGCGAACCGTGAGTTCCGGCCTTCGCGCTCGGGGTTGTGGCGCAGCCGGATGACCGCGAACGTGATGATGCCCGCCAGCACGCCGACCGCGAACAGGTCCTCGATGAAGCCGATGAAGGCCCAGTGCCCGATGCCGGGGATCGCGAACGTCTTGCTGAACAGGTTGCCGTAGGCCTCGATGATGGTCAGCAGCAGGACGATGAAGCCCCAGAACGTCGCGGCGTGCGCGGCCCCGGGCACCGTCCACTTCAGCAGCTTGCGCTGCCCGATCACCTCGGTCGCCTCGACCTCCGCGTCCCGGGCCGGGTGCGAGCGGACCGCCTCGATGCGCTCCGGGGCCGGCTGGCCGGCCCGACCCACCTGGGCCAGCCACCAGAGACGCCGCCCGGCCAGCGCGAACGCCACCACGGTCAACACCAGGCCGATCACGATGCGCACGACCACCAAAACCTCCTCATGCGGCCCCGGGCCCAGCAGACCCGGCGCTGCGCCGGCTGCCAGCGTACGCCGCGCCACCCTGACCCAATGATCAAGGCGTGACGGCGCGGCGATCAAGAGGCGGGCCCGTGACCCCGCCACCATCCTACTGATGAGTAACTTGGCCGTCCGGACGGCACCCGGGCCGCGCCCGGCGGCCGCCCCGGGGGACGCGCGGAGCGCCCGGCCGATTTCGCCCCGGTCCCGTGCCAACCGCGAAGGCGGTTTGGGCGTCTTTGATGTATTTGCAGGGATATCGGGGGGCTTATCCAACGGAGGATGGCAGGGCAGGTCAGGGCGGACGAGTCCCCGGTGGACCCGCAGCCGGCCAGCTTCCTGGAGGGCGTGTCCTGCCCGGCCACCACCGCCTGCATCGCGGTCGGCAAGGCCACGGTACCCAGTGCGGCGCGGCACGGCCTCCTTCCGGGCCGGGCCGCGCCGCACTGTCATATCCGGCCCTCGGCGGGAATCATTCCGTGGGCCCAGAAGTTGAGCCCAGTAGACTCAACTCATTTGCCAGGGGTGAGTGTCCCTGGCAGACTTGAGCCCACCAGGCTCAAGGTAAGTAACGATCACACACACAGGGACTACACATGGCACGTGCGGTAGGTATCGACCTCGGAACCACCAACTCCGTCGTCGCGGTTCTGGAAGGCGGCGAGCCAACGGTCATCGCCAACGCGGAGGGCTCGCGGACCACCCCGTCCGTGGTGGCCTTCGCCAAGAACGGCGAGGTGCTGGTGGGCGAGGTCGCCAAGCGGCAGGCGGTGACCAACGTCGACCGCACGATCCGCTCGGTCAAGCGCCAGATGGGCACCGACTGGACCGTCAAGATCGACGACAAGAAGTTCACCGCGCAGCAGATCAGCGCGTTCATCCTGCAGAAGCTCAAGAGGGACGCCGAGTCCTACCTCGGCGAGACGATCACCGACGCGGTGATCACCGTCCCCGCGTACTTCAGTGACGCCCAGCGGCAGGCCACCAAGGAGGCCGGCCAGATCGCGGGCCTGAACGTGCTGCGGATCATCAACGAGCCCACCTCCGCGGCCCTCGCGTACCACCTGGAGAAGGAGGGCGAGGCCACCATCCTGGTCTTCGACCTGGGCGGCGGTACCTTCGACGTCTCGCTGCTGGAAGTCGGCGACGGCGTGGTCGAGGTGAAGGCCACCAGCGGCGACAACCACCTCGGTGGCGACGACTGGGACCAGCGCATCGTGGACTGGCTGGTGCAGGACTTCAAGAACGGTTACGGCGTCGACCTGTCCAAGGACAAGATGGCGCTGCAGCGGCTGCGCGAGTCCGCGGAGAAGGCCAAGATCGAGCTGTCCGGCTCCGCCGAGACCACGATCAACCTGCCCTACATCACCCACTCCGAGCAGGGCCCGCTGCACCTGGACACCAAGCTCACCCGGGCTGAGTTCCAGAAGATGACCTCCGACCTGCTCGACCGCTGCAAGGGCCCGTTCCAGCAGGTCATCAAGGACGGCAACACCAAGCTCGGCGACATCCAGCACGTGGTGCTGGTCGGCGGCTCCACCCGGATGCCCGCCGTGGTCGACCTGGTCAAGGAGCTGCTCGGCGGCAAGGAGCCCAACAAGGGCGTCAACCCGGACGAGGTCGTCGCCGTGGGCGCCTGCCTGCAGGCCGGCGTGCTCAAGGGCGAGGTCAAGGACGTCCTGCTGCTGGACGTGACCCCGCTGTCGCTGGGCATCGAGACCAAGGGCGGCATCTTCACCAAGCTGATCGAGCGCAACACCACGATCCCGACCAAGCGGTCGGAGATCTTCACCACGGCCGACGACAACCAGCCGTCCGTGCAGATCCAGGTGTTCCAGGGTGAGCGGGAGATCGCCGCGTACAACAAGAAGCTCGGCATGTTCGAGCTGTCCGGCCTGGCCCCCGCGCCGCGCGGGATCCCGCAGATCGAGGTCGCCTTCGACATCGACGCCAACGGGATCGTCAACGTGTCGGCCAAGGACCTGGGCACCGGCAAGGAGCAGCGGGTCACCATCTCCGGCGGGTCCGCGCTGTCCAAGGACGAGATCAACCGGATGATGGCCGACGCGGAGAAGTTCGCCGCGGAGGACGCCGCCCGCCGCGAGGAGGCCGAGGTGCGCAACCGCGCGGACACCCTCGCCTACCAGACGGAGAAGTTCCTGGGCGAGAACGCGGACAAGGTCCCGGACGACATCAAGTCCGAGGTGGAGTCCGCTCATCGCTGACCTGAAGAAGGCGCTCGAGGGCACCGATCTTGAGGCGATCAAGGAGGCCACCGAGAAGGCCGCCACGGTCAGCCAGAAGATGGGCACCGCCATCTACGCGCAGACCCAGGCGAGTGCGGCCGAGGATGCCCCGGCCGGGGCCGCTGACGAGACCGCGAACGACGACGAGGTCGTCGACGCCGAGATCGTTGACGAGGACAAGCCGCATGCGGGCGAGGGTGGCGCCGCCTGATGAATTCGCCAGAGGACACCAACGCAGGACCGGTGATCCGTGACCTCAGGCGCATCGACCCGGTGACCGGCCAGGTCAGGGATCCAGGGCCGCAGGGGCGCCGTGACGGCACCCCCGGCAAGCCGGCCCGGCCGGGCCGGGCACTCGGTCTCCAAGCCGGGCGGGACTGGGGCACGCCCCGCGGCACCAGGTGGTGCCGCGGGGGCCCAGCCCCCCGGCGGGGGCGGCAGCGGCCGGTCCCAGGGTCAGCCTCAGGGCCGGCCGGAAGGCCAGCCCGGTGACGGTCGGCCCGGTGACAGTCAGGCACAGGGCGAGCCGGCGCGCGGCCGTGACCAGGGGGCACCCGGGCAGCCGGGCAGCACCCCGGGTCAGGACGCACCGCGCCGGCGACGCCGCCCGGGCGCCCGGCGTCCCAGCCCGGTGGCCCGGGCGGGGACGCCCTGGCCGCCCAGCTGGCCGAGCGCACCGCGGACCTGCAGCGCGTGCACGCGGAATACGCCAACTACCGCAAGCGCGTCGAGCGGGACCGGCTGGCCGTCCGCGAGCAGGCCCTGGCCAACGTGCTGAGCTCGCTGCTGCCGGTGCTGGACGACATCGGCCGCGCGCGCGAGCACGGCGACCTGAACGGCGCGTTCAAGTCGGTCGGCGAGTCGCTGGAGACCATCGCCGCGAAGCTGGGCCTGGAGAGCTTCGGCGAGCCAGGCGAGCCGTTCGACCCGCTGGTCCACGAGGCCCTGATGCACTCGTATTCACCGGACGTGACCGAGCCGACCGCGGTCCAGATCCTGCAGCCCGGCTACAAGGTGGGCGAGCGGATCATCCGCCCGGCCCGGGTCGCGGTCGCTGAACCCAGCGACGGACCAGCCCCGGACGACCAGGCGGAGGCGCGCCAGCCACGGGGAACTCCGGCGGGAAACAACTGACCCCCGGGGAGAGGTAGTAAGTGAGCACGAAGGACTTCCTCGAGAAGGACTATTACAAGGTCCTGGGCGTCTCCAAGACCGCGAGCGCGGACGAGATCAAGAAGTCGTACCGGAAGCTCGCCCGCAAGTACCACCCCGACGCCAACAAGGGTGATTCCAAGGCGGAGGAGCGGTTCAAGGAGATCTCCGAGGCCTACAACACGCTGTCGGACAGCAAGCGGCGCAAGGAGTACGACGACGCGCGCTCGCTGTTCGGCGGCGGGTTCCGTGGCGCCGGCCAGGGCGCGCCGGGCGGTGCGGGCGGCGGGTTCGGCGGGTTCGATCTCGGCGACCTGTTCGGCGGCGGCACGGCCGGTGGCGGCGGCGCGGGCGGCGGGCTCGGGGACATCCTCGGCGGCGTGTTCGGCCGCGGCGGCGGGGCGCGCACCGCGCAGAACCGGCCGCGGCGGGGCGCCGACGTGGAGACGGAGACCTCGCTGTCGTTCAGTGACGCGCTGGACGGCGTCACGGTCAGCCTGCGGCTGGCCGGCGAGGGTCCCTGCCCGACCTGCAAGGGCACCGGCGCCAAGGCCGGCACGGTGCCGCGGGTCTGCCCGAACTGCGAGGGGACTGGCCAGGAGAGCAAGAACCTGGGCAGCTTCGCGTTCTCCGAGCCGTGCCACGAGTGCCGCGGCCGCGGGCTGGTGGTCGACGACCCGTGCCCGGTGTGCTCCGGCAGCGGGCGGGCGATGAGCACCCGGACCATCCAGGCGCGCATCCCCGCCGGCGTGGCCGACGGCCAGCGGATCAAGCTCAAGGGCAAGGGCGCGCCCGGCGAGCGCGGTGGCCCCGCCGGGGACCTGTTCGTCCGCGTGCACGTCTCGCCGCACCCGGTGTTCGGCCGGTCGGCGTACAACCTCACGGTCACGGTGCCGGTCACGTTCCCCGAGGCCACGCTGGGCGCGGAGATCAAGGTGCCGTCGCACCGCGGGGCCCCGGTCAGCGTCCGGATCCCGGCGGGCACCCCGAACGGCCGCACCTTCCGGGTGCGGGGCAAGGGCGTGCGCCGCAGCGACGGGACCAACGGGGATCTCCTGGTCACCGTGCAGGTTCAGGTGCCCCAGCACGTGAACGGCCAGGCCAGGAAGGCCCTGGAGGACTTCCGTGAGGCCACCGCCGGGCAGGACCCGCGCGATGACCTCCTGCAGCGTGCCCGGGGTGTCTGACATGGCAGGGCATGGACGGCGGGGCGGGGCGCGGCGGAGCCGTGTCCCCTCCGGGCCAGCGATTCCGGGGGGTTCCGTGAGGCCATCCCCCGGGGCCAGCACGGAGCGGAGGTGACGGCCATGAGCAGCCCGTTCGGCCTGTCCGACGACTCGCCCGTGTACGTCATCTCCGTCGCCGCCCAGCTGGCCGGCCTGCACCCGCAGACGCTGCGGACGTGGGACCGGCTCGGGCTGGTGTCGCCCAGCCGGTCCAGCGGCCAGGGCCGCCGGTACTCGCTGCGCGACGTGCTCGCGCTGCGCGAGGTCCAGCGGCTGTCCCAGGAAGAGGGGGTCAACCTCTCCGGCATCAAGCGCATCCTCGAGCTGGACCAGGAGCTGCGCCGGCACCAGCAGCGCCTCGCCGACATGAGCGCGGAACTCGCCCAGCTCCGGGTCGAGCTCGAATCCACCCGCTCGGTGGCCGCCCGGCTGGCCGGCCTGCTCCGCGCCAGGGCGGGGGGCGCCCAGCTCGTCCCGCTGCACGACCCGGGCGCCCGGCCCGACGGGGGCCCGCCCGCGACCCGGTCGGAGCGCCGGGCCCTGCCCATCGCGCCCCGGCGCCGGTCCGGAGAACAGGCCGCCGCCCCGGACGACGGCGAGCTTCCCGCCGCGCCCGGCTGACCGGCTGCGCCCCCATCCGAATCATCCGCAACGAAAACCACCGGACCCGACTGGGGTCCAGAAAGCAACCATGGACGACAAGCTCACCCGAAAGAGCCACGAGGCTGTGTCCGACGCCGTCCGGCGGGCGACCACCGACGGCAACCCGCACGTCGAGCCCCTGCACCTGCTGGCCGCGCTGGTCAGCCAGGAGGGCGGCACCGCGGCGCCGTTGCTGCGCGCCGTCGGGGCGGACCCCGCCGCGGTGCTGCGCAGCACGGAGGACCACATCGCCCGGCTGCCCAAGGCCGCGGGAACCACGGTCAGCGCGCCGGACACGGCGCGGCCACTGTCCCTGGCGCTGGCCACGGCGGCCAAGCGGGCGCGGGAGATGGGCGATGAGTACGTCTCGACCGAGCACCTCCTGGTCGGCCTGGCGGCCGACGGCGGCCAGGCCGCGGACGTGCTGCGCACGGCGGGCGCCGGCCCCGACGAGCTGCTCGGCGCGTTCGAGAAGGTGCGCGGGCACGCCCGGGTCACCACCGAGAACCCGGAGGAGACCTACCAGGCGCTGGAGAAGTACGGGATCGACCTGACCCAGCAGGCCCGCGACGGTGCCCTCGACCCGGTGATCGGCCGGGACGCGGAGATCCGGCGGGTGATCCAGGTGCTGTCCCGCCGGACCAAGAACAACCCGGTGCTGATCGGCGAGCCCGGCGTGGGCAAGACCGCGGTCGTCGAGGGCCTGGCCCAGCGGATCGTGGCCGGGGACGTCCCCGAGTCCCTGCGCGGCAAGCGGCTGGTCGCCCTGGACCTGGGCGCGATGGTAGCCGGGGCCAAGTACCGCGGCGAGTTCGAGGAGCGGCTCAAGTCCGTCCTGAACGAGATCAAGCAGAGTGAGGGTGAGGTCATCACCTTCATCGACGAGCTGCACACGGTCGTCGGCGCGGGCGCGGCCGAGGGCGCGATGGACGCGGGCAACATGCTCAAGCCCATGCTGGCCCGCGGCGAGCTGCGCATGGTCGGCGCGACCACGATGGACGAGTTCCGCGAGCGGATCGAGAAGGACCCCGCCCTGGAGCGGCGCTTCCAGCAGGTGTTCGTGGGCGAGCCGTCGGTGGAGGACACCATCGCGATCCTGCGCGGGCTCAAGGGCCGTTACGAGGCGCACCACAAGGTCCAGATCTCCGACGCGGCCCTGGTCGCCGCGGCGTCCCTGTCCGACCGCTACATCACCGCCCGCTTCCTGCCGGACAAGGCCATCGACCTGATCGACGAGGCCGCGTCGAGGCTCCGGATGGAGATCGACTCCCGGCCGGTGGAGATCGACGAGCTGCAGCGGTCCGTGGACCGGATGAAGATGCAGGAGATGGCGCTGGCCAAGGAGGCCGACCCGGCGAGCAAGGAGCGCCTGGAGCGGCTCCGCGCCGACCTGGCCGACCGGCAGGAGCAGCTGACCGCGCTGGTGGCCCGCTGGGAGCGGGAGAAGTCCAGCCTGAACAAGGTGGGTGACCTCAAGAAGCAGCTCGACGACCTGGAAGGGCTGGCGGAGCGGGCCGAGCGGGACGCCGAGTTCGAGACCGCCTCGCGGCTGCGGTACGGCGAGATCCCCAGGCTGGAGGCGGAGATCGCCGCCGCCACCGCCGCCGCAGCCAGCAACGACGCGAGCGTCACGGCCGCGGGCGAGGCGCCCATGGTCAAGGAGGAAGTCGGCCCGGACGACGTCGCCGACGTGGTGGCGTCCTGGACGGGCATCCCCGCCGGGCGGCTGCTCGAGGGCGAGACCGGCAAGCTGCTGCGGATGGAAGACGAACTGGGCCGGCGCATCATCGGCCAGGGCCGGGCCGTCCAGGCCGTGGCCGACGCGGTGCGCCGGTCGCGGGCCGGGGTGGCCGACCCGGACCGGCCGATGGGGTCGTTCCTGTTCCTCGGGCCCACCGGCGTGGGCAAGACCGAGCTGGCCAAGGCGCTGGCCGAGTTCCTGTTCGACGACGAGCGCGCCATGGTCCGCATCGACATGAGCGAGTACAGCGAGAAGCACTCGGTGGCCCGGCTGGTCGGCGCGCCGCCCGGCTACGTGGGCTACGAGGAAGGCGGCCAGCTGACCGAGGTGGTCCGGCGGCGTCCCTACTGCGTGGTGCTGCTCGACGAGGTGGAGAAGGCCCACCCGGAGGTGTTCGACATCCTGCTCCAGGTGCTCGACGACGGCCGGCTGACCGACGGCCAGGGCCGGACCGTGGACTTCCGGAACACGATCCTGATCCTCACCTCCAACCTCGGGTCCCAGTACATCGCGGACCCGTCGCTGAGCGAGGAGGCCAAGCGCGTCGCGGTGATGAAGGTGGTGCAGGCCACGTTCAAGCCGGAGTTCCTGAACCGGCTGGACGACGTGATCCTGTTCGACTCGCTGTCCACCGAGGAACTCAGCCGGATCGTGGACCTGCAGGTGGCGCGGCTGGGCAAGCGGCTGGGCGACCGGCGGCTCACGCTCCAGGTCACTCCCGGGGCGCGGGAGTGGCTGGCGCTGACCGGGTTCGACCCGATCTACGGCGCGCGGCCGCTGCGCAGGCTGATCCAGTCAGCGATCGGTGACCAGCTGGCCCGGGCCCTGCTGTCCGGCCAGATCCTCGACGGCGACCGGGTCGAGGTCGACCTGGACCCGGCGTCGGACGCGCTGATCGTGCGCCGGGCTCAGCTGTCCGCGGCCGGGGTGGGCGGCCCGGACGGGAGCTCGTCCAGCAGCCGGTCGTAGTCGTCCTCGGGCAGGCCGAGGTCGACCCGGATGCGGTAGCGCAGGGTCAGCAGGAGCCGCAGCTCGGTCGGATCCCCGCTCGCGGAGAACCGGCTCGGCCCGGCGGGCTGGGCTGTCTCGTCAGAGTCCCAGCCCGCCCCCAGCCGGCCCAGGCACAGGCCGACCCCGGTGGTCGCCCAGCGCAGCGCGCCGCGCAGGTCCGACCGGTCGACCAGCAGCTCCGCGACCAGGTCGAAGATCCGGGGGTCGTCCGGCTGCTCCCGCTCGATCTGCTGGATCAGGGCCTCGGCCTCGGGTGCCTTGTCCATGAGGAACAGCGCGCGGGCCAACGGCACCCGGGGATCGACGAACGCCGGGCCGCCGTCCGCCAGCGCCTCGCGAAACCCCTCCGCCGCGGCGGCCGGGTCATCAGCCAGCAGCCACTGCTCGCCCGCCCGCAGGTACGCCTCGGACCGGGGGAACTCCTCAGTCTGGGTGCCGGTGGCGGCCAGACTAATCATTTGCTCCGCCGCGGTGCGGTGATCACCGCTGGCCGCAGCGTCGAACTCGATCTCATCGAACATGTCGCGAGTCAGCACCACCACGTCCGGGGACGTACCCAACCCGGGACCCCTTCCAACGCCACGAACGAACTCAAGGTACGGGGAAACGACGCTATCTGCGCGAACGCTCCAGGGCATCCCAGAAGCCGCGCCGCAGCGCATGCCGGGTCTCGTCGTGCAGCAGCGAATCGATCGGCAGCGCCGAGTCCTGGAGCAGCCTCGCTTCCAGGTCCGACGGCATCCGCGGCTTGCGGGCCAGGACAGCCTCCAGCCATAGCGCCGGGGCCTCACGGGCCACGGACTGGCCGAAGGCGAAGCCCTCGGAGTGGGCGGCCTGGACCGCGTCGGCGAGCGGCATCCCCTGGCCGGCCGCCGCGCCAGTCCCCTGCGGGCCGGGGGCGGGCGGTGCCGGGGGCGGCACGGGTGACTGCTGCGGCAGGGGTTTGCTGCAGAGGGTCTGCTGCCGGGGTTGCTGCCGGGTTTGGCCGCATTCTGCTGCGGCGGCAGCGGGGACTGCGGCGTGCCGTACGGGCTTTGCGGCGGGACGTACGCCGGACCCGGGTTCTGCCCTGATCCGGCCGGGGACGGCGGCGCGGGCGGGGCGTACGGCTGCCCCGGCATCATCTGCTCCGAGGGCAGCACGCCGTAGGGCCCCTGCTGGTACGGCCGGGACGGGACGTCCTGGGCGGGCCCGCGGAACGAGGCGGGCGGTGCCTGGTAAGGGTTCTGCTCGGCCGCCGGGGGCTGGGCGTGGGCGCCGCGAACCCGCGGGTCCGGCAGGCCGGGGGACGACGGGGCCGGGGGTGCAGGCGGTGCCGCGTGCAGGCCGGGCATGCTCTGCTGGCCGGGCATGCTCTGGCCCGGCAGGGACTGGCCCGGCATGCTCTGGCCCGGCATGGACTGGCCCGGGCATGGACTGGCCGGGCACGGACTGCTGGCCGCTGCCGTTCTGGTGGGCCGGGCATTCCCTGCGCGGGCAGGGACTGCTGGCGCGTAGGACTGCGGGGCCACCGGCTGGCCGGGCATGCCCTGCTGGCCGTCGAGACGCCCTGCTCTGGCCGGAGATGCCCTGCTGGCCGGGCATGCCGTGCTGCGCCGCTCTGGCCGGACATGCCCTGCTGGCCACCCATGCCCGGCTGGCCCATGCCCTGAGCCCGGCAGGCGTGCTGGCCCGGCATGGCTCTGCTGGCCCGGCATGCTCTGGCCCGGGCATGGCCTGCTGGCCCGGCTGCGCCGGGCCGCCCGGCTGGCGCTGGCCCGGACTGGGGGTTCGTTGCGGCTCGGAAACGCCCGGCTGCGCCTGCAGTCCTGAGGCAGCCGGCAGATTCTGGGCACTCTGCGGCGGTGCCCCGGGGGCCTGCGTGCTGCCCGGCACGCGGGACGGCAGGCCGCCGCGTGCGGCCTCCATGGACTGGCGCTCGATCGGCCCGGACGGGTCGCGGCGCGGCAGCGGGGCCGGCTGGCCGCCCGGGGCCTGCGTGCCCGGGAGCTGCGTGCCCGGGAGCTGCGTGCCCGGGAGCTGCGGCGACTGGGCACGGGCTGCGCGCCCGGCTGCGCCGCGCGCTGGTACTCGGCCACCACGGGCGCGGTGTAGATCGCGGGCGGAGCCGGGTGCGATCCGGCCGACAGGGCCTGCTGGCCGAGTGGGCCGGCCACGGACCCGTGCCCGTTGGTGAGCGCGCGGGCCGCGGACACGGCCAGCTGGTATGGCTCCTCGCCGCCCAGCGAGTCGGTCCCGGCGGCGAGCTGGGTAAAGGGCCGGAGATGCCCCTCGCCAATCTCGATGATGTCATCGCATTCCTGGCGCAGGCTGCGGGAAATGGTCCAGTTACCGCCCACCGTGATGTGCACGATAGTCACCCGGATGCCAAGGTCCTGCACGTCGGCGACGACCTGGGCCAGGTCTTCCTCCGCGCTGACCAGGAGCGCGTCGCTGATGGCGTTGTTGCGGGCCAGGGTGGTCAGGTCGCGGCGGATCTCGCTCTCCACGCCCTCACGCCGGCCCGGCCGGGTGCGGCCCAGCCGCAGCTTCAGCCCGGGGAGATCAGCAAGCGAGTCATGCTCGGAAGTCCGGCGGCCCTCGACCGAGGCCTCATACCAGTAGCAGCGGAGCAGCGGGCGGCCAGTTCTTTCCCGGGCGATGCTGCCCATGAACTGCAGCAGCCCGGCGTAATCCCAGGATACGGACTCTCGATGGCGGGTTCCGTGCACGGCCATCGCGCCATCCGCCAGCACGTAGCCCGCGTCCACGAACAGCGCGCACCGATCCACGCGACACCGTCCTTTCCTCGACGCGAGACGTTACCAGCGCCCAGCCAGCCGCGTGATGGATCGCGCGAGGTCGCGGGACCCCTGCAACCTGGGACGTCCGCTCTCGGCAAAAGCGCCCCCGGCAATTGCGCCTGGCCGGCAGAATCAACCGCCATGCGACTTCTTGTTCTCGGGGGTACCCGGTTCCTGGGGCGTGCCATCGTGGACGAAGCGATCCGGCGTGGCTACGACGTCACGACCTTCTCACGGGGGCTGAGCGGCGAGCCCCGGCCGGGTGCCGAGGCGCTGCACGGAGACCGTACCAACTCCGCGGACCTGCTCAGGGTGGCTGAACGAGATTTTGACCTGGTGATCGACACCTCGGTCATCGCGCCGCGGCACGTGGCCGCGTCCGCCCGGTTGCTGGCCCCGCGGGTGCGCCATTACACCTACGTCTCCTCGCTGTCGGTGTACGCCGGCTTCGGCGAGGTGCCGGTCAGCGAGGAGTCCCCGGTGCTCGACTGCGCGCCCGACGCGGACGGCACCATGGAGGAACTCGGGTACGGCGAGCTCAAGGCGGGCAGCGAGCGGGCCGTGGCGCAGGAACTGCCGGGCCGGCACCTGATCGTCCGGCCCGGGCTGATCGTCGGCCCGCACGAGAACATAGGGCGGCTGCCCTGGTGGCTGACCAGGATCGCGCGCGGCGGGACGGTCCTCGCCCCCGGCGGGTCCTGGCCGGCCGGTCCGGATGACCGACGCCCGGGACCTCGCCGCCTGGCTGGTGGACAACACCCGGCGGGGCATTCCGGGCGTGGTCAACGTGCCCGGGCCGGAGGGGACCACGTTCGGGGAACTGCTGACGGACTGCGGGGACGTCACCGGGCCCGGCCCGGGCGGGCCGCTGCGGCTGCGCTGGGTGCCGGAGCCGGTGCTGCTGGGCGCCGGGGTGGAGCCGTGGTCGGAGCTGCCGATGTGGGCGCCTGAGACGCCGGAGTTCGCGGCCGTCTGGGAGGTCACCGGGGACCGGGCGCTGCGGACCGGCCTCCGCTACCGGCCGCTCAGCGATACGGTCCGCGACACATGGTCCTGGCTGCGCCGGGAGGCGGCCGCCCGCGGCGGCCAGGACACGTTCGAGCGGCGGCCCGGCATCGGCCTGGACCCCGCCAAGGAGCAGGAGATCCTGGCCAGCCTGGATTAGGCCGCCCCGGCCGCTCCTCACGGCACGCGGACCTGGGGTCGCGGTCCTGCCTGCCCCTTGGCCGCCCCCGGCGGCTGGGTAGGCTCGCGATCGTGAGCGACCGCGATGACCTGCTTCAGATGATCAAGGACATGGCCGTGGTGCACGGCGACTTCGTGCTGTCCTCCGGCCAGCGTGCGACCTGGTACATCGACCTGCGGCGCATCCTGCTCAGCGGGAAGGCGGCGCCGCTGGCCGGGCGGGTGATGCTCGACCTCACCGCGGGCCTCGGCTACCACGCGGTCGGCGGCCTCACGCTCGGCGCCGACCCCGTGGCCACCGCGATGATGCACGCGGCGAGCGCGGCGGGGCAGCCACTGGACGCGTTCGTGGTGCGCAAGGAAGGCAAGGCGCACGGCCTGCAGCGGCGCATCGAGGGCCCGGACGTGGCCGGGCGCCGGGTGCTGGCCGTGGAGGACACCTCGACCACCGGCGCGTCCGTGCTGACCGCGGTGGACGCGCTGCGCGAGGCAGGGGCCGAGGTCGTGGGCGTGGCCGTGATCGTGGAACGCGGCGCCCGGGAGCCGGTGACCGCACGCGGCCTGCCCTACCTGGCCGCCTACGACATGGGCGACCTGGGCCTGGGCTGATCGTCCCGGGAGCCCGTGCGCTGGTGCCGGGGGCCGCTCCGCCTGCCCGGCCCGGGACCCGCTGCCGATGGCCCGGTCGCCGGCGGGCCGCCCGCCTCCGGGGCACCCCCACCGGGACCGGCCGCCGCCAGGTGGCCCTCGGCCTCCTCCTTGCGGAACTCACGCAGCCGGTACATGACGAACGCGGCGATAGCGATGATGGCCACGGCCGCGATCGCGTACCCCGCCAGCGCGATGCCGTGCGCGATGCTCCGCCAGGTACTGCTCAGGCTGTAGCCGATCAGCGAGATCGCGGTCACCCAGACGGCCGTGCCGATCAGGCTGAGCACCCCGAACAGCAGCGCGGGCATCTCGATGAAGCCGGCCACGATCGACACGAACGTGCGCACCACGGGCAGGCACCGGCCCACCGGCACCGCCCACGCGCCCCGGCCGGCGAAGAACCGTTCCGCCCGGTCGATGTCGGCGTGGGAGATGAGCAGGTAACGGCCGAATTTGTGCACCAGCGGCCGCTCACCGACGCGTCCCACCGTGTACGCGACGAAGGAACCGAGCAGTTCCGCCACCGTGCCGACGACGATCACCGCCACGATGCTGAAATGTCCCTCGCCGGCCAGGACTCCCGCGAACCCGAACGTGATCTCCGACGGAATCGGGACGCAGCAGGCCTCGAGAAAGCCGAAGAGAAACACGGCAGCCAGGCCGGCCTGGCTGAGAAAGCTCTCCATAACTCACTGTTGTACAGCATGGAGGGCAGTCCGCCGGTCCGCATCGGGCGAGGTTGCGAGAGCTTTAACCGGCGGATTTGAGCACGGGGCACGGCACGACGGGCGGGCACGCCGCACGCACCGCGAGCGGCACGCCGGCGGGACGCTGGGCGGCGCGGGCGACACGCCGGGTGGCCGCGGGCGAAGCCTCCGGACGCAGATTCCCGCCGCAATATCTCCAGGCCGGGACCTTCGTCGCTGTCCGTGGGCGGCCCCGTCCCCGATACTGGACCCAAGCAACTACAGGGAGCCGATCGTCATGCCTATCGCCACCCCAGAGGTCTACGCGCAGATGCTGGACCGCGCCAAGGAGCGTGGTTACGCCTATCCCGCGATCAACGTGACCTCAAGCCAGACACTGAACGCGGCCCTCCGCGGCTTCGCGGACGCGGAGAGCGACGGCATTATCCAGGTCTCCACCGGGGGCGCCGAGTACCTGTCCGGCCAGGCGGTCAAGGACATGGTGATCGGCTCGGCCGCCCTGGCCAGCTTCGCCCGGTCGGTCGCCGACAAGTACCCGGTGCAGATCGCCCTGCACACCGACCACTGCCCCAAGAACAAGCTCGACGGGTTCATGCGCCCGCTGGTCAAGATCTCCCAGGAGCGGGTGGCCCGGGGCGAGGAGCCGCTGTTCAACTCGCACATGTGGGACGGGTCCGCCGTCCCCCTGGACGAGAACCTCGACATCGCCTCGGAGCTCCTCGACGAGTGCGCCAAGGCGCGCACGGTCATGGAGCTGGAGATCGGCGTGGTCGGCGGCGAGGAAGACGGCATCACCGGGGAGATGAACGAGAAGCTGTACAGCACGCCCGAGGACGCGCTGGCCACGGCCGAGACGCTCGGGCTCAGCGAGCGCGGCCGCTACCTGCTCGCGGCCACGTTCGGCAACGTGCACGGGGTGTACAAGCCAGGGCACGTCACCCTGCGGCCGTCGATCCTGAAGGAGATCCAGGACGCGGTGGGCGCCAAGTACGGCAAGGAGAAGCCGTTCCACCTGGTGTTCCACGGTGGCTCCGGTTCCGCTCTGGAGGAGATCCGCGAGGCCATCTCCTACGGCGTGGTCAAGATGAACGTGGACACCGACACGCAGTACGCGTTCACCAGGCCAGTCGCGGACCACATGTTCCGCAACTACGACGGCGTGCTGAAGGTCGACGGCGAGGTCGGCAACAAGAAGCAGTACGACCCCCGGGCGTGGGGCAAGGCCGGGGAGGCCGGCATGGCGTCGCGGGTGGTGCGGGCCTGCGAGGACCTGATGTCCGCGGGCACCAAGCTCAGCTGACCAGGTAGGCGGCGCGGGCGGGTCTGCCCTGCGCGAAAGACCCTGCCCGCGCCGGGCCTGCGGCGGGCAGGGTGGCCTTATGGAGACGTCAGCCGACCGGGTCGCGGTCCTGTCCGATATTCACGGCGTCCTGCCCGCGCTGGAAAGCGTGCTCGCCGAGCCCGACGTGGCCGGCGCGGACCGGATCGTGCTCACCGGCGATCTCGCGGCCGGGCCGCAGCCACGCGAGACCCTCGACGCACTGGCCTCGCTCGGGGACCGGGCGGTGTGGATCCGCGGTAACGCGGATCGCGAGCTGGTGCAGCTCGCCCGCGGCGAGGCGGGCACGGTCCCGGACCCGATCGCGCCGTGGGCCGCCGCCCAGCTCCGCGGGGACCAGGTCGCGCTGCTGGCCGGGCTGCCGCTTACGGTGACCCTGGAGGTCGCCGGGCTGGGCACGGTCCTGTTCTGCCACGCGACCCCGCGGGACGACGAAGAGGTGGTCCTGGCCGACTCACGCCTGGAGCGCTGGGCCGACGTGCTCGGCTCCGTTCCCCCGGAGGTGGCCGCGGTGGTGTGCGGGCACACCCACATGCCGTTCAGCCGGCTGGCCCACGGGCGGCTGGTGGCCAACCCGGGCAGCGTCGGGATGCCGTACGGCCGGGCCGGGGCGCACTGGGCGCTGCTCGGGCCGGGGGTGCAGCTGCGGCGCACGGTGTTCGACGCCGGCGCGGCCTGCGCCCGCATCGCCGCGGAATCGTCGTACCCGGACGCCGCGGAATGGGCGGACTTCTACCTGAATGCGCGGGCCAGTGACGCGGAGGCGCTGGCCGTCATGGGCCCCCGGGACGGCCGGGAAGACCCGCCGGGCCGGGAAGACCCGCCGGGCCGGGAGGGCCTGCAGGACCCGGCCGGCCGGGAGGGCCGCCCCGCCTGAAACCCGCCGCCCAACCGGCGCCCAGTGCGCCCCGGCCCGGCCGATGACGTCGTCGTCATCGCCGCCCAAACCCGCAGGTCCGGCGGCGCAGCCAGCGGTTCCGCAGTGGTCCGCACCCGCTCCAATTGGCTTTCCGCCCCTTCAGGCTGACCCTCCGCACCCACATTTCACGCCGGGCGTGCGTTATGGCGGGTTATTTGTCCGATTATGGCGAACGTTCGGCGGCCACGGTGAGGCGTACGGGGCCGGGGGGCGTACGGGGCCGGGGGGCGCGGCGCGCGGGGGCGCGGGGCGCGGCAGGATGGGGGGATGGACCACCGCAACCTCATGGCCGGGCCGCCCCCGGTCCTCCTGCCTGACGACCCGTGTGCCGCAGAGCTGGCCTCCGGGACCGATCCCGCTACCGTCGCCGCGGGCAACCCGGCCTGCCTGGCCGCCTGGGCCGAGCTGGCCGAGCGGGCCCTGGACCACGGCGAGCTGGTCGCCGGGTACGCCTACGCCCGCACGGGGTACCACCGGGGCCTCGACCAGCTGCGCCGGGCCGGGTGGAAGGGCCACGGGCCGATCCCCTGGGAGCACGAGCCCAACCGCGGTTTCCTTCGCTCGCTGCACGCGCTCGGCCGGGCCGCCGGGGCCATCGGCGAGACCGAGGAAGAAGCGCGATGCCAGATCTTCCTGGCGGACTCCAGTGCCGCCGCGGTGACTGCCCTCGACGCTTCCTGACCCGGCGGCCCCCAGTGCCGCCTGACCTGGGGACGTGGCGTGACGCCCAGTCCAGGACGTGGAGTACCCTCAACTCCGCAACCGGGGCGAGGCCTGGAAGGGGCTGGTGGGATGCCGGCCATTGTGGTCGTGGGTGCGCAGTGGGGTGATGAGGGCAAGGGCAAGGCCACCGACCTCCTCGGCGACCGGGTGGACTACGTCGTCAGGTACCAGGGCGGCAACAACGCCGGCCATACCGTCGTCATCGGGGACGAGAGCTACGCCCTGCACCTGCTTCCCTCGGGTGTGCTGTCCCCCCGCGTGGTGCCGGTCATCGGGAACGGCGTCGTGGTTGATCCCGAGGTGCTGCTCAGGGAGATCGACGATCTCAGGCAGCGCGGCGTGTCCTGCGAGGACCTGCTGATCTCCGCGAACGCCCACCTGATCATGCCGTACCACCGTGCCCTGGATAAGGTCACCGAACGCTACCTGGGCAGCGCCCGGATCGGCACCACCGGCCGGGGCATCGGGCCCGCCTACGCGGACAAGGTGGCCAGGACCGGGATCCGGATCCAGGACCTGCTCGACCCGGGGATCCTGAACCAGAAGCTGGAACTGGTCCTGCGGGAGCGCAACCAGGTGCTCACCAAGGTCTACAACCGCCGCGGCATCGATGCAGCCGCCGTCGCCGAGGAGTACCTGGGCTACGGCGAGCAGATCCGCTCCTACGTGGCGGACACCGGGCTGGTGCTGAACCAGGCGCTGGACGAGGGCAAGTCGATCCTGCTCGAGGGCGCCCAGGCGACCATGCTCGACGTGGATCACGGCACTTACCCGTTCGTGACGTCCTCCAACCCGACCGCGGGCGGCGCCAGCGTGGGCTCGGGTATCGGCCCGACCCGGATCACCAAGATGATCGGGATCCTCAAGGCGTACACCACCCGGGTGGGCGCGGGCCCGTTCCCCACTGAGCTGACCGGCGAGCAGGGCGAGTGGCTGCGCAAGGCCGGGGGCGAGTACGGGGTGACCACCGGCCGCCCGAGGCGCACCGGGTGGTTCGACGCGGTGGTCGCCCGCTACTCCACCCGGGTCAACGGGATCACCGACTACTTCATCACCAAGCTGGACGTGCTGTCCGGCCTGGACCGGGTGCCGGTCTGCGTGGCCTATGACGTGGGCGGCACCCGGCACGACGAGATCCCCATGACCCAGACCGACTTCCACCACGCCACGCCGGTCTATGAGTACCTGGACGGCTGGTGGGAGGACATCTCGGAGGCCCGGGAATTCGCTGACCTGCCCCGCAACGCGCAGATCTACGTCAAGGCGCTGGAAGACATGATCGGGGCACCGGTCGCGGCGATCGGCACCGGACCGCGCCGCGACCAGACCCTGCAGCTGCGCCCGCTGGCCTGATCACTCCCGGTTCGCCCGGATCCAGCCCGGCGGCGGGCCTGGAAAACTGGGGACATGGACGTGGAAGTGACTGTCCCCGAGCGTGCTGATGCCGGCGAGTTCGTCGCGGCGGCGCAGGAGAGCCGGGCGCTGCACCAGCCCTGGCTCGACCCGCCGGACAACGACAGGCGCTTCGCCGCCTACCTGGACCGGGCCGCCCGTGATGACCAGGCCGCGTACCTGATCCGGCACCGCGCCTGCGGGGCGCTCGTCGGGTACGTGAACGTCAACAACATCGTGCGCGGCGGCTTCCAGTCGGGCTTCCTGGGCTACGGCGCGTTCGCCTCGCACGCTGGCCGGGGGCTGATGACCCAGGGATTGCGGGCCGTGCTCGATGAGGTGTTCGGCGAGCTGGGCCTGCACCGGGTCGAGGCGAACATCCAGCCCTCCAACAGCCGCTCGATCGGGCTGGCCCGGCGGCTGGGGTTCGAGAGGGAAGGCTTCTCGCCGGGCTACCTGATGGTGGGCGGTATCTGGCGCGACCACGAACGCTGGGCACTGCGCGCCGAGAGCTGGGCCAGCCGCCGCGAAACCAGCCGCTGACCCGCGCGGATCCGGGGAGTCATCGAGGGTAGGCTCGCGCCCGTGCGAGTCCTTCTCCTCGGCTCGGGCGGCCGCGAGCACGCGCTGGCCCGGGCGCTGTCGGCCGACCCGGACGTCACCGACCTGCATGCGGCGCCAGGCAACCCGGGCATCGCCGGGCTCGCCCACCAGCACCCCGTCGACCTGACCGACAACGGGCAGGTGGCTGGCCTGGCCCGGGCGACCGGCGCCGACCTCGTCGTGGTCGGCCCGGAGGCCCCGCTGGTCGCCGGGGTCGCCGACGCGCTGCGCGCCTCCGGCATCCCGTGCTTCGGGCCCAGCCGCCGGGCCGCCGCCATCGAGGGCTCCAAGTCGTTCGCCAAGCAGATCATGCAGTCGGCCGGGATCCCCACCGCCGAGGCGTACACCTGCCAGACCAGTGACCAGGCCGACGCCGCGCTGGCCGAGCTCGGGCCGCCGTACGTGGTCAAGGCGGACGGCCTGGCCGCGGGCAAGGGAGTCGTGGTCACCGGCGACCTGGCCACCGCCCGGCAGCACGCGGAGGCCTGCGGCACCGTGGTCATCGAGGAGTACCTGGACGGCCCGGAAGTGTCGCTGTTCGCGCTGGCCGACGGGGTCACCGCGGTGCCCTTGCTGGCCGCGCAGGACTTCAAGCGGGCCCGGGACGGCGACCAGGGGCCGAACACCGGCGGCATGGGCGCGTACGCCCCGCTGCCCTGGGCGCCACCCGGCCTGTCCGAGGAGGTGCTGGCGACGGTCGTCCAGCCGGCCATCGACGAGCTGCGCCACCGCGGCACGCCGTACCGCGGGCTGCTGTACGCAGGGCTCAGCCTGACCTCGGCAGGCTTGCGGGTGGTGGAGTTCAACGCCCGGTTCGGTGACCCGGAGACCCAGGTGGTGCTGGACCGGCTGGCCACGCCGCTGGGCGGGCTGCTGGCCGCGTCGGCGGCCAGCTCCCTGGCGGTCGCACCGCCCCTTCGCTGGGCGGACGGCGCCGCGGTGACCGTGGTGATCGCGGCCGAGGGCTACCCGGATCAGCCGGCCCGCGGCGACGCGATCGAGGGCCTGGCCGAGGCCGGCGAGACCCCCGGCGCCTACGTGCTGCACGCCGGCACGGCGCTCGATGAGGCGGGCCAGCTGGTGACGTCCGGCGGCCGGGTGCTCGACGTGGTCGGGACCGGCCCGGACCTGGCGGCCGCGCGGACGGCGGCCTACGAGGCCGCGGGCCGCATCCGGCTGCGCGGCGGCTGGTACCGCCACGACATCGCCGAGCAGGCCGCGCTGGATCAGGGAGCACGGGCCGATCAGGCGCCGCTGGCCGGGAGGGCACCGCGGGGCACGCCGTGACGCGCGGCTGGCCACCGCGGTGTTAGCCCTGGCCACGGCGGCCCCCGGGGCGACTGTGGCCACCGAGGTGCGGCTCATCGTGCTGCTGGCCGGGCTGGCGGTGATGCCGGGCGCGGAGCGCTGGATGGCCCGCCCGGGCGCCGGAGCCCGGCCCCGGGAGGCCACCACCGGCCCATCCACCAGCGGCGGTAGGCGAGGATAGAGCCTGTGATCGAGCGGTACACAAGGCCCGCGATGGGCCGGGTCTGGAGCGAGGAACACAAATACGAGCTGTGGTGCCAGGTGGAAACCCTGGTCCTCGAGGCGCACGCGAAAGCGGGCACGGTGCCCGCCGAGTCCGTCGAGGCAGTGCGGGCCGCGGCACCGCCCACTCCAGCGGCGGTCGCCGCGGTGGAGGCGATCACTGAACACGACGTGATCGCCTTCCTGACCGCCTGGGCGGATAACACCACGCCGCGCGAGGCGGCCGCCTACGTGCACTACGGGATGACTTCCTCCGACCTGCTGGACACGGCGCTGGCCCTGCAGCTGACCGAGGCGACTGACCTGCTGGTGGCCGAGGCGACCCGGCTGGTCGCCGCGCTGCGCGAGCACGGCCTGACGCACCGCGGCACGCTCCGCGCGGGGCGGACGCACGGGATCCACGCCGAGCCGGACGTCTGGGGGCACCGCGTCGCCGACTTCGCGTTCGCCGTGGCCCGCAGCCGGGACCGGCTGGTCCGGGCCCGTGACGCGGTCGCGGTCGGCACACTGTCCGGGCCGGTCGGCACCTACTCCAACATCGACCCCGCCATTGAGGCGACCGTCATGGCCGAGCTGGGACTCCGCCCGGCAGACGTGGCCACCCAGGTGGTGTTCCGGGACGGCATCTCGGAATGGATCAGTGCCCTCGCGGTGATCGCCACCGTCTGCGAGGCGATCGCGCTGGAAGTCCGGCACGGGCAGCGGACCGAGGTGCGGGAGCTGGCCGAGCCGTTCCGGGCCGGCCAGAAGGGTTCCTCCGCGATGCCGCACAAGAAGAACCCGATCCGCTCGGAGCGGATCGCCGGCATCGCCCGGATCGTCCGCGGCTACGTCACCCCGGTCATGGAGGGCATGGCGCTCTGGCACGAGCGGGATATCTCACATTCCAGCGTGGAGCGGATTGCGCTGCCGGACGCCGCCGTCGCCACCGATTACCTGCTGAACCTGACCACCGGGCTGGTGGAGGGCCTGGTGGTTGACGCGGACCGCATGCTCGCGAACCTGGAATCCACCGGCGGGCTCATTTACACGTCGAGCGTCCTGCTCGCGCTGGTCGACTCCGGAATGTCCCGGGAAGACGCCTATGCACTGGTCCAGGCGGCCGCCATGAGTACATGGCAGACGGGGACGCCGCTGCGGGAGACCCTCCGAACGGAGGCGGCCGCGCGCGGCCGCACGCTGGACGAGGCCGCACTGGATGAGGTGTGCCGGCCGGAACGGTACGTCGCGCGGCTCGGGCCGGTCTTCGAGCGGCTGGAGCGGCTCTCATGAGCGAACCGGGGGCGGGCGGGGAGCATGACCCGGGCGGCGCCGGCCTGGACGGGGCCACGCCCGCTTTGCTGTACTCCGGCAAGGTGCGCGACGTGTACAGCTGGGGCGGCGACCGGCTGCTGCTCGTCGCCTCGGACCGGGTGTCGGCTTACGACCACGTGCTGCCCACCCCGATCCCGGACAAAGGGAAGATCCTGACCCAGCTGTCACTGTGGTGGTTCGGTCAGCTCGCCGACCTGGTCCCGAATCATCTCGTCAACGCGGAGATCCCGGCCGAGTTCGCCGGGCGGGCCATGGCCTGCCGCAGGCTGTCGATGGTTCCGGTGGAGTGCGTGGCCCGCGGGTACCTGGCCGGATCCGGGCTGCGCGAGTACCGGCAGTCGGGGTCCGTGTGCGGCGTGCCGCTGCCCCCTGGGCTCACCGACGGGTCCCGGCTGCCCGAGCCGATCTTCACCCCGGCGACCAAGGCGCCGCGCGGGCAGCACGACGAGAACATCCCGATGTCCGCGGTGGCCGCGTCGGTCGGCGCCGAGGTGGCGGCTGACCTGGAGCGGATCACGCTGGAGGTGTACCGGCGGGGGGCGGACATCGCCGCCCGGCAGGGCATCCTGGTGGCCGACACCAAGATCGAGCTCGGTTTTGATCCAGGCGGGCGGCTGCTGCTCGCCGATGAGGTTCTTACCCCCGACTCGTCCCGGCTGTGGCCTGCTGAGCCAGTGGCAGCCCGGCCGGCCACAAGTCTCATTTGACAAGCAGATTGTGCGGGACTGGCTAGACTCGCCCGAGGCTGGCTGGGACAAACGGGACGCAGAGCCGCCCCCGGCACTGCCCGGCCACGTGGTCGAGCAGACCCGCGCAAGCTACATCGAGGCATATGAGCGCATCACTGGACGACAGTGGGTATGACTGCCGTGACAGCCTGGCCAACCGTCCCGCGCCGCTGACCGGGCGCGGTCCGGGTGACCCGAATCTGGCTGTCAGAGAAGGGGGGACCAGGCCGGTGGGATACTGGCCTGGAACAGGGACAAGGCTTCCCGCCGGCCCGCGTCCTGCCGGGCGGGTACCGGGCGGGAGCGCCCCGCCGCGACTGCGGCAGGCCGTTGACCTCGCGTTTTCGAAGGACAGGAGCTTCAGCCCCATGACCATTGGCCCCGAGACCTGCTACCGCGTACGAGGCGGGATCCCGCTCCAGGGCACGGTCTTCGTTCAGGGCGCCAAGAACGCGGCGCTCAAGATGATCGCCGCGTCGCTGCTCACCGGAGAAGGCCGGACCGTCCTGCGTAACGTCCCCGCTATCGAGGATGTCCGCCGGGCGGTAGAACTGGCGCAGGCTTTGGGTGCAGTGGTCAAGTTCCACGAGGCCGAGCGCACCCTGGTGGTGGACGCCTCCAACCTGACCAGCTTCGTCCTGCCGGCCGAGATCGCCCGCCGGTTCCGCGGCTCGGTGCTGTTCGTGCCCGCCCTGCTGCACCGGTTCGGCGAGGCTGTCATCGAGGGCATCGGCGGCTGCAACCTGGGCAGCCGGAACCTGGACTTCCACTACCGGGGCTTCGCCCGCCTCGGTGCCGTGGTGGACGAAGGCGAAGACAAGATCCACATCAAGGCCGGCCAGATGCGCGGCGCGCACCTGTACCTGGACACGCCGTCGCACACCGGCACCGAGAACCTGATCATGGCGGCCAGCCTGGCCCCCGGCACCACCATCATCGACAACTGCGCCCTCGAGCCGGAAGTGCTCGACGTCATCGCGTTCCTGACCAAGATGGGCGCGGACATCAGCGGCGGCGGCACCGGCTTCGTGACCGTGCGCGGGGTCAGCCAGCTGACCGCGACCGAGCACACGGTGATGCCGGACCGGATCGACGCGGGCGTGCTGGCCATGGCGGCCGCGATCACCGGTGGCGAGCTGAACCTGGTCGGTGCCTCCCTCGAGCACTTCGGGGTGGTCCGCTGGAAGCTCGAGCAGATGGGGGTGGAGTTCACCCCGAAGGGTGCGGTCCTCCAGGTCCGCCGGGAGCGTGGCCTGCGGCCGATAAACGTGATCACGAGCCCGTACCCCGGGTTCGCGACCGACCTTCAGTCGCCGATCATGGCGCTGAGCTGCCTGGCCGACGGCACCAGCTACATCCGGGAGACGATCTTCGACGGCCGGTACGGCCTGGTCGGGGAGCTGAACAAGATGGGCGCCAAGGTCGAGGTGGACAGCGGCAACGTGGTCATCGTGCACGGCCCGTCCACGCTCAAGGGCACCAAGGTCGTGGCGCACGACCTGCGTACCGGGATAGCGCTCATCCTGGCCGGGCTGGGCGCGGAGGGCGAGACCGTGGTCGCGCCGGGATACCTCATCGACCGCGGCCACGCCGCGGTCGCAGAGCGGCTCACCACCCTGGGTGCCGACATCACCGCCGAGGAAAGCGGCTGACCCGGCTGGCAGCTGACCCGGCCAGCGGCTGAGCTGCCCGGGCGCTGAACAGCGGCCCCGAAGCGGGACCCGTCCCCGGAAAATGTGACGTTGCACGAAACAGTCCGCTGAATCCCTTCCCCGGAGGGCGCGGACGGGTTACGAAATATACGATCGTGCAATCGTTGCAGCGTAAGGGTCTGACAGTGACTTCACAGCACAGGAAGTACCCCGCGACCGGCGGCCCATTAGGAGCTGCTGGATCACCTGACACGTGCCCGCCATGCCGGGCACGCGTCTTCTGTGGTGCCACTGGCCAGCGGCCGGCGCCGGGAAGCAGCCGGCCATGACCGCCCAGCGCCAGCCCGCGGCCGAGCTGACCATCGGCATCGTCGGACCGCACGACCTGGTGGAACGGATCATGCTGTCGGGAAGCCCGCAGGTGAGCGGGACGCCCGGCGGGGCCGCCCACCCCGCGGCCAGTCCCCCGGGAGCGTCCGGTAGCGGGCCATCCGCCACCCCCGCCCGCCGGCTCGTGGCCGCCGCGTACCGCAGCGAGCAGGAAGCCGCCGACAAGGTGCTGCGGCTCGGGCCGGGTATCGACGCCTGCCTGTTCGCCAGCCAGGTGCCGTACGAGTACGCGCGGCGGGCCGGAACGCTCCGCGTTCCGGCCACCTACGTCCCGCTGTCCGGCAGCGCGCTGTACGCCGCCCTGCTCCGCGCGACCAGGGAACTGAGCCAGGACCTCAGCCGGGTCAGCGTGGACGTGCTGAGCCGCGCCGACGTGGAGGACGCGTTCGCCGAGCTGGGCGTGCCCTCGACCGGCGTGCACGTCCGGGAGGACGCCGCGAACGCGGCCACGCTGGCCGCGTTCCACGAGCGGCTCTGGCGGCGGGACGAGATCACGGTCGCGTTCACCTGCCTCCAGTCGGTCGCCCAGCGGCTCTCCGCCGCCGACGTGCCGGTCCGGATCCTGCGTCCCACGAGCAGCGCCATCCGGGCCGCCCTGCGCACGGCGACCCTGCTCGCCGGGAACCGCCGCCTGGAAGAGGCCCAGCTCGCCGTGGCCCTGGTGGAGGTGCCCACGCTGCGGGACACCTCGCGCCGGTCCTCGCCGCGGCACGCCCGCGAGGAACTGCGGCTCACCGTGCACCGGTTCCTGGTGCAGGAGGCCCAGCGGATGCACGCCTCGGTCAGCCCGGTCAGCGACCACTGCTTCCTGGTCACCGCGACCCGCGGTTCGCTGGCCGCCGCCACCGACGGCTTCCGGGTCCCGCCGTTCAGCGAGCGCGCCCGGACCGAGCTCGGCATTGCCCTGGAAGTGGGCATCGGCATGGGCCGCACCGCGCAGGACGCGGAGACGCATGCACAGGCGGCGCTGTCCCGGTCGCACGTGGCCGCCGGGACCCGCGGGTTCGCCCTGGACCGGGAGGGGATCGCCCTGGTCCCCGCCCCGCGGCACCCCGCCGCCCCGGCCGCGGAGGCCAGCCGGCCCCGCGGCCTGGAGACCCTGTCCCGGCTGGCCGACAAGCTGGCCGGCAGCGACAGCGCGCTCGTGGTCGACGCGGAAACCGCGGGCCGGGTGCTGGGGGTCACCGCCCGCACCGCCCGGCGGCTGCTGCACAGCCTGGTCGAGGAGGGGCTGGCCTGGCCGCTGCCGCCGAGCCGGGCACCCCAGCCGGGCCGGCCGCGCCAGTTCTACCGGCTGGTCACCGAGAAGCTCGAACGCCGGGGCGCCGCCCGCTAGCAGCCGCGGCCCAGGCCAGGGCCGGGGCGTGGCCCCGGCCAGTGCCTGCCAGCTGTCCGCCTGTCCGCGGCTTAGCGGTCAGCCTGGTCAGTGGCGTCGCGGGTAGGCGCGCGCCACGGCCAGGAACGCGTCGTTCGCGTCGTGGTCACTGATCGAGATCCGTGCCCCCTCCGCGCCGAACGGCCGGATCGCGACTCCGGCCTGCGCGCTGGCGGCCGCGAAGTCCTGGGTGTCCTCGCCGAGGCGCAGCCAGACGAAATTGGCCTCGGTCGGCGGCACCGACCAGCCCTGGGCGAGCAGCTCGTCCCGCACCCGGGACCGCTCCTTGACCACCGCGTCCACCCGCTCGAGCAGTTCCGCCTCGGCGGCCAGGGACGCGATGGCGGCAGCCTGCGCGACCGCGTTCACCGTGAACGGCAGCATGGTCTTGCGGACCGCCGCCGCGACCGGTGGGTGCGCCACGAGGAAGCCGACCCGCAGCCCGGCCAGCCCGTACGCCTTGGAGAAGGTGCGCAGCACGGCCACGTTCGGGCGGTCCCGGTACACGGCCATGCCGTCCGGCACCTGCGGGTCCCGGACGTACTCGGCGTAGGCCTCGTCCAGCACGACGAGGGTGTCCGCAGGCACGCGGTCCAGGAACGCCGCCAGCTCGTCCCCGTGCACCACGGTGCCGGTCGGGTTGTTCGGGTTGCAGACGAAGATGAGCCGGGTGCGTGTGGTGATCGCATCCGCCATGGCCGGCAGGTCGTGCGTCTCGTCCCGCAGCGGCACCGTGACCGCCACCGCCGACGACAGGTCAACCAGGGTGGGATAGGCCTCGAAAGAGCGCCAGGCGTAGAGCACCTCCGCGGCCGGCTCGCCGACCGCCTCGAGCAGCTGCTGGGTCACGCCGACCGATCCGCAGCCCACCGCGATGTGCTCCGGTGGCACCGCGAACCGCCGGGCGATCGCCTCGGTGAGCGCGGCCGCGCCGTTGTCCGGATAGCGGTTCACGTCCAGGGCAGCCTGCGCGATGACCTGCGCCACTGACGGCAGGGGCCCGAACGGGGACTCGTTCGAGGACAGCTTGTAGGACCGGCCATCCGGCGCGGACACCCGGCGGCCAGGCTGGTACGGGGCGAAGTTCTCCAGCACCGCGCGGAAGCGGGGTGATTCCTGGGACACCGGTGTCCTCCCCTCGGCGACGACCTGCACATCCTAACCGGACAGGGCGGCCGCGAAGATGGTGCGCAGCTCCCGGCCGAACAGGACACCCCAGGGAAACGGGCCGCCCGCAGCGTGCGGCACCCGGCCAGGTTGGCCGGCGCGCGGCGGCCCGCCGTCTGCGCCCCGGCCGCCGGGCCGCGCCGAATGGAACCACCCGTAGACCGGCTATTTCCGGTAATCAGGCTTCCGCAGTTTCAGCGAACCTTTAGTCCCTAAAAATGCATGGCCGCGGCGAGCGACGCGGTGACCCGGACATGACTTCGCAGCTGGCCTGCGGCGGAGTTAGCCGCCCCGCGGCGGCGGCGCTGCGGCCTCCGGCTGGCGAGCCCGCCGGTGCCAGCCCGCACCGCGCAGATCGGCCGCTGGCCGGACGGTACACCGCGATCGGGGCCCAGTTCAAGACCATCGACGCCCGCGTCTTCCTGCGCCAGCCCACCCAGTATGCCAGCGTGGCCGCTTCGGTCCAGCGCCAGCTGTGGTCCACCGGCCCAGACCGCCAGGCCCAGACCGCCAGGCCCAGGCAGGTCAGCGCCGTGCCGAGCAGTGCCGCAGCACCGCCGGGGTGACCGCCAGCGTGTTGACGACTGCATGGCGGCGATGGCCTCTGCGCCGGAGGTCAGCCGCGCCTAGAGCTCCCCGGCACGACGAAGGCCGAGAATGCGAGGAAGACCCCCGCCGACAGGCCGCCGCCCAGGGCGGCCACCAGCGTCACCCAGTGCAGCAGGCCGGTCATCATGCCGTTCCCATCCGTGGACGTGGGCTCCGTGCTTCCCGCCGGTTCTTCCCGAGGAAACAGGCCGCCTGTGCAGCCGTCGAGGCGCGGGCGTGCTGTCACGAGATGGAGAGGGTTCCCCTACCAGCCAGGGCCCGCGGCGCGTGCTCCGCCCGGCGCGGGGCGGGGCGGCCCGGCTGGGCGGCCGGCCGGGTGGGGGACACGGGCCGGGCGCCGCGAGGGGTGCGGATGGTCACGGAGGTGGGATTGACGGCCTGGGCGGGTGTGAGTTCTGATCAAACTGGGTCACCCGGGAGCAGCCGCGGTGGACCGACCTTCAGGGGGCGGTGCCATGTCCCATCCGGTCAGCAGAAGGGCGGTGCTCGCCGCGATCAGCGGCGGTGCGGCAGGGGCCGTACTGGGCAGCGTCCTCGCTGGCCGGCTGAGCGCCGCCTCGGGCAACTGGACGAGCGGCTACGTCCTGGACGGGACCGCCGGGCTCAGCGCGGCGTTCCCGCTGTCCGCGGTCCGGCTGCTGGACAGCCCGGTGCGGGCGAACCAGGCGCGGAACACGAACTACCTGATGTTCCTCGACCCGGACCGGATGCTGCACACGTTCCGGCTGAACTACGGCCTGCCGTCGTCGGCCCGCCCGTGCGGCGGCTGGGAGGCGCCGGGCTCCCTGGTCCGCGGGCACTGCACCGGGCACCTGATGTCCGGGCTGGCCATTACCTACGCCAACACCGGGAACCAGGCGGCCGCGGACAAAGGTGCCTACCTGGTTGACCAGATGGCCCGGTTCCAGACCCGGGACCGTGCGGCCGGGTTCCACGACGGTTACCTGTCGGCCTTCCCGGAGACCTTCTTCGACCGGCTGGAGGCGGGCCTGCCGGTGTGGTCGCCCTACTACATGATCCACAAGCTCATGGCCGGGCTGATCGACCAGCACGAGCTGGCCGGGAACAGCCGGGCGCTCGAGGTGGCGGCCCGGCTCGGCGACTGGGTCGGCTGGCGCACGGGCCGGATCTCCTATGCGCGCATGCAGCGGATCCTGGAGACCGAGCACGGCGGCATCGCCGAGTCGCTGACGAACCTGTACCGGCTGACCTGGGACGAGAGCTACCTGCGCACGGCGGAGCGGTTCTACCACGCCCGGGTCTTCGACCCGCTGGCCCGCGGCCAGGACGACCTGCACGGCCTGCACGCGAACACCAACATCCCGAAGATGATCGCCTGCATCCGGATCTGGGAGGAAACCGGGGACCTTCGCTACCGCGACATCGGCACGAACTTCTGGCGGATCGTCACCGGTCACCACGCCTACGTCATCGGCGGCACCAGCAACTACGAGCACTGGCACGCGCCCGACGTGATCGCCGGGCAGCTGAGCAACCGCACCTGCGAGAACTGCTGCAGCTACAACATGCTGAAGCTGACCCGGCTGCTGCACTTCCACCAGCCGCACCGGGTGGACCTGCTCGACTACTACGAGCGGACGCTGTTCAACCAGATGCTCGGCGAGCAGGACCCGCGTTCGGCGCACGGCTTCAACATCTACTACACCGGCCTGTCACCGGCGGCGTTCAAGCGGCAGCCGCCGTTCATGGGCACCGACCCGGACGTCTACTCGACCAACTACCGCAATTTCTCCTGCGACGACGCGAGCGGGCTGGAGACCCAGGCCAAGTTCGCGGACACCATCTACTCCCGGGACACCCGCGGGCTGTTCGTCAACCTGTTCATCCCGTCCGAGGTCAGCTGGGAGGCGGTCGGGGTGACGATCCGCCAGGTCACCGGGTTCCCGGACGAGCCCGCCACCCACCTCACAGTCGTCTCCGGCTCGGCCCGGATGGCCGTGCGGATCCGGCTGCCGGGATGGCTGGCCGGGACGGCCCGGGCCTGGGTGAACGGCGAGCCGCTGCCCGGCCCGCACGCGCCGGGCACCTGGCTGGTCATCGAGCGGCTCTGGCGGCCCGGGGACCGGGTGGACGTGACCCTGCCCATGGCGCTCGCGCTGAGCCAGACGCCGGACCGGCCCGCGGTGCAGGCCGTCACCTACGGCCCGGTCGTGCTCAGCGGCGGCTACGGCGGCACCGGATCCATGCCGATGCCCAGGCTGAGCCCGGACTCCGTGACCCGGATCCCCGCGCGTCAGCTGCGGTTCGAGGCCACCGCGGACGGCCGCCCCGTCGCGCTTGTCCCACTCGCGCGCATGCACCATCAGCATTACAACGTGTACTGGCTCACCTGACCGTTTTGCGCCGGGCCGGGCTGGGTCTGTCCGGTGGTATAGCCGGTAGGTAGAGTGACTGCGTGAACCGACTGGGCGAACTAGAACGGGCCATTATGGACGTTCTCTGGGAAAGCGAGACTCAGCTCACTGTGCGCCAGGTTGGCAGTAGGCTTACCGACCGGGATCTGGCTCACACCACGGTGATGACCGTCCTGGACCGATTGGCCAAGAAAGGGTTCGCCCGCCGGGAGCGGGACGGACGGGCCTGGCTGTACCGCGCCGCAGCGAGCCGGGAAGCATACGTCACTGAGCTGATGCTTTTCGCCCTCGACCAGACCGGCGACCGGTCGGCCGCGCTCGCCAGTTTCGCCCGCCGCGTCTCGGGTAACGAGGCACGGGTGCTGCGGTGCGCCCTGGAGACAGGCGGAGATCCCGCCAGGAGCTGACCTTTCGTGCTTTCCCCCGTCCTGGTTCTGGCCACCGTCGCGGTAGGCCTGGTGCCCGCGGCCGCGGAGCTGGCCACGGCGCGCTGGCCGCGGCGGTCACCGGCGGCGGCCATCATGCTCTGGCAGGCCATGGGGCTCGGCTGGGGAGTCGCCGGGATCGGGACCCTGGCGGCGCTCGGCGCGGATCCGGGCGGCCCCGGGGTGGCCGGCGGGGCTTTCACCGTGCTGGAAAAGGCCGTCCGCGACGTGGCGGACGACGCGCGGTCGCCCGGCCCGGTCGCGCTCATGCGGCTGCTCTGCCTGGGTGCCTCGGCGGCGCTGCTCGTGCTGCTCTGCTGGGTCCTCATCGCCTCGGCGGGCGCGGTGCTGCGGGACCGCCGGCGGCACCGGGCGCTGCTCAGCCTGCTCGCGCACGGCGACCCGAAGGTCCCCGGCGCCCTGGTCGTCGACCATCCCGCCGCTGCCGCCTACTGCGTGCCCGGGCTGCGCTCCCGCATCGTGATCAGCGCCGGCGCCCTCGCCCTGCTGGACCAGGCGGAACTGGCCGCAGTCCTGGCCCACGAGCGGGCCCACCTCCGGGAGCGGCACGACCTCGTGCTGCTCCCGTTCACCGCGCTCGCCCGGGCCTTTCCCTGGTCGGTGCTGGTCCAGCGGTCCTACGCGTCGGTGGCGCTGCTCGTCGAGATGCTCGCGGACGATCACGCGGCGCGGCACCGGCCGGCCCGTGAGCTTGTCACCGCGCTCATCAGGGTCGGGGCCGCGGGCGCGCCAGCCAGCCCCTCCGGCACACTGGCCATAGCGGGCGAGGACGCCGCGATGAGCGACAGCGGGGTGACCGCCCGGGTGGAGCGGCTGCTCACGCCGGTACCTGGAATCTCCGTGCCCGCCCGGGCCCTGGTCTACGGGGCGGCCGCCGCGCTGGTCGTGGTCCCGGCCGCGCTCCTGGTGATGCCCCTCTAACTGCGCGGCCCGCCGGTGACCTGGATACGGACCCGGCGGAACCCCTTGCCCTTGTTCTCGATCTTGACGACCTGGATCCCGCCCACCTGGCGGGTCGAGGCCACGTGGGTGCCACCGTCCGCCTGCTGGTCGAGGCCGACGATGTCGATGATCCGCACCTCCCTGACCTCGGGCGGGACCAGGTTCGTGGCGGTGCGGATGATGTCCGGGATCGCGAACGCCTGGTCACGGGGCAGCACCCGGACGTCGATCCGGCGGTCCGCGGCGAGCTCGGTGTTGCACGCGGCCTCGACGGCCTCCCGGAAGCCGGGCGGGACCTCGGTCAGGTTGAAGTCCATCCTCGCGGTCAGCGGCTCCATGTTCCCGCCGGTGACCAGCGCGCCGAAGTCCCGGAAGACCACGCCGCCAAGCACGTGCAGCGCGGTGTGGGTGCGCATCAGCGCGGTCCGCCGCCCGTCCTCCACCGCGCCGCGAACCGCGGTTCCGGCCGGCGGCAGCGGGTCGTCGTCGGCGGGGATCAGGTAGAGGTCGTCACCCTTGCGGGCACCCACGATCCGGGTCTGGACACCCACCCCACAGCAGCACCCCATGATCGGGTGGCTGGCCCCCGCCGCCGGGATAGAACGCGGAGGAGTCCAGCACGATCCCGTCCGGGCCGGACGCCAGCACGACCGCATCCCACTCGCGGAGCGTCTGGTCGTCGAGTTCGAGCCGGTGGGTACGCAACGGGTTGTCACTCACGGTCAGTCACCCTACCGGGCCAGGACACCGGGAAAACTGCCGGTATCAGGGATCCGGAACCGATGCGCCGGGCTTACCAGGGGCCGTAGGGACCCTGGCTGCTGCCGTTGCTGCCCCGGAACTCCCTGACCTTGGGCCGGACGTCGGTCAGGTAGATGGCCGAGGCCACGAAGGCGGCGATCGGCAGGATGCCGACGGCACCGAACCCCCCGGACAGGACGCCGAGGTAGAGGCCGATCACCGAGGCCACGCCGAGGATGATCAGCCAGAGCGGCTTGTTCTGCTTGCCTGCCGCCACGAAGGCTTTCGAGGGACGGCGCAGTGCGTCCACGAAGCCCCATACCTCGCAGACAAAGGCGGCGATCGCCAGAATCTCGAGGAACCAGTAGAGCGGGGTCATCGCTCCTGTGTTTAGCAACACAGGATCAGGTTATCCGGTCCGGGCGGGAACCGGGACCAAAGCCCGTGTCCCGCCCGGCCTGAGGCAGTTGCCTGCATACGGATCGTCAGCTCTTCTTGCTGTCCTTGCCGGGCAGCGCGGTCTTCCCGTTGAGCACCCGGGCGCCGTGCTTGGCAAGCCTGTCGTACTCCTGGACCGCCTTGGTCCGGGCGGTCGTCATGTACTCGGTGGCCAGGCCTGGCAGGGCGGCCAGCGAGCCATCGCTGCGCCAGCGGGCGATCCGCGCGGGCAGCTCGCGCACGGCCGCGGAGGCCAGCACCCCGGCTCCGGCGGCGGCTTGCACGGGCTTGGTGCCGGCGAGCTTGCGCACCTCGGTCTTCACGTCAATGGTGGTGCGGTTCATGGTCATTCATCCTTCCTGGTCCACCCTCTGGCAGACCCGTTGAGTCAGGCGGCCCGGCCGCCTCGGCCGTACCCAACGGCTCCGCTGCCGCGAGGGGGTCATCATCTTCTTCATCGAGTCCTGCGCCGTCCAGCCCGGTCGCCTGCTCCCAGCGCGCCCCCGGCCGCGCCCTGCGCGCGGGCGTTCTCGGCGGCTGCCTGGGCCGCGGTGGCCTCGGCCGCGGCCGCCTGGATCGAGGCTGCCTCCGCCGTGACGGCGGTGTCCTCGGCGTCTTCCTGCGTCTGCGCCGCGGCTTCCCGGCGGAAGGAGTCGTAGATCTCCAGCAGCACCTGCTTCTGCCGCTCGGTCAGCTCCGGTGCGGCCAGCACGGCGGCGCGGACCCCCGAGTCCGGGGGCCGGTCCTCCAGGATCCCGGCCTGCACGTACAGGGCCTCCGCGGAGATCCGCAGCCCCTTGGCGATCTGCTGCAGTATCTCGGCGCTCGGCCGGCGCACGCCGCGCTCGATCTGGCTCAGGTACGGGTTGGAGACCCCCGCCTGGGAGGCCAGCTGGCGCAGCGAGATCTTCGCCTGCTCCCGTTGCTCCTTGATGTATTCACCGATGGAGCTCACTCGCATAGGACTCACAGTACTCAGTGAATCAAAGAGTGCTTGCTTTTGCAAACGCCCAGCAAGCACCCCCCCAGGGCGCCCGGGGCCAGCGGTCTCAGCCGGGGAGGAAGGCGCGGACCACGCCGACGGCCCGGCTCCCGCCTAGCACCGGGACGGTGCCGATCTCGTCCAGTGCCGAGTCCGGCACCCCCGGCGCGGTGGTCACGCCGAGCCGCCGCAGCATGGCGACCGTAAGCGGCTCCCGGGCCCGGTACGAGCCGTCCTCGATCTTGAACACCCCGGCACGGCCGTCGGCCAGCGCGAACGCCTGCACACCCTCGGCGCCGGCCTTGAGCAGCAGGCCCGGGACCGTGGCCATCAGCGCCCGCTCCGGGCGCAGGCTGCCCGACGTCCACTCCGGATGGGCCCGCATCGCGTCGGCCACCCGGCGCTCGGGTGTCCCCGGCGGCGCGGTGACCAGCGCCTGGAACGCCCGGGCCAGGCCCGCCAGGGACAGCGCGAACACCGGGGCGGCGCACCCGTCCACCCCCACCGCCGCGGACGGCTCCCCGGCCAGGTCCTCGACCGTCTGGCGGAGCGCCACCTGGAGCGGGTGCCCGGGGTCGGTGTAGGTGCCCGTGGGCCATCCGGCCGCGACGCAGGTGGCCAGCATGGCGGCGTGCTTGCCGGAGCAGTTCATGCGCAGCCGGCCGGGCTCCCCGCCCTCGCGCAGGAAGTCCTGCTGGAACACCTCTTCCCGGGGCAGCGCGCGGGGGCACTGCAGGTCATCCTCAGTCAGCCCGGCCCGGGCCAGGATCTCGCTGGCCCCGGCGACGTGGAAGTCTTCACCCGAATGGCTGGCCGCCGCGAGCGCCAGCAGCTTGCCGTCCAGGTCGAGGCCGCAGCGCAGCATCCCGGCGGCCTGCATCGGCTTGTTCGCGGAGCGGGGGAACATCGGTGCGTCCTGCTGGCCGGCGGCCAGCTGCGGCGTCCCGTCGGTTCCGATTATCCGCAACGAAACGCGGTGCCTCGACTCGACGAACCCCGACCGGACGACCTCGGCGAGGATGGGCGGTTCAGTGACGGCTGCTCACCCCAAGCATCTCCCGGGCCTCGTCCGGGGCCAGCGGCGGCCGCTGGGCCAGCCCGGCCAGGGTGGCCGCGCGCTCGACGAGCTCGGCGTTGCGGGCCACGGGGCGGCCCCGGGCGAACGAGGTGGTGTCTTCCATGCCGACGCGCAGGTGGCCGCCGGCGCCGAGCGCGCCCAGCAGCACCGGGCAGCGTAGTCCGCCCGATCCCGGTGGCGGACCACGTCGCCCCCGCGGGGAGCGCGGCCACCGCCGCGACCAGGGCGTCCACGGTGCCCGGCATGCCGCCGGGCACGCCCATCACCAGGTCACAGTGCACGTGGCCGCCGTGCGGCGGGCCCAGCTCGTCCAGCAGCCGGTGCAGCGTGGCCACCTGTCCCAGGTCGAACAGCTCGAACTCGGGCACCACCCCGGCCGCCTGGGTCCGGGCGTACAGCTCGCGGATGAACGGCCAGGGATTGGCGAACACCTCGTCGCCGAAGTTGACCGTGCCGCAGGTGAGCGAGCACGCGTCGGGCGCCGCCTCGAGCACCGCGAGCCGGTCGTCGAAGCTGTCGGTAACGGCGCCGCCGGTGGACAGCTGGATGATCAGGTCGGTGCTCTCGCGCAGCGCCTGCACGGTGTCCCTGAGCCGGCCCAGATCCAGGGTGGGCCGGGCCTGGCCGTCCCGGATGTGGACATGGATCACGGCGGCCCCGGCGGCGCGGCATTCCACCGCGGTCGTGGTCAGCTCGTCCAGGGTGACGGGGAGGGCCGGGACCGACGCCTTGTCGGATTCCGCGCCGGTCGGCGCCACCGTGATGAGCGTCCCCGGCCGGGCGGGGGCTGGACGGTTCGAAGTCATGACGGGCAGCATGCATCCTCGGTCGGGGCCGCGTCCAGGGCTGCGGCCTGCGTCGCGGCGGCCAGTGGGGTGGTTACCGGCTGGTGCTCAGCGGGTGAGCGGTCATACCGAACCGGGCCGGCGGCGAGCCGGCCGGGGCCGGGCTGGCCGGAGAGGGCGAGGGGCCGGCCGGGGACGCGCCCGCGGGGGCCTCCCCGGGGGCGGCCAGGTTGGCCCGGGCGAACTCTAGCGCCTCCGCCAGGTCCGCCTGGCGTGCCTCGCTGGTCGGCGCGCGGAACGTCTTGACCTCCAGCACGATCAGCCCCTGGTAGTCGTCGGCGGCCAGCCGGTGCAGCAGCGGCCCGCACGGCTGGGTACCGCGGCCGGGGACCAGGTGCTCGTCGCGGTTGGGCACCCCGCTGCCGTCGGCCAGGTGCACGTGGGCGAGCCGGGGGCCGAGCTCGTCGGCCATGGCGAGCGCGTCGGACCCGGACACGGCTGTGTGCGACAGGTCCAGGGTGACGTGAGGGTAGTCCATCGGGACCGGGTTCCAGGACGGGGCGTACGGCGCGACCTCGGCGCCCCGCGCCCGCAGCGGGAACATGTTCTCCACCGCGAACACCACGTCGGTCTCGTCCTGCATCCGGGCCAGGCCGGCCGCGAAGTCGCGGGCGTACTCCCGCTGCCAGCGGAACGGGGGATGCACTACGACCACCCGCGCGCCCAGCTGCTCGGCCACGTCCTTGGCCCGGACCAGCTTGCCCCACGGCTCGCGTCCCCAGACCCGCTGGGTGATCAGCAGGCAGGGCGCGTGCACCGCGAGCACCGGGACGCCGTGATAGTCGGCGAGCCGCTGCAGAGCCTCGACGTCCTGGCTGACCGCATCCGGGGTGACCATGACCTCGACCCCGTCGTAACCCAGGCGCGCCGCGACCTCGAACGCATCCGGCGTCCGGTCCGGATAGACCGACGCGGTCGATAGCGCCACCAGGCGTCGCGGCGCTGTGCCCGCTTGGCTCACCGTGGCTCCTTCCGCACTCTGCGGCGGACGCTGTCCCGGGACCTCCAGGCGCCGATCGATCCGCCTTGGCCAGCTTATGCGGCGCGACGCGCGCAGTTGCTCACCGCATTGGACGCAGGAGTGTCGCCGCCGGGGAGTGTCGCCGGCCCTGGCTGTCGGTGCCGGCCGGTAGCGTCCCGGCCATGGCGAAGTCCTCGGCAGGCCCGGCGTTCCAGTGCGCGGAATGCGGGTGGCGCACCACGAAATGGTCGGGCCGCTGCGGTGAGTGCCAGGCCTGGGGCACGGTCGAGCAGGTCGCCACCTCCCGGGTCGCCCGGGCGACGGGATTCGGCAGCGCCGCCCTGGCAGGCCTGGGTGCCGGGCTGGATGGCGCCGGCCCAGGGCGGGCGGGCGCCGCCCTGGGCGGGCCGTCCCTGGACGGTGTTGGCTTGGGAGGGCCGCCGGCCGCCATCGCCCCGGCCAGCCCCGCGCTGCCCATCGGCGAGGTGGACGCCAGCGCCGCGGGCGCCCGCCCGACCGGGCTGGACGAACTGGACCGGGTGCTGGGCGGCGGCCTGGTGCCCGGGGCGGTGGTGCTGCTGGCGGGCGAGCCCGGCGTGGGCAAGTCCACGCTGCTGCTGGAGGCAGGGACCCACGCCGCCGCGGCGGCCCCGGTCCTCTACATCACCGGCGAGGAATCCGCCGCCCAGGTGCGGCTGCGGGCGGACCGGATCGGCGCCGTGGCCGGGAACCTGTACCTGGCCGCGGAAACCGATCTCGCCGCGCTGCTCGGCCACGTGGCGGCGGTGCGGCCCCAGCTGCTGATCGTCAACTCCGTGCAGACCATCGCGATGGAGGGGGTGGACGGCGCGCCGGGCGGGGTCAGCCAGATCCGGGCGGTCACCGCCGCCCTGATCGCGGTGGCCAAGCAGCACGCGGTGACCACGGTGCTGGTCGGGCACGTGACCAAGGACGGGTCCATCGCCGGGCCGCGCGCCCTGGAACACCTGGTGGACGTGGTGCTCCACTTCGAGGGCGACCGGCATGCCCAGTTCCGCATGGTCCGGGCGCTGAAGAACCGGTATGGCCCGACCGACGAGATCGGCTGCTTCGACCTCGGCGAGCAGGGGATCACCGAGCTGCCCGACCCGAGCGGCCTGTTCCTCACCCACCGGCGTAACGCGGTGCCCGGGACCTGTGTCACCGTCACCCTGGAAGGCCGGCGGCCGCTGCTCAGCGAGGTGCAGACGCTGGTCGCGCCGTCCGCCCTGGACATCCCCCGCCGGGTCACCTCCGGGCTGGACGCCTCCCGGGTCGGCATGGTCCTCGCGGTGCTGTCCCGGCGCGCCGACCTCAAGCTGGGCAAGCAGGACGTGTACGCGGCCACCGTGGGCGGGGTCCGGCTCGGGGAGCCGTCCGTGGACCTGGCCGTGGCCCTCGCCCTGTCCAGCGCGGTGGTGGACCTCAGCGTGCCCGGCTCGGTGGTAGCGATCGGCGAGGTGGGCCTGGCCGGCGAGGTACGCCGGGTCACCGGGGTGCAGCGCCGGCTGGCCGAGGCGGAACGCATGGGGTTCCGGCTGGCCATCGTGCCTGCGGGCTCGGCCGCGGCGGACTCTGCCGCAAAAAGCCCGGCCGCAAAAAGCCCGGCCGGGGGGATCGAGGTGCGGGAGGTCGAGGACATCCGGGAGGCGATGGCCGCCGCCTTCGGGGGCTGATTGCCGGCCGGTGGCCTGGAGCCGCCGATACACTGGGCCCGTCCAGCAACCTCCGGGGGTCGTGTGCCGCCAACCGACGAGAACCGGGACGCCAGCAGCACCGACGCCAGCAGCCCGGGTGCGGGAAGCCGGAGCGTCAGGAGCAGGGACGTCAAGAGCAGGGACGAGCGACGCTGGGCCGCCCTGGCCGCACTGGCGCCGGGCACCATGCTCCGCGACGGGCTGGAGCGCATCCTGCGGGGGAACACCGGCGCGCTGATCGTGCTCGGCGACGGGCCCGCGGTGGACGAGGTGTGCTCCGGCGGTTTCGAGCTACGGGTGCCGTTTTCCGCGACCCGGCTGCGCGAGCTGGCCAAGATGGACGGTGCCATCGTGCTCGACTCCGGGGCCGGGTACATCGTCCGGGCCGCCGTGCACCTGGTCCCCGACCCGACGCTGCCGACCGATGAGTCGGGGACCCGGCACCGGACGGCGGAGCGGGTCGGCAGGCAGACCGGCTGCCCGGTGATCTCGGTCAGCAAATCCATGCGGATCATCGCCCTGTACCTGGACGGGGCCCGGTACGTGCTGGAGGATTCGGCGGCGATCCTGTCCCGGGCCAACCAGGCCCTGGCCACCCTCGAGCGGTACAAGCACCGGCTGGATGAGGTGTCGGGGACGCTGACCGCGCACGAGATCGAGGACCTGGCGACCGCGCGCGACGTGACCATGGTGGCGCAGCGGCTGGAGATGGTCCGGCGCATCGCCGGCGAGATCGAGGGCTACAAGATCGAGCTGGGCACCGACGGGCGGCTGCTCGCCCTCCAGCTGGACGAGCTCATCGCGGGCAGCGAGTTCGAGCGCCAGCTGGTCGTGCAGGACTACCTGCCGGCGCCGGCTGGCGAGAACCCGTGCGCCCAGGTCGGCGGGGTGCTCGACGAGCTGGCGCGGCTTTCCCCGGAGGAGCTGCTGGACATGGCCACGGTGGCCACGGTGCTCGGGCTCGGCGGCTCCGGCATGCTGGACGAGCCGGTGGAGCCCCGGGGGTACCGCCTGCTGGCCAGGGTCCCGCGGCTGCCCCGGCCGGCGGCGGAACAGCTGGTGGCGCACTTCGGCGGGCTGCACAAGCTGCTGGCGGCCAGCGTGGTCGAGCTGCAGGCGGTCGACGGGGTGACGGAGCCGCACGCGCGCGCGGCCCGGGAGGGCCTCTCCCGGCTGGCCGAGGTCACCCTGCTGGAGAAATACTCCTGAGCCGTCAGGGCGGGGCTACGGCACCGCGATCCCGTTGCCTTTCAGCACGAAGATGATGGTGCGGCTGCTCAGTTTCCCGCTGTAGGCGGTGGCGGTGTACGTGCCGGGCCGGGCGGCCCGGTGCGGGGCCCGGCACCCTGGCGCCGAAACCTGCCGGTTCCAGCCGATCTGCACCACGGCGGGTACTCCCCGGGCCAGCGTCGTGGCCCGGGCGGCAGGCCGGGCGCAGGCCGCGGAGTCCCAGACCTGGTTCTTCCCGCCCGCCCTGATCACGATATGCAGGCGCGTGGGTCCGAGGTCGGCGGTGCAGCGGCCGGGAGCGGTGGACACCACGTCCACCGTGAATTGCGGCCCGGCGTGCGCCGGGTAACTGTACCGGCCCGAGAACAGGCTGAGCACGAGGTCGGCGTGGGGACAGGCGGAGCCGCGCACGGCCGCCGTCTTCCGGCCGTGCTGGCCCGGGTGCCGCGTCGCAGAGGTCCCGTGCGTCGCGGACGCCGACGGGCTCGGCGTGGGCTGGCCCGTCGGGGACTTGCGTCGCACCCGCCGTGGCGCCGGGTGTGGCGGATGCGGTCGGGGCCGGCAGGGATGAGTGCTGGCCGGTCGTCTGGGACAGGTCGGTGGCCTGCCTGGTGGTCCCGCCGCCGAGCGCGCCGTTCACGGTCCAGGTGACGAGCGCGAGCATGCCGAGGCCGGCGGCCAGCGCGATGACCCTGCGCCGCCAGTAGACGTTGACCTGACCTGCGCTTTTGGGCTCGGTCAGCTGAACCGCGATGCATGCGAGCAGTATGCGACGGCAGCTCTCGCCGATCTTGCCGACCCGCCGGAATGGTGCGGCATTATTGCAGGTCGGCGGCTATTCCGGGGCGCTTTTGGGCAGGCCCGGGCGGGATCCTCCGGTAAACCCGCACCCGCCCGTCAACCCTCCCGCGGGCCGCCCGCAGCACGCGGGGAACATGCGAGGATCGATGCGTCATGGCGACTGCGGACCCAGCGACCCCGGGCACGGTGACTCCACCCCCGGTGGCGATCCTGGACTGGTACGCCGCTCATCAGCGGGACCTGCCGTGGCGCCGGCCCGATGCGACGCCGTGGGCCGTCCTGGTCAGCGAGATCATGCTCCAGCAGACACCGGTCGCCCGGGTGCTGCCGGTGTATGCGTCCTGGCTGGCCCGGTGGCCGACGCCCGCGTCGCTGGCGGCGGCCCCAGCCGGGGACGCGGTGCGGGCCTGGGGGCGCCTCGGCTACCCGCGGCGGGCGATCCGGCTGCACGCGACAGCGCAGGCCCTGGTGGAACGGCACGGCGGGGAAGTCCCGGCATCGGCAGACGCCCTGCGGGCCCTGCCCGGCATCGGCTCTTACACGGCCGCCGCGGTGGCCAGCTTCGCGTTCGGGCAGCGGCATGCGGTGCTGGACACCAACGTGCGCAGGGTGCTGGCGCGGCTGGTGGGCGGCCGGGAGCTGCCGCCGTCCAGCCCGTCGGCGGCGGAGCGGAGCCTGGCCGAGTCACTGCTGCCGGAGCAGCCCGCGGTGGCCGCCCGGTGGTCGGTGGCGGTCATGGAACTGGGCGCCCTGGTCTGCACCGCCATCCGGCCGCGCTGCGCCAGCTGCCCGGTGGCGGCCAGCTGCACGTGGCGGCTGGCCGGGTATCCGGCGGACGGCGGGCCGCGGCGCAGCCAGAAGTACGAGGGCACGGACCGGCAGTGCCGCGGGCGGCTGCTGGCGGTGCTCCGTGACTGCGATGGACCGGTGCCGGGCTCCTGGCTCGAGGCGGCCTGGGCGGACGAGCTGCAGCGCAGCCGGGCCCTGGACGGCCTGGTGGCGGACGGCCTGGTGGATCCCCTGGCCGACGGGCGCTTCGCGCTGCCGGGAACGCACTGAGCGGCGGCCCCCGGAAGGGACCGCCGCTCAGTGTTCTCGCTATCTAATGCCGGTGTACCCCGGTCAGTCCTGCGGCGGAGTGGTGGCCCCGCGCTCGACCGCGGCACTGCTGCCGACCTCTTCGGGGACGGCATCCGGCACGGCGTCCGGCTTGGGCACGCCCTTGAACGTGAACTGCGCGTCCTCGCCGGTGCCCTCCGCGTCCACGATGACGATCTGGCCTGCCTTCAGCTCACCGAACAGGATCTTCTCGGACAGGGCGTCCTCGATCGACCGCTGGATGGTGCGCCGCAGTGGCCGCGCCCCGAGCACCGGGTCGTAGCCGCGGGTGGCCAGCAGGGCCTTGGCGTCCGGACGCAGTTCCAGGCCCATGTCGCGGTCCCGGAGCCGCTCGTCCACCTTGGCGATCATCAGATCGACGATCGTGACGATCTCGTCCTCGGTCAGCTGGTGGAACACGATCGTGTCGTCCACGCGGTTCAGGAACTCGGGGCGGAAGTGGTGCTTCAGCTCCTCGTTCACCTTGGACTTCATCCGGTCGTAGGACCCCTTCGACTCACCCGACCGGGCGAAGCCCACGGACACTCCCTTGGAGATGTCCCGGGTGCCCAGGTTCGTCGTCATGATGATGACCGTGTTCTTGAAGTCCACCACCCGGCCCTGGGCATCGGTCAGCCGCCCGTCCTCCAGGATCTGCAGCAGCGAGTTGAAGATGTCCTGGTGGGCCTTCTCGATCTCATCGAACAAGACCACGGAGAACGGCCTGCGGCGCACCTTCTCGGTCAGCTGGCCACCTTCCTCGTAGCCGACATAGCCGGGCGGCGAGCCGAACAGCCGCGACACCGTGTGCTTCTCCATGTACTCGCTCATGTCCAGCTGGATCAGCGAATCCTCATCCCCGAACAGGAATTCCGCCAGCGTCTTGGACAGCTCCGTCTTGCCGACCCCGGAGGGCCCGGCGAAGATGAACGACCCGCCAGGACGCTTGGGGTCCTTCAGGCCGGCCCGGGTCCGCCGGATCGCCTGGGAGAGCGCCCTGATCGCGTCGTTCTGCCCGATGACCCGCCGGTGCAGCTCATCCTCCATGCGGAGCAGCCGCTGGGACTCCTCCTCGGTGAGCTTGAACACCGGGATGCCGGTCGCGGTGGCCAGGACCTCGGCGATGAGCTCCTCGTTGACCTCGGCGACGACGTCCATGTCGCCGGCCTTCCACTCCTTCTCCCGGGTCTCCTTCTTGGCGATCAGCTGCTTCTCGTTGTCCCGGAGGGCAGCCGCCTTCTCGAAGTCCTGGGAGTCGATGGCCGACTCCTTCTCCCGGCGCACCTGGGCGATCTTCTCGTCGTACTCGCGCAGGTCCGGCGGTGCGGTCATCCGGCGGATCCGCATCCGCGATCCGGCCTCGTCGATCAGGTCGATCGCCTTGTCCGGCAGGAACCGGTCGCTGATGTAGCGGTCGGCGAGCTGGGCCGAGGCGACCAGGGCCCCGTCGGTGATGGACACCCGGTGGTGGGCCTCGTAGCGGTCGCGCAGGCCCTTGAGGATCTCGATGGTGTGCGAGATCGTCGGCTCGGCCACCTGGATCGGCTGGAACCGGCGCTCGAGCGCGGCGTCCTTCTCCAGGTGCTTGCGGTACTCATCCAGCGTGGTGGCGCCAATGGTCTGAAGCTCGCCGCGGGCCAGCATCGGCTTCAGGATCGAGGCAGCGTCGATCGCTCCCTCGGCAGCGCCCGCACCGACCAGCGTGTGCAGCTCGTCGATGAACAGGATGATGTCGCCGCGGGTCCGGATCTCCTTGAGGACCTTCTTCAGCCGTTCCTCGAAGTCGCCGCGGTAGCGCGAGCCGGCCACCAGGGCGCCGAGGTCAAGCGTGTAGAGCTGCTTGTCCTTCAGCGTCTCGGGCACCTCGCCCTTGACGATCTTCTGGGCCAGCCCCTCGACCACGGCGGTCTTGCCCACGCCGGGCTCACCCACGAGCACCGGGTTGTTCTTGGTCCGGCGGGACAGCACCTGCATGACCCGCTCAATTTCTTTCTCCCGGCCGATGACCGGGTCCAGCTTGCCTTCTCTAGCGCCCTGCGTCAGGTTCCGGCCGAACTGGTCCAGCACCAGGGACGTCGACGGAGCGGACTCCGACGGCGCGCCGGCCGCGGCGGGCTCCTTGCCCTGGTAGCCGTGCAGCAGCTGGATCACCTGCTGGCGCACCCGGTTCAGGTCCGCGCCCAGCTTGACCAGCACCTGGGCCGCAACGCCCTCACCCTCGCGGATAAGGCCGAGCAGGATGTGCTCGGTGCCGATGTAGTTGTGCCCGAGCTGCAGCGCCTCGCGCAGCGAAAGCTCAAGCACCTTCTTCGCACGCGGCGTAAACGGGATATGCCCGGAAGGTGCCTGCTGGCCCTGGCCGATTATCTCTTCAACCTGCTGGCGTACGGCCTCCAGGCTGATCCCCAGGGATTCCAGCGCCTTGGCTGCCACGCCCTCGCCCTCGTGGATCAAGCCAAGCAGGATGTGCTCGGTGCCGATGTAGTTGTGGTTGAGCATCCTGGCTTCTTCTTGAGCCAGCACCACAACTCTCCGCGCCCGGTCGGTAAACCTTTCGAACATCGCCTCGCTCCTCACAGAGCGGTCGGGGGGACCCAGATGTCCGGATGTCCGGGGCCCGTCCCTTCCGCATGGTAGCCCGCATGCCGGACGATGTACCGCGCGATATGCGGCACTTATGTAAACAGTTCCCCGGCATGAGGACCTTCATCCCATCCAACCCCTGGGAGGGGGGAAGGTGTTCCCTGTACGCCGCAAGCGAACGCACCCGTCCCCGCTGCGACCAGCGCCGGTTCATACTCCGTACCAACGAGCGGGGTGCCACGGAAGTTCACCGGCCGGGCCGCCCGGCACGCCGGGGAAGCGGCAGCCGGGCCGCTTCGCCGGGCCGTGGGAAACGCCCGCCGCGCGGGATCGCCGGCACCCGGGCGGGAGCGGCCGGAGAGCCGCCCCGGGGCCGTGACTAATCACGGCGCGATAGGCAGCCGGCCACCGCGGCGCAGGGGGCTCACAGAGCACAGGAGGCGCAGGAGGCCGCCGCACCGCATAGCACGGTGCGGATAGCAGTGAGCAGAAGCACTGGGCCGATAGGCACGCGGCCGGCCCGCACAGAGGACTCGATAGGCCGCGGCCGGCCCGCACAGAGAGCCCGGTAAGCACGGGGCCGGGGGCACCGGGGCCGGTAGGCCTGCGCCCCGTCAGCACAGGCCCGTAAGCACGGAACAGGTAAGCGCAGGCTCCGTCAGCGTGGGGCCATCAGGCACGGGACTCTGCAAAGCACAGGGCTCTGCAAAGCACAGGGGCCCGCACGGGTCCTATGGCGTGCTCCAGCGCTTAACGGAAACTGGCACGCCACAGGGCACCTGCGGGCCCTCTGGTGCTATCCCTCAGTGAGCTGCGTCGTACTCCGAGATGATCTGGGCGGGAATCCGGCCACGCTCGCTGACCTTGTAGCCACGCTGCTTGGCCCATGCCCGGATTTCCGAGCTGCGCTCCCGGCCCGGACCGGTCCTGGCGCGCCGGCGGCGGGTGCCACCCGCGCCACCACTGGCCTTGCGCGCATGGTCAACGTAGGTCGCAAACTCTTTGCGGAGCTTGGTCGCGTTATCTGAACTGAGGTCGATCTCGTAGGTGGTGCCATCGAGACTGAAGGCCACGGTCTCGGTCGCCTCACCTCCGTCGAGGTCATCGACGAGGAGCACCTGAACCTTTTGTGCCATGGGTGCCAGCCCTTCCGCTGGAGCAACTTTTTTTAGGTTGCCAAAGATATACCATGCACCGCTTGCGTTTGCCAATTCATGCTCCTGGAAACGCGGCCAGAGTTCTCTGAGCGGCATGGCCAGGCGGACTACCTGGAAGATTACTGTAACTCTGAGTAATCGAACATGGATAGGGCACCCGCAAAGAGGAGTGCCGATGTATCCCGCCTGCCGTGGCGGTTGCCGCTTGGTTCTGAACGTGCTCTAGTGCTCGCCGCGATCGGGCGATGCAGCCGACTGCGAAGCATCACTCTGCGAACCATCACCGTGCGGAATCCCGCCGTCGCCGGAAATATCCTCCGGGTGCTCGTCTTCTGCAGACTCACGCTTGGGGCCAAGCTGATGGCGCAGGAAGAGTCCCACCCCGATGAGGAAGGCCACGCAGACAACCGCAGGAGGCGTCAGAGCGGCCAGGTCGCTGAGCAAGGCGCACTCCTTTCCGGCCGTCCTACTGGCCTTCCCGCCCGCGTCACGGTCACCCTCTCTGCCGACTTGATCGGTGTAACCGCCGATGAACATTGGGTCATCCACCGCGGGTCTACTTATGCATTGTTGCTCATAGCCAATGGGCAGCCGGCCGCGCCCTCCCCGTTGGGGACGGAGAACTCCGGGCGGCGGGAAGCCTGGCCCGCGGGGGGCCTGGCCCGCGGGCCAGGCCCGCGGGGGGCCTGGCGTGAGGCGTGCCCGCGCCGTCCATCCCGGAGCGGGGGGACACGGCGCCGGCCCAGGACGCCACCCGGGCGGCCAGGCGGCCGGATTAGCGGCCGGGCCGCCCGGGGGGAATGACTGGCGGGCTGGCAGGCCGGAATGAGCGGCCGGGCCGCCCGGCGGGAATGACTGGCGGGCCGGCAGGCCGGAATGAGCGGCCGGGCCGGCAGGCCGGAATGAGCGGCCGGGCCGCCCGGCGGGAATGACTGGCGGGCCGGCAGGCCGGAATGAGCCGCCGGGCCGGCAGGCGGGAATGACTGGCGGGCCGGCAGGCCGGAATGAGCCGCCGGGCCGGCAGGCGGGAATGACTGGCGGGCCGGCAGGCCCGGAATGAGCCGCCGGGCCGGCAGGCGGGAATGAGCGGCGGGGCAGATTGCCCGGCTGGACGCCAGCCCGGGGACGCCGGGCCGGGACGGCAGGCAGGGACGCCAGCCCCGGAGCGAGAGCCCGGGAGGGGCGGCCGAGAGGGCAGGCCGGGCCGACCATCCCGGGCCGACCATCCCGGGCCGGCCCTTCCCCCGGGCCGGGATGCCGGGCTGAGGCACGGGCCGCGGGCGACCCCAGGGAAGGGGCACGCCCGGCCGCCGCTGGCCACCTAACCCGGCCACGCGCCTGGCCCGAACCATGCCCCGCGCCACCTGCCGTCGTGGCAGGATCCCAGACGTAGCAGGCGAATCCGCACTGACGCGGCACCCCCGGGCCGCCCCAGTGCAGGTCGCCAGACCTGCTCGGGGGAATCCGGGCAGGCCAGGCCAGGCAGCACGCGCAGGCCAGTGCAGGCAGGCCAGTGCAGGCAGGCCAGTGCGGGACGTCCAGTCCGCACCGGGGCCGGCACGTCCGCCGGGCCGCGCTGCGCGACCGGGCGGCGCACGCCACGCGACCGCGGCGCCGCCCGCGGCGCCGGCCGAAGAACGTCAGGAAGCACGGGCACCCGCCCGGCAGGCCACCGGGCCAGGGGACGCCCGGGCCGGGCACCAGGCATCAGCCAGCCCGGGGTATAACCCGGGCCGGGCACCAGGCATCAGCCAGCCCGGGGCATAACCCGGCCCGGGCACCAGCACCAGTCGCCGGCCCGGATCACCGGCAGGGGCGACCACCACGGGCGCCAGGTCAGGGGAACGGGCGCCAGGGGCCGGCCGCCAGGGCCGGGCGCGGCCGCCAGACCGCCGTGGTCAGCAGGACCGGCCGCGCACCACTAGGGAGAAAGCAGCCGCGACGCAGGATGTTTCACGCCGACTTGCATATCCACTCGCGCTTCTCCCGGGCGTGCAGCAAGAACTGTGACATTCCCGGGCTCGCCTGGTGGGCGCTGCGTAAGGGCGTCACGGTCGTCGGGACGGGGGACTTCACCCATCCCAGCTGGGCCGAAGAACTCCGCGAGACGCTGGTTCCCGCCGAACCGGGCTTACTGCAACTCCGCCAGGACCTGGCGGACCAGCTTCGGCGGAACTCACCGCCGACTTGTGATCAGCCGGTGCGTTTCATGCTGTCTGCGGAGATATCGACGATCTACCGGGCGGGTGAGCGCACGCGCAAGGTCCATCACCTGTTGTATGCGCCGACGCTAGAGGCAGCGGGGAAGATCACAGCCGCCCTTGCGAAGGTCGGCAACCTGGCCTCAGACGGGCGCCCTATTCTCGGCCTCGACTCACGGCATCTGCTGGACATCACCCTGAACGCAGGCCCCGGCTGCTATCTCGTGCCCGCCCATATCTGGACCCCTTGGTTCGCGGTCCTGGGATCCAAATCCGGTTTCGATGTCGTCGCCGACTGTTACGGCGACCTGGCTAGCCAGGTGTTCGCGGTAGAGACGGGCCTCTCCTCTGACCCGCCCATGAACTGGATGTGCTCTTCTCTCGACGGTTATCGGCTGGTCAGTAATTCGGACGCGCACTCACCCCCGATGCTCGGCCGCGAGGCGACAACGCTTGACGTTGAACTGGATTACTTTGCGATCGAGCGCGCCTTGCGCACCGGGTCTGGCCTGCACGGGACGGTCAATTTCTTTCCGGAGGGTGGCCGTTATCACCTGGACGGGCACCGTAAGTGCGGCGTCCGGCTGGAGCCGGAACAGTCGGCCACTCACGGGGGGACATGCCCCGAATGCCGCAGGCCGCTGACCATCGGCGTGCTGAACCGGGTGACCGAGCTTGCCGACCGGCCGGCGGGCTACCAGCCGGACGGGGCCGCCCGCTCCGTCAACCTGGTCTCCCTGCCGGATGTGGTGAGCGAACTCCTCGGCACCGGGCCCCGGAGCAAGAAGGTGGACGTCGAGGTGAGCCGGCTCGTCGCCGCGCTGGGCCCGGAACTGGCCATCCTGCTCGCTACCCCGCCCGGCGAGCTGGGCCGGGCCGGCGGCACCCTGCTCGGCGAGGCCATCACGAGGCTGCGGGCCGGCGCGGTGCGCAAGGAGGCCGGATACGACGGCGAGTACGGCGTGATCCGGCTCTTCGGGCCGGGTGAGCTCGACCGGGGCACGGCCGCGCTGTTCGACATGGCCGCCCCCGCAGCCCTGGCCCGGCGCCGTCCCCCGCCGCGGCAGCCGGGACGGCGGGCGGTGCCGGCCCGGGAGGGCGGGATCCCGCCACCCCGCCCGGGGGTCCGGCGTCCGGCGGGCGTCCCCGTTGGGCCGGCCGCGAGAGATCAGGCGGCCGGGGGCGGGGCAGCACACGAGGACGTTAGGGACGACGTGTCTCCGGGAGAAACGGCGGGCGGCTCCCTGCTGGACCGGCTCGACCCGGAGCAACGGGCCGCCGCGACCGCCGCCGCACCGCTGATGATCATCGCCGGGCCGGGCACCGGCAAGACGCGCACGCTGACGCACCGCCTCGCGGCCGCCGTGGCCGAGCGGGGCGTGCCCGCCGGCGCCTGCCTGGCCCTCACCTTCACCCGGCGGGCCGCGGAGGAAATGCGCGAGCGCCTGGCGGCGCTGCTCGGCCCGCGCGCCGCGCGGCTCACCGTGACCACGTTCCACGGGCTCGGGCTGATGATCCTGCGCGAGCATCACGAGCTCGCCGGGCTGGCGGCGGACTTCACGGTCGCCGACGACCCGGCGGTGCTGGAAGTGGCGACCGAGCTGGCCGGGTCACCGCGCGGCGGCCGGGCCCTGCTGGCCGGCGCGGCGGCCGACCCGCAGCGGCGGGACCTGCTGCGCAAGGGCCTGGCCGCCCGGGACCTGGTGGACTTCGACGGCCTGGTCGAGCTGGCGGTCGTCGTGCTGGACGGCGACCCGGCGGTGGCCGCCCGGCTCCGCGGGCGCTGGCCGCAGATCAGCGTGGACGAGTACCAGGACATCGACGCGGCGCAGTACGCGCTGCTGCGGCTGCTCGCCGGGGACGGGACCGGCCTCACCGTCATCGGTGACCCGGACCAGGCCATCTACGGCTTCCGCGGTGCGGACGTGGGCTTCTTCCTGCGGTTCGGGGAGGACTACCCGGGGGCGTCCACGGCGGCGCTCACGGCAAACTACCGCTCCAGCCCCGGCGTCGTGGCCGGGGCGACGCAGGCCATCGCGCCCGCCAGCCTGGTGCCGGGCCGGGTGCTGCGGGCGGCCACGGAGACCGCTCCCGGTACCAGGATCACCGTCCACGAGGCCGCCGACCCGGTGGGCGAGGCGGCCTGGATCGCCGAGGCGATCGACCGGCTGCTCGGCGGTTCATCGTTCCACTCGCTGGACAGCGGCCGCGCCGACGGCCACGGTCACGACGGCATCGGGCTCGCCGACATCGCCGTGCTGTACCGGACCGACGCGCAGGCCGCGTCGCTCGGCCAGGGTCTGACCCGGGCCGGTTTGCCGTTCCAGAAGCGCTCCCACGACCTGCTGGAGCGGCGGCCGGGGGTGGCGGAGATCCTCCGGGAGCTGCCCCTGGCCGAGCCGGCACTAGGCCGTGACCCGGGGCCGCCCCCGGCCGGGACGGCGGTCGCGCACCAGCTGCGGAGCGCGGTGGGCCGGCTGGCCGCGTCCGCGGACGCGGCCCGCACGCCCGGCGCGGGCCGGGGCGGCCTGTCCGGCAGCGACCTGCGCACCGCGGGTGAGGTGCTGGCGCCGCTCGCCCGGCGCTGTGGCGACGACATGGAGCGGTTCAGGACCGAGATCGCGCTGGGCGCGGAGGTGGACGCCCTCGATCCCCGCGCGGACGCGATCGCGCTGCTGACCCTGCACGCGGCCAAGGGGCTCGAGTTCGAGGTGGTCTTCCTGGCCGGCGTGCGAGCGCGGCCTGCTGCCGCTGTGGCTGCCCGGCGCGGCGCCGGACACCCGCCCGGACCCCGCCGAGGAACGGCGCCTGCTGTTCGTGGGCATGACCAGGGCCCGCACGCACCTGCTGCTGAGCTGCGCGGCCCGGCGCAGCAGGCACGGCAGCAGCGCCGAGACCGGGGTCTCGCCCTTCCTGGCCGCGATCGACCCGGGCCTGCTGGACCGCTCCGAGCCGCCGCGGGCCCGGCGTCCCGCCGACCGCCAGCTCCGGCTGCTCTGAGCCCGGGATCGCCCCGGCCGTACGCCGCAGGCTCTGGTCCGCCGGTGCGGGCTCCGGGTCAGCCTCCGGGCGACGGCGGGCCGGGTGGGGGAGCGCCGGACGAGGGGAGCCCGGGGAGGCACCCGCCGGACAGGGAAGTACCGGACAGCGGGGTGCCGGGCGGCGGTGCCCCGGGCAGCGGGGCCTCCGGGAGCGGCGGAAGGCGGAGCAGCATCCGGCTGTTGCCGAGCGTGTTGGGCTTGACCCGGCCCAGGTCGAGGAACTCCGCCACGCCCTCGTCGTAGGAGCGCAGCAGTTCCGCGTAGACCTCGTGCGAGACCGGTGTGCCCTCGATCTCCTCGAACCCGTGCCGTGCGAAGAAGCCGAGCGCGAACGTGAGCACGAAGACGCGCGCGACGCCGACCTCCCGGGCGCTGTCCAGCAGCGCCTCGACCAGCCGGTGCCCGATGCCCTGGCCCTGGCAGCTCTCGTCCACCGCCACCGTGCGGATCTCGGCCAGGTCCTCCCACATCACGTGCAGCGCCCCGCAGCCCACCACCTGGTGGTCGCTGAGCCGCTCGGCGACCCAGAACTCCTGGACGTCCTCGTACAGGGTGACGGTGGCCTTGCGCAGCACCCGGCCGGACTCGACGTTCTCGGCGACCAGGCCGGCGATGGCCCGGATGTCGCGGGTGCGAGCCCGCCTGATGATGTGCTCCATCGCCCGCACACCTTAGCCGCTGGCCCGGCCTGCCGCTGAACCGTGATCTACCGGTCCCCGGCTGAACCGGGAGCTCCGGACGCACCTTTTCCAGACTCTGCGTAATCGATCAATGACAGATTGCCTCTATTGCCGGTACGCAGTTACCGGCGGCCCATCACGTCCTGATCTCGGCTGGTCCCCCAGACCTCGGAGGTGGCCTGTGAGCTGGGCAAACACCTCCGCGCCGGGAACGGGGAAACGTCGTGCCGCCGCCGTGAAGGCGGCTGGCGCGCAACGGGTCAAACGCGCCGAAGCAGCCGCAAGACAATCAGCCGACCGCCCCGCAACAACCGGGGAAGGATTCTGCCGTTCCGGCCACCGAGCGACTGGTGATCCATTAATCTGCATCGCTGTCACCGTGCTGCACTCCAGCCCCCAGAGCGCGGCGCGGCCGCCGAGTTTCTGCGCCGCAGGACGCGGCCAGGAAGCCGGGGACCCGTGTTCCCGGGGTGAATCCGCGAGCGGGCGCGTCGCTGCGCCCAGCGGTAGGGCTCCTCTGGCCCGAACCCGTCAGCTAACCCGGCAGGCGGGATGAGAGAGGAGAGCTCGTGGAACGCTGGCTCACAGCGGGGCTTGCGCCCAGGGCACGGCAGCGGCATGCCGCCGGATTCACCCGCCGCCTCTGGCGGCACGTGGCCACGGTCGGCGGCGTGGCCGCGGCGGCCAGCCTGGTGCTGCCAGCCACGGTGAGCAGCGCGGCCGTGAGCCGCCCGCAGCCCAGCCTGGCCAGCCTGGTGGCTCAGGCCAAGAGCCTGGGACACCAGATCGACGTGCTGAGCGAGCAGTACGACGGGCTGCGCATCCAGCTCGCCGAGGCCCGCGCGGAAGCGAAGACCGCGCTGACCACCTACCGGCAGGACGCCAGCCGGATGGTGTCGGGCCAGTCCGCGATCGGGCAGCTCGCCGCGGAAAGTTACATGAACGGGGGGCTGGCCACCCCGCTGCAGGTGCTCACCTCGCCCGACACCGGCTCGATGCTCAGCCGGGCCGCGATCATGCAGCAGCTGCAGACGGAGAACGGGGACCGGGTCAGCGCGCTCGCCACCGCCGAGGCCGCCGCCCGGCGGGCACACGACACGGCCGTGCAGCAGGAGACCAAGGTGACCAGCCTGGCCAAGGCGATGGCGGCCAAGAAGCAGGTCATCCAGGGCAAGGTGAACAGGCTCAACAGCGCGGCGTTCTCCCAGGCCATGAGCATCTACCAGCGCACCGGGAACTACCCCAACATCAACCTGCCCACCGCCAACACGGTCGGCGCGGAGGCGCTGCGGTACGCGATGACCCGCCGGGGCGACCCGTACGTGTGGGGCGCGGCCGGGCCGAGCACGTTCGACTGCTCGGGCCTGGTGATGTGGGCGTACGCGCAGGTGGGCATCAGCCTGCCGCACTACACCGTCTCGCAGTACAACCTGGGCGAGCACATCTCCCGGAGCCAGCTCGAGCCCGGCGATCTGGTGTTCTTCTACGCGGGCATCGACCACGTCGGCATCTACCTGGGCGGCGGCCTGATGGTGGACGCCCCCTCCACCGGCCAGGTCGTCCAGGTCCAGCCGGTCATGTGGGACGTGTTCGTGGGCGCGGTCCGCATCGTCTGAGGCCAGCACCTCTTGACGGCGGTGTTAGCCAGGAGATCAGGCCCAGCTGGCGAGCCCGGGTGACTGCCTCGGTGCGGTTGGCCGCGCCGAGCTTCTCCAAGACATGGGTGACGTGCTTCTTAACGGTGTCGAGGGTGACCACCAGCTCGCTAGCGATGGCCTGGTTCGACCTGCCCGCAGCCAGCAGACCCAGCACCTCCAGCTCGCGAGCGGTCAGGTGCTCGACCATGCCCGGTACCGCTGCTGCCGGGAGGCCCGGCCCGGAGCGCTGCCTGTCGAACGCTTGCAGGAGCCGGGACAGGCAGCCCAGCGGTACGAGGCGGGCGGTGGCGTGTTCTGCGCGCTGGGCCGCGACCAGCCTGCCGAGCAGCGCGGCCATCGGCTGGCCCTCGTCGGCGAAGACCCGCACGTAGCCCTGGGGACAGGCGAGGGTGAGCGCCCCAGCCAGGGTGTCTACCGCGGCGGCCTCCTCGCCGCTGGCGGCCAGGGCCAGCGCCCGCAGGGCGCCGGCCTCGATAACACTGCCAGCCCGGGCCTGGGCCGCCGCCGTCGCATGCAGCCGGTCCAGCAGCGCCAGCGCCGGGCCGGGAAGGCCTTGTGCGAGCAGCACCCGGGCCAGCACCAGATGTCCCTGCTCCCGGGGGTAGTCCGGCTCGTCGTCTGCGGCGAGGCCGCGGTCGGTCGTCCAGCGGATGGCTCCGGCCAGATCGCCCTGGGCCAGCAGCAGCCGCGTCCAGGCGACCCTGAGCGCGCTGGACCTGGCCGAGTTCATAGAAGCGCCATGCGCTGATAGTGGGCTGGCCGGCCGCCTGCCACCCGGCGCTGCCAGAGGCGAAGGCGCGCTCGGCCCCTGCGAGCCGGCCGTGCAGCCACTCGGCGATGGCCAGGTGAGTCCGGGTGACGGAAATCAGCAGGCCCTCACTCTCGCCGATCCCGGCCAGGGCCTGTGAGGCGAACGCGGCAGCGCCTTCGGCGTCACCGCGGAGTTCGGCGGGGTAAGCGCGCAAGAGCGCGATCCTTACGGGAACGCTCACCAGCAGGCTGGCCGACTTACCGACCGAGGGCTCGAACGGCTCGCCGGCAGCAGCCCCGGGCGCGCGCTCGGCCGCATCCAGCAGCCCTTCAGCAGACCCAGCTTGGCCACCGGCCAGCGCGATCCAGGCCTGCGCCACCAACAGCCGTGGGCGGGCTTGGACCACCTCAGCTGGAAGCGCGAAGTGCTGGGCATCGTCATCGCGATCCCGGGCACGGTCATGCCCAGCCAGGTCGACTACTCGGCGGACGATCTGGCCGCCCGGATCCGCCGGCTGGACGACGTCAACGACGCGATCGCGTTCCTGCAGAGCCTGACCCCGGACGAGCGTGACCGGCTGGCCCGCTCGGACACGCCGCTGGCCGCGTTCGCCGACGTCCGGACGCCCGAGGAAGCCCTGGCCCGGTTCGGGTCCCTCCCCGAGGCGCAGCGGATGCAGCTGCTGGCCATGTTCAGCCGCGTGGACGGCGGGTGACGGCCGCCGCCCAGGCCAGGCCGCTGGCGGCCCGGCCCGGGCAGGACCCCCGGTTACTGGGGCCGGACCAGGGGGAACAGGGTGGTTTCCCGGATGTTCTCGCCGGTCAGCATGATCAGCACGCGGTCGATGCCCACCCCCACGCCGCCGGTCGGCGGCATGCCGTACTCCAGCGCCTGCAGGAAGTCCTCGTCCAGCTGCATGGCCTCCGGGTCGCCGCCCGCCGCGAGCAGCGACTGGGCGGTGAGCCTGCGTCGTTCCTCCACCGGATCGACCAGCTCCGAGTATCCGGTGCCCAGCTCGGTGCCGAACGCGACCAGGTCCCAGCGCTCGGCCAGGCGCGGGTCCTCCCGGTGGGCCCGGGTCAGCGGGGACACGTTGACGGGGAAGTCACGGTAGAAGGTGGGCTCGACGGTCGGTTCCTCCACCAGCCGCTCGTACATCTCCAGCACGATCTGGCCGTGCCCCCAGCCGGGCTCGGCAGGCACCCCCGCCTGGGCACACAGCTTGCGCAGCCGGTCCTCACTGGTGCCCGGGTCGATCTCGTCGCCGAGGGCCTCGGAGATCGCGCCGTACACGGTCCTGGCCTGCCAGTCGCCGCTGAGGTCATACTCCTGCCCGGCCCGGCGCGCCACCGGCGCCCCGTACGCGGCCACCGCCGCGTTCTGGATCAGTTCCCGGGTCAGGGTGGCCACGGTGTCGTAGTCACCGTAGGCCTCGTAGGCCTCCATCATCGTGAACTCGGGGTTGTGGGTGGAGTGGACACCCTCGTTGCGGAAGATCCGTCCGATCTCATAGACCTTCTCGATGCCGCCGACGACGAGGCGCTTCAGGTGCAGTTCCAGCGCGATCCGCAGGAAGAGTTCCATGTTGTAGGCGTTGATCCGGGTCACGAACGGTCGCGCGTTGGCGCCGCCGTGCACGGCCTGCAGCACCGGCGTCTCCACCTCGAGGAAGCCCCGCTCGTCCAGGTCGCGCCGGAACGACTGGATCACGGCGGCCCGGATCCCGGCCATCCGCCTGGCCTCCGGATTCACGATCAGGTCCACATAACGGTGGCGCACCCGGGACTCCACATCGCTGAGCCCCCGGTGCTTTTCCGGCAGCGGCCGCAGGCCCTTGGCGGTGATCGCGTAGCGGTCGGCGAGGATGGACAGCTCACCGCGGCGGGAGGAGATGACCTCGCCTTCCACGCCGATGTGGTCGCCGAGGTCCACGTCCCGCTTCCAGGCAGCGAGCGCGTCCGGGCCGACCCGGTCCAGGGAGATCATGACCTGGATGTCGCCGGTGCCGTCGCGGATGGTGGCGAAGCTGAGCTTCCCGCCGGATCGGGACAGCATGACCCGGCCGGTGACGCCGACCCGGTCCCCGGTGTAGGTGTCCGGCTGCAGATCGGGGTAACGCTCCCGGACCTCGGCGAGGGTCGCGGTGCGCGGGAAACCCACCGGGTAGGGGTCCACGCCCTCGTCCAGCAGGCGCTGGCGCTTGTCCAGCCGGACCCGCACCTGCTCCGGGACGGAATCCGCCAGCGTGCCCTCGGTCCTGCCGCCCTGCTTGCCATCCTGGTCCACCCGCCCGAGCGTACCCAGCCGCTCGTGATCATGGGTTTGCTGTGGCCATGGCCACAGCAAACCCATGATCACGAACCGCGGCTGTGACGGGAGCGGCGGGAGGGATTTTTGTGATTAGCGTGGCTAGCTGCCCGAACCAGGGCCCCACGACCGGCCGGGGGCTGCCCCACCCTGGCGCCAGCACCGGCCCCGCCCCGGTGCGGGCCACGCCCCGGCGCCGGCCGCGGGCCGCAAATCGGAAGGAAGGGTGCGGACCGGGCCGATACAGTCCTGTGCGTGCGGTTCACAGCAGGGCAAGGGCAGTACGAGCTGGACGACGATCCGCGCCGGGTGGACCGGGACATGCTGTGGCAGTTCCTGTCCACAGAGGCGTACTGGGGACGCTGGCGGACCCGGAGCGTCGTCGAGCAGCAGCTCGACAGCGCCTGGCGGGTGGTCGGGGTCTACGACAGCGCGACCGGCGCCATGGTCGGGTTCGCCCGGGCCGTCTCGGACGGGGCCGGGTTCGCCTACCTGGCCGACGTCTACGTCGACAAGGAGTTCCGCGGCCAGGGCCTGGGTGTGGAACTGGTGGCCACGATGATCGACCGCGGCCCCGGCGCGGCGTTCCGGTGGACGCTGCACACCTCCGACGCGCACGGCCTGTACGAGCGGTTCGGCTTCACCCAGCCGGACCGGACCTACCTGGAGCGCCCCGGGACGCCCCCGGCACCGGAGTCCCCCGGGACGCCCCCGGCCACGCGCTGAGGTTGTTGCGCTCGAACACCAGGCGCAGCCCGATCAGCGTGAGCCACGGCTCGTACGCGTCGATGACGCTTACCTCGTCGATGACCAGCGGGGCCAGCCCGCCGGTCGCGATCACGGTCACCGACTCCGGATCCTCCGGGGCCAGCTCGCGGGCCATCCGCCGCGCGATGCCCTCGACCTGGCCCGCGAACCCGAAGATGATGCCGGACTGCAGGGCCTCGACCGTGTTCTTGCCGATCACGTGGTGCGGCCGGGTCAGTTCCACCTTAAGCAGCTGGGCGGCGCGCCGGGTCAGCGCGTCCACCGAGATCTCGATGCCGGGGGCGAGCGCCCCGCCGACGAACTCGCCCTTCGCGCTGGCCGCGTCGAAGTTGGTGGAGGTGCCGAAGTCCACCACGATGGCCGGGCCGCCGTACAGGTGCACCGCCGCCACAGTGTTCATGATCCGGTCGCTGCCCACCTCCTTGGGGTTATCCATCCGGACGGACACCCCGGTGCGCACCCCCGGCTCGATGATCAGCGACGGGATGTCCCCGTAGTACCGGGCGCACATCTCCCGCATCTCGTGCAGCACCGATGGCACCGTGGAGCACAGTGCGATCCCGCTGACGTCCGCGTCCTTGACCAGCGAGCTGTGCTCGAGCAGCCCGCGAAGCAGGACGGCGATCTCATCGGCGGTCCGGTCCGGGTCGGTGTTGATCCGCCAGTGCTCGACGATCTGATCCCCGTCGAACACGCCGAGGACGGTGTTGGTGTTGCCCACGTCAATAGTCAGCAGCATGGCACTCCAGGCTCAGCAGGATGTTATCGATCAGCCGGGTCGTGCCGACCGTCGCGGCCACCAGGAGCCGGGCCGGACCCGGGTGGTCCTCGCCGGCCTCCTCGAACGTGTCCGGGTCCACGAGCACCAGGTAGTCCAGCCGCAACGGCGGGTCCGCGGCCCTGGCCAGCACCTCGCCCGCGGCCTTGAGGACCGCGGCAGGCCCGTCGCGGGCCGCCTCCTGGCCGGCCCGCAGCGCCGCGGGCAGCAGCAGCGCCGTCCGCCGCTCGGCCGGGGACAGGAACCGGTTCCGGCTCGAGATCGCGAGGCCGTCGGCGTCGCGCACGGTGGGCACGCCGACGATCTCGACCCCCAGGTCGAGGTCCTGCGCCATCCGGTGGACCAGGGCGAGCTGCTGCGCGTCCTTCTCGCCGAACACCGCCGCGTCCGGGCGGGTCAGCTCGAGCAGCTTCGCCACCACGGTCAGCACGCCGGAGAAATGGCCGGGCCGGGACTCTCCTTCCAGGATCTGGCCCACCGGCCCGGGATCCACGGTGATCAGCTGGGGCCGCGGGTACATCTGGGCGGCGGCCGGCGCGAACACCAGGTCCGCCCCTTCCCCGGCGGCGATGACCACGTCAGCGTCCAGTGCCCGGGGATAGCGGTCCAGGTCCTCGTCCCCCCCGAACTGCAGCGGGTTCACGAACACGGACACCACGACGCAGCCGTTAGGGGAAGCGATCTCCCGGGCCCGGCGGATGAGCGCGCGATGGCCTTTGTGCAGGGCGCCCATGGTGGGCACCAGCACCACCGGGAAGCCGCGCCCGTGCCGGGCGGCGGCCAGCCCGAGCCTGGTCCGCGCCACGATCGGCATCATCGCGGCGCCCCGGCCAGCACGTCGAGGAGACGCTGTGCGTCCGCGGGGGTGAGGATGCCCGCGGCCAGCGCGCGGTCGGCGGTCAGCCGGGCCAGGGCCACATAGGCGCGCAGCGCCTCGGGCGAGACGCTGGCCAGCGCCTGCACGTGCTCGGCCACGGTGTCCGCGTCGCCGCGGGAGACCGGGCCGGTCAGGCCCGCGTCCCCGAGCCGCAGCGCGTTGTCCAGGGAGGCGGACAGCAGCGGCCCGAGCATCCGGGCCGGCTCGACTCACCCCGGCCGCGCGCAGCAGGTCGGCCGACTGCGCCACCAGCGCGACGAGGTGGTTGGCCGCGCTGGCCAGGCCGGCGTGGTACAGCGGCCGGTCCGCCTCGTCGATGAGCACCGGCTCGCCGCCCATCTCGATGACCAGCGCCTCGGCCGCGGGCTGCAGCGGTTCCGGGGCGGTCACCCCGAAGGAGATCCCGGTCAGCCGGTCGAGGTCGTCCGGGCGCCCGGCGAACGTCATGACCGGGTGCAGCGCCAGCGGCAGCGCTCCGCGCCTGGTCGCGGGCTCCAGCACGGCGGTGCCGTGCCGGCCGCTGGTGTGCACGATGAGCCGCCCGGCCAGCGGCGCGTCGGTCGCGGCCAGGCCGGACACCAGCCCGGGCAGCGCATCGTCGGGGACGGTGAGCAAGGCGAGGTCCACGGCGGCCAGCAGCTCCGGCGGCCGCATGACCACCGCGCCCGGCAGCATCCGCCCGGCCCGGTCCAGCGACCGGTCGGAGACGGCGGAGACGGCGACCACCGGGTGGCCGGCCCGCCCCAGCGCGGCGCCCAGGACAATGCCGACCCGTCCCGCGCCGATGACGCCGACCCTGAGCCGGGCCGGGCGCTCCGCTGGGTCCCCCATCGCCTCGGCGTTCCTCTCGCTGGGTACCTCTCGCTGGCCTTCGCCGCGGGTGCCAGAACGGCAACGATCAGCATATCCGCGGCCCGCGGCACCGCCCCCCCGAAGCCGGCCCCGGGGCCGCAGCTCAGGCGCCGCCCGTAGCCAGGCGGCTACTAGAGTCGGCCGGGTGTGGACGACATGGCGGGCCGCCACCCAGGACGCGCTGTACGGCCGGGATGGCTTCTACGCGCGCGGGGAGCGCCCCGCGGCGCACTTCCGGACCTCGGTGCATGCCTCGCCGCGCTACGCCGAGGCCATCCTTGCCCTGCTCAGCCACACGGACGCGGCGCTCGGCCACCCGGACCGGCTCGACCTGGTGGATATCGGCGCGGGCCAGGGCGAGCTGCTGGACCAGGTCCTGACGCTCGCGCAGCACCTGCCCGCCGCTACCCGACCGGCGGGCACCGGGCTTTCTTTTCCGCAACGGATCGTTCCGTGCGCGGTCGAGATCGCACCGCACTCGCCCGGGTGCGATGACCGGATCCGCTGGTCGGCAGCGCTGCCGGCCCGGATCAGCGGCCTGGTCATTGCCAGCGAGTGGCTGGACAACATCCCCGTCGACGTGGCCGAGCTGGCCCCCGACGGGCCGCGGATCGTGCTGGTCGATCCCGGCAGCGGCGCGGAGCGGACCGGGCCGCCCGCCGGCCCCGCGCAGCAAGACTGGCTGCGCCGCTGGTGGCCGCTGCACCATCCCGGCGACCGCGCCGAGCTGGGGTACCCGCGGTGCGCGGCGTGGGCGGACGTGATCGGGCGGCTCGACGGCGGTGTCGCCCTGGCGGCGGACTATGCGCACTGCCGGGCCACCAGGCCGCGGGGCGGGACCCTGGCCGGGTTCCGGGACGGCTGGGCGGTGCGGCCGATCCCGGACGGGTCCCGGGACATCACCGCGCATGTGGCCCTGGACGCCTGCGCGGCGGCCGGGACCGCGGCCGGGGCCACGCGGACCCTGCTCACCACACAGCGGGCGGCGTTGCGGGCGCTGGGGCTGACCGGCCGCCGCCCACCGCTCAGCCAGGCCGACCGTGACCCGGCCGGGTACCTGACCGCGCTGAGGCTGGCCGCGGAGGAGGCGGAGCTGACCGACCCGGCCGGGCTGGGCGGGTTCGGCTGGCTGATCCAGGCGGTGGGCGTTCCGCTGCCTGGCCCGCTCGCGGGGCTCGCTGCGGGCCAGGCCTGACATGGGCGGATCTGACACGATGGAACGCATGGCGCAGCGTCAGGCCGAAGCGGTCACCAGCAGCTGGGCAGCGGGCCCCGGCGGCGGCGACCTGCTGATCAACCTGGGCGCGGGGCACCCGTCCGGGCATGGCATGCTGCGGCTGCGGCTGACGCTGGAGGGCGACCGGATCGTGACCGCCGACCCGGTCATCGGCTACGTGCACCGGGGGGCCGAGAAGCTGTTCGAGGCCCGCGATTACCGTCAGATCATCGTGCTGGCCAACCGGCACGACTGGCTGGGCGCGTTCGCGAGCGAGCTCGGCGTGGTGCTGGCCGCCGAGCGGCTGGCCGGCATCGAGGTACCGCCGCGGGGCGTGTGGGCCCGGACCCTGCTCGCCGAGCTCAACCGGGTCCTCAGCCACCTCGCGTTCCTCGGCTCCTACCCGCCGGAGGCAGCGGCCGGCCCGGGCGCGGCGGAGGAGGCCGTCGCAGTGCCCGGGGCTGGCGCGGCGGCCAGGTCCGGCGTCGCCGGGGCTGGTGCGGCGGCCGGGCGGGCCCGGGAGCTGCTCCAGTCGGTCATGGAGGAGATCTCCGGCGGCCGGATGCACTACATGTTCAACCGGGTCGGCGGGCTGAAGGAGGAACTGCCGGAGGGCTGGCTCGGCCGGGTCGGCTCGGCCACCGCCGACGTGCGCGCGGACCTGTCCCGGATCGGCGCGATCGTGCGGGACAGCGAACGGTTCCGCGGCCGGACCCGGGGCGTGGGCGTGCTCACCGGCGAGCAGGTGCGCCAGTTCGGGGTGAGCGGCCCGGCGGCGAGGGCCTCCGGGGTGGATTTCGACCTGCGCCGCGACGAGCCCTACCTGGCCTACGCCGACCTGGCCGGGCCGCTGCGGGTGGTCACCCGCGGCGAAGGTGACTGCCTGGCCCGGTTCGAGTGCCTGCTGGACCAGGTCGCCGTGTCCCTGGATCTGGTGGACGCGTGCGCCAGCCGGCTGGCCAGCCTGCCGCCGGGCCCGCTGAGTGCCCGGATTCCCAAGGTGCTGAAGATCCCCGAAGGGCACACGTACGCCTGGACCGAGGGCCCGCTCGGCCTCAACGGGTACTACCTGGTGTCCCGGGGCGGCAAGACACCGTGGCGGCTGAAGGTGCGCTCCGCCTCGTTCAGCAACGTCCAGGTGCTCGGCGAGCTGCTGCCCGGTCACCAGGTAGCGGACCTCAGCCCCATCCTCGGCTCGATGTTCTTCGTGGTCGGGGACATGGACCGCTAGGGCTGCCCGCCGGGGCAGGCCCGCGGAGGAGCAGCCGCGGGTCAGCCCGGCGCGGGGTCGCGCCGGGGCGCGACGAACGTGCCGCGGCCCTGCCGGGTGATGATCAGCCCGCGGTCCCGCAGCACCTTCATGGCGTGCCGCACCGTCTGGTAGGCGACCCCGTATTCCTCGGCCAGGCTCCGCTCCGAGGGCAGCTTGTGGGTGATCTCCCCAGCCTCGATGCGCACGGCGATGTTGTTCGCGACCTGCACGTACGCAAAGTCGGCGCCGAGCGGATCCACCGGAGACACACCCACATGATCAAGGTATGTACCACTGCGAGCTATCTAAACACTGACTAGCACTCAGTGCTATGAGTGCTATACAGTGCTCTCATGGATGATGACGAGTTAGATGGCCAGCCGCCGTCGTGGTGGCCGTATGCGGCGGAACTGCCTGCCTGGTACGTCTGGCGGGGGATCAGCGGGCTGCTGTACGGGCGCAAGCGCGGCAGTTCCCCGCCGCTGGTGGTGCGGGGCGAGGACGCGGTTGACCTGCGCGACCAGATCCGCCGCGAGGAGTTCCTGCGCTCCTGCTAGGACGGCCCGGGCGCGGAAGGGACGGCGCTCAGCCGGGCGTCCGCTGCCGGTCGGCGTCCTCGTCGTCGTCCGAGGGAACCCGGCAGCTGTGCTCCAGGTACAGCGCGGCGAGCACGAGCAGCACGGCGGCCAGGAACGTGCCGCCCGAGGTGATCGCGTCGCTACGCGGCACGGACTTGCTGAGCGAGCTGGTCAGGTAGACCAGGGCGCCCGCGGCCAGGCCGCCGATGACGGCGGCCGCATGCGAGCTCGCCTTGGCCAGCGCCGCCATCCGGACCGCGGCCAGCGGGGCGATGGGCTTCAGGCCCGGGCCGCCGCGGATCCGGGCCCGCAGGTTCCGGCCGCTGAAGGCCTCGGCGATGGCCAGCAGCAGCATGGCCACCGCGGCGGTCCACGGCAGCGGCGGGAGCGACGCGTACACGATGCGCAGCACCAGCCACGACACCAGCATGCTGACCACGGCGGTGACGACCAGCACCCACACCCGGGTCGGCATCATGCCGGCGGCCGCAACTGCACGCCGGTGAGCCGCCGCACGCCCGGCTGGCCGCCGTTCCTGGCCACCACGGCGTCCAGCAGCACGTCCACCCGGCCCCGCCCCGGGATCTCCGCGTCCGGGTCGGCGTCGAGCCAGGGCGCCAGCACGAAAGCACGCTCCCACGCCCTCGGGTGCGGGAGGGTCAGCTCCGGATCGTCGCTCACCACGTCACCGTAAACGATGATGTCCACGTCCAGGGTCCGCGGACCCCAGACCTCCTGGCGGACACGCCCGAAGGCGGCCTCCGCCGCCTGGCACCGGCGCAGCAGGCCCGCCGCGGTCAGCGTGGTGTCCGCGATGAGCACCGCGTTGAGGTACTCCGGCTGTGGCGGCCCGCCGACCGGCACGGTCTCGTACACCGGGGACAGCGCGACCAGGGCCAGGCCCGGCGGGCTGTGCAGGGCGCCGGCAGCGCCCTGCAGCGTGGCCAGCCGGTCCCCCAGGTTGCTGCCGAGGGCGAGAACCGCCCGCAGGCCAGGGCCAGCGCTCCCGGGAGAGAGTGCTCCCCGGGGACGGGGCACCCGCGGATGCCGTGCTTCCCCGGGACGGCAGCGCGCCCGGGCGGGAGTCCGGCCCGGTGCCGCTCATGGCCGCGGGCGGCGGATCGTCACCGCGATGTCATCGCACGCGTGGCCGACGGGGGCGTGCGGCTTGTGCACGGTGATCTCCACCTCACGGACCAGCGGCTCGGCCAGGGCCGCGTCGGCCAGGCGCTGGGCCAGGGTCTCGATGAGCCGGACCGGCGGGCCGGCCACGATGGCCGCGAGCCGGTCCGCCAGCGCCGCATAGTCCACGGTCAGGGACAGGTCGTCGCCGACCGCGGCGGCCGAGGTGTCCAGCCAGAGCACCGCGTCGACACCGAACTCCTGGCCGTCGCGCCGCTCGCTGTCCAGCACCCCGTGGTAGCCGTACCCGCGCAGCCCGCGCAGGGCGATCTGGTCCAGGCTCATCCGGCCTCCCCCCGAGCGGGGTGGGCGCCCGCCGCCTGGCGCCATGCCTCGGCGGCCCGCACTGCATCCGCGTTGCCCGGGACCCGGTGGACCCGGGCGCACCAGGCCCCCGCCGCGGCGGCCAGCGCGGTCACCGACAGGGTGGCGTCATCCGACCCGGCGAACGGGCGGGGCGTCCCGTCCGGGCCGGCCAGCAGCCGGCCCAGGAACCGTTTCCGTGATGCGCCGATCAGCACCGGAAACGGCTGCGCCCGGCCACCGAGCGAGCTGACCTCATCCAGGTGGGTGAGCAGGGCCCAGTTGTGCTCGGGGCGCTTGGCGAAGCCGAGGCCGGGATCCAGGACGATCATGGACGGGTCCACCCCGGCCTGCGTCACCACCTCGACCCGGCGGCACAGTTCCTCGCTCACCTCGGCCACCACGTCCTGGTAGACGGCCCTGGAATCCATGTTGTGGCTGTGACCCCGCCAGTGCATCACGACGTACGGCATGCGCGCCGCCGCGACGAGCCGGGGCATCTGGGGATCAGCCAGCCCCCCGCTCACGTCGTTGACGAGCCGGGCGCCCGCGTCCAGGGCCCGCTCTGCCACCTCGGCCCGCATCGTGTCCACGCTGACCGGGATGTCCGCCGCGACCAGGCCCCGGATGACGGGGCCTACCCGGCGCAGTTCCTCCTCCGCGGTGATGCGCTGCGCGCCCGGGCGGGTGGATTCCCCGCCGACGTCCACCACGTCCGCGCCCTGGGCCAGGAGTTCCAGGCCGTGGCGGACCCCCGCCTCCGCGCCGAACCACTCGCCCCCGTCCGAGAAGGAATCGGGGGTGACGTTCACCACGCCCATGACCAGGCACCGTCCCAGATCTGGGAGCCCCGGCGGGCTGGCTGCCCGGACCGCGTCGATGATCACGGGGTTACCCTACGCGGCAAGCCGCCACCCGTGCCTGCCTGGTGGCAGCACCGCGACCGGACCCGGACCAGGCCGGGCCTGGTCAGCTGGGCGGCAGGGACTCGTGTAAGGCGGCCAGCCGGCGCCGGACCTTGCCCAGCCCGAGACGGCGCGCCAGCCGGCGCAGCTCCGGCTTCGGCCAGACCAGGAAGGCCTCCGCCTCCAGGGCGGCGATGCCGACCCGGGGCGCGTCCGAGGCGCCGGGGAAGACGAAGAACCGGGGCACCCAGACCGGGGCGAACTTGGCGTTGAACTTGTACAGCGACTCGATCTGGAACCAGCGGGAGGCGAACAGCAGGATCCCGCGCCAGAGCCGGAGCACCGGCCCGGCGCCGATCCGCTCGCCGCGTTCCAGCGCGGACCGGAACACCGCGAAGTTCAGCGAGATGCGCTTGATCCCCAGCGACTCGGCCGCCTTGATGGTCTCCACGATGAGGAAGTCGTTGACTCCCGGCTGGGCCGCGCGGTCCCGGCGCATGAGGTCCAGGGAGAGCCCGTCGGCGCCCCACGGCACGAAGTGCAGGATGCCGCGCAGGACCCCGTTCTCCTGGGCGGTGGCGATCACGCAGTCCTCGTCGCCGGGTGCGCCCAGCCGGCCCAGGGCCATGGAGAAGCCGCGCTCGGTGGGGTTGCCCCGCCACGAGTCCGCCTGCCGGGCCAGCCCCGCGATGTTGTCGCAGCCCACCTCGCCGGCCCGGCGCACGTCGGCGACGTAGCCGCTGCGCTCGACGCGGTTCACCATCTGGCGGACGTTGCGCATGGACCGGCCCTTGAGGCTGAAGTCGGTCACCTCCACGATCGCCTCGTCGCCGAGCTCGAGCGCGGTCAGCTCCCCTTCCCGGCACCACACCTCGGCGGCGAGCTCGCCGCAGCCCATCACCGCCGGCACCCAGGCGTGCCGGGCAGCCTCGTCGAGGAACGCGTGAATGGCCCCGGGCCAGGCTTCCGGGTCGCCGAGCGGGTCGCCGCCGGCCAGCATCACGCCGGAGACCACCCGGTAGCCGATGCAGGACTTCCCGGTCGGCGACCAGATGATGTTCTTGTCGCTGCGCAGCGTGAAGTAGCCCAGGGAATCCCGGTCACCCTGCTTCTTGAGCAGGTCCCGGACCCGCTCCGCGTCCTGCTGGCCCAGCCGTCCGGCGGGCCGGGCCGGCCGGAAGAACAGGTACGCGGTGACGATCAGGGTGAACAGGCCGAGCGTCCCGGTCAGCAGGGCGAACAGGTCGCTGCGCTTCTCGGGCACGAAGTGGACCGGGCCGGCCACCCCGACCAGGCCGTACACGACGTGCACCGACCGCTGCCACAGCGAATAGTTATGGGCCAGCCCCCGGGCCAGCAGGATGTAGGTGAGCCCGATGGCCACGTCGGCCACCACGAGCCCGAGGAAGACCCACAGGGCACGCCACCGGGTCCGCGGATCGCCCACCGCGTAGAACTCGGCCCGGAAGTAGAGCAGGGCCCCCACCAGCAGCGCCGAGATGGCCGCGGTGGCGATCCGGTCCTGCCGGAACGGGATCACGTGCACCACGACGCTGACGGCGAGCAGCAGCGTCACGGCCTCCCAGGCGCGGCGCTTCCGCCGCTTCAGGCCGTGCGAGAGCATCAGCAGCAGCAGGCCGATGATGACCGAGACCGTGTGCGTGACGTTGACCAGCGTGCCGGGCACGAACTGGTGGATCCGGGACAGCCGGGAGGTGTAGATCAGGCCGGGCCGGATCACCTCGATGATGTCGGCCAGGCCGATCAGCAGGCACAGCCAGCCGGCCGTGACCGGCACCCAGCGCCGCTGGTTCCTGCGGTCAGGAGGCCGCGGGGCCTGCCGCCCCGGGCCCGCCGCGCCGCTGGCTGCCCCGTCCGTGCCGCCCGTGGCGGCCCTGGTTGCGGCCGGGCCCGTGGTTGCGGCCGGGCCCGCAGTAGCCGGGCCCGTCGCCGGGGTGCCCTCAGCAGGCGAGTCGGCAACACTCAAAGTCTTGCCCCCGCCCGCAGGCTTTTCGTCAGTGTCAGACATCTGGGTCACGCCCTGAATCACGGATCACAAGCGTAGCCACGCGCAACCAGAACTGCGGGCATTCCGCCCAAGGGGAACGTTACCCGTTGGCACGCCGCCCGAATAGCAAGCTCATCGCTTCCATTCGGGTGCTCTGGCTTTCCCTGATGATCCCGCGAACAGCCGAGGTCACGGTCTTCGCGCCCGGCTTTCGGACCCCGCGCATCGACATGCACAGGTGCTCCGCCTCGATCACGACCAGGACACCCCGCGGTTCGAGAACGCTCATCAGCCCGTCCGCGATCTGCGTGGTCATCCGTTCCTGTACCTGCGGACGGCGGGCGTAAACATCAACCAGCCGGGCCAGCTTGGACAATCCGGTAATCTGACCCTTTTCATTCGGTATATAGCCGATATGCGCAGCACCAAAAAAGGGCACCAGGTGATGCTCGCATGTGCTGTACACCTCGATGTCCCGCACCAGGACCAGTTCGTCATGGTTGGCGTCGAACACCGTGGTCAGCACGTCCTCGGCCCGCTGGCCGAGCCCGGAGAACTGCTCCGCGAAGGCCCGGGCGACCCGCGCCGGGGTGTCCCGGAGCCCCTCCCGCTCCGGGTCCTCGCCGATCGCGAGCAGGATCTCCTGCACCGCGCGCTCGATACGCGCGGCGTCGAAGTCGGTACTCAATGGCTCTCGCCGGGAGTGCCGCCCTGGCCCTGGCCGCCGTGCGGCGGCTGGCCCGGGGCGGGCCCCTGGCCGAGCGGGCCGGCCTGCCCGTTGCCCGCGGACGGGTGGTCGTTGACCTCCGCCGCAGCCGTGAGAGCCAGCTCCTTGGGCGTCAGCACCGGCGGGCGGTCAGACGGGAGCCGCTTGCCGTAGCCGGTGTAGGAGCCGCGGGTGGGACGGGTCTTGATCGGGGCGAAGATCCGCAGCACCTCGTTGCGGCTCAGCGTCTCCTTGTCCATCAGGTTCAGGACCAGGTCGTCCAGGACCTCCCGGTAGGTGACCAGGATCTCCCACGCCTCGTCGTGCGCGGACTCGATGAGGCGGCGCACTTCCTCATCGATGGTGGAGGCGATCTCCTCGGAGTAGTCACGGGTGTGCGACATCTCGCGGCCCAGGAACGGCTCGCCGTCCCCGGTGCCGAACTTGCGCGCCCCGAGCCGCTCGCTCATCCCGTACTCGGTGACCATGCCGCGGGCGACCGAGCTGGCCTTCTCGATGTCGTTGGCCGCGCCGGTGGTGGGCTCGTGGAAGACCAGTTCCTCCGCGGTCCGGCCGCCGAGCAGCATAGCCAGCTGGTCCATCATCTCCGACCGGGTGACCAGGAACTTGTCTTCCTGGGGTGCGGACGCGGTGTAGCCGAGCGCCCGGCCGCGCGGGATGATCGTGATCTTGTGCACCGGGTCGGCGTTCGGCAGGGCGTGGCCGACCAGCGCGTGCCCGCCCTCGTGGTAGGCGATGATCTTGCGCTCTTTCTCGGACAGCAGGACGCTCTTGCGCTCCGGGCTGGCCATCACCCGGTCGATGGATTCCTCCAGCGCGCCCATCGTGATCAGGGTCCCGTTGTGGCGTGCGGTCAGCAGCGCGCCCTCGTTGATGACGTTGGCCAGGTCGGCGCCGGTGAAGCCGGCCGTCCGCCGGGCGATGATGTCGAGGTCCACGTCGGGGGCGAACGGCTTGCCGCGCGCGTGCACCTTGAGGATGCCGCGGCGCCCGGCCAGGTCCGGCTGGGCCACCACGATCTGGCGGTCGAACCGCCCCGGGCGCAGCAGCGCCGGGTCCAGGATGTCCGGCCGGTTGGTCGCCGCGATCACGATCACGCCGCCCTTGACGTCGAAGCCGTCCAGCTCGACCAGCAGCTGGTTCAGCGTCTGCTCCCGCTCGTCGTGGCCGCCGCCGAAGCCCGCGCCACGGTGCCGGCCGACGGCGTCGATCTCGTCCACGAAGACGATCGCGGGCGCGTTGGCCTTGGCCTGCTCGAACAGGTCGCGAACCCGGGAGGCACCGACACCGACGAACATCTCGACGAAGTCAGATCCGGAGATGGAGTAGAAGGGAACCCCGGCCTCGCCGGCCACCGCACGGGCGAGCAGCGTCTTGCCGGTACCGGGCGGGCCGTACAGCAGCACGCCCTTGGGGATCTTGGCCCCGATGGCCTGGAACTTGGCCGGGTTCTGCAGGAACTCCTTGATTTCCTGGAGTTCCTCGATGGCCTCGTCCGCGCCGGCCACATCAGCAAAAGTGGTCTTCGGGGTGTCCTTGGTAATGAGTTTGGCCTTGGATTTGCCGAAGTTCATTACCCGGGAGCCGCCACCCTGCATCTGGTTCAGCATGAAGAAGAAGATGAGGATGACCAGGAGGAACGGCAGCCAGCTGAAGATGAGGCTCCACACCGAGCTGCTCTTGGGCACGTTGACGTTCCAGCCCTGCGGCGGGGCCTTCTGCTGGAGCAGCTGCGCGAGCTGCTGGCCCTCGTTCCCCACCCAGGAGGCCTCATACTTCTGGCCGGACTTGGTGGTGATCTGGATCGTCTGCTCTTTGTCCGTGAGCAGTGCCGACTTGACGTCGCCCTTCTCGATGAGGGTGACCACCCGCGACGTGTCCGTCTGGGTGTACGAGCTACCTGAGCTGGCGTATTCGTAGACGACGAAGAAGACCAGCAGCATCACAAGGACCGCAACGAACGGCCCGCGGAAATAGCGCTTCAGATCCATCGATGACCGGCCCCGCCAGTGATGCGCGGGTTCCTCCTGACCAGCTTCATGTCCTGCCGATCCCGGCTGGACTGCCTTCCGCCTGAGTGAGCATGCCCGGCTTCCTTAGTCATAGCCGGCAGCGCTTGTCATTCCCGGCCACGCTGCCGGAATACCCGACGGTACACCCCGGCCAGCACCGCCGGCACGGAGAAGCTGCCGCCACGACTCAGCGAGCCTTCGCAGAACTCAACGCTCCTCATCGCTGATCCTGTTCCCCGGCTCCTCCCGGCCCCCCGGCGGCGGATCGGCGGAAGGCTGCAGCGCGGTCCCGGACGACTCCTCGCCTTTGTATACATGCGGGGCGAGAGTGCCGATGAACGGAAGATTCCGGTACTTCTCGGCGTAGTCGAGACCGTACCCGATCACGAACTCGTTCTCGATGTCGAAGCCGGTGTAGGCGACGTCCACGTCCGTCCGCGCGGCGCCGGGCTTGCGCAGCATGACACACACCCGCACCGAGGCCGGCCCGCGTGAGCGCAGGTTGCCGACCAGCCAGGACAGCGTCAGCCCGGAGTCCACGATGTCCTCGACCACCAGCACATCCTTGCCGGTGATGTCGGTGTCGAGGTCCTTGAGGATCCGCACCACCCCGGAGGACCGGGTCCCCGAGCCGTACGAGGACACCGCCATCCAGTCCATCTCGGCCGGCATGTGCATCGCCCGGGCCAGGTCGGCCATCACCATGACGGCTCCCTTGAGCACCCCGACGAGAAGCAGTTCGCGGCCGGCGTAATCGGCATCGATCTGCGCCGCCAGCTCCGCCACCCGGGCCTGCAGCTGATCCGCCGGGATCAGCACGTCCTTCAGGTCCGCGCCTAGGTCACTCGCGTCCACCGGTAGCCTCCGCCTCGGTCCGTTCCGGCGGCCCCACCATGACTGGCCCACCTCTGACTAGCCTGCCCCCGCTGAACAGCAGCTTCCCATACCGCCGCTCTGCCCGGATCGCCCCGGGCAGGTCTGCCCCGCGCTGGCCGTGCCACCCGCTCACCAGCCCGTCCAGCGCGGCGACATGGGCCGCGGTCAGCGAGCCGCCCGGGCAGCCGGCCAGCAGGGCCGCCTGGCGCAGCACCCGGGTCCGGATCGCCGGTGCCAGCACCGCCAGCCCTTCGGTATCCGCAACGGACAGGATCGCGGTCTGCGCCCCGTCCCCGGCCTGCGCCGCCGGGCCGAACCCGACGGGAAGAGCCGGCTGGATCCGCCACGCCTCGCTGCGGGCGATGGCGTCGAGGGCCTCGCAGTCCGCCCTGAGCTGGGCCGCACTGCGGGCCAGCGCCTCGGCGATCCCGGGGCCGAGCGCTTCTTCCAGCGCGGGCAGGGCCTCGCGGCGGACCCGGACCCTGGCGTAGGAGGGGTCGGAATTGTGCGGGTCGTCCCACGGGTCGAGCCGCTCGGCCAGGCAGGCCTCGCGCAGCGTGGCCCGGCTGAGGGGGAGCAGCGGGCGGCGGAAGCGGCCACGCCGGGCGGGCATCCCGGCCAGGGCCCGCGCCCCGGAGCCGCGGGCCAGCCCGAGCAGCACGGTCTCAGCCTGGTCATCCCGGCTGTGGCCGAGCAGCACGGCCGCGGCACCGGTCTGCTGGGCCGCCTGCTCCAGCGCGGTATAGCGGGCGTGGCGGGCGGCGGCTTCCGGGCCGCCGGCTCCAGGGAGCCCGTCCACGGTGACCCGGACCTGCCGCACCGGGTCGAGCCCCAGGGCGCCCAGGGCGGCCGCGACCCGCTCCGCCTGGGCTGCCGAGCCTTCCTGCAGGCCGTGGTCCACGGTCACGCCGCCGCCGCGCAGCCCCAGCCGGGATGCCTCATGGGCCAGGGCGGCGGCCAGGGCCAGCGAATCGGCACCGCCTGAGCAAGCGGCCAGGATCAGGTCCCCGGGCTCCAGGTCATCGAGGCAGCCCCGGACGCAGGCCCGCGCCTGGGCGACTGCCGGGTGCGGGCCCATGGACGGTCAGCCGCCCGCGGCCAGCGCGCCCCCGCGGCCCACCCGGTCGAGCCACAGCTCCGGCCGCTCGAACTCGTCCTTGGTCGGGAGCGTCTGCGGCGATGTCCAGACCTTGTTGAAGGTGGCCATCCCCGCCTCCTCCACGACCGCCTTGACGAAACGCGAGCCCTGGGCGTACTGCTTCATCTTCAGGTCGATGCCGAGGATCCGGCGGACGGTGCGCTCCACCCGCCCGCCCGTACCGCGGCGCTCGTTGAACCGCTGCCTGATCTGCTCGACCGAGGGCACCACCTGCGGGCCGACGGCGTCCATGACGTAGTCGCCGTGTCCCTCGACGAGGGTCATCACGCTGGTCAGGCGGTCCAGGATCTCGCGCTGCCGGGGGGTCTGGATGGCCTCGAGGACGCTCTCCCCGCCGCCGTCGCGGACCGCGCCGGCGACGGCGTCCGCCGCGGACCTGAGCCGTCCCAGGATCGTCGCCGGGTCCAGGTCTGAGGCGAGCAGGAACTCCGTCATCTGCTCCTGGACGTACCCGCGCAGCCAGGGCACCGAGGTGAACTGGGTCCGGTGCGTCTCCTCGTGCAGGCACACCCAGCGCCGGAAGTCGTGCGGGTTGACGCCGAGCTCGCGCTCGACCATCACGATATTGGGGGCGACCAGGGTCAGCCGCCCGGCGGGCGCGATGCCGTTCGGGGCCGTCGGGTCCGGCGGCAGGAACAGCTCGTACTGGCCGAGGACCCGGCTGGCCAGGTAGGCCAGGATCAGCCCGGCCTGGACCCCGGTGACCCGCGACCCCACCGCCGTGACCACCGACCCGCCGGGCGCGTTACCCCGCTCCCGCAGGTGCTCGGCCAGCGGGTCGAGCACGACCCGGAAACCGTCCACGTTGGCCCGGATCCACCCCGGCCGGTCCACCACGGCGACCCAGCCACTGCCGTCGTCTGCGGGGCCGGACATGCCGGTCACCGCCCGGACCGGCTCGGACACCGTGTCGGCGAGTGCGCGGAGTTCCGCGACCACCGCCCGCGCCTCACCCAGGCCGACCTGCGGTCCCGGCCGGGCCCACCTGACTCCGGTCGAGGTGGCCAGGTCCCAATCGATCATCTGCCCGCTGCTCACCCCTCCACCGTACGTGCTCGGCAGGGCCGGGGGGGCCTGCCGGGCCGTGGTTCACCGGCTCCGGCACCCGCAGCCGGCCAGCGCGGAGGCCATCCGGTCCAGCCCGCCCGCGGCCTTGCCGAGGTTCACGGGCCGCACCTGGTCGGTCATGAACGCGAAGGCCAGCACCCGTCCGCTGGCGTCATAGACCAGGCCCGCCAGGGTGGCCACGCTGCTCAGGTTGCCGGTCTTGGCCCGGACCAGGCCGAGGGACCGGGCGGTGAAGCCGCCGAACACGCTCTGCCCCGGGGCGAGCGTGCCGGAGAAACCGGCCACCGGCATGCCGGTGATGGCGGCCCGCAGGCGGCCGTGGGTACCGGCCGAGGCCGCGGCCACCAGGTGGGCCAGGACAGCCGGGGCGATCCGGTCCTGCGGTGACAGGCCGGAGCCGTTGACCAGGTGGATCCCGTCGGGCAGGCCGAGCCGGCCCAGCACGGCGGTGACCGCCGCGGCCGCGCCGCTGAACGAGGCCGGCCGTCGCTCGCGCAGCGCTACCTGGCGGGCCAGGTTCTCGGCGATCACGTTGTTGCTCTCGCGCAGCATCCAGCCCACGATCGCCGACAGCGGCGGCGAGGACACGGAGGCGAGGGTGGCCGCGTGCGCCGCCGCCTTCTGCTGGCTGGCCGGGCCGGTGACGCGGATCCCGTCGGCGCCGAGGTAGGCCGCGAAGGCGCTGGCCGCCTGGCCGGCCGGGTCGGCAGACCGGGGCCGGAAATTACCTGGGTCGTCCGCGTCCTCCGGCGCGCCGCCGGGGGTCAGCCGGCCCTGGTCAACCTCGAGCGGGGTGATCGCGGTGACGTTGCCGGTCGTGACGTAGGCCACCGGCCACCCGGGGGCCAGCGGCGGCCCGGTGTACAGCGAGGTGTCGTAACCCACCCGGACCGAGCGCCGGCCCTGGGCGTGCAGCGCCCGGGCGGTGGCCGCGGCCAGTTCCTTGAGCGTGGCCGGCTGCGGGTAGTCCGACGCGGGCACGGGGCCCGCGGCCAGCGTCGGATCGCCCCCGCCGACCAGCACGATCGACCCGGGCGACGCCCCGGCGACCACGCGGGTGGTGAACCGCGCGGAGGGGCCGAGCACGTCCAGCGCGGCGGCCGCGGTGGCCAGCTTGGTCGTGGACGCCGGCTGGAGCAGGTCCGAGGCCCCCTGGGCGAACAGCACCCGGCCTGTGCGGGCGTTCGACGACCTCCGCGCCCGCCTGCTTGCCGAGCACCCCGGAGCCGAGCACCCCGGACAGCGCGGCGGACAGGCCGCGGCTGGTGGGCACCGGGGCCGAGGACCCGGCGTCCGCGAGCGCCTGGCGGGCGGCCGCAGCCGGGCGGGCGGCGACCCGCGCGACGTTCCACAGCTTCAGCTGGCCTGGCATCAGGGCGGCGACGGCCACGCCCGCACCGAGGGTGAACACGCTGATCATGGCGAGCGAGATCACCATGATGGCCCGGAGCCGGTTCGCCAACGCCCATCCCCTCACGAGATGCTTAAGATTCCGGAAGCGGGGACCCAGCGACGTCAGCCCCCGTGAGCCAGGAAGGCGGCCTGGGACACATCCAGGTCCCGGAGTCAATCACCTTCGCGGCCAGGGAGCGACACCGTGGAATTCGATGTGCTCGTCGAGATCCCCAAAGGGCAACGCAACAAGTATGAGATGGACCATGAAACCGGCCGCATCCGGCTGGACCGGATGCTGTTCACCTCGACCCGGTACCCCTCTGACTACGGGTACGTCGAGGACACGCTGGCCGACGACGGGGACCCGCTCGACGCGCTGGTGCTGCTGGAAGAGCCCACGTTCCCGGGCTGCCTGATCCGCTGCCGGGCCATCGGCATGTTCCGGATGCGTGACGAGAAGGGCCTGGACGACAAGGTCCTCTGCGTCGCGTCCACCGACCCCCGGATGTCCGGCCTCGCGGACATCGACGACGTGAACGAGTTCGACCGGCTGGAGATCCAGCACTTCTTCGAGGTCTACAAGGCCCTGGAGCCGGGCAAGGAGGTCGAAATCGGCGGCTGGGTCGGCCGGGCGCAGGCGGAAAAGGAAATCCAGACCTGCCGGCTGCGGCTGCTGGAATCCGAGGAGTAGCCCGGCCTGGCGGTTCTGGTGGCCGGGAAGCCCCCCGTCTCCGCCCGAGCGGGCATGACCTGGCCGGGCCGCTCGCACGCAGCCCCTGTGATGCGCGACACTGTGCATATAACGTGCACGAGGAGGCACCCGTGGAACACGCTGAGGACGTGCTCAGCCGGGCGCCGCTGTTTGAGGCACTCGATGATGAGGGCGCCAAAGCACTGCGGTCCCTGGTGACAGACGTTGACCTTGTCGCGGGCAGAACGGCTTTTCGACGAAGGTGATGGCGGGGACCGGCTCTACGTGGTGCTCGAAGGCAAGATCAAACTGACCCGCGCATCCGCCTGACGGCCGGGAGAACCTGCTCAGCGTGCTCGGCCCGGGCGAGATGTTCGGCGAGCTCTCGCTGTTCGACCCGCGCCCCCGGACCTCGAGTGCGGTCGCGGTCACCGACTCCCGGCTCGCGGCGCTGGCTCACGACGAGCTGCGGGACTGGCTGACCGGCCGCCCCGACGTGTCCATGCACCTGCTGCGGGCCCTGGCCCAGCGGCTGCGCCGGGCCAACGACGTCATGGCCGACCTGGTCTTCACCGACGTGCCGGGCCGGGTGGCCAAGGCCCTGCTCGACCTGGCCGACCGATTCGGCGAGCAGACCGCCGAAGGCCTCCAGGTCCACCACGACCTCACCCAGGAGGAACTGGCCCAGCTGGTCGGGGCGTCCCGGGAGACGGTCAACAAGGCGCTGGCTGACTTCGCCGCCCGGGGCTGGCTGACCCTGTCCGCCAAGTCCGTGCTGATCATCGACTCCGACCGGCTGGCCAAGCGCGCCCACTGAGATCAGGCGCTGACCCCCGGGGGCAGTTCGCCCTGGCTGGCCAGGTAGTCGAGCTGGGCCCGCACCGACCACCGGGCGAAGGGCCAGAGGCTGCGGTCCACGTCGGCGTAGACGCGGGCGATGATCTCCTCGCCGGTCCGGTCCCCGGCGGCGAGTGCGGCGCGGATCTCGGCGAGCCGCTCCCGGCGGTGCGCGATGTAGAAGTCGAGCACCCCCGCCGGGTCGGCGAGCACCGGCCCGTGCCCCGGCAGCAGCATGCTCAGCTGCTGCTCATCGGCGAGCGCCCGCAGCCGGTCCAGGGTGGCCAGGTAGTCGGCCAGGCTGCCGTCCCCGGCGATCACGGTGGTACCCCGGCCCAGCACGGTGTCGCCGGTGAGCAGGGCGCCGTCGTCCGGCAGCAGCAGGCAGACCGAGTCGGTGGTGTGCCCGGGTGAGGCGACGACACGCAGTTCGCAGCCCGCCTCGGTCAGCACGTCGCCCGGCCCCAGGCCGCCCTCCCCGGTGCTGCTCTCGGCCGCGCCGCTCTCACCCGGGCCGTGCCGCAGGGCGGGATCCGCGGCCAAGACCGGCGCCCCGGTCAGCCGGGCCAGCCGGGCAGCGCCGGCCGAGTGGTCCAGGTGACCGTGGGTGAGCAGGATGCGGCTGATCCGCTGCCCCGCCGCGGCGGCCAGTTCCCGGACCCGTCCCAGGTGCGCCTCGTCGTCCGGTCCCGGGTCCACCACCACCGCCACCGCAGACCCCGGCTCGGCGATCAGCCAGGTGTTGGTTCCGTTGAGGGTCATGGGTCCGGGGTTCGGGGCCAGGACACAGCGGGCCCGGGCAGTACCCGAGCCATCGACCGGCGGAGGGCTGCCCGCCTCGGTCACAGCGCTTCCCGAGATGTTCGCGCCGTCCGGCAAGAAAGACCCCACCGGCCACTCGGCCGGACCTGACGGCCCGCCCTCCGCGAGCCCGGTACCGGACCGCGCTCACAGCGGGTACTCCAGGTCCAGCGCGGCGGTCAGCCAGAGATCGTCACCGGCCTCGACCACCACGGGGGTCACCGGCCGCAGGTGGCGGGAGGCCTGCAGCGCCGCATCCACCTGCCCGCACGCACCCACCTCGGCCAGGCAGACCGCGGTCGGCGGCATCAGCCGCAGCTCGCGGCGGCGGGCGGCCCGGATCGCCGCGTCCGGCTGCCACCACGCCACCTCCTCGGCCTCGCCGCCGACGTCCCGGGTCCGCTGGCCGGGGGGGATGGCGGCGATGAAGAACCGCGTGTCGTACCGGCGGGACTCGACGACCGGGGTGATCCAGCGCGCCCAGGGGCGCAGCAGGTCGGAGCGCAGCACCAGGCCGCGGCGGCCGAGGAAACCGGCCAGGGACAGCGAATGATCCAGGAGAGCCTGCCGGTCCGCCTCCCACTCCGGGCCGCTGGTGTCCGCGACCACGGTGGCGGGGGTCGGGCCCGCCAGCAGCACGCCGGACTCCTCGAACGTCTCCCGGACCGCGGCGCAGACGAGCGCCCGCGCCAGCGCGGCGGGGGCGTCCAGGGCCCGGCCCCACTCGTGCGCGTCCGGTCCGGCCCAGGCCATGCCCTCCTCGGCGTCCCGCGGGTCCACGGAGCCGCCCGGGAACGCCGAGACGCCGGGGGCGAAGGCCATGGACCGGGCCCGGCGGAGCATGTAGACCTCGAGGCCGGGCTGGCCGGGTCCGTCCGCAGCGGCCGGCCGCAGCAGCAGCACCGAGGCGGCGTCGCGGGGGGCCACGGGTGGCTTCCGCCCGCTCAGGACCTCGCGGGCCTGCTCGGCCAGGGCGGCGGGCAGGCGCAAGATCGCCTGGTCCCGCGGATCCTGGCTGGCCGGCCCGTCCACCGCCCGTGCCAGCCGGCCCGGTGCTGGCCGATTCCATGCTGGCCGGCCCGCGCCAGCCGGCTCAGTCACGCGGCGCGTCACCAACCTCGGCGATCAGCTCGACCTCGACGGGAGCGTCGAGCGGGAGGACCGCCATCCCGACAGCGCTGCGGGCGTGCCGGCCCGCCTCGCCGAAGACCTCCAGGAGCAGCTCGCTGGCGCCGTTGACGACCTGGGCCTGCTGGGTGAAGTCGGGCGTGCTGGCCACGAACCCGGTCACCTTGACCACCCGCACCACGGCCGACAGGCCGCCGGACACCGACGCCACCGCGGCGAGCGCGTTGAGCGCGCACACCCGGGCGAGCGCTGCCGCTTCCGCCACGCCCACGTCGGCGCCGACCTTGCCGGTCATCAGCAGCGCGCCGTTGACCAGCGGGAGCTGGCCCGCGGTGTACACGTACGGGCCGGTGCGCACGGCAGGCACGTAGGCCGCCAGCGGCGGGGTCACCACGGGGAGCTCCAGGCCCAGGGCGGCGAGCCGTTCCTCCGGGGAGCTGCCCGCCGGAGCCGGACCGGGCGTCATGACTCGCCCTTGGCCCGCTTCATGTAGGCCACCAGCTGCTCGGGATTCGGGCCCGGCACCAGCGCCACGAGCTCCCAGCCGTCGTCGCCCCAGTTGTCCAGGATCTGCTTGGTCGCGTGCACCAGCAACGGCACCGTCGCGTACTCCCATTTCTGCATGGCGACACCCTAGCGGGCGGGGGATCCGTCCCCGGCCGGCGCCAGGCAGAAGTTACGGCCTGCGGCCGTTCGGGGCTTCCTGGCCGTCGGCGGGGGCCGGGCCGGCGGCCTCCGGGGGCGCCGTGGTCCCTGGTACTGGCCCGGTCCCGGGAAGCGCGGCGCTGTCCGGGGCGGCCAGGGCCTCGGGAACCGGCGGGATGGCCGACTCGTCCAGCTCCGGCACGGGCGCGGCGGGGATCTCCGGGAGCGGCGCGTCCGCGATCTCCGGCGCCGCTGGGGCGCCTCCGACCTCGGACGCGGCCTCGGCCGCCGCAAGCTCGGCGTCCCCGGTGTCCGCCGGGGGCGCCGCCACGCCCTGGGACTCAGCCGGCGCTGGCGCATTCCGGTCGAAGAACCGGAGCAGCTCGACCGGCACCGGCATGACCAGCGTGCTGTTCTTCTCCGCGGCGACTTCGACCACGGTCTGCAGCAGCCGGAGCTGCAGCGCGGCCGGGTCACGGGCCATCACGTTAGCCGCGGCCGCCAGCCGCTTCGAGGCCTGGTACTCACCGTCGGCGGAGATGATCCTGGCCCGCCGTTCCCGTTCGGCCTCGGCCTGCCGGGACATGGACCGCTTCATCCCCTCGGGCAGGTTCACGTCCTTGAGCTCGACCCGCTCGACCCGGATGCCCCACGGCCCCTCGGTCGGCTCATCGATGATCCGGCGCAGTTCGCGGTTGACGGTGTCCCGCTCGGCGAGGAGCTGGTCCATCTCGGACTGGCCGATGATGGACCGCAGCGAGGTCTGCGCCTGCTGGGAGACGGCGAACATGTAGTTCTGGACGTTCACGACCGCCTTGATGGGGTCGATCACCCGGAAGTACACCACCGCGTCCACCCGGACGCTGACGTTGTCCCGGGTGATGCCCTCCTGGGCGGGGACCGCCATGGCGACGATCTGCATGTTGACCTTCTGCATGCGGTCGCCGATCGGCCGCAGGATGGTCAGTCCCGGGCCGCGGATCCCGGGCATGACCCGGCCGAACCGGAACACGATGCCCTGCTCAAACTGCTGCACCACCCGGAGCGACCGGCCGACCACAGTCAGCCCGCCCACGATGACCAGCACGAGGATGACAATCAGGGCTGCGACCATCGGACACACCTCTTCTCGTCGCCGAGGTTCCCCGCCGTCAGGCCCCCTCCTACTCCAGCCTAGTGACTATCCGGTAGCGCGCCAGTACGCCGCCGGGGCGAGCCGGCGCCTGCTCCCGGAAGATGTGGTGGCCGGCCGACGATAGCCTGCTTTGGGTGAGGCCGCGGGACACGGACTGGGAAGGTGTCCGGCTGCACGTCGTCACCGGTAAGGGCGGGACGGGCAAGACGACGGTAGCCGGGGCACTGGCCATCGCGCTCGCGGCCGGCGGCCGCCGGGTGCTGCTCATGGAGGTCGAGGGACGCCAGGGCATCGCCCGCCTGTTCGACTCCCCGCCGCTGCCCTACTCCGACCGGCGGGTCGCGGTGGCCCCGGCCACGCCGACCCTGCCCGGCGGGGAGGTCTACGCGCTCGCCGCGGATGCCGAGGCGGCCCTGATCGAGTACCTCGAAATTTTCTACAACCTCCGGCACGCCGGGACCGCCCTGACTCGCCTGGGCGTGGTGGACTTCGCCACCACGATCGCCCCGGGCCTGCGCGACGTGCTGCTGACCGGCAAGGCCGTGGAGGCCACCCGGCGCCGGTCCGGCGGCCGGCTCTACTACGACGCGGTGATCATGGACGCGCCCCCGACCGGCCGGATCGGCAACTTCCTGAACGTGGCCACCGAGGTGTCGGGCCTGGCCAAGGTGGGGCCGATCCGCGGCCACGCCGATACCGTGCAGAGCGTCATCAAGTCACCGCAGACCGCCGTGCACTTCGTCACGGTCCTGGAGGAGATGCCGGTCCAGGAGACCCTGGATGGCGTGGCCGAGCTGCGCGGGCTGGCCCAGGGCGGCCTCCAGCTCGGCGGCATCATGATCAACATGGTGCGCCCGGTGGACCTGACCGAGGAACAGCTGCTCGCGGCGGCGGCCGGGACGCTGGACCAGCACGAGCTGGATACGGGCCTGAAGGCGGCCGGCCTCGAGGACCGCCGCGGGCTGGCCGCCAGCCTGGCCGCGGAGCTGACCGAGCACGCCCAGGAGGAGCTGGCCCAGCGGGCCCAGCGGGCCCGGCTGGCCGACGCCGGGCAGCCGTGCTACGACCTCCCGCTGATCACTGACCAGATGGACCTGGCCGGCCTGTACCGGCTGGCGGCGGCGCTGCGCGAGCAAGGAGCGGCCTGATGCGACCAGGGCCAGCCCTCGAGGTGGACCGGCTGCTGGATGATCCGCGGACCCGGATCATCGTGTGCTGCGGTTCGGGCGGGGTCGGCAAGACCACGACCGCCGCGGCCCTGGGCCTGCGCGCCGCCGAGCGGGGCAGGCACGTGGTCGTGCTCACCGTGGACCCGGCCCGGCGGCTCGCGCAGTCGATGGGCCTGTCCTCACTCGACAACACCCCGCGGCCGGTCCCGGTGGCCGGTGCCGAGGCGGCCGGCGGCAGCCTGCACGCGATGATGCTGGACATGAAGCGGACCTTCGACGAGATCGTCGAGGCGCACTCCGACCCGGACCGGGCCGAGCAGATCCTGGCCAACCCGTTCTACCAGTCGCTGTCGTCGAGCTTCGCCGGCACGCAGGAGTACATGGCCATGGAGAAGCTGGGCCAGCTGCGCCGGGCGGACGAGTGGGACCTGATCGTGGTGGACACCCCGCCGAGCCGCTCGGCGCTGGATTTCCTGGACGCCCCGCAGCGGCTGGGGCGGTTCCTGGACGGCCGGCTGATCCGGGTGCTGACGGCGCCGACCAAGGCGGGCGGCCGGGCGTACCTGAAGTTCGTGACGGCCGGGTTCACCATGGTGACCGGCGTGATCACCAAGATCATCGGCGCCCAGATGCTCCGCGACGTGCAGACGTTCGTCGCGGCGTTCGACACGATGTTCGGCGGGTTCCGTGAGCGGGCCGAGGACACCTACCGGCTGCTCCAGGCGCCTGGCACCGCGTTCCTGGTCATCGCCACCCCGGAGCCGGACGCGCTGCGTGAGGCGTCGTACTTCGTGGACCGGCTGTCCTCGGACCAGATGCCGCTGGCCGGCCTGATCGTCAACCGGGTGCACCGCTCGCCCGCGGCCCACCTGTCGGCCGCGCGCAGCCTGGCCGCGGCCGAGGTGCTGCTACCCGTGCCTGAGTCCGGAGAAAGCCCCCTGGACATGGTGAAAAACGGCCGGGACGGCCTCCCTGGGCGACACGGCGGGCGCCCGCGACCAGCGCGGGACGCCCGCTGCGGCTGCGACCATGTCACGTCATCCGCTCGCCGCGACCGCGCTGCGTTTGCACGCGGAGCGGATGCAGCTGGCTGAGCGGGAGCGTCGGCTGGAAGAAAGCTTCTCAGCTGCTCACCCGGCGATCCCGATGGCTGAGATCCTCGCGCAGCCAGAGGACGTCCATGACCTCGACGGCCTGCGCTCGGTGGGGAAGGAACTCGCCCGGGGGGTGAGGCTCAGCTAGCGACGCTGCTCGCTGAGCGATTTCATCCGGCTTGTCAGCTGGCAACCAGTTCGTCGTCCGAGCTGCGCTCGTACTGGTTGCGGGCGTGCTCCAGCAGTTCCCGCCACGACGTCACGTCGGGGCGGCGGCGGAGCAGAGCCCGGCGCTCACGTTCGGTCATGCCGCCCCAGACACCGAACTCGATGCGGTTGTCGAGCGCATCGGCCAGGCATTCGGTGCGGACGGTGCAGCCGCGGCAGATCAGCTTGGCCCGGTTCTGCGCCGCACCCTGGACGAAGAGCTCGTCAGGGTCCGTTCCCTTGCATGCGGCGCGGGCGGTCCAGTCTGTGATCCACATGTGGCCCACTCCTCCTGATCGTCACGGCCCGGGAGGTCGTCACGCCGGATGGCGTTCACCTGCGGTACCAGGGGCAGACGCTTTCACGCCTGTTTCCGTTGTCGGTGTTGCGGAAAAGTAACTTACGGAAGATCAGGGGGGTAGCGCCAGAGCCCGTTGGGCCCATTTCGCGCATAGCCCGCCTGGGCCATACCATGCCTGCCGAGTGGTCACCTTTCCGCGCGGCAGACTAGCCTCTCGCGACCGGACATCTCACGCAAGCGGCAGGGCGTACCCTGAGGACCGTGTTGACACGAGGACTGATCGGACGGGCCGGTATCGCAGGCCGCGTAGTGCTCCTGGCTGCGGTGGCCGGGCTGCTCGCCGGCGCCCTGGTGGTACCCGCGGTAGGCGCGGTCGGGCTCGTGACCCGGAACGCCGCGAACAAGTTCAACAACATGAAGACCGGGGTCATCGGCGAGCTGCCGGTCCGCTCGGAGATCCTGGACAGCCAGGGCCACCTGCTGGCCTACGTCTACCCGCGCGGCATCGACCGGGAGCCGGTCAGCTTCAGCCAGATCTCGCCGGTCATGCGCCGGGCGATCGTGGCCATCGAGGACTCCCGGTACTACCAGCACGGGGCCATCGATATCCGGGGCACCCTACGCGCCCTGGTCAACGACATCGAGCACAAGACCGTGCAGGGCGGGTCCACGCTCACCCAGCAGTACGTGAAGAACGCGCTGATCCTCACCGCGCCGAACGCCCAGCAGGCGCAGTCGGCGTACGCACCCACGCTCAGCCGCAAGATCAAGGAACTGCGCCTGGCCATCGACGTCGAGAAGAAGATGTCGAAGAACCAGATCCTGGCGGGCTACCTCAACGCGGCCTTCTTCGGCACGTTCTACGGCAACCAGGCGGTGGGGGTCGGGGCCGCCGCGGAGCGCTACTTCGGCACCACCGCGGCCAAGCTGACGCTGCCCCAGGCCGCGTTGCTGGCCGGGATGGTGGAGAACCCGGACGCCGACAACCCCGTCACCCACCCGCAGAACGCGCTCGCCCGGCGCAACGTGGTGCTCGCCCGGATGGCCCAGCTGCACATGATCACCGAGGCGCACGCGGTGGCCGTCGGCAAGAAGCCACTCGGCCTGCACCTGACCCCGCTGCAGACCGGCTGTACCAGCGGCTCGGCCAAGAGCGCCGCGTTCTTCTGTGACTACGTCGTCTCAGTGATGCAGCAGGACAACGCCTTCTCCGCAGGCCTGGAACGTCCTGAACAGCAGCGGGGGCCTGAAGATCTACACCACGCTGAGCCCGCCAGGACGAGCACGCCGCCAAGCAGGCGGTGAACTACATGGTGCCGCAGCCGCCCAACGGGGCTAACCCCGCCGGGATCGCGGCCTCCGAGGTGCTGATCCAGCCCGGCACCGGGCGGATCCTGGCCATCGCCAACGACCGCTCGTACGGCACCGGGATGCACCAGACCACCGAGAACTACGCGGTGAACTCCCCATACGACGGCGGGGTCGGGGTGCAGACCGGCTCCTCGTCGAAGCTGTTCACGCTGCTCACCGCCCTGGAGCAGAACGTGCCGTTCGGTTTCCCGCAGAAGGTCCCGGCGGCCACGACGCTGACCGGCTACACCAACTGCAAGGGCCAGCCGACCGGCCCGTACAACCTGATTAACGACTCTCCGTCGGAAAAGGGCGCGTTCACCCTGTACACGGCCACCGCCCAGTCGGTGAACATCTACTTCGCGATGCTCGAGCGCAAGGTCGGGCTGTGCAACGTGGTCAAGACCGCGGCCGCGCTGGGCGTGACCCGCGCCGACGGCAAGTCCCTGCTCAAGTGGGACGGCAAGGTGCCGCCCGCCGATAACATCCCCGCGTTCACCCTGGGCGCGGTCAACGTGTCCCCGATGAGCATGGCGGAGGCCTACGCGACCGTCGCCGCGCGCGGGGTGAGCTGCACGCCGATCGCCGTCGCCAAGATCGTCAGCAGCACCGGGGCCAGGCTGCCGGTCGCAGAAGGCCCACTGCCACCAGGCGATACCCGCCGGCATCGCCGACGCGGCCAGTTACATCCTGCAGAGCGTGCTGACGGTCGGGACCGCGGCGGGCCTCGGCATCGGCCGCCCTGCGGCGGGCAAGACCGGAACGTCAGACAACTTCGACTACGCCGCCTTCGGCGGCTACACCCCCGACCTGGCCGGCGACGTGTCGGTGTTCAACCCGATGGACCCGGTCAAGTTCCCGATGTTCGGTACCGGGTACTGCTACCGGCTCGGCTGTCCCGCGGGCGGCATGTTCGGCGCGGACGCGCCCGCCGCACACCTGGCAGATGACGTTCGAGCATGCGGTCCTGGCCAACCCGGCCCAGAACTTCGTCATGGCGGACATCCCTCCCCAGCTCTGGTCGATGGGCGACGGCCAGAGCAACCCAACCCCGCCGAAGAAGAGGGCCCGGGCACGGGACGGGAACGGCAACGGGAACGGCAACGGGAACGGCAACGGCAACGGGAACGGCAACGGGAGCGGCACTGGCGGAGGCGGTACTGGCGGCGGGCCACCCACCCACTAGCGGAACGCCAGCTAGGCCTGCTGGCCTAGCTGGCGGCGGACCTCGGCGGCCACCCGGCCTCCGTCCGCGCGGCCCGCGGTCTGCGGCGTGACCACCTTCATGACCTGGCCCATGGCCTTCATGCCGGTGGCCCCGGTCTGCTCGATCCCGGCGGTCACGATCGCGGCGATCTCGTCGTCGCCGAGCTGGGCCGGGAGGTAGGCGTCCAGCACCTCCCCCTCGGCCCGCTCGGCGGCGGCCTGCTCGGTCCGCCCGGCCGCGGCGAAGGCGTCCGCGGCTTCCCGCCGCCGCTTCGCCTCCCTGGTCAGCACCGTGACCACCTCGTCGTCGCTGAGCTCGCGGGAGGTGCTCCCGGCGACCTCCGCCGTGGACACGGCGGTCAGGGCCATGCGGAGGGTACGGGTCCGGACCTCGTCACGGGCCTTCATCGCGGCGGTCAGGTCGGCCCGCAGCTGATCCTTGAGTGCTGCCATGGGTCCTATCCTGCCCTGTCCGCCCGCCTGGCCGCGGCGGTCCTGCTCCAGGCCAGATAACGCGCCGCCCGCGGGCCGGGGCCGCTGGGTGCGCTCAGTCGCGGGCCGGGCACGGCGCGGGCATGGCACCATAGTGGGATGCGATCACGAGCCCTCCAGGCCCTCGGGACCGCGGCCATGCTGGGCGGGGCAGCCTTCGCCTACGGATCGGTCGCCGAGCGGAACTGGTTCGCCCTGCGCCGGTTCGACGTTCCCGTCCTGCCGGCCGGCGCGGCGCCGCTCCGGGTGCTGCACATCTCCGACGTGCACCTGACGCCCGGCCGCCACCGGCTGATGTCCTGGGTCAGGTCGCTGGACGCGCTCGCGCCTGACCTGGTGGTGAACACCGGCGACTCCATCGCCCACGCCGCACGCGGTCCAGCCTTTCCTGGACGCGCTCGGCCCGCTGCTGGACCGGCCCGGCGTGTTCGTGTACGGGTCCAACGACCTGTACTCCCCGATGCCCAAGAACCCGCTGCGGCTACCTGTGGCGGGACAGCAGCCACGAGCATCTCGGCACATCCCGGACCTGCCCTGGGCCGAACTCGGGGCGGGGATGGCCGCGGCCGGGTGGCTCGACGTCAACAACCGGCGCGGCCGGGTCAAGGTCGGCGACCTCGACATCGAGGTGGGCGGGGTGCACGACTCGCACACCAAGCGCGACCGCTACGAGCGAGATCGCCGGGCCTGCGGATCCGGCCGCCGACCTGCGGCTGGGCGTGATGCACTCACCGGAGCCGCGGGTACTCGACGCAGTTCACCGCGGACGGCTACGACCTGCTGCTGGCGGGCCACACGCACGGCGGCCAGATCCGCATCCCGCTGTACGGCGCCCTGGTCACCAACTGCGGCATCGACCGGGAGCGGGCCAGCGGGCTGCACCGGCACCCGCGGTCCAGCCCGATCCGGGCGAGCCCGACACCCGGCCCTGGCTGCACGTGTCGGCCGGGCTCGGCACCTCACCGTGGGCCCCGGTCCGGTTCGGCCTGCCGGCCGGAGGCCACGCTGCTCACGCTGGTGCCGAGGATCGGCTAGACTGCCGGAGGTTCCGGGGAAATCGGCCGCCCCGGGGGTCCAGGCCCCGAACTGGCCGGCGGGGTGTGGCGCAGCTTGGCAGCGCGCTTCGTTCGGGACGAAGAGGCCGCCGGTTCAAATCCGGCCACCCCGACCAGAAGGTCTTAGCAGGTCACAAGGGATTTCGGAGCACCGCTCCGGGGTCCCTTTTTGATCTTTAGTAGGTCTTCGGGAGCCAAACGGGGAGCCACTGCCTCACGCGGACTTGGCTTGGTTCTGCTGGTTGAAGATGGTGTTCATGGTCTCGGCACCCTTGGTGATCACCGGCTTGAGCTGGTGCCGGTAAACCTCCTCGGTGACCGCCGTGCTGGCGTGCCCGACGAGATCAGCGATGGTCTCGATGGGCACGCCGTTGTCACTCATGATCGACACGAACGAGTGACGCAGCTCCCGCGGCGTCCAGTTCTCGCCGAGACCGGCCTTCCTGGTAATCGTCTTGAACGACCGGCGGACGTGGGATGCGTCCAGGGGCGTCCCGGCCTGGCTGGCGAAGACGAGGCCGTGATCGTTCCACAGCGGCCCTGCGGCCAGCCTCTCCTCCGCTTGCCGTGCTCGGTGCTCGCGCAGCGCGTCGGCGGCCTGGCCGGGGAGTTCCAGCGTCCGCCGGGACTTCTCGGTCTTGGTATCGCCGTTGGCCCGCACCGAGCGCCACACGTAGATCGCGAACCGCTCGTGATCGAACCCGGCTTCGACCACAGGCCGCCATCCGGGCTCGTCGCTGACCCACGCCACCACGTGGGACCACCGCAGGGCGCGGGCCTCTTCGGTACGGATTCCGGTCAGCAGGCTGACTACGACGTAGGCGTGCAGCCGGGACGCCTTGGCCTGTTCCAGCATGGCGGTCGCCTGTTCCAGCGTCATGGCCTTGCTGGGCCGCCCTGGCTTGCCCTTGGGCGTCGTGACCAGCTCGGCCACGTTGCGTAGCACCCGGTCGCGGGCCTGAGCCTGCCGGATGGACCGCTTGAGGATCGCGTGGACGCCTTGCAGACTCCGGGTCGCGAGCTTGGTGGTGAGCCCGTCGAGCCAGTCGTCAACGTCGTCGGCGGTCAGCTCAGTGAGTTTGGTCGCTCCGATAAGCGGGAGGACATGCTGCTCGGCCAGGATGCGGTTGGCCGTGACGGTTTCCTCGTCTCGGCCCTTGAGCCCCTTGGACAGCCAGTCCTGGACCGCCTGCGCGACGGTGTAGCCCTCGACGGTCTTGATGCCGGCTTCCCGATCGGCTACGGCCTTGATGAGCTTGTCCTTGACGATCGCCTTCGTCCGGCCCTTCCGCTTGATCCGCTGGCGGTTCCCCTTTCCGTCGAATCCGAGGCTGATCGCTCCGGTGAAGCCGTAGCCGTCCGGATAGATGGTGGCCTGGTATCGCCCGATTAAGATCTTGGACACTGGATCTCCCTCTGCCAGGTTGGTTGGCTGTGTGCCTGGCGTGCCCTGGCCTGCGTTCGAGGCGTACCACCGGGTTCGTGGCAGCCAGGGCTGTAGCTGTTCATCCCTTCTCTTCGTGCCGGTCGAGGTATTCCTCGATCGCCTTCCTGATGACCCACGAAACGTCGCGGTCCTGAGTGGCGGCATATCTGGCCAGCCGTTCCTTGAAGTCGGCCTCCACCCTGACGGGTGGGAGCGTCGTATCACGCATGTAGAACAATGTAGCACGCTGTTCTACATCTGGGTTAGCGTGTCTCGTTCTGGCTCGCGGTTTCGAGGGATGCGATGAACTCGGCCAGGTGCTGGTTCGTGATCCTGCGCAGCTTGCCGATCTTGATGCTGCGGAGCTGGCCGGTCCGCAGCAGGTAGTACACCTTGTCGCGGCCGACGTGCAGCATCTCCGCTACCTGCTCCACTGTGTACGCTTCCACATCCCTGGCCTCTCTCCCTCGTCGTTTGTGTCGTGCTCATGGGTGCGCAGGTCCGCCGCTTTCGCCCCCGGGGATCACTGCGGTGATGTCAGCGAGTGGGACCCCGAGGCCGGGACGGACCTGGCCTGCGCCGGGGCGACGGCGCGGTTGGGTGCCAGCCGGGCGCGCGCGGCGCGGCCCAAGGTGGGACGGGGAAGCTCTCGGCGGCCAGCCGCGCGGAGTTGGCGGCTCGGGGCTCCGTGCGCCGGCTGCGGCTCCTGGCCTCGGCGTGCAGTTGTTCGGCTGTCCGCCGGGCGGCGGCGGCCTGGGCGGCGAGCCGCTGCGCCTGGCGTAGCTCGACGACGGCCTCAGCCAGGGCCGCCAGCCGAACGATCAGGTCGGCCTGGGCGGCAGTGGGGTTGACCAGTGCGGCGCGGGAAAGCAGCCTGGCGGCCTGGCGCAGGCTGTTACCCGCCGGGGTGGGTCTGGACATCCGTGCGTAGGGAATCCGGGCCGCCCGGGCGTAGCTGTCGGCGGCCTGGCGGACGACCCGGCTGCCCAGGACGGCGGCCGCGGAGTGCAGTGTGTCAGAGGCCGCCCACGCCGCGTCGGTAACCGAACCGAGGTCGCCGACCGCGGCGGCCGCACGGATCTGATCGCGGGCATTCTGGGCAGTCCGGGCGGCATGCCGCCAGATCGCATTGCGCTCGGCCGCGGTGAGGTCCACCCCGCGGAGCGTTCCGGCGCGGCCGGTTCCCCAGCGGCAGCGGAGCTTGGGCAGGGTCAGGTCGGCGGCGAGCTTTCCGCCACCGAACCACACTGGCCCGCCGGTGCGGGCCGTGTCACCGTCGAGCGCGACGGCGTATCCGGTGACCTGCCCCGGATCACGGGTGCTGATCCGGGTACGGACCAGCACACCCGCCTCCCGGAGGTGGGTGAAGAACTCTTCCTCGCTGGCTGCTCCGGCGGCCGCCGTACTGACGATCCGCCGGAGTGTTACACGGGGTGCCTCGGGCCGGCCGTGGCGGCGCGCCTTCTCGCTCTCGGCGCGGGTGGGCCGGTGCCCAGCGGTACGGTCACCAGGCGCGGTACGGCGCAGCCCGTGGCGTTCCTCCGCTGCCTGGCACGCGTCCCGGACGCGAAAGTAGTCGTTCCAGAATCGGGGCCGCGCGCCGTCCTGGCGGGCCAGCGTGCCGACGATGTGCACGTGATCCGCAGCGTGCCGGACCGCGATCCAGCGCACCGCGTCGTCGTCCTGCCCGTGCGGCGCGAGCCCGGTCCGGTGCATGATGTCGCGCGCCAGCTCGGACCACTCATGATCGGACAGCAGCCGGTCCCCCGGTGCAGCCCGCACCGCGCAGTGCCATACCGGCTGGCGCAGGCCGCGTGGTCCCAGCGCCGCGTGCGGCTGGTTCAGCAGGCCCGTAAGCCGCCGGAAGTCCCGGCGGCCATCGGGGCGCAACGGCGGTTCCAGCTCGGCCGGGTCGCGCCATCCGGCGATGATGTGCGGATCAGTGTGCTCCTCGCGCCTGCCCGGTCCGAACAGGTAGTACAGCAGGCCCCCAGGCCGCTGCCCACGAAGCACCTTGCCGATCACCGCAGATGCCTGCGCACGTCTTCGGCGGCAGCATCGAGGCGCCGGGCTCTGCGCAAGCTCTCGGCTGCGTAGGGCAGCAGATCCGCCGAACGCTGCCCGGTCGCGTTCAGCTTCGCCACTGCCTGATTGAGGTTGACCCCGATGCGCCGGACCAGTCCGGCCGCCCGGATCAGCTCGGCTAGCGCCTGGCGGGACGGCGTGTCCGCCGGGTTCACCAGCCCCCTTGCTGCTGCCAGCGTCGCGTGAGCCGCGTACGCTCCTTTCGCCAGCCCGGCGTGTGCTGCGGCGACAGCAACCTCGCTGTACTCATCCTCGGTCAGGCCGAACCGCACGCTGCGCACCCTCTCCGCCGCCTGGCCGGATCGCCTCCGTGACCGCGTGCCCGCTCGCTGGGTGCCAGCCCGTGCCGTTGCCATCCCAGTCCCGTTCCCCGGCGTGCTTTCCGGCCTGTCCACTGTCATCTGATGCCGCCCGATGCCATTCTATTTATTGCCGATTGGCTCAACTGGCGACCATTATGCATCGGTAGACCGCGCCCGGTCTACAGCCGATCGGAACGAAGTGGATATCTTGCTTCATGCCACGTTGAGGTTGCCGCCGACATCCCGGCCGGCCCGCCTCCCGCTTGCGCGGCAAGGTGCTCCAAGAGTGACTCTAGCTGCGGTGACATCGCAGCTCTTGACGTCACGACCGGCCCAGGCTAGGTCAGCCAACCCCGGCTGTCCAGCGAACACAAAGGCAAAGAAGCCAAGACTAGAGTTCATTTCCGCGCGGCACAGTTCATACCGGTTCGGCGCAATTCAACAGAGTCTGGCATTCAATTCTTCATTGCGGCCTGCGCGCGGTTCTACTGGCTCTCGGACTCATAGCCAATCACAGCAAGCCGTTCGATCTGCACTGCGCCTTCGACTGCACCGCCTCAGCCTCCTGGCGGTCGGCTCTGTGCGGCGCAGAGGCGAGCAGCCTCCTACCGTTGCTCGACGAAGGTCCCGCGACCGGGGACGGTCCGGACCAGGCCCTCATCGGCGAGCACCTGGACGGCTCTCCGCACGGTCATCGTGGACAAGCCCGATTCCTCAACCAGGTCGATGATGCTCGGGATCTTCCGTCCAGGCGGGTACACCCCGGTCTCGATCCGCTCCCGCAGGATGGCAGCCAATTGCTGGAACGGGAATTCGGCCGCATCATGATCAATCTGCACGTGATCACGTTAGCCAGCATGATCATGTAAATGCGAGACCGCGCATGCTCTCGCATGCGAGCCTATGCTAGGCATAAACTACCGCCATGGATAGGCACTCCACCCCGTTACCAGATGACCACGCCGTCAACCTTGCGGCGATCGTGCAGGCACACGGCAACCGCTGGGAGGTCGGCCACGAGCCCGACACCGGCGTCTGGTTCGCAGTCGAACGACCCACGCCAACCGCGCTGCACGTAGTCGTGGACCACACACTCGCGGGCCTGGCCGCCAAGCTCGACGCCGAAGGCGCCAGCTCATGACCATCGAGGTCGTCCTATGCACGCACCCAGGGTGCGTTGACCTGCGTGACGTGCGGTACCCGGACGATGGGGTCCTGCACCTGAGCGCGGCCGAACGGGCCGAGTTCCTCACCGCGGTCAAGCGGGGAGATTTCGATGCGTTGACCGGTGCCAGGACGAGCCCTGGAGGATCCGGCCGGGTAACCCCTGACGGGTAGAAGTGCTGGCACCTGCCACCTGCCACCCGCCACCCGCCACCTGCCACCCGCCACCCGCCACCCGCCACGACGACCATCTGCTACTGACGCGCTCGGACCGTCGCGGTGAGCGTGAACGTCCGATGGACGGCAACGCTCATTCTGGACGGCTGCCCGTTACCGGCTGCCCAGCTCAGGAGCACGAAGATATCCGAGACCGTATGCACGCAGAGCCGCCGTCGGTCCCCGCCCGGCGGTTGCCAGGAATCGCTGCCACGGCTAGCCGTCACAGAGTGTTACTGGCTCTGCCGACCCGGCGGGCGCCGAGTCCGCGCGGAACGCCGATTTTTTGCTGGTGACTCAGTGAGTGCAGGGATCGCCGGCGGCGCTCAGATCAACCATTCCGGCGTGCTCTCGGGAACTCTCCAGTACCCAGGGCCGTGGTATCGCGAGAACGCGTTGGAGTCCAGTGCGGAGCGGGCATGGGTATCGATTTCCAGTGGGGAGCGGCAGTGGGCGCACGGGTGGAGCAAGGGCTGGGTCCGCTGCCGAGTCGGTGGCTGTCCCCGGGTGTGACCTACGTCAGCCTCGTCCTTGTGATGATCACCCGGAACGGCCGGGTTAGGTGATCGCCTGGCGGTGGGGGGCTGATCCAGCTGGGTTGGTGCATTGTGCCCGTTTCGGCGCCTGCGTTCCTCAATGGCCGGCTACTTGGCTGACCGGGAAGGCAGATTATGTCCGGGATCACGTTCGATCTGCTCTGGAGGGGTCCTCGCCTGGCGGCACGGGCTGCCTGATCTCGGTGACGGAGCTGGAGCCGGAGCTAGCGGTCGGCCCGCCACTAGCGGCGCCTCCCGCGTCGGCGTACGTGGCCCGAGATCATCAGCTTCTCAGATCTCGGTGGTGGCTTGTGCCTTGCCGTTTTTCACTGCGGCCTGGAGCGCGGCGTAGTCGCGTTCGTTCTGGTCGGCGTAGGTTTCGGCGAAGGCGGCGATCGCCTGGTCGAACTTGGCCGAGCCGCCGAGGTAGGCGGCCAGGGCTATGCGGTCGCCGGAGCGGGCGTGCGCCCGGGCGAGAGTCCACCCGCACAGCCGGGCGTAGAACGTCATGCCCTTGGGGATCATCTGCTCGATCGGCGCGGAGAATTTCCAGTCCCGCAGCTGGCGGACGTAAAAGTCGCGGTCCACCCCATCGGTGCCGTGGGCGCGGGTCCAGCCGAGGAAGATGTCGCTTTCGGCCTGCATCAGGTGCTGCCCGGCGACGACCCGCTCGCCCTGGTTGGTGTACCGGCTGCGCCCGCAATACTGGGCGAGGACGGACGGCTGGGCCTCCTTGGCCTGCAGGAACAAAGGCTCGACCCCGTCCAGGGCGTCCATCAGCAGCACCCAGGCGCGGGTGCCGACGCTGCCGACCCCGACGACCTTGCGCGCGACCTGGGCCAGCGTGAATTGTTCGAGCAGGTGCCGGCGGTCGGATTGCAGGGTGCGCCGGTACTTGCCTAGAACGGTGCGGAGTTGCTCGTATAGGGCGTCGGCCTGCACCTCGGCGAAGACCTCTTCGATGGGCACGATCATCGGCGGGTCGCTGATGATCCGCCGCCGCCCGTCGACCACGGTGGTGAGCTTGCCCAGCGCCTGGGTGCTGTCGCGGGTGTGGGCCTTGGCCAGCAAGCCCTCGACAGCCTTGAATCTTGTCGCCTTGACCTGGGTCTGGAGCTCGCCGATGGCCTGCTCGATGTCCAGGTGGGCATACCAGACTTCCAGCAGCGGCTGCTCCGCGAAGCCGCGCATCGCCGTGCGGTAGCCCTCGGCCGCCGCCAGGACGATCTTGCGGCGGGCCTTGGCGGGGAACCCGTTGTCGCGGCCGGCCACGGCCAGGCTCGCGGCCAGCCGCTTGACGTCCCACTCGAACGGGCCCGGCAGGCTCTCGTCGAAGTCGTTGACGTCGAAGACCAGCCGCCGTTCCGGCGACGCGAACGCGCCGAAGTTGGACAGGTGCGCGTCCCCGCACAGCTGCACCTGAAGCCCCGAGGCAGGCGTCGCTGGCCAGGTCAGCCGCCATCGGCAGCGCCGCCCCGCGGTAGAAGGTGAAGGGGGACACCAGCATCCGCCCGTGCCGGACGGGCACCAGTTCCGGCACCCGCAGTTTCGCCTGGTCCAGCAGCAGCCCGACCGGGTCCCGCGACTTGCCCGGCTGGAACTCCGCATGCGAGTCCAGCGGAGCCAGCGCCCTGGCATCCTTCCCCCGCGCAGCCCGGTCCGCACGGCTCGGCTGCTCCCCGGTCCCGCCCCGCGCCCGGCCCCGGCCAGAACCCCGCGCACCAGGCCTGCGTCCCGCGACATCATCGGCTGTCACAGTCATGGCCACTCCCTCCGGGCGCGGCGGCGTGGCACCGCTGGTCTGCAGCCGCCGCGGAACGCTCCAGCCGCCTCAGCCGCGCAACCCCCGTCGAGGCACCAGCCGCAACTCCCCCCGCGATCACCGTCTTCATCCCGGCACTCCCGTCCGCCAGGCCACACGCCCAGCATCGCCTTGATAGTTCGTGAGCGTGTGGCAGCGGAGGTATTCCTCCGGAGCTTGACTCAGCCCGCACTGCCGCATGCTCACAGAGCTAATTGCCGTGACCGGCCACCCGGGGTGCGACCCGGCCTCGCGGATCGCCCCTCCAGGTGCGTGCTGCTAGCGGTCGCGGCGGTCGTCGCGCCGGTCGCCCCGGTCGTCGCGCCGGTCTCGCGCCGGTCGCCTCGGTCGTCGCGCCGGTCGCCCCGGCGGTTGATGCCGTGGGCGACGACCGCGGCACCGCCGACGGCGGCGATGGTCCTTCTGCGGCGTCTGGCTGCTAGTGGCATGTCAGGCTCCTTCCCCGGCGTCGGCCTCGATGGCGGCCAGCACCGCTTGGATGGGAATGCGCCCGCTGGCGGCCAGCTGGCCCCCGGCGTGGCGCACCGCCGCGCCGAACGGCGCGGCCCACAGGTTCTCCCACACGAGCACGGCAGCCGAGCTGCCCGGCTCGATGGTCTCGGCGAGGTCGGCGACGTCTTGCTCGCTGAGCACCATCGCCAGATCCCGCTCATAGCCGCGCAGCTCACCGATCTCGCTCTCGCCGAGGTCGGAGGCCTCGAACGCCTCCAGGCTGCCGTCTGCATCCTTTTTCAAAAACAGCAGGTCCAGCACCTTGATCAGGCCACGGTCGGCGTAATCCTTGATGATCGGCGCGATCTCGCCGGTCATCTTGGTGCCGGGGAACTCGACCACGATCCAGTTGACCGGGCCGAGTTCATCGATGTTCACTGTCACAGTCATCCCTTTCCCTTCGGGCGCCCATCGGGCTCCCCCTTCTCCGGTGTCGCGGCCTGGGCACTGCCCCAGGCCACTCAGCCGCCAGACCCTTGCCGCCAAGCCCTGCGCTCAACATCTCCATGACATCTCGGTCCCCGCCTGGCCGTCACACCAGCAGTACGGCCCGCTACCGAAGCGTCTGGCCTGGCTGAGAGCTACGGCGCAACCCGCGCCGTGACCGGTCCCGGCCTGCGGGTCGGCGGGGGGCATTCAGTCGTGCTCGTTTCCCTGATGGAGCGTTCCGCTCTCGCGCTCGGGGAGAGCCATGTGTTCGGGATCTAGGTCGTAGGTCCACGGCAGCCCCGAGTTCTTCCAGCCGTTCTTCATCCGCATGCCGTGGAAGACGCTGTCGGGATCGGCGACCTTGCTCCCTTCCATCCCGTCCAGGATGTTGTAGGCATTTGTGAAACCGGCCGCGGCGAGCAGGTTGATCGCCATCGCCGCGCGGCCGCCCGACCGGCACGAGACGAGGATCGTGTCATCGGGCCCGAACCGCTCCTGCACGGCCGCCACGAAGCCGGGGTTCAGCTCCCAGGGGAACCCCTTCTTCTCCTCGCTCCACTGGTAGGCGAGGAACGCGAAGGGGATGTTCCAGGCCATCGGGGCGTGCCCGGTGAAGACGAACTCCTCCGGCGTGCGGACATCGAGGATCTTCACCCCCTCCGGGTCGGCCTGCCACATGTCGTAGGCCTCTTTGGCGGTCACGTAGAGCCCCAGGCTCGTCTGCCGCTCCGCTGCGACCGGGCGTGTCGCTGCCGGGGTGGTCATCATGTCCTCCTGGTTCTCGTTCCCGGTTGCCGTTTTGCCATCACCAGCTCCTGGCTAACCGAGCCGGGTGGCGGATGCGAGCAGCTCGGACGCCTCGGGGAGCTTCTCCGTCGTCACCTTCTTCCAGCGTTCCTCGATCAGCTCTTCCGCTGCCTTCTCCAGGAACTCCGGCGCCGCCCATTCGTGCACGTCGAAGTCGTGCTTGATGTAGCCGTGGCTCACCATGAAGTCCTTGCCGACCTCGACCGCGGCCAGGTTCCGCGGGGACAGGTTGGGCACCATGTCGACATCCGCGATGCCCCGGTAGGTGTCCTCGACGTCGAGGTAGAACGTCTGCCTGTCCAGGATCGACGCGGCGGCATGCTTGTGCTCATTCGCCCAGCGCCCCACCTTGATCATGGCCTTCATGTAGGTGACGACCAGTTCGGGGTGCTCCCGGGCCATCACGTCGGTGCAGGTGATGACCACGGGGGTGTTCGCGACTTGGAGGGTCCAGTCCGGGTACCTGGACAGGTCCTCGATCGCCTTGAGCTGGCCCGTGGCCTCCTGGGGATGCTGGAACTGTTTGCTGAGGGTGTAGATCGCATCGACGGCGCCGCCCAGCAGCGCGGGCTCCAGCGGGCGGAACGCCAGGTCGTGCTTGTGGTCGCGGGTGGCCCACAGATCGGTCGGGTTGATCATGGGCGCCAGCATCTTGGGGTCGTCGTACCAGTCATCCGGATACGGGAACTCCACGATCTCCACGTCGTCCATGGTCATGCCGTGCAGCCTGAGCATGCTCTCGATGCCCGCGTGCTCGCTGATGCGCCACCAGTCGTTCTTGATCGTGTTCAGGCTCTTGGACAGGCCGATCTTCTTGCCCTTCAGGTCCTCGATCCGGTAGATCGGGTCCCTGGCACGGACCAGCATGCAGCCGCCCTCATACACCCACGTCGCCCCCAAAAGCCTCGTCCTGCGGATGTCGGCGTGCACCGCGACCGGGGGATACAGGCCGCCGAAGCGGATCAGGTTGTCGAGATTGTGGATGTAGTGCGGGTAGAAATCGTTCTCCCGGCGAGAGCGGAAGTAGGAGTAGTCCACGCCGGCCTTCTTGAAGTCGGTCTTGCACCACCCCAGCTCCTGGTCCACGTTGTTGGCCGAGACCATGGGACAGTTGGTGTAATAGACCTCGTCCCAGCGCAACGGGACCGTGCTGAATGTCCTGGCCTGCTCACGGGTCTTTTCTTCGGTGTCTGTCATCGCGGGCCCCTCCTTGGCGGGTTGTCTCCCGCCTCGCGCCAACGCGTGGTTGCGGGAATGTGCCTCTAAGACGAGGCTAGGAAGCGGGGACGCTCACGGGCGAGGGAGACCCGGGCGTTCACCCGGGTGAAGCGACGCTGTGGCGCCGGGGAATCGTACGTCCCCGGGTCCCGGCTCTTCGTGTACCTGCAGGTCCCGGCGCGCGAAAGGGGCGGTCGCCCCGATCGCCTGGCGTGAATGGCGGGTGCGGCTGCCGGGCGCGCCTGCGCGCGGTCCGGCTTGCTACTGCGGCGAGATCCACATGAGGTCGGGGTGGAACTCGTACCCCCAGGGAAGTCCGGAGTTCTTCCAGCCGTTCCGCATGTGCTTTCCGTGGTAGACGCTTCCGGGGTCGTTGACCCTGTCGCCTTCCAGGCCGTTGATTATGTTGTAGACGTTCACGAAGCCGGCCTTTGCCAGCGCGTTGACCGCCATCGCGCCACGGCCCCCGGTCGCGCACATGACAAGAATGGTGTCGTCGGGGGCGCACACCTCTGCCACCTTCGCGGCGAAGTCGGGGTTGGCCTCGCCTGAGCATCCTGGCGGCCTGCCCGGCATCGAAGGACCTGCCGGGTCGTACCGCGGGAAGACGAGGGGGACGTTCTTCGCCATCTCGAAATGCCCGACGAAGATGTACTCCTCAAACGTCCGGACGTCGAGGATGTGGACGGCCTCGGAATCGGCCTTCCACATCGCGTACGCATCCGGGGGGGTCACGTACAGCCCTAGAGTCGTCCGGTTCGATTCGGGTACCTCGGCGCCGGGCTGGGAGCCTGATGTTTCCTTGGTCGCCATGATCATGCCTCATGCTTCCTCGTCGTCGGATGCAGCTGCGGGATAACCGGATGCAGTTCCGCCTCCTTCGTCGGCAGATGTCAACTCGAGCAGCGTGAGCCCGAGATTCGACACGCGCTGGAGGAGACCCTGGAGCTCCGTCTGGTCGCGGAGGCGGCCGGTCAGGGTCGTGTTGCCCCCGTCCCGCCCGAGGGTCATGCCCTCCAAAGAAGGTTCCAGCCAGTCGTCAAGCTCTCCCTCGACGGTCAGCCGGTAGGTCCTGCTGGTCACATCTCCGACACTGGCACCGTTGACCGGGTGGGTCACCGGCCGGAGGCGCAGATAACCCGGGTGAACCGGAGGTGCTCAGAAGTCCGAGCACCGTCGCACGCGCGATCGCATCTTCCCGCGAATGCACGCCGAGCTTGCGGTAGAGCGTGTGCCGGTGCGATCGGATCGTGTTCGGCGACAGGAACAGGCGTTCGCTGATCTCATGTGCGGACAGGCCGCTAGCCAGGAGCCGGAGCACGCCGAGCTCCGCTTCGCTCGGCGGTTGCAGCATCTCCCCGCTGGCTGCACGGCGCCGCGCCGCCTCGAACTCCCGCTCCGCCTCGCCCGCGATCGCCGCTACGCGTCCGCTGTCGCCGAGCTCGGCTAGCTCCTCCCGGGCGGCAGCCAGTCCCGCCTCGGCCTCGTCGAGGCGGCCCCGGCGGGCACGGACCCGGGCCAGGAGCAAATGGAGCCATGCCTGATGCAGGTCCGGCGCCTCTTCCTGGAGGAGACGCTGTGCTGTCGCGAGCTCGTGCTCTGCTTCAGCCAGATGACCCTCGGCGGCCAGCACCGCACCGAGGGCGATCGACGCGTTCGCGCCCAGCCAGCTGCGGGTTGCGCTGATCCGGCCGGCGACGGCCCTTGCCTTCTCGGCGTGGCTCCGTGCCGAGGCAAGCCGTCCCTGCTCGACGGCGACGAGCGCGAGCGTCGCGTGGGCATGCACGAAGCTCGGCGGCCGTTGCTCCAGATCGGGATGCTCCAGGGCACGCGTGGCGAGTGCCCGCGCCTCGTCCAGGTCTCCCGCGAAGAACAGAGCCCGTGCGCACGCGGCAAGAGCGCCCGTGAGCGCCTGGTCCGTCCCGGCCTGTGCCAGCTCGACGGCGTCCCGGCCGTCCTGCACTGCCTGGCGCACGCCGCCGTCCAGAGCCAGAGCACGGGCAACCAGCATCCAGTTCCCGACATAGGGGTCAGAACGCCCGGAACGCTGGGCGAGCTGGAGGAACCGGCGCAGTCCGGTCGTGACACCGCCGGTGAGCAGCACGGTTGCGACCGCGGCGGCTGCGGCGAGCTCCGGGTGCTCGAGCATGCAGTCATCTGGCAGCGTCCGGACCCAGGCGAGGAACGTCGCGGATGCGCCGTTCCTGAGCAGCGGCCGGTGGTACTCGGCGAGCAGTTGCGCGACGAGCTCGTGGTCCCCTGCCGCGGCCGCATGCGTGACCGCCTCCACCGGCAGGTCCCGGGCGTGCAGCCACCGGGCCGCACGCCGATGGATCGTTGCCGCCAGCGTGGGGTCGGACGAGGCGAGCTGCGCGCGGGCGTACTCGGCGAACATGGAATGGATGCGGAACCACCCTCCGCGTTCTAGCCCCAGGACGAACAGGTTCGAACGCTCCAGGTCCGCGAGCCGGGCAGCCGAATCGGTGCGGTCGAGCACGTCGTCGCACAGCTCTGCGGTGAACTCCCCGAGCACCGCGACCGCGTACAGGAACGAGCGCCGATCCTCATCGAGCGAGGCAAAGACCTCATGGCTGAGATAGGCGGCGACGAAGCGGTGGTCTCCCCCGAAGGCCCGTACCGCCGAAGCCGGGTCCTCGACCGTCTGCAGCCAGAGCCCGGCCAGCACGAGCGCGGCAGGCCAGCCTTCGGTCCGCTGGACGAGCACCGCGACGTCGTCCTTTCCGAGCTGCACGTGACCTCCGACGATGAGCAGCTCGTACGCCTCCGCGGCAGTGAAGGCAAGATCGCGCGAGCGCAGCTCGGCGAGCATCCCGGCGGCACGCATCCGCGCGAGCCTCAGCGGCGGATCGGCGCGTGTAACGACGATCACGCGCGCGTTCCCCGGCAGGCTCGCGAGGGCGTGGTCGACCGAGGACAGGCAGTCCGCGTCGGTCACGGCCTGCAGGTCGTCAAGCACCAGGGTCAACTGTCCGTCAAACGTAGCGATGCCGTTCATGAGCCCGTCAACGGCATCCTCGACCGAGCCAGCCGCCGACCCGAGCCGTTGCAGCGCTCCTCGTCCCAGCCCCGGCCGGACCCTGTTGACCGCCGTGGCCAGGTACCGCCACAGCCGGGCCGGATCGTTGTCGCGGGCATCGAGGGTAACCCACGCCAGCCCCGCATCCACGGTCGCGCACCAAGAGCGCACAGCGGTCGTCTTGCCGTATCCGGCCGGTGCCGCCACCAGCGTCAGCGACGCGTACCGGCCGGCGTCGAGCAGTCGCCGGACCCGCCGGCGATCGATCGTTCCGCGCCGCACGCCAGGGAGCGCGATCTTGGCCTCGGCGAGAGGCGGAAGCGCGTCCGCGTCATCCTGGGCTCGTCCGCCTGTCGCTGTGTGCTGGGAACGGTCAGCCATCCTCGTGCCCAGAAATTCGATGATGACCCGGATCTGCAATGGCCACTGCCGGGAGGGTGTCTTCCCCGAACCGGACCAGGTAGCGGCGCCGCAGCGACGCAGCGTGTCCGGCGTCCAGATCGGCAGTAACGTCAGCCATAGCACAGCCCCCCTATCTCTGCTGTCCTACGTTTCCCCAAGCTAGACCGCCGCTAAGGGAGATACGTCACCCCAGGCGGGTGGATCAGCCGGCCAGCCCACCAAGGTAGCGTTCGCACACCTCCCGGGACAGGCCCCCAGCCGGTCACCATGTCACCGACGCCGTCCAACAAGCCGGTCTCGTCATCACCGGCAAGCTGGCGACGTCCGCCTCGCCAAACACGCCAGCGGAGGCGACCTTCAACCAGCTCCGCCACATGCCCGATGCGCCAGCGACACGGCTGACGGGCGGGTGTCCGCGGAGTGCGGTGTGTCCCCGGTGATGGTCGTAATGGCGGAGCCAGGGTCAAGGGCGGCGCGGCGCTGGGTTTCTGAGCTGAACGCGGTCCAGGCAGATGAGGGGTAGGTCAAGGGACGCCAGCTGGCGCCATCACCGCTTCCGCTCATCGGCTATGTCCGGCCCTCTTGCAGGCGCCGCGGGACATCGTGGCGCCAGATCGACCTCATCAGCGCGCCTCAGCTGATGAACACCGAGAGGCCGCCTGCCGCGCATAGCGGCGAATCGGGAGCGGCGTAGCTCTGGGACCTAGTCACACCTCGTGATCAGGCTGCCTGCCTCGGGCAGCTGCTCCTAGCCGGCCGACAGCCAGCTCCCCGATGGCTGTCAACACGAGGCGCGGCGCAAGGTTAGGCACCCGAAGGCGAGCGGGATGCCCGGGGAGCTTGTCGAAGCGTCCTCGCAGAAACCAGCCGCTGCATCTCCAAATAGCGAGGTCGCTAACACCACGATCCGTCATCGCAATTCTTCGCGGAGAGCCAGCACAAGTGGGTCGTTGCTGTCGCGGCCGGCCTCCAGGAGTTCGGTGACGGTCAGGGCCGTGATCGCCTGGTTGCGATCGAAGAACCGCGGCCAATGGCTGACCTCCCACCAGCCGCCGGTACGACGCTTGGCGGTCGCTACGACCTTGCCGTCGATCTCCAGAGACATGAAGTCATCGTCGATCTTGATTGACACGGGGGACCTCTCCCACCGGAGAGGGAGCCGCGGGAGCCAGAAGGGGAGCCAACGGGCGCAACCCCTGCCAGATCACCGCAGACCCCTCTGGATGTTTCTGCTGGTGAGAGGCTCCTCGCTCGACTCTGCCCGACCTAGATCGACCTACTTGGGTTGCTTCGGGACGAAGAGGCCGCCGGTTCAAATCCGGCCACCCCGACCCAGGTCACCGGCCACTTGCGATCCTCACGGGTGGCCCTTTGCCTGCTCCTGGCCGCCGCGCCTGGATCATCCTGCGGGCGCCGCTGCGCGATCGGCTTCGCCGAAGGTCAACCCGGCGGCCACTCGCCAGGAACTCAGCAGCTGCGAGGCACGCTCGTCTATTAAGTCACGGTTAGCCCAGCAGGTGTGCCCCGGTGGGGCCGGTGACCTGCTGGAGCATGGTGAGGGCGAGTTGCCGGACCTGGGATGGCAGGGGTACGTAGAGGTTCGCGGCGGCGTAGGCCTGGCCGTCGTGGGTGAGCCAGCCGAGCATGTTGACCAGTTCCTGCCCGCGACTCTGGTCTGGCTGGTGGGTGTAGATCAGTGCCCAGCTGTACCCGGAGATGGGGTAGCTGCTGGCGCCGGGCTGGTTGACGATGGAAAAGTCGGTCGGCGTGATGTGGGGTTTTTGGGCGGCGGCGGCGGCGACGGTCTGGGTGGACGGGAGGACGTAGTTCCCGGCCCGGTTCCGGATGGCGGCGAACGGCAGGACCAGGCCTTGCGAATATGCCTGCTCGACGTATCCGATGGAGAAGGGGGTGCGGAACACCGTGGAGGTCACACTGCCGTTGCCTTCGGCCCCCTCCCCGACCGGCCAGTTCAGCTTCTTGGCGGTGCCGACCTTGGCCGCCCAGGTGGGGTTGACGCTGGAGAGGTAGTTGCTGAAGATGTAAGTGGTGCCGCTGCCGTCGGAGCGGTGAACGACGGTGATCGGCGCGGACGGGAGGCGGATGCCCGGGTTGAGGGCGGTGATCGCCGGGTCGTCCCAGCGGGTGATCTGCCCGAGGAAGATGCGGGCGATCACCGGGCCGGTCAGATGCAGCCGGGTGCCCGCCGGGAGGTCCAGGTTGTAGGCCACGCCTTCGGCGCCCAGGGCGTCGGGCACCTGGGTGATGCGGCCGCCTTTGGCGGCTGCTAGCTCGCTTTCGTTCATGGGCACGTCGGAGGTGCCGAAATCGACCTGCTTGGCGCTGATCGCGGCGATGCCTGCGCTGCTGCCCACGGCGGCGTAGCTGATGCTCAGCGCGGGATGCTGCTGGTGGTATGTGGCGAAGGCGAGGTCAAAGAACGGGGCGACGTACGTCGAACCCGCTCCGGTGAGGGTGCCCGGCCCGCCGCGGGGGATGGCCGTGACCGTGGTGCCCGTGGCAGGCGTGGTGGCCGTACTGCCGCATGCGGCGAGGACGAGGATGATGACCGCGGCGGCAGCTGCCCAGATGGTGGGGTGCGGCGCGTGGTGGGGCCGGGGGCCGAGTCCTCTGCTGTGGCCTGACATGGTGGTTCCTCTGCGTGAAGTGTGAAGGGGTTAATGCCGCTGGGTTTCCCGGACCCAGGCCTGGGCGCCCATCTGGACCGCTTCCCACGGGCTGCCCAGCGGAGGGGTGTAGGACAGGTCGAGGTCGCTGAGGCTGTCGATGGTCATGTGGTGGAAGATCGCGGTGGCGGCGATGTCGATGCGTTTGGCGATCTCGGCGTGCCGGTGCCCGAACAGCTGGACGCCGAGCAGGCGGCCGGTGGCGCGGTCGCCGGTGAACCGCATCTGGATGCGGTGGCTGCCGGGGTAGTAGGCCTTGTGATCGTCGGCCTCGGAGCCGACCGTGACCGGGTCGAACCCGGCCGCCCGTGCTTCGTGGTCGCGCAGCCCGGTGCGAGCGGCGGCCTGGTCGAAGACTTTCACTACCTGAGTGCCGAGGCTGCCGGCGAACCGCCGGTCACCGCCGGCCGCGTTCTCCCCGGCGACCCGGCCCTGCTTGTGTGCCGTGGTCCCCAGCGGCAGGTAGGTCTGGCCGAGCAGCCGGTGATGGGTGACGACACAGTCCCCGGCTGCGAACACGTCCGGCAGGTTCGTCCGCATCTTCTCATCGACCGTGATCGCGCCCCGGACGCCGAGCGTGGCCCCGGCCCCGGCCACCAAGGTCGTCTCGGGGCGGACGCCGACCACGACCAGAACCAGGTCCGCCAGGCGGGTTACGGGCCTGGCCTCGGCTGCGGTGGCCTGGACCTGCAGCCGTCCCGCCTGGCCTGCCGCCGCTCGGGTGATCGCCTGGACGGTGGTGCCGGTCAGCACCTCGACGCCGCGCTCGGCGAGTTCGGCATGGACGTTTGCGCCGAGCTGCGGGTCGACGGTGGGCAGCACTTCGGGCAGCTGTTCCATCTGGGTGACTTGCAGTCCTCGGACCGTCAGGGCGTCGGCCATTTCCAGGCCGATGTAACCGCCGCCGACGATGACCACGCTGGCCGGAGCGGCGTTCTCCAGAGTGCGCATGACGGCGAAGGTGTCGCCCATCGAGTGCAGCAGGTGCACCCCATCGCCGGGGCCGAGCTCGCCGGGACCAGCCAGGCCACCGATCGGGGGCCGCACCGGGACGCCGCCAGTACCCACGATCAGCTTGTCGTAACCGAGCACTTCCTCCTTGCCATCGCGGCCGGTGATCAGCAGCTTGCGGGCGGGCACATCAATGCGGCGAGCGGTGGTGTCCAGCAGTAGCCCCATCCCGGCCTCTTCCAGGTCGGCGATGGTCCGGTGGGCCAGGTTGCGCCAGTGCGTGACCTCACCGGAGACGTAGTAAGGGATGCCGCAAATGGAGAAGTTCGGGTAGGCATCGGCGACCACCACGGTGACCTCACAACCGGGGTCCAGCTCGCGGGCCCGCAGCGCGGCGCTGATCCCTGCGTCGCTGCCGCCGATCATCACGAGGTGCATGGCATGCTCCTGTCCAGGGCTGGCTAGTTGGTGTCTCGCTGGGCCTGGGCGGCTGGGCCGCTAGGGGCAGCGCCATCATGAGCCGCCCGTGCGGTCATGGGTTCGGCCTCGACTTGCCGGTGGGGGACGACGATGTCGGCCGCCTGGGCGGGGGTGATGGCGGGATACAGCGCCTTGATGGCTACCAAGGCGAGCAGGCCGCCGACGATCTGCGCGGCGATGAAGGCCGGCGCCGAGGATGGGGCGATCCCGGCGAAGGTGTCGGAGAACATGCGGCCGATGGTGATCGCGGGGTTGGCGAAGCTGGTGGAGGAGGTGAAGAAATACGCTGCGCCGATGTAGGCACCGACCGCCGCCGGGGCTGCCCGGGAACGTCCCGACCGGGCGAGGGCGAAGATAACCAGGATCAGCCCGAGGGTGGCGATGATCTCGGACAGGAAATGAGCTGGGGTGGCCCGTTCTTTGGTGGAGATGCTGACCGCGGGCAGGGCGAACATCAGGTTCGCGAGCACCGCACCACCAATGCACCCGGCCACCTGCACCGGCAAGTAAGCGGTCGCGTCGCGCCAGCGCAGCCCCCCGAACGCGGCGTCCACAAACGACACAACGGGGTTGAAATGGCCGCCGGACACCGGGCCGAACATCAAGATGATCGCGAACAGCCCGGCCGCGGTCGCCGCCGCATTCTCCAGCAGTTCCAGGCCGGTTTCACCCGGCGACAGGCGCTGGGCGGCAATACCGGAACCGATCACCACCGCGGTCAGGAACGTGCTGCCCAGCAGCTCAGCCAGGAGCCGCCGCCACAACTGGATTGGTGCGCCGCTCACGGCACCCATCTTGACGCGCGCTAGTCAGCTCAGTCAAGATTGAGTCAATGAAAACTGAGCTAATATCTGGTGTGCAGGACAGGGCCGCCGTGCACGCGGCGCTGGCCGACCCAGCCCGGCTGCATATCATCGACACCCTCGGCACCGGCGACACCTCGCCATCAGAACTGGCCGCAATGCTCGCGATGCCGTCCAACCTGCTCGCGCACCACCTGCATGTGCTGGAACAGGCCGGGCTCATCATCCGCCGCCGCTCCGACGGCGACCGCCGCCGCACCTACCTCCAGCTCATCCCCGGTGCGCTGGAGGCGCTCACCCGTCCGGCGGCGCGCACGGCCCGGCGGGTGCTCTTCGTGTGCACCGCTAACTCGGCCCGTTCGCACCTGGCCGCGGCGCTATGGCGCCATACCAGCAACCTGCCCGCCGCGTCGGCTGGCACCCATCCCGCCGACCGGATCGAACCGGGAGCTATTGCCGCCGCCAAACGCCACCGGCTGCCCATGCGCCGCCTGCGGCCCTGCCACATCAGCGACGTTCAGCAGGATGGCGATCTGGTCATCACCGTCTGCGACCTGGCTCATGAGGAACTGGGCCGCCAGGCCGCCGTGCACTGGTCCATCCCCGACCCCGTCCCGGCCGGTGACCCCGCCAGTTTCGACGCGGCCCTGGCCGAACTCAGCCACCGCGTCGAGCACCTCGCACCGCGCCTGGCAGCGGCCCCCTGATCCCAGCGGCTAGGCCATCGGCTCCCGTGCGTCATCGCTGCGGTAGCCCGGCGCGCCAGCTAGCAGCACTTGGCCGCGGACACGGGGGCGTCCCCAGCGTGGACGGTGGTGTCGCCGCAGCACTCGGGCCCGTGGCCCTCGGCGTAGAAGGTGGGGCTGTCGGCCAGGACGGTGTAGATCTCCCAGGACTCACCGTCGGGTGCACCCTGGACCCAGAACTTGTCCTGCTTGGCGTAGCAGCAGGTGGTTTCGCCTGCCACATCCTGGGCGAGCCCGGCCTGGGCGAGGCGGGCCTGCTCGGCTTCGACCGTGCCCGCGTCGGGGACCTCGACGCCGAGGTGGTTGAGGCTGCCGCCCTGGCCGGGATTTTCCAGCAGCACCAGCTTGAGCGGTGGCTCGGCGATCACGAAGTTCGCATAGCCAGGCCGGAGTTTGGCGGGCTCGGTGCCGAAAAACTTCGAGTAGAAGGCCACGGCCTGGTCGATGTCGTTGACGTTGATGGCGAGCTGCAGACGGCTGGGCATGAGATCCTCCGACGCTGGACATTGATAACTGTCTATATTTTAGCCGTGACCGAGCTTGCCACATGACATAGAGTTCTGTCAATATAGATGCATGTCGAACTCTCTGCTGGTGCTGAGCCCGGCCGAAACAGCGGCCTGCTGCCCGCCGCTGTCGCGAGAGCCACTGTCGGCTGAGCAGGCTAGCCAGGTCGCGCCGTTGCTGAAGGCGCTGGCCGACCCGGTGCGGCTGCGGTTGCTGTCGCTGATCGCCTCCCATCCAGGTGGCGAGGCCTGCGTGTGTGACCTGACCGAGGCGTTCGACCTGACCCAGCCCACGATCAGCCACCATCTCAAGGTGCTGCACGAGGCCGGCCTGGTGGAGCGGGAAAAGCGCGGCGTGTGGGTCTACTACCGGGCGCTGACGGAGGCACTGGCCGCCCTGGGCGCGCTGATTGCCGACCGGGCCACCTGACAGGTCCGACATGGGCGGGCAGGTCGTGCCGCCGTACATACCAGGTCGCGGCGTGCCCTGCCTTATCGTCCAGACCCCGTCTTCCGCCTCGGCCTTCCATCTGTTATCGTCGATGATCGATGAAAGAAGATGACCAGCCTCTCGACCGGGGCACGGCCGCTGAGTACGCCACCTGGTTCAAGGCACTCGCGGACCCGACCAGGATCCAGATCGTAACGCTGCTCGCCCGGCGGGCACGGCCGATGAATGTGGGTGAGATCGTGGCGGCCGTCATCGTCGGGCAGTCCACCGTCTCTTCCCATCTGAAGGTGCTGGCGGAGGTTGGGTTCGTGCTGGCTGAGCACCGGGGCACGGCCACTTACTACCGGATCAACGAGGCGTGCGTGGACTGCTTCCCCACCGCCGCCGACATCGTCATGGGCCGTCCCGTCCTCGCCCAGCCAGACCCCGTCCCAGCAGGCCAAGGCCAAGGAGCACGCCCGTGACCGAACCCGGCACCTCCAGCACACGCAATGCGGTCATCGGCCGCTATTCCAGCCTGGCCCGCACCGCCCTGGCCGGCGGCGCCATCACCGACTGCGGCCCCGAGGCGTTCGCCGACGGCCGGTTCGGTGCGGCTGCCTATCCCGCCGAGAGTGTCCCGGAGGCGGCGCTACGGGCCAGCCTCGGCTGCGGCAACCCGCTGGCCGTCGCCGACCTCCACCCCGGCGAGACCGTGCTGGACCTTGGTTCGGGCGGCGGCCTCGACGTGCTGCTGTCAGCCCGCCGGGTCGCCCCGGGCGGCATCGCCTACGGCCTGGACGCCAGCCCGGACATGCTCGCCCTCGCCCGTGCCAACTCTCAGCAGGCCGGTGTCACCAACGCACGTTTCCTGCACGGCCACATCGAGGACATCCCGCTGCCCGACGATCAGGTCGACGTGGTCATCTCCAACTGCGTCATCAATCTGTCCACCGACAAGCCACGCGTTCTCGCCGAGGCCTTCCGCGTCCTGCGGCCCGGCGGGCGGCTGGGCATCAGCGACGTCACCGCCGACGACGGCACCGATCCAGGCCACCTTGCCGACGCCGAACAGCAGGCCGGCTGCGGTACCACCCTCAACCAGCAGCACTACCGGGACCTGCTGCTGGCGGCCGGCTTCACCGCCATTAGCATCACCAGCGGGCACCAGGCCGGGCCTGGCCTGCACTCGGCGATCATCCAGGCGGCCAAGCCTCCGCGCTCCCGAGCCCGCGGCGGTTACCCCGGCCCGGGCAGCCGGGCAGCAGGCCAGCCAGGCACCGGCCCTGCACGTCTGACTCCGGGCCTGCAGGCCCGCACACCGGGAAGAGGCCCAGCCGCCACGCGGCCGGGCCCCTTCCCCGCAGGACGTCGGCCGGCGAATCCTGACCGAAGCCGGCGTGTCCCTGCGGCTGGTCCAGTACTACTTCGGCACCAAGGAAGAGCTCATGCTGGCCGCCATGCAGCACCTGGCGGCCCAGTTCGGCGAACGGGCCCTGGCGCGGATCAGGCAGATCAAGGAAACAGAGAACCCGGTGAGCCCGCGCGACGTCATCACCGCCATCCTGACCGAGGGGCTGCCCGCCGACGATGAGCGGCGCACCTTCATCGTTCTGTACACGGCCTACTTCGCGCTCTCGCTGACCGAGCCGGCGCTGGCGATCGGCCCGCTGGTCAGGAACTCCAGCACCGTGATCGACGTCGTCGCCGCCCAGCTGCGGGCCGCACAGGCCGCCGGTGACACGCGCCGGCCTGGACCCGGACCTGGAAGCCCTCAGCCTCCTTGCCATGTCCGCGGGCCTGGGCACCAGCGTCCTCGGGGGCCAGTCCTCACCCGAGCGGGCCCAGGCCGCCATCGACTACCAGCTGGACCACCTGTTCCCGGCAACCCGGCCAGCGTCACGCTGAGCGGCCCGCCGCAGCCACACCGACGATCACGACGGTGGACGCCAGCCTCTGGGCAGCGTCGTCTGGCCCACCTCGATCAGGTAGCCGTCGGGGTCCCGGATGTAACAGCGCAGCTCGGTCTCGTGCTGCATGGGCGGCGTCAGGAACTGTGCTCCCCGCGCGCTCCACTCGGCGTATACGGCGTGGATGTCCGCAACCCGGATGTTGAGAAAACTGCTTACCCGATCCGGGTCGGGCGGCGTCTCGAGGGTGACGGTCGGCTTGTCGTCCGTCGGACCTCCGCCGACGTTGATGATGATCCAGCTGTTGGCTAGCGCGACGTACGTCACCTCGTCATCCGCCTCGCCAGCGATGACCGTCTTGCCGCCCAGCACTTCGGTGTAAAAGCGGCGGGAGCGCTCAACGTCATCGGAAACGACGAAGTGAGCCACGACCATCTCCTCGTCGATGCTGCCCATGATGACCTCCGTTTGGTGGAACGGACTCCGCTGACACCGAGCGGACAGCCACAACGTAATCGTCACCGCGCCGCTGTGCGATCGCGCGGCCGGCGGATCAGTTAGCGTAACGACCGTGACATCGCGGTCCCGGCGCCGGTCTCGCGCGGATACAGGCTGGTTCCTGGCTGGATACGCCGGGATCGCTGGCTTCTTCGTGCTGGAAGCGCTGACCCGGCAGCGTGGCACCGCATCGAGCCTGGACGCCTCCGAGGATGACCGTGGCACCACGCGCGTGATCATCACTGCCTATGCGCTGGCGGCGGATATGCCACTGCTGCTGCGGCGTCTCCCCGCGCCGCAGCTACCACCGGTGGCCGGGCCCGCGGGGCTGATAGTGCAGGCAAGCGGGCTCGTGCTGCGCGCGTGGTCCATGCGCACGCTCGGTGCCGCTTATACCAGGACGCTCCGTACTGACGATGAGCAGCATGTCGTCGAGGAGGGGCCATACCGGCTGGTTCGCCACCCGGGATATGCGGGCTCCCTGCTGACCTGGAGCGGATTCGCGCTCGCCTCGCGCAGCGTGCCGGTCATCGGGTTCGTCACCGGGCTGCTGGGCTGGGCCTACCAGCACCGGATCACCGCCGAGGAGGAACTACTGCGGCGGGAACTGCCCGGCTACGCCGCCTACAGCGACCGCACCAAGAAACTCATCCCATTCCTCTGGTAGCAGACCAGCGGCCCATCCGGGGCACCACCGGGAACGGGCCCGATTCCCGCCATCCTCATCTCATCTGATCGCTAGCGATCTAATACGGCCACTGCCTATGACTTACCCGAGGGTGACAGGAAGCCGCCCACTCAGGTCGCTAGCTGACCTTCAGCTTGCCCGCCTGGGACGGCAGCACCGGGCCGGCCGGGGGTGGCTGCCGGTGCGCGGCGATGGCCTGCACGAGCGTGACGGCAACCAGCACGAGCGCGAGCCCGATCAGCACATTGTCATGGCCGGACCAGGCGATCATCACGGCGAACAGCAGCCCGGCGGTCACGGTGTGCCAGGCCGGCCCGGAAGCCCGGTCGCGCCAGATGATCAGTGCGGTCGCGATCAGCGCCGCGGCCAGCATGCCGTAGTCCGCCCCGACCCCTGTCGCCATGTCGTGCGGTGCGGCGTTCAGCGCCCAGGCCAGCGGGACCAGCAGCAGGTACGTTGGAGCCGGCGGCCGCGCCCACAGCAGCAAGCCGAAGAAGAATGTCACCGACGCACAGGGCGCGATCCCAAACGCCGGCACGACGCGCAGCGCGTACCCGGCGAGCACCCCGACCAGCGGATACCCGATGAGTGCGAAAGCGATGAACGCCGCACCCAGCCCGGACGCCAGGTCCCACCGAGGCCGGATCACCAGGTCGCGGCGCACGATGCCCGCGACGACGAGCAGCACTGCCTGCAGCGTGAACACGGTGGCCCACACCCCGGACAGGCCGATGCCCGGATTCAGCCAGGCGAAGTAGCCGATGCCGATCCAGGCGAAGTACGCGGCGGCGAGCCCGCAGATCAGCGGTGACGACCACCGGCGGGCCGGCCATAGTGCCAGCCCGGCTATGGCCACGGCGGCCAGGTACCACACGATCTGCATCGGCCAGACCGTGGTATCGACCCGTCCGAACGTGGCGAGGAACTGACTGAGCGGCGTAGCCCCCTGCCACGGGTAAATGGCGTAGATGCCATAGGTGACAGCAACCGCCACCGCCACTGCGGTCACGGCGGCGACCGCAGCCAAGTCCCGGCGAGTATGCATAACCTCCACCTCCCAGCTTCAGGCTGCGTGGCCGACCGGACCCGCATCAGGGTCCTTCGTCCCTGCGGACCTGGGCCAACGTCAGCAGCCGGGAGACCGCCTGCCTCGGTACCTGACGCGCCGGAAGTGAGCCGGCTGGCGCATCTTCACCTGCGCGGGCCGTCCGCGAGGGCGGCCGCGGCTGCCAGCACATCCTCGCGCATGATTCTTCGTGCTCTTTCTGGTTCTTCCAGCACCGGGCTATGAGCAGACCGGTCAAACGTGTAGAAGCCCTTGAGTGGAGCCGTGAGTTTGTCAAAGTAGCTCTTCGCCAGCCGGTAGCTGACCGTGTAGTCGAAGATGCCGTGGAAGAAATAGACGGGAAGGGCGAAATCTGTGACCCCGTCCATGAGGTCGGTGGCAAGCATCTCATCCCACAGCGCGCTCACCCCGGAGGAGAACTTGCCGCGCCACAGTTTGATCTTCTCGCCAGGTGTGTAAAGCCGGCCCGTCAGTGATGGCCAGATGACGCCGCTCAGCACCGACCTCATCTCATGCGTCGTCCCCACGCCCAGCGGGTGCATGGCCCGGTCACGCAGCGCAAGGTAGGCGGGCGGCGTCCCGTCCGCCATCGTTACCAGTGCGGCCTCGAGACGGCGCACCATCTTCGTGTCGCCTTCCTGCCTGAATCTGGCGAGCATGTACTCGTAAGCCAGTACCTCGGACCTGAGCTGATACACCATCTGGGCCACACCGATATAGGCGTGGTACAGCTCCGGCGACTGGGCTGCTGCCTGAATCCCGAAGAACGAGCCACCGGAATGCGCCATCAGGTAGATCTTGTCTTTCCCGAAACGGTCCCGCAGGTAGTTGGTCACCGCCAATGTGTCGGCGATGAACTGCTTCGATGTCATCGTTTCCGGCGGGATTCCCGGCTGGTAGGAGAGACCGGCGCCCCGCTGGTCCCACCAGACCACCGTAAAATCCTTTTCAAGGCCCGTGGGGTGACGTTCGGTGAGGAAGTACTCCGGCATGCCCCCATGAAGGAAGAGCAGCACCGGGCGCGCCGCATCTTCGCACTGAACGAACATCCCCTGGCGCACACCGTTGATTTCGGTGAACGCCTTCTCCGGGGCTCTGATCCGCAATGGGCAGCCCTCCCGCTGCCCAGGACGGTAGGCCGGGCGCCGGCCGGGAGCTAGGGGCGAAGGTCCCGGCCGGCCCCGTGGATGAACCCGCCCGCGCCGGGCAGGGATCGCTGGCACGATCACCCGGACAAATCAGCCAGCACGGGAGGCAGACGATGACCTCGATACCCCAGATCATGCTGAACAACGGCCGGACGATCCCTCAACTGGGCTTCGGCGTCTTCCTGGTCAGGCCGGAGGACACCACCGAAGCCGTGATCATGGCCTTGCAGGCGGGCTACCGGCACATCGACACCGCGGAGATGTACGGCAACGAGCGCGAGGTCGGTGAGGCCATCGCCAAGTCCGGCCTGGACCGCGATGACGTGTTCGTTACCAGCAAGCTGGCCAACGACAGCCACCGGCCGGACGACGCCCGGCGGGCCTTCGACGCGTCACTGGGCGCGCTTGGCTTCGATTACGTCGATCTGTTCCTGATCCACTGGCCGCTGCCCACGCGGTACGACGGCGACTACATCTCGACCTGGCAGGCCCTGGAGGAGTTCTACCGGGACGGCCGGGCGCGGTCGATCGGCGTCTCCAACTTCCAGCCGCACCACCTGCGGCGGCTGCACACCGAGTGCGAGATCATCCCGGCGGTCGACCAGGTCGAGGTCAACCCGTACCTGACTCAGCAGGAACTGCGGGATTTCTGCGCCGGGCACCAGATCGCGATCGAAGCGTGGTCGCCGCTGGCGCGCGGCGGTGACCTGCTCCACGACCCGGTCGTCGTCTCGATCGCGGAGGCGGCCGGCAAGACCCCCGCCCAGGTCGTGCTCCGCTGGCACATCCAGCACGGCAATATCGTCTTTCCCAAGTCGGCCACCCGGGGCCGGATCCGGGAGAACATCGACATCTTCGATTTCGAGCTGTCCGGGCAGGATCTGGAAGCGATCACCTCGCTGAACCGGGACCAGCGCACCGGGCCCGACCCGGACCGGTTCGACGCGGTTTAGAGGCCCCGGCAATAGGGAGCCGGATCAGGGAGCGGGTCATCCGCGCCCGGATGGCAAGGCGGCGGAGGAGGCAACGCCGCCAGCCGGGATGCGGGGACACGCGAGCCCGGCAGTCCTATTGCCGGGGCCTCTCAGCTTGTTATTTAACCTGTGCTGCGGTGTCTTGCGAAGATCGTTGATCTTGCCCGGCGTGTCGCCGTGAGCTGTCAACTGCCACCGCGTGATGATCTCCGGGTTCCTTGCGGAGAACTTGAAGATCATGCAGGCGGTGGCCGTGGCGTTCAGCATCGCATGGCGCGCAAATGCTGTCGGGCAGCAGCCCGCCGAAGATGGGGCGCGGGACCGGCTGACAGGGTTCCGCCAGGAGCTGTACCGGTGCTTCACATCCCGGGCGGATGCGCTGTTCGAGGTGGCGGAGGCGGTGCTGTGCCGTCAGGAGCGGGTGCACATGCTGGCGGAGCTGTCGCTGGAGCCGGAGCACCGGCGCGGGCACGGCGGGCTGATGACGCGGTCAACGCCGGGCGGGCCGACGTGACACGGCTGCGGCGGTCGCTGGCCGCGTTGCCGCTGCCGGCCTGGCCCGATGGCCGGATCCGGCTGGCCGCCGATGTCAGTAACTGGCTGCGGCCGGACGCGGCCGCCAGCCCGGATCGGCTGTTCTGCCACTGTTACTCGCGGGGGAAGGGGAACGTGCAGATGATCCCGGGCTGGCCGTACTCGTTCGTGGTGGCGCTAGAGCCGGGCCGCACCAGCTGGACGCTGCCGCTGGACGCGGTGCGCCTCAGCCCGGCCGATGACGCGACCGGGGTGACCGCCACCCAGGTCCGTGATGTGGTCACCCGGCTGATGGCGGCCGGGCACTGGCGCGACGGCGGCACCGGCATCCTGGTGGTCTCCGTCGCCGGTTATGACCTGACCCGGCTGGCCTGGCTGCTGCGCGACCTGCCCGTGGAGGTGGCGGGCCGGCTGCGCAGCGACCGGGTGATGCGTTTCCCGGCCCCATCCCGCCCTGCCCGGCCGGCCGCCACGGGCGGGCGGCGGCCCCGGCACGGTGCCGCGCTCAAGCTCGCGGACCCGGCAACCTGGCCTGCCCCGGCGGTGACCACCAGCACCGGGACAACCCGGTACGGTACCGCGACCGCCATGGCCTGGGGCCGGCTGCACCAGCGGCTGGAAAGCCGCTCCGGGTGGGAGGACCACGACGGACAGCTGCCCGTCATCGAGGGGACCCTCATCCGCCTGTCCGTGGATCACCTGCCCGGCGGCCACAGCCCCGAGCCGATATGGCTATGGTCCTCACGTGCCGGAACCTCCGCTGAGGAGGTCAACCGCACCTGGCAGGCATTCTTGCGCCGTCTTGACATTGAGCACACATTCCGGTTCCTGAAGCAGGTCCTCGGCTGGACCCGCCCCAAGCTGCGCGAACCGGCCGCCGCCGGCCGGTGGACCTGGCTGATCATCGCCTGCTGCGCCCAGCTTTACCTGGCCCGCCACCTCGCCGCCGGCCTGCGCCTGCCCTGGCAGCAGCCCTGCCCACCGGGCCGGCTGACCCCCGCCCGGGTCCGCCGCGGATTCCGCCGCATCCACCAGACACTGCCCGGCCTGGCCAGCGCGCCGAAACCCGGCAAGCCCGGACCCGGACGGCCGCCCGGCTCCAAGAACCGCCACCCGGCCACCCGCCACGACGTGGGCAAAACCATCAGGCGAACCGAGCCCAAGAAGAAAACCCGCAGGCAGACAGGTTAAATAGCAAGCTCAGCCGCCGCGTCATCAGGCGGCCGGGGGTTCCTGGCTGGTGTCACCCGAGTTGGCTCATTTGGTGCGCAGGTCAGATGGCATGGTTGATCGCTTCGAGGGTCTAGCGCAGGTTGTCGACAATGGGTCTGTGGTGGTGTGGAGAGCCGGCCTGGATCTGAATGCCGCGGTAGCGGCGGGGGCGGTTCTTCACGAACTTGCGGAGGGATCAGCCGGTCTGGTGCTCGATCCAGTCATGCGGTACTAAGTTGCCCGGAGGCAGCCATGTGCAAGGATCACAGTCCGCCCGTGCCGATGCGCGCCGTGCTCCACGACGTCGAGGTGAAACAGCCGATCACCCTGGAGCCGGTCGACTCTGTCGAGATCGTCTCCCTGATGGACAACGTCACCGACGTGTTCATGCCCGACCAGGGGCCTGCCAGGCGCCCAGGCCCGCCGCAGCGGCACCGGACGTCCTCGGTGATGGCCGGAGGGCAGACCATGGACGCGCTGATCGCCGAGCACGGGTTCTCGGCACTGGTGACGGTCCGCAAGGGCCAGGCCGAGCACCGGGTGCTGTACGACGCCGGGACCAGCCCGGACGGCGTGGTGGAGAACATGCGCCGCCTCGACATCGACCCCGGCTCGATCGAGGCGATCGTCTGCAGCCATGGCCATTTCGACCACACAACCGGCATCGATGGGCTGATCCGGGCTGTCGGGCGGCCGAACATGCCGGTGCTGATCCACCCGCACTTTTGGCGGCGGCGCCGGGTCCGGCTCCCCGGGATCGAGCCGCAGGAAATCCCGTCCGTGAGCAAGCGGGCGCTCCAGGACGCCGGGTTCGAGGTGATCGAGGAGGCGCAGCCGAGCTTCCTGCTGGATGGCTCGGTGCTGGTGACCGGCGAGGTCGCGCGGACGACCGGATACGAGCCGGGGTTCCCGCCGCAGGACGCCTGGCTGGACGGCGCCTGGGCGCCCGACCCGCTGGTACTGGACGACCAGGCGCTCATCATCAACGTCAGCGGCAAGGGCCTAGTCGTGCTGACCGGGTGCGGGCACGCCGGGATCGTGAACATCTGCCGCTATGCCCGGCGACTCACCGGGGACCAGCCGCTGTACGCGGCGATGGGCGGCTTCCACCTGAATGGGCCGCTGTTCGAGCCGCTAATTCCGCGGCTGCTCGATGACCTGGCGGAGATGGCGCCGCAGGTGCTGGTGCCCGCACACTGCACCGGATGGCGAGCCCAGCACGCCATCGGCCGCCGCTTCGGCGAAGCGTTCGTGCCGAACACCGTCGGCACCCGCTTCACCCTTTGACGGCCGTCCCTACCCGCGCCATGGCCCGCCTCCATCCCCAGCCGCTCTCCCCGCACTATGGTGCTGACCAGCCCTCAGGCGGCCTGCGGGTACGGGAGCACCTTGGCCTGGCCCGCTTGCCGGACTGGGCGTAGGCCGCCGGGGCCTCGTCCTGGCGGACGGACGGCCGAACCATCCCCTGTGGGTGAGGCGCGTTAACCAGGGGGTAACCAATCATTGGGACGGCATTCGGCTGGGACACCCAGGCGTACACAGCACAGCAGGACCGAGGCCAGCGCGACTGCCCGGACCGGGCACCGTCCGCGCGCAACCGCGGCCCGGGAGGATGTCGCATGGCTACCGCACGAGAAGTGAGCGAGCGGCCCGCACCGGCCGACGGCCGCTGGTATGCGCTCGAGCCACAAGAGGTTGCCAGCAGGCTGGGAGTTGCCGCGGAGTCCGGGCTTTCCGCCGCCGAGGCCGCGACCCGGCTCACCCGGGACGGCCCGAACGAGCTTCCGGTAGAGAAACCGCCGTCGAACCTCCGCCGCTTCCTGGCCGAGTACACGAGCTACATGCAGCTCATCCTGGTCGGGGCGGCGATCGTCTCGCTGCTGATCCAGCAGTGGGCCACGGCCATCGTGCTGATCGTGATCACGCTCTTCAATGCCCTGGTCGGGCTGCGCCAGGCGGGCAAGGCCGAGAGTGCGATGAACGCACTCCAGTCGATGATGAAGGCGACAGCCCGGGTGCGGCGGGACGGCGCGGAGGCCGAGATCGGGGCCGAGCAACTCGTCGCCGGCGACGTGGTGCTGATCGCGGCGGGCGACGAGGTGCCGGCCGACGGGCGGATCGTGTCCTCGAGCGCGCTGCAGATCGACGAGTCGGCGCTGACCGGTGAGAGCGTCCCGGCGGCGAAGGACGCTGCGACGCTGCCCGGTGAGGTCGGGCCCGGTGAGCAGTCGAACATGGCCTTCATGCACACCCCGGTCACGCACGGGAGCGGGGTGGTGATCGTCACCGGGACGGGCAGCGAGACCGAGGTGGGGAAGATCGCCCACATGCTGTCGGCGACGGCGAAGGAAGAGACGCCGCTCACCAAGCAGATGAACACCCTGACGCTGTGGATCGTCAGTGCGGCCGGCATCACCATGATCATCATGTTCGCGCTGGGCCTGGCCCGCGGGCAGTCGTGGAAGGTGCTCTTCGACACCGCGGTTGCGCTCGCGATCGCGGCGATCCCGCTGGCCCTGCCGATGGTCGTGCAGGTGGTCCTGTCGCTGGGCAGCGTGGAGCTGGCGAAGCAGAAGGCGATCGTCAAGGACCTTCCCTCGGTGGAAACACTCGGGTTCACTTCGGCGATCAACTCCGACAAGACCGGCACGCTGACGATGAACCAGATGACGGCGGTCGAGGTGGTCGACCCGACCGACCGCTACGCCATCACCGGCACCGGCTACAGCCTGGACGGGAAGATCAGCCACCCGGCCGGCAAGACCGACACCATCGACGACGCGATCCTGCCCTACGTCGTGGCGAGCGACGCCAAGCTCGTCGACGGCAAGGTCGTCGGCGATCCGACCGAAGGTGCCCTGCTCGTCCTGGCGCACAAGGCCGGCCTGTACATCGATGCCACGCGCGACGAGCTGCCGCGGCTGGCGACGCTGCCGTTCGACCCCTCGTACAAGCTGATGGCCACCTTCAACCAGGCCACCGACGCGGCCGGGAACGACGTCGTGCGCTGCTTCGTCAAGGGGGCGGCGCCGGCCGTGCTGGCCCTGACCGCTACCGCGCTCGCCAACGGCGCCAGTGTTCCCTGGGACGACCGGCTACGGCAGCGCGCCGAGGAGCACGTCCAGCGGATGGGAGAGGCGGGGCTGCGGGTGATGGCCGGCGCCTTCCGGGACCTGGACCCGGCCGGCTTCGACCCGGACGGAGACCTGCTCGGCTATGTCCAGGACCTTGAGATGACCAGCCTGGTCGGGATGGTCGACCCGCCCCGTGAGGAGTCCAAGGCCGCGGTTGCCGATGCCCAGCAGGCCCATATCCGGGTGCGGATGGTGACCGGCGATGACGTCGTCACCGGGGCCGCCATCGCCAGGCAGCTCAACATCCCCGGTGAAGCGATCCTGGGCGCGGACTTCGCGGCGCTGCCCGAGGACGAGCGGCTCTATCGGATCGACCACATCGGCGTCGTCGGCCGGGTCGCCCCCGAGCACAAGGTGCTGCTCGCCGAAACGCTCAAGAAGAAGGGTCATGTGGTCGCCATGACCGGCGACGGCGTCAACGACGCGCCCGCGATCAAGGCGTCCGACATCGGCGTGGCGATGGGATCGGGCACCGAGGTGGCCAAGAACGCCGGCCGCATGATCCTGTCCGACGACAACTTCGCGACCATCGTTTACGCGGTCGAGCAGGGCCGCAAGCTGTACGACAACCTCAACAAGTACATCCGCTTCGTGCTGCTCGAACTCATCGCGTTCGTGCTCACCTTCCTCGGCGCCACCCTGTTCAACATCGCGGCCGGCCAGCCGTTCACCCCGGTGCAGATCCTGTGGATCAACTTCCTCGTCAACGCCCCGTTCGGGGTCGCGCTGGGCTTCGACCAGGAGACGCCCGGGCTGATGAGCCGCCACCCGCGGCCGCGGGGGGACTCGATCCTGACCAGAGGCGTGACGATCACCTGCGGCCTCACCGGGCTGTTCATCGCGATCGCCAACCTGGTGCTGATCTCGGTTGGGAAGAATCACCTCGGCAGCATCAAGATCGGCCAGTCGATGGGACTGGTCGCCTTCTGCCTGATGCTGATTGTCGCCGCCTTCGAGGCCCGCAGCGAGACCGAGAGCATCTTCGACCGGGGCATCTTCAACAGCTCGCGGATGAACCTGATCGCGATCCTCGAGTTCGCCGGCGCGTTCCTGATCACCCAGGCGAACTTCATGCAGCGGCTGCTCGGGACCACCCGGCTGACCGGCGGGCAGTGGGGACTCTCGCTGCTCGCCGCGGTCGTCCTGCTGCTGGGCTGGGAGGCCGGCAAATGGATCGCCCGCCGCAAAACGGCCGGCGGCCCACGACAGCACCAATCCGGAGGTAACTGATCATGGCCAAGAAGAAGGGCAAGCACACCGAGTCCGGCGCCGAGGCCGGGCCGCCAGCGGCGGTGGCGTCGGCCGGGACTGGCCCGGTGCCGAAGATGAAGCGCAAGGAGTACGAGCAGCACATGCGGGTCCTGCACGGCGAGCTGGTCGCCATGCAGGAGTGGGTGAAAGCGACCGGGGCCAAGATCTGCATCGTCTTCGAGGGCCGGGACACCGCGGGCAAGGGAGGCACGATCAAGCGGATCACCGAGCGGGTCAGCCCGCGGGTATTCCGGGTGGTCGCCCTGTCGGCTCCGACCGAGCGAGAGAAGTCACAGATGTACGTGCAGCGGTACATCTCGCATTTCCCGGCGGCCGGCGAGATCGTGATCTTCGACCGCTCCTGGTACAACCGGGCCGGGGTCGAGCCGGTGATGGGATTTTGCACGCAGGCCGAGACCGACCGGTTCCTGGGGCTGGTGCCGGGGACAGAGAAGGCCATGACCGATTCCGGGATCCTGCTGCTGAAGTACTGGCTGGAGGTCAGCCCCGACGAGCAGACCCGGCGGCTGCAGGCCCGTATCGACGACCCCCGGAAGATCTGGAAGCTGTCGGACATGGATCTGAAGTCCTACAGCCGCTGGTACGACTACTCCCGGACCAGGGATGCCATGTTCGCCGCCAGCGACACTGCCTGGGCGCCCTGGTACATCGCGCACACCGACGACAAGAAGCGCGGCCGGCTCAACATCATCAGCCACCTGCTCAGCCAGGTCCCCTACGAGCCGCTCGCTCACCGCGACATCACCCTGCCCAAACGGCAGCGGCGCGGCGGATACACCGAGCCGGACCTGCCCCTGCGGCACATCCCCGAGCCGTTCTAGCGGCTGGGTGCCGCCCCTGCTACCGGCACCCAGCCAGCATTGCCCCGGTCAGCCGGTGACCGGAGGAGTGTAGCCGCGGGACGCGCCACGGACGGGCAGCACGATCAGCAGCACACCAGCCAGCAGCATGATCACGCCCACGACCAGCAGACCGGTCGCAACCCAGACCAGCACCGGCAGCGTGGCGGCGACCTCCGCCCGGACGCTGACCGGTGCGGACCCGTCAGCGTTCATGACAACCACCGTCCAGCGGCCGCTGCTCATCGGCAAGGTCAGCGTCTGGGTGCCGGGCCCGGTCACCTGCGCGGACCAGATGCCGGCCTGCCCAGGCAGGACGGCGGGCGGGCCGCCAGCGTGGCCGAGATAGGCCGCAATGCCCCCGGTAGTGCCAGTGACGGTCGCGTAGGCCATGCCGGACAGATAGGTGTCCGCCGCCCCGGCCGGGGCTATCCCGGCGAACACCGGCGTCCCGCCCCGGATGGAGGTCACCCGCAGCTGCACGTTACCGATGAGCGAGCGGACGACATCCCAGCCGGCGGGTGTGCTGTCCAGTACCAGCTGACGGCTGGCCAGCGCATAGCCGCCGGTGCGGTAGGTCTGGCTGGTGAGGTCGACATACCCGCCGTTCCGGTGCGCGGTCGTCGCCCAGAGCGCACCGGCGCCACCGCCGAGCAGCCCCAGCGACAGCAGCACCAGCACCGCCCCGGCCACCACGGAGATGATCCGGCCGGTGGTCCACCCGGTGGGCCGGGCAGCGGCCGGGCTGGGACCGCCAGGCCCCGGCCCGCCCGGTCCAGGTAGAACTCCGCCGACAGGCGCTTGCCCTGCAACCGGCCCTGCATGTCGGTGAAGGCGAGCACGACCGTGTTGATCTCGCCCTCGCTGACCGCGACGCGCAACTGCTCCAGGGTCAGCAGGCCGCGCCTAAGCGAGCCATGGTCAGCCGGCATCAGGCCGAAAGCTCCCGCTCGATCGCGGCCAGTTCCTCGGCCGTGCCCTGGACCTTCGGCCCCTTGAACCAGTTCTTGGCCGAGACCAGCCAGTAGACGCCGGCGAAGCCGAGCACCACGACCACGGCCACGACGGTGTAGTTGAAGTTGCCCACGCTGATCGGGCTCGCGGTAGGCAGCATGAACAAGATGGTGATGAAGACCACCCAGACCACCGCGATCGTGCCGACCAGGTAGCTCCACCGGCCCAGGTGCCAGGGCCCGCGTTTGAAATTCTCCCCCTGCCGCAGCCGCAGGTAGGTCGGTATCACGTAGGCGATGTACAGGCCGATGACCGCGATCGAGGTGACCGCGGCGTACGCCGCGCTGTTCCACAGGTACGGCAGGCCCAGGATCAGCGCCCCGGCGGCGGCCAGCCAGATCGCGTTGGTCGGCGTCCTGGTCCGCTTGTTCACCTGGTGCCAGAGGTTCGAGCCTGGCAGTGCGCCGTCCCGGGAGAACGCGTAGATCATCCGCGAGTTCGCGGTGACCGAGGACATCCCGCAGAACAGCTGCGCGCCGATGACCACGAGCAGCAGCAGCTTGGCGCCGGTGTCCCCGATCGCGGTGACCCAGATCTGGGCCGGCGGTACCAGCGCGCTGGTGTAGAGGGCGTAGTGGTTCTCCTGGATCGCGAACGTGACCCCGATAAGCAGCACCCAGCCGGCGATCAGCGACACCACTATCGACATCACGATGCCGCGCGGGCCGCTTCGTGCGGCGCTGTGGGTCTCCTCGGTCATGTGCGCCGACGCGTCGTACCCGGTGAACGTGTACTGGGCCAGCAGCAGGCCGAGCAGCAGCACGTAGAACGTGCTGTGCCAGCCGGTGTTGTTGACGATGTTGGTGAACACGTAGCTGGTCGACGCGTGCTTGGAGGGCACGAAGGCGAGCACCGCCACGATGATGAGCACGCCGAGGATGTGCCACCACACGCTCACGTCGTTCAGCAGCGCGACCAGCCGGATGCCGAACTGGTTCATCACGCCGTGCAGCAGCAGCACGCCCGCGAAGATCAGGATCGTGACCCAGTGCGCCGTGCTGACTCCCCAGACCAGGTTCAGCAGCGCGTTGATGAAGAACGCGCAGCCGAAGTCGATGCCGGCGGTGACCGCGACCTGGCCGAGGAAGTTGAACCAGCCGGTGAACCAGGACCAGGCCTGCCCGTTCTTGGGGGCCAGCTTGGCGGCCCAGTAGTACAGGCCGCCGGCCGTGGGGAAGCTGGAGCAGACCTCGGCCATGGCCAGCCCGACGAACAGCGTCATGATGCCGACGATCGGCCAGCCCCAGACGATGATGGCGGGCCCGCCGGTGTTCATGCCGTACCCGTACAGGGTCAGGCAGCCGGACAGGATCGAGATGATCGTGAACGACACGGCGAAGTTCGAGAACCCCGACATCCGCCGGCGAAGTTCCTGCGCGTAGCCAAGCTCGTGCAGGCGTTGCTCGTCAGTGCCCGCCGCCGGAACGGCAGCAATGTCGTCGGCCATGCGATCTCCCTGGGCGAAAGCACATATGGATGAAATCGATCCATTGAATGAACGTATTCACCCACTGCGCTAGGGAGCGTGTCAAGAGGTGTCCGGTGGCTTGCCGCTACTGGGTCGCCGGGCGTTACAAGCGCGCTACGCAGCCGTTACGCAAGCCGCTTCCGAGGGCTCAGAACTCGCCGAGGAAGCCGCGGAGCAGCGCCGCGGTCCCGGCCACGTGCTCCTCCATCACGCGCCTGGCCCGGTCGGGATCGCCGGCCAGGATCGCCCGGACGATGCTGGCGTGCTGGACGTTCGCGTGCTCCAGGTTGCGCCCGAGCATGGGGATTGCGTTGAGCAGGTCGACCAGCTGCACCCGGGCCTCGACCACGCTCGCGGTCAGCATCGGCGAGCCGGCCGCGTCGGCGATGGCCAGGTGCAGCCGGGTGTCCGCCTGCCGGTAACCGGACGGCTCGCAGGCGTGCACGGTGGCCAGGCATTCGGCCAGGCTCTCCCGCTGCTGCCTGGTCAGGCTGGCCCGGGCCGCCATCTCCGCCGCGCCGGTCTCCACCACCCGGCGGAACGTCAGCGCGTCGTCAAGCTGGCCGGCCATGTCCCGCGCGGTCCTGGTGAGCTCGTCGTACACCATGGGCTCGGGCTGACGCAGGATGAACGTGCCGCCGAACCGGCCGCGCTTGGTCTCCACGTACCCAGCGGCGGCCAGTTCGCGCAGCGCTTCTCGCAACGTGATACGGCTGATGCCGAGCCTGCGGGTGAGTTCCCGTTCCGGGGGCAGCCTGTCACCCGGCGCGTACACGCCTAGCTTGACGCCTTCGAGCAGGCGCTCGACGGTCTCCTCGAAGGCGTTTCCCGTCCGTACCGCGCGGAAAACCGCCGCAGTGATGGCGGGCGACCCTCCCGGCACGGTGTTAACTCCCGGTAGCCAATGCTGTCTCGCGGCAACGTACTGCAGAAAGCTTAGATCATAGGCGCAAGCACGTTGCTGCGAGCGGTGGCCCGTCCGGCCGCGTCCCGGCCGGCGGCGGCCCGCTCGGCGGCGGCCCTGACCAGCGCGGTGAACAGCCGGGGGTCGCTGCCCTGCTCCGGGTGCCACTGAACGCCGAGGACGAAACCCGAGAGCCCGTCGAGTTCGGACGGCCCGGCCTCGACCGCCTCGATCGTGCCGTCTTCCTCCCAGGCCACCACCTTGAGCCCGTCACCGAGCAGGTTGACCGCCTGATGGTGGTGCGTGGGCACGTCAAGGAAGCCATCCTCTGGCAAGATCCCGGCCAGCGCGCTGTCCGGGCTGATCCGCACGTGGTGCAGGCCGAACCCGTTCGGCGGCCCGTCGTGCCTTCCGTGGCCCACCAGGTCGGGCAGGTGCTGGTGTAGCGTGCCGCCCCGGCAGACGTTCAGCACCTGCATGCCGCGGCAGATGGCGAGCAGCGGCACGCCCAGCCGCAGCGCGTGGCTGGTGACGGCCAGGTCCCAGGCGTCCCGCAGCGTGGTGGGAGCCTGCGTCCGCGGGTGCCGTGCCGCGCCGTACCTGGCCGGGTCGATGTCTGGCCCGCCCGTGACCACGACGCCGTCCAGGCTCGCCACCGTGGCGCTGGCCTCTTCGTCGTCGCCGCCGGGCGGCAGCATCACGGCCCGCCCGCCGCCGCGCCGCACCGCGTCCACATACACGTAAGGGAGCATTGCCGCCCGGGCCGACCAGCCGCGCCAGGACGCTTGATCCTCGTACGTGGTAATGCCAATAACCGGCGTCATAGTTCCCCTTTGGACCGCTCCTCCGTAGCGCGCTACCCCAGAGAACACAGGAAAACCACAATCATTCCGAACGGACCAGGTTCCTGCTCACCATCCGTGCTCGCCGATCGCGTGCCGGGTGGGATAACAGGGGGCGGCGTTTGGAAGGTCAGGTTAGCAGCGCTCTTCCGGTGTACCGGAAGATCATTTATGTGACAACCTGTGCTTACAGCATTATCAATCGTAGGACGTTAGCAGCCGGTTCGCATAACGAACGGCGAAAACGGTGACTTAGAGTTAGTTTGAACCTTCATCGACGTTCGGACGGTCCTGGGCCACTTGGACCCGCTTAACTCCGGTCGGCCCTACGCTGCGCCCCCAGCTGGCACGAGCTCGCGGACCCGGTCCGCACGCCCGAACGCGTGCCAGGTGGTGCTAGTACCAGGATAACCAGTGTCTTGGTACCCGGATAAGGATCGCGCCAGGCTGGTGACGTGACTAACATCCTGGCCCGTGATGCCCGCGCCGGCTTGCCTGCTCGCCGCGAACGCCCGGTGCGTCCCGGTCTCGTCCTGGCCGTCGTGCTGATCGGCCAGTTCATGGCCGTGCTCGATGTCTCCATCGTCAACGTCGCCGCCCCGTCGATCCATGCCAGCCTGGGCACCTCCGGGGCCGGGCTGCAGCTCGTGGTGGCCGGCGTACACGATTACCTACGCAGTCCTGCTGGTAACCGGAGCCCGGCTCGGTGACATCGTGGGCCACCGGCGGGTGTTCCTGGCCGGGCTGGTCCTGTTCACGCTCTCCTCGCTTGGCTGCGCGCTGGCCGGCCCGGCGGGCCTGCTGATCGCTCTCCGCTTCGCTCAGGGAGCCGGCGCCGCGCTGATGATCCCGCAGGTGCTCAGCCTGATCCAGCGCACCCACGCCGGTCCGGCCCGGGCCCGCGCGATGAGCAGGTACGCCGCGGTGCTGGCCGGAGGCGCGGTGGTCGGCCAGCTCGCCGGCGGCCTGCTGATCAGCGCCAACCTGTTCAGCTCGGGCTGGCGGCCGGTCTTCGGCGTCAACGTGCCGATCGGCGTGCTGCTGCTGATGGTGGGCGTCCGGGCGCTGCCGCACGGCAAGGGCGAGCCCGGCCGGACCCTCGACCTTCCCGGCCTGGCCTTGCTTACCCCGGCGGTGCTCGCGTTCGTCCTCCCGCTCGTGCTCGGCCAGCCCGAACGCTGGCCGGTGTGGGGCTGGATCCTGATGGCCGCGAGCGTGCCCATGGTCGCCGCCTTCGCCGCCGCTGAGCGGCGGGTGGCCGGGTCCGGCGGCACGCCGCTGATCCCGGGCCGGGTGCTGCGGGTGCCCGGCATCCCGGTCGCGATCGCCGCTCTGTTCACCGTCAATGACGATCTTCAGCGGGTTCTTCTTCACTTTCGCCCTGCACCTGCAGGAGGGGCTGGGCTACTCCCCGCTCAAGGCGGGGCTCACCTTCGCCCCCGCCGCAGCCACCTTCGCCCTGGTCAGCCTGAACTGGCGGCAGCTGCCCGCCAGGTCGCACAGCGCCGTGATCGTCGTGGGCTTCGCCGCGTTCGCGGCTGCGATGGCCGGCCTGGCTTGGGTACTGCGCGACGGCGGCACCGGGGGAGTGGGCATCTACCTGATCGGCGGGCTTAGTGGCGCCGGAATGGCGGCCGCGTTCAGCCCGCTGATGACCCGGGTGCTGCTGCGCGTGCCGGTCGAGCTAGCCGCGGACGCTACCGGGGTAGTCGTCACCGTGAACCAGCTCGGCCTGCTCGTAGGCGTGGCCACGTTCGGCACGCTCTACCTCAACCTGGCCGGGCGGCTGCCCGGGACAGCCACGCTCGGCGCGTTCCGGCACGTGTCCGCCCACGCCGAGGCGATCACCTTCCTCGCCCTGGCCGGCCTGGGTGCCGTGGGCGTCCTCCTCGCCCTCGCCCACATCATCGAGCGCCACCGAGCCACCACCTAGCCCGCTCCGTCGCCCTAGCCCGCTCCCTCGCGCTAGCCCGCTCCCTCGCTATCGTGAACGGCTGCCGCCCCCCGATCGAGGCTGTCGCGTTGCGCAGCCCGCCCGCCCCGCGCTACCCAAACTGGTACATTCCACTCATACAGCTCCAAGGCGGGCTGGCGTGAAAGGGAACGAAATTCAATGAGCGTGACACTCTATTGACTCTTTCAGGTAGAAAGTCACACTCATTGAATCGCAGGGGAACGCTGAGCGGGGCTTGTGTGGCTTGCGGGAAAGCGGTGGCGGGGTGGGGCGCGACGTCGGCACGGTCTAGGTTCAGGTGCGAGCTGGCCGAGGCCAGTTGCGCGACCAGTCCTCGATGAGGGCAGCAGCCGTTCCGATATTAGACGAGTCCTCCCCGCTGTCCGAATTGCCAGGAATGGGTGGTGGGGAGGGCGTGGCGGCCGCTCGGGTACATTCGGGCCTGCGGAAGGAGTTGAGGATGGCCATCGTGGTGCTGGTGCTCTGGCTGTTCACCGCGGGCGCCGGGTTCTCCCTGCTGGTCACCAGCAACCTCAGCCGCGCCCGCCCCACGGCCCCCACTACAGCCGCCGATCCCGCCGAACCCCCACCTCCTGCCGCCGAACCCGCCACGGCCTCAGTCGCCGCTACGGCGCAAGCCGCCTCTACGGCGCAGGCGACAGCGGCAACGCCGGCGAAACCGGCCAAGCCGGAACCCGCCGACGCGCGGCCCGCGCCCGCCGGCCAGGCCGCCGCCGTCCCGGCCCAGCCCACCACTAAGCGGCAGAGCCGCGCGACGCGGGACCGGTATGCTCCGCCTTCGCTGGTCGCCGCCAGGAAAGCGCCCGTGGTGCCCGGGCTGCGGGCCGTGCTGGAGTTCGCCCACCCGGCATTCGCGGTCATCGGCCTGGGATTCTGGCTGGGCTACACGTTCGTGCACTACCGCCCGCTGGGCTGGATCGCGTTCGGGCTGGTGACGGCCACGATAGGCCTGGGCCTGACATGGTTCGCGGCGAACACCCGCGCGGCCCGGCGCCGGCTGAAGCGCAACCGTGAGCCACAGAACGACCGTGAGCCACACAACGACCGTGAGCCACACAACGACCGTGAGCCACAGAACGACCGTGAGCCACAGAACGACCGTGAGCCACAGAACGACCGTGGGCCACAGAACGACCGTCAGGACGCGTCCGTGCCGTCCTTCAGCGCCCGCCTCATCGCCCTGCACGGCGGGGCTGCCGCGATGACCGTCACGTTGGTCGCCCTGACCGCCTTCGTCCTAGGCCGGTAGGGCAAGGGCCAGGACAAGCAGACGTGGCCAGTGCACCCGACCGCCTGCACGGATAGGGGGAGACGAGCGACCACCGAGCGCGGGAGCGTTGCGTCAAAGATTTGCTCGGTGATCTCGGCCGCCGTGTGCACTGACCACTACCCACGACCACGCCTCGCCGCCCCCAACGGCTCACTCGCGGGGACCTGCGTAAGCAGTTGGTAAGAACTTCCTCCCGCCGACTTGAACCAAGGCGCTCACCCGGGACGGTTACATGGACAGGCACCACTGGGTACGATCCTCCGCGAAGTGCTGACCGGGCAAAGGACCTCAGATGTGAACAAGGCGGCCGACGACTCGAACGCCCCGGCCGGGCTGAGTCGGCGGCAGGTGCTGACCGTGGTCGGCGTCGGCGCCGGGGCGCTGATCGCGGAGCAGGCCCTGCTCGCCGACGGAACCCCGCCGAGCGCCAACCCGCAGCCGCAACCCAGCATCGCGCCCCAACCTAGCGGCTACGCGCCGGACGGCACCTCGGGCCGCTCCGCCGCCCTGCCCCTAAAAACAGTGCGGCTGCTCGACAGCCCCTTCCGCCAGAATCAGGCCAGGAACACCACGTACCTGCTGTTTCTTGACCCCGAACGCATGCTGCGCTCCTTCCGCCTGAACTTCGGCCTGCCCTCGACGGCGGAGCCGCTCGGCGGCTGGGAGGCGCCGGGTTCTCAGATCCGCGGCCATATGACCGGGCACCTGCTGTCCGGCCTGGCGCTGACCTACGCCAACACCAACGACGCGGCCGCCAAAACAAGAAGCCGCTACCTCGTCAGCCAGCTGGCCGCGCTCCAGGCCAGGGCCGCCACGGCCGGGTTCCACCCCGGCTACCTTTCGGCGTTCCCCGAGGCCTACTTCGACTTGCTGGAGCAAGGAAAGCCGGTCTGGTCGCCGTACTACATGATCCACAAGTACCTGGCCGGGATGATCGACCAGTACCAGCTGGCGGGCGATGACCAGGCACTGGACGTCGCCATGAAGCTGGCCGACTGGGTCCAGTGGCGCACCGGGCGGCTTCAGTATGACGAGATGCAGATGGTCCTGCAGACCGAATTCGGCGGGCTACCCGAAGCGCTGGCCAACCTCTACACGATCACCGGCCAGGAGCGGTACCTGGCTACCGCACAGCGCTTCTACCACGCGGCGGTGCTCGATCCGCTGGCCGACGGGCTGGACACGCTGCCCGGGCTGCAGGCGAACGTGACCACGCCGAAGATCATCGCCTGCGTCCGGATGTGGGAGGAGACCGGCAGCGGCAAGTACCACGACATCGCCCAGAACTTCTGGGACATCGTGACCGGCCACCACGCGTACGTCATCGGCGGCGTGGGCAACTACGAGCACTTCCAGCTGCCCGATACCGTGGCCGCCCAGCTGTCCAACTTCACCTGCGAGAACTGCGTCAGCTACAACATGCTGAAGCTGACCCGCTTGCTGCACTTCCACCAGCCGCAACGGGCGGACATGCTCGACTATTACGAGCGCACCCTGTTCAACCAGATGCTGGGGGAGCAGGACCCGGCCTCGCCGCACGGCTACAACTGCTACTACACCGGCTTGTCGTCCGGCGCGTTCAAGCGCCAGCCGCTCAATTACTTCCCGCAGGGCAACCCCGGCATTTACGCCACCGACTGGGACACGTTCACCTGCGACACCGCTACTGGGCTCGAGACGCAGGCCAAGTTCGCCGACACCATCTACAGCCGCGACGCGGACGGCCTCTACGTCAACCTGTTCATCCCGTCGCAGGTCCGGTCCCACGGGCTGGTCCTGCGGCAGGCGACCGGCTTCCCCGACCACCCGGTCATCCGCCTGTCGGTAATCTCGGGCGCGGCCGCCCTGACGCTGCGGGTGCGGGTACCGAAGTGGGTGGCGGGTCCCGCGGCCGTGCGGCTCAACGGCAAGCTGCTCCGCGGCCTGCCCCGGCCGGCCCGAGCTGGATCGCGCTGCGGCGGCGGTGGCGGACGGGTGACCTGCTCGAGGTCACGCTGCAGATGGAACTGGCCGTCGAGCCGACGCCCGACCACCCGGCTGTGCAGGCGCTGGTCTACGGCCCGGTCGTGCTGAGCGGCGTCCAGGGCAGCGACCCGGGCTCGCTGACGCCGCAGCTCGAGATGGCCTCGATCCGCCGGACGGCCGCGCAGCCGATGACGTTCGAGGCCGTTGCCGACCACAAGCCGATCACGATGATCCCGATCGCCCGGGCCGCCCACGAGTACTACACGACCTACTGGCAGACGACGTAGCCTCCGCCGCAAAACTTCAATGCGAACCGAACGTGCCAGGTTCTCCGCCCCGGCCTCCGTGCACCGCCCGCCTGACAAGGCCGCCCCGCGCGCTAGATTTTCTCCCGTGACCGAAAAGCCCGCCCCGTGACATCAGACGCCGCCTTGGACGAGGCCCGGCTCACGCCGTCCGCGCCGGTCGCCGCGGCCGAGGCAGCCGACGCCATCCGCATCTGCTACGGCCTGGCCGGCGAGCTCACCCGGCTGCCCGGCGAGGCCGACGACAACTTCCTGCTCACCGCGGCCGACGGCCAGCGGTACGTAGTGAAGTTCGCGCACATGCGGGCCGATCCGGCGGTGGTCGGCGTCCAGGTCCGGGTGCTGCGGCACATCGAATCGGCCTTCATCGCGGACAGCCTGTTCTCCTCCGATGGGATCCAGCCGGACCCGGCGGGATGCCTCAAGCCGGTGCTCGACGTCGTGCATGAGGCCGGCGGCCTGTACATCGCCGACGAGGTGCAGCCCGGCTTCGGCCGCACCGGGGAGGTCATGTGGGGCTTCCAGCGCCACGGCATCGTGCCCGACCTGGCCGTTGCCCATGGGCAAGCCCATGGGCAACGGCATGCCGATCGCCGGCGTCGCGGCCCGCCCGGAGATCCTCGAGGAGTTCGGCCACAAGATCGCCGGCCAGCCACGCTAAGGGGCGCGCCGGGCGCGGGCCCGGCGCTTGCCCTCGTGCATGGCCTGGACCCGGGCGACGGGGATGGCCCGCCCCTCCTCGACCAGCTCGGGACTCAGCGCCTGCGGCGCCGGCAGCTGGCCGGCCCACGCCTCCTGGCCGGCCACCAGCCCGGGCGCCGTGTGCACGGTGAAGTCGCCGGGCGTCACATCGTCGAGGTCTTCCCAGCGCAACGGGAACGACACCGGGACTCCCAGCCGGACCCGCGGGCTGTACGCGGCCGCCACCGTCGCGCCGAACGCCCTGGTCGAGTCCAGGAAGACCTTGCCATGCCGGTCCTGCACGATGAACGCCGTGGTAGCCAGCTCCGGGTCGAGCCGCTCGGCCCGCCCGGCGATGGCCCGGGTCGCCGCGGCCGCCTCCTCGCTGCTCGCCTCGACCGGTACGTAGACGTGCAATCCCTTGGACCCGCTGGTCTTGACGGCACCGGCCAGGCCGGCGCTGGCGAGCGCCGCACGGATCAGCCGGGCCGCCGTCACCGCCTGCCCGAACGGCCCCCCGGGCGGCGGGTCGATGTCCAGCACCAGGTGGGACGGCCGGTCCAGGTGACCGGCCAGGCCCAGGGTGGGGTGGTACTCCACCGCCCGCTGGTTGGCCAGCCACAGCAGCGTGCGCCAGTCGTCGCACAGCGGGTAGCGCACCTCGCGCCGGGAGGATTCGGCCCACATGGTGACGCTGCGGATCCACGGCGGCGCGTAATCCGGCAGGTTCTTCTGCATGAACGGCCGCTGCCCAGCCCGGACCCGGATGACAGAAAGCGGCCGTCCGCGCAGCTCCGGCAGCATCAACGCAGCGACCGCCTCCAGGTAATCCACCAGGTCTCGCTTGGTCGCGCCCGCCTCGTCGAACAGCGGCTCATCGAGATGGGTCAGCGAAACGCCATCTCGTTCCGGCGTGCTCATGGCTCCCGTATACACGGTTGCCGGGGCAAGCACCAATGCCCGTTAGGGAAAATCGTTACTGTGGGGGCCTGGAGCAACGGCAGAAGGGGACCTGACGATGGCGTTCAGCGGGTGGCCCGAGGAGGCGCTGGAGTTCTACGACGGGCTCGCGGCCGACAACACCAAGACCTACTGGACCGCGCACAAGGCGGTCTACGACACCAAGGTCATGCGGCCGATGGCGGACCTGACCGAGGAACTGGCCGCGGAGTTCGGCGAGCCGAAGATCTTCCGGCCCTACCGGGACGTCCGGTTCAGCCCGGACAAAACACCGTATAAGACGCATATCGGTGCGGTTGTCGGTGGCACCGGCTACGTCCAGCTGTCCGCAGAGGGCCTGGGCGCGGGCGCCGGGATGTGGCAGATGGACCCGGAGCAGCTCGCCCGCTACCGTGCGGCGGTGGCCAGCGACCGCCTCGGCCCCGAGCTCGAGGAGATCGTCGCCGAGCTCGAGGAGGCGGACGTCACCGTCAACGGGCACGGCGTGCTGAAGTCCGCGCCGCGCGGCTATCCGCCCGACCATCCCCGCATCACGCTGCTCCGCTACAAGGGCCTGACCGCGTGGAAACAATGGCCGGTGGAACCCTGGCTGGAAAGTGCCGCGGCTAAGGACCGGATCGTTTCATTCCTCCGAACGGCCGAGCCTCTTTGCTCTTGGCTCACCAAGAACGTCCGCCGGTGAGGGCGCGGACGGCGGCTTTCGTGACGGCGCCGGCCGGATTTAGTCTTACTGGCGGTACGCCAACTCTGCGAAGGGCCGGTAGTGAGCGAACGTGACGATTCCCTCCGGGTCTCGGACGCCGAGCGTGACGCCACCCTGCGCCAGCTCGGTGACCATGCCGCCGTCGGCCGTCTTACCCTCGATGAGCTCGAGGAACGCTCAAGCCGGGCGCTCGCGGCGAAGACGCGCGGCGAGCTCGCCACGCTGACCAGCGACCTGCCGCAAGAGGCGGGCGAGGCCAGCTCGTACAGCCCGGCCCCGGCCAGGACGCGGAAGCCGGTGCGCTGGATGGTGGCCATCATGAGCGGCTCGCACCGGCACGGCCGGTTCCGCGCGGTCGGCAGCATCAACGCCGTGGCGATCATGGGCGGCGACGAGATCGACCTGCGCGACGCCGAGATCGAGGGCGGCGAGCTCACGCTCAACGTGTTCGCCCTGATGGGCGGCGCGAACATCTATATCCCCGACTCCATCGAGGTGGACATCGGCGGCTTCTCGGTGATGGGCGGCTACACGGAGATCGGCGTCGAGCGGCTGCGGGCCGGGGCACCGCGGGTCATGATCCGTGCCTACAACCTGATGGGCGGCGCGACCATCTTCCGGGTCCCGCCGCAGGCCAGGGGCCGGGACCTGGGGGAAGCCCGGCGGCTGGCCAAGGCGGCCGGGCGCGGCGAGCTGCCCCCGCCCGATTGACGAGCGCGGCGGGTTACCCGGGAACGCGCCCGTGGAGGGCATGCCGCCATTGTCACCCCGGATCGCGTCCCCGGCCGCCTGCAAGGTGGCTGCAAACCAGGGCGGGCACGATGGGGGCAACCGGTACCCAGGAGGCGACGATGGCAAACAGTCCCGTGATCGAGAAGTTCCTGCAGGCGATCGAGACCGCTCAGATCCCCGGCTGCGACGTGTGGAGCGCGGACGCGACCCTCGACGCGACGGTGCCCAACTGGCGGCTGCACGCCGCCGGCGCCGACGCGATCCGCGCCGAGTACGCCCGCTGGTTCGCCGACCCCGGCCACTTCGACGAACTGCACCGTTATAGCGTCGAGGGCGGGGAGGCCGAAGTGGTCGAGTACACGCTCAGCTGGTCGGAGAACGGCGTGCCGCACGCGGCCCATCACATGCACCTGCTGACCGTGCGTGATGACCGCATCGTGGCCGACACGGTTATGTGCGGCGGGCGCTGGCCGGCCGCGCTGCTGGCCGAAATGGAGGCCGCCGATGCCTGAGCCGTCCGTGCGCCGGTACGGTGACGTGGCCGAATTGCTTGCGGGCGCGACCGAGCGCAGCGAACTGGCCGAAGTTCCCGGCAAGTCGGGAGCCACCCTGGAGCGGGTGGTGATCGGCGGACGGGATTACGTGCTTAAGCACCTCGACCTGGCCGAGGACTGGACCATGCGGGCGTCGGGCTGCCTGCGCGGGGCGCCGCTGGTGCTCTGGGAACGCGGCATCCTGGCCCGCCTGCCGGACTGCTTCAACCAGCCGATCGTAGGCGCGGCGCCGGAGCCGGGCGGCTGCGCGCTGCTGATGCACGACGTCACGCCGTGGCTGGTCCCCGCCACCGATGCGCCGATCCCGCTGGCCCAGCACGCCCGGTTCCTGCGGCACATGGCCGCCCTGCACGCGGAGTTCTGGGCCTGCGGGAGCGAGTTCGACGTCGTTCCCGCCATGCACCGTTACCTGGAGCTTTCCCCGTGGATGGCCACGGCGGAGGCGGCCGCGGGCTCACCCCACCTGGTGCCGCGGCTGGTGGCGAAGGGCTGGCCGCTGCTGGCCGACGTCGCTCCCGCCGCGGCCGCGGCGGTCACCCCGCTGGCCCGCGACCCGGGACCGCTGGTGGAGGCGCTGGCCGCGACCCCGCAGACGTTCGTGCACAGCAACTGGAAGCTGGACAACCTCGGCACCGACGACGCGGAGCGCACGGTCGTGCTCGACTGGGAACAGCCGGGCCGAGGGGCGCCGCTCAGCGATCTGGCCTGGTACCTGGCGATCAACTGCCGCCGCCTGCCGCAGTCCAAAGAGGCCTCGATCGCCGCCTACCGGGAGGCGCTGGAGGCCTGCGGCATCGACACCGGGCCGTGGTGGGACCGCCAGCTGGCGCTGTGCCTGCTGGGCGCCATGGTTCAGTTCGGCTGGGAGAAGGCCCTCGGTGGCTACGACGAGGAGCTGGCATGGTGGGAGACGAGGTCGGTACAAGCGGCAGCCCTGTTGAGTTGAACACTGCTGAGCTGACCGCCGGGGTACGCGCCGGTTACGACGCCGCGGCACAGGACTGGGCCGATGGCCCGGGACCGATGTACGCGCAGCTAGCCCGGGTGCTGGTGGCGGCCGCCCCGGTGCCGCTGGCCGGCCGCCTGGTGCTCGACCTGGGGGCGGGCGCCGGCGTGGCCGGGCGGGCCGCCCTGGCCGCGGGAGCGCGCCGGGTGGTAGCGGTCGACCTGTCCGAGGGCATGCTGCGGTGCGGCGCCTGGGGCCGCCCGGTGGCCGCCGATGCGGTGGCGCTGCCCTTCCGTGACGGCAGCTTCGACCTGGTGCTGGCGGCGTTCTGCCTCAACCACCTGGGCAGCCTCGCAGCCGGCCTGGCCGAAGCCCGGCGGGTCGGCGGCGCGCTCGCGGCCAGCATGTTCGCGCCGGGCTGGACTCATCCGGCTAAGGACGCGGTGGACGATGCCGTCCGCTCCTTCGGCTACCGGCCGCCGGCCTGGCACACGACCCTGGCGCCCGGCTCGCGAGGCAGCGACCTGGAAGTGCTCGCCAGGTGCGCGAGGGCGGCGGGGTTCACCCGCGTGCAGGCGCACATCACCACCGTCCCGACCGGGCTCGCGACCCCCGCCGAGCTGGTGTCGTGGCGGCTGGGCATGGCCCACGTCGCCCCGTTCATGCGCTCGCTGGACGCGCCGGGCCGGGCCGCGGTGCGGCGTGCCGCCGAACAGGCCGTCGCCGCCGCGGCCGGAGCCGGCCCCGCGGTGCCGCTGATCGTGTCGATGGTGATGCTCACCGCCAGCTGAGGACGGCACAGCTGAGGACGGCACAGCTGAGCGGGCTCAGTCTGCGGTCACCCGTCGGCCCAGCCGCCGGTCCGCTTCCCGCAGCAGCCCGTCCGCATGGCTGCCCGCGGCCCGCGCCAGTCGGGCGGCACGGTCCGCGGCCCGGTCCAGCCAGGGGGGCTGGCCGAAGTCGGTGGCCACGTCGCAGGTCCACCGCCACGCCTCGATGGCCACGCAGCGGTCGAGCAGGTCAAGGTCCGCGGCCACCTCGCCGGGGTCCACCGGGACACCAAGCGCCCGGTTCGCGCGGTGCGCGAGCAGCCGTGCGACGCTGGTGTACCGGGGCACGCCCAGCGCCGCCGCCCGGGCCGCCAGGTCGCCCGCCCCGGCCAGCGCACGTTCCGCGTCGCCGCGCAGCAGGGCCAGCCGGGCGCTGATGAACTGGTGCTTGAGCTCCAGCCGCCAGCCGAAGACCAGGTCGCCGACCAGCAGCGCCCTGGCCTGCGCCAGCCGCGCCGCCGCGCCGTCGGGGTCGCCGGTATCCACGCACTGCTCGGCCAGGTCCTCCAAGGCTGCGATGGCGACGTCCGCGGTCCCCTGCCGCTGGCCTACCTCCAGTGCCTCGTGGTGATGGTCCAGCGCTTCGGTCCAGGCGCCCAGGTTACGCAGCACCCAGCCGGCGAAGTTCACCGCGCGGCCGGCGAAGCGGGGCACCTGGCGCCGTTCCACCTCGGCGGTGTACCGGGTGAACGCCACCAGGGCCTGAGCCGGGCGGCCCGCCAGCGCATGCGCGTGCCCGGTGAACAGCAGGGAGTGCAAGGTGGCCGACGTGTGCTCCACCCCCAGCTGGCCGCGAGCAGCCGGGCGCAGCAGCGCCAGAGCTTCGTCGACCCGGCTCTGATGGGCCCTGAGCACCCCCAGCCAGCCGGCCGCGGTCACCCGGTCCGCGCCCTCGGCCAGGGAGAACGCCTCGCCGAGGAGCAGCTCGGCCTGGGCCAGGTCGCCGGCGGCGTGCCGGGTCCGGCCGCCGACCGCCAGGCACCGGGCCCGGCTGGTGGCGTCCTCCGCCGCCAGCGCGCCGTCCTCGGCGTACTGGATGGCCTGCGCGAACTGGCGGCCGAAGTAGGACGCCCAGGCGCCGACCTCCAGCGCGGCCGCGCCGGCGGCGCCGACCCCAAGAGCCTGCTCGACGTCTTCCAGGGCTTCGGCGTATCTCATCCGCAGGGTCCGAACCCGGGCTCGCGCCAGCCAGCCTTCCGGGCCGGGGGACAGGCGCAACGCGTCATCGAGCAGCGCCTCCGCCGCCGCGTGGTCGAACCGCTCCGCGGCCTGCGCCGACGCGTCGCGCAGCGCCCGGGCCGCCAGCACCAGGTCGCCGCCCAGGCGCGCGTGACCGGCCACGGTCAGCGGGTCGGCGCCGGGGCGCCGGTCGAGCACGCGGCCGGCCTGCCGGTGCAGCAGCGCGGCCCGCCCCGCGGTCGCGCTGGCCGCCAGGGCCTCCCTGACCAGCTCGTGCCGGAACCGGAAGATCCCGTCGTCTTCGGCAAGGAACTGCTTGGCCACGGCCTGTTCGGCGTCGTCGAGCAGCGCGACGACGGGACGGCCGAGCACTGCCGCGAGCAGGTCGACGTCCAGTTCCGGGCCGATCACGGCCGCGGTGCGCAGCAGCAGCCCGGTCGTGCCGAGCTCGTCGCACCGCGCGGACACCGACTCCACAAGCGACGCAGGCAGCTCCGCGCCCGCGGCCTGCTGGGCCAGTTCGGTCAGGAACAGCGGGTGGCCCTTGGACCGGGCGTACAGCTCATCGACCCGGCCCGGCCCCACCAGCTCAGCCGCCGCATCGCGGCCGAGCGCGTCGAGGTGGATGGACGCGGTGGCGGGCAGCGGCTCTCCCTCGGCGGTCCGCACCGTCGCGACGACCGTCACCGCGACGTCCTCGCGCTGCAGGAAACGCAGCCAGTGCGGCAGCGCGGGACCGGCCAGGTGCGCGTCGTCGACGACGATCACGAGCGGCGCCCGCTCCGCCAGGCGGCAGAGCGCCTGAACCAGGGCCGAGTACAGCACGGCCGGGCCGAGCATGCTGTCGGCCAGCATCGGCGGCGCCTTGAGCCGCGGGCTGCGCGCCACGTTCAGCAGCGGCGCCAGTATCGCCGCATCGGTGCCGAGGATGTCGGCGGTCACCCCGGGCTCGAGCTCGCGCAGCAGGGCGGCGAGGGCGGTCAGCAGGGCGTCGAGCGGCAGCGAGCGGTCGAGCGGCCCGCACGACGCCATCAGCACCGTATCCCCGGTCGCCGCGCGCCGGTCGGCCCAGGCCCGCACCAGCGTCGTCTTCCCGATGCCGGCCTCGCCATCGACCACGACGACCTCGGCGGCGCCGCCACGGGCCCGGGTGGCGATGGCCTCCAGGCAGGCCAGTTCGTCGTCCCGGCCGACCAGGCTGGGGGAGACCGGAGCCGGCCGTGCGGGCATCGTCAGCTCACCGCGCAGGATCGCGGTGTAGAGCGCGGTCGTCTCGGGTCCGGGATCGATGCCGAGGTCGTCGGCCATCCGCTCCCGCGCGGCGGCGTAGATAGCCAGCGCCCCGGCCACCCGGCCACCCATCACGTGGGCGCGGAGCAGCACGCGCAGGGCCGCTTCGTCGTACGGATCACGCTCGGCCGCTGCCGACGCGGCGTCCGAGGCCGCCATCCAGTCACCGGCCTCGAGCAGCGCGGTGGCGGCGACCAGCCGGGCCCGGCTGATCAGCCGCTCGAGCTCGGCATGCCTGAGCTGGGCCCACTCGCCGGGCAGCGGCTGCGGGCCGTCGCCGCGGATCAGCGAGAGCGCGACCCGGGCGGCCGCGACCGCGCCCACCACGTAGCCGGCCTCCCGCCGCGTTTCCACTTCGCGGGTGAGCGTGGCCAGTTCGGTCGCGTCGATCCAGTCACAGTGCAGCAGGTACCCCTGGTCACGATGCTCGATCCGGTCGCGTCCCAGGACCGAGCGCAGCCGGCTCATCAGGACCGCCAGCTGATCCTCGGGCCGGGCGGGCGGGGCCGAATCCCACAGCGCGTCGATCAGCACATCGGCCGGCACGGCCTGCCCGCCGGCTATCGCGAGCAGCTGCAGCGTGAGCCGCGCCTTGCGGCTGCCGAACGCCTGCGGCTCGACACCGTCCACGCCGAAATCGCTGAGCACCCGCACGGCCAGCGACTTCATGACCGTATTAAATCCGGCCGGCCCACCCTCCGCCGGCCCACCCCCCACCAGGCCAGCACGGCCAGGCCAGCACGGCCAGGCCAGCACGGCCGGCCCGGTGCAAGGTGACTGCAACCACCGCCGGCCACGCTGGTCAGGAAAGCTCAGACCGAGAAAAGGAGACCCTGATGACCGGGAAAGCGGAGCAGAAGACCTTCGAGGCCCCCGACGAGACCCGCACCTTCGAATACGGCGCCCTGGACCTGCTCCAGATCGGCGGCGCCGAAATCGGCCGGCTCACCCTGCAGCCTGGATGGCGCTGGTCCGACCACGTCAAGCCGCTGGCCGGCACCGAACTGTGCGAGGCGCCGCATTTCCAGTATCACGTGGCGGGCACCCTTCACATCGTGATGGCCGATGGCGCCGAGTTCGACGCCAAGCCCGGAGATGTCACCGCGCTGCCCCAGGGCCATGACGCCTGGGTGGTGGGAGACGAGCCGGTCGTCGTCGTGGACTGGTTCGGGGCCAGCAACTACGCGCGCACCTGAGCGGCGTCCCACGATCGAGAAGTCCGCGTCGGGGTCCCGGCGTGCTGTCCAGCCAGGCCAGCACGTCGGCCCCGGTGCGAGCGTTTCACGTCGTCGAACGGATAGGAGCCTGCCATGGATCTTGGCCTGCGCGGCCGCCGCGCGCTGATCACCGGCGGAAGCCGGGGCATCGGCTTCGCGGTGGCCGAGGCGCTCGCCGCCGAGGGCGCGGCCGTCGGTCTGGTCGCGCGGGACGCGGCCGGCCTGGCCGCGGCCGCCGAGCGGCTGGGATCCCGCGGCGTCAAGGTCGCTACCGCGGTAGCCGACGTCACCGACACGCCCCAGCTCAAGCGCGCCGTGGACGACATCGCCACGGCGCTCGGCGGTCTGGACCACCTCGTGGCCAACGCGGGCGGCACGGTCGGCCGCGGCAACCTGACCAGCGCCGGGGACGGCGATTTCACTGCCACCTTCGCGCTCAACGCCGGCCACGCCGCGGAGCTGATCCGGGCCGGTCTGCCCCACCTGCCGACCGCCGGCGGCGGCGCGGTGGTGATCATCTCCTCGATCACCGGGATGCGCCCGGCGCCGCGGACGGCCTATGCCGCGGCCAAGGCGGCGGAGATCCATCTCGCCGCGACCGCCGCCCAGGAGCTGGCGCCGGCCGGCATCCGGGTGAACGCCGTAAGCCCCGGGTCCATCATGTTCCCTGGCGGCGGCTGGGACACCTTCCAGCGGGAGCACCCGGAGGACTTCGCCACGTTCCTGGCCAGTCAGTTCCCGTTCGGCCGCCTGGGCCGCCCGGAGGAGGTCGCCGACGTGGTGAGCTTCCTGCTGTCGGCGCGGGCCTCGTGGATCACCGGTGCGAACGTCGCCGTGGACGGCGGCCAGATCTACCCGAGCGCCCGCCGTTTCGACTGAGCGGCGAGGGCCCCGCCGCCCGGCGGGCGCCGCGAAAACCGGTTTTGTGGCGGACCGTGACGACGCGAGCACCGCTACGACCGGGGCTCTTATGACCGGGCGCCTGCGGCTGGCGTGAAGCCAGCTGACTGTGACCCCAGCAGGCTGCGCATAGACTCCCAGACGTCCGGGTGGTTGAGCAGGTCGAAGTGGTGCATTCCGCCGTGCCTGCGGGACTCCTCGACCGAGAACGGGATGTGCTGGCGCGGGCCGCGCCGCCCGTGGGCGCTGGCCGGCTGGACGAGCAGGTCGCCCACCAGGGTTCCCAGCGGGCTTTCCGGGTCGGCGCTGATGACGGCGCTGATCGCGTAGTGGCTGGCGCCGGGGAGCAGCGGCACATCGCGGCGGTGATCGTGCTGGCAACCGTCTGGATCGCAGGCTGCCCAGTCGTCCAGGATGTAGCCGTGGCGCAGGTCCCTGATGGCGGCCGAACCGGTGAGCAGGTCCGCGAAGGGCCGGGTTTCCGCCACCTGGCTGAGCGCCCAGCCGGCCAGCCCGGCGACGCGCGCCAGCGGAGCACCAAGGTGGGGTGATCCCAGGTAGAAGACGTGCCGGACGTGCCGCAGCCACGGTGCGCCGTCCTCGCTGCCGTAATGGCAGGCGCTGCGGATGACCAGGCCGCCCATGGAGTGGCCCACCAGCAGGATCTCCCGCACCCGGCCCGGCCAAGCCGCCGTCAGCTCGGTAAGCAGCCGGGCCAGGTCACGGCCATTGTCGGACACATGCCGGCCGGTGTTGTAACGGATGTAGACCGGCGTGTAGCCGAGTTCCGCCTGCAGCCTGCGGCCGTACGGCTCGGACCGGCTGGCCTGCCGGAGCCAGGAGTTCTCGGTCTCGGCCAGGCCATGCAGGAAGATGGCCAGCTTCGGGGTGGCGTCGTCGAACGCGTCCCGCACCTGCTGGGGCGTGAGCTCGATGTCCCAGCCGTTGACGCGCACCGCCATGCGGATGGCCAGCGCAGCCAGGTCGGGCCCGAGCCGGTCACCGGAGACGGCGTTCAGCACGGCGAGCACCGGTCCGCCCGCCCTTGGCTGGCCCGTGGCGCCAGCCTTGCCCATGGCGCCCACCAGGGACGCGGCCTCTCCGCCGAGCGCGCCCGCCGCCGAGCCCGCGCTGCCGACTGCCCGGTAAGCGCCCCGTGCGATCAAGTCGTGGATGACCCGGACCGGGGCGCTTACCGGCCCGATCGAGCCGAACGCCCGGCCGCCGATGGCCTGGTGTACCTGCTCGATGCGCGACACCAGGCCGGCGAAGGCATGACCGCCCAGCCTGCTCATGGCCTGAAGCTCCGCAGGCGTCATCGCCCACCCCCGAAAGCGCAGCAGCTTTCCTACTTACGTCGGTTATACCGCGCGCAAACGGTTTCATAACTGTTAAAACCGGAATCTTCCCTCCGCTATGCCCCCGAGCGCTCCGCATGCCCGAGCGCTCCGCATGCCCGAGCGCTCCGCATGCCCGAGCGCTCCGCATGCCCGAACACCGTCTATTGCCCGAACTCTGCCCGCACCCCGAGCAGCCGCACCGGCCGCCGCCCGGTGAACCGCCCGAGCGCCGCCGCGGCCGCCTCCTGGATCACCAGAGCCTCCGAGCTGGGCGCGGCAAGCGTCACGCCGTGCGTCTCGGTGATAAAGGGCGCGTAGCGCACCTTCACGACGACCCGCACGGCCGGCCGCGGCTCCTTGGCCAGATCAAGTGCGAGCAGCCCGGCGATCCGCGCCACCTCGGCCTGGACCGCCGTCCAGTCGGCGATGTTCCGCTGAAACGTCTCCTCCCGGCCGTGGCCGCGGGCCAGGTACGGGGTGTCGTCCACGTCGGCGTCGCCGCGGCCCCGGCCAAGCAGCACCAGCCACGGCCCGGTCATCGGCCCGGACTGTTCGGCCAGGGCGTCCGGGTCGGCGGCGGCCAGGTCGCTGACGGTGCGGATGCCCAGCCCGGCGAGCTTCCTGGCCGTCTTGGCGCCGATGCCCCACAGCGCGTCGGTGGGCCGGTCGCCGAGCACCTCGAACCAGGTCGCGGACGTCAGCCGGAACACGCCGGCCGGCTTGCCGAACCCCGTGGCGATCTTGGCCTGCAGCTTGTTCTCGCCAATCCCCACCGTGCAGTCCAGTTGCGTCGCCGCGCGGACGTCGGCCGCGAGCGCCCGGGCGAAGCCTTCCGGGTCGTCCGTCTCGACGCCGAGGAACGCCTCGTCCCAGCCGAGCACCTCCACGACCGCGCCGGTCGACCGCAGCACGGCCATCACCGTCTCCGAGACCTCCTCGTAGGCGGCCCGGTCCACCGGCAGGAACACGGCGTCGGGCAGCCGTCGCGCGGCCGTCCGCAGCGGCAGGCCGGAGTGCACGCCATGCTCCCTGGCCTCGTAAGACGCAGTGCTCACCACACCGCGCTTGGTCGGGTCGCCGTCACCGCCGACCACGACGGGCCGCCCGCGCAGTTCGGGATGCCGCAGCACCTCGACCGCCGCAATGAACTGGTCGAGGTCCACATGCAACACCCAGCGCGCCACCCTCCCCTTTTACCCGCCCCGGCCCGCCGGTATCGCCCTAGACGAGACGGACGAGGCGCGTGCCGGGGCACGCACCCACCCCGTTCGGGGTAAATGATTTTGATCTAATCTCACGCGGGCGGACACAATGGCGTGTGCTGCTGACCATCACCACCACCTGCGCGCCCGCGACCGACCTGGGCTACCTGCTGCACAAGCACCCGGACCGGCCGCAGTCGTTCGCCGTTTCGGCTGGTCAGGCGCATATCTTCTACCCGGAGGCAACGCCGGAGCGGTGCACGGCCGCGCTGCTGCTCGAGGTCGACCCGATCGCGCTGGTCCGCGGGCCCGCAGGCAAGAACGGCAGGCACAGCGACGGTGAGCTCGCCCATTACGTCAACGACCGGCCCTACGCCGCCGCCAGCATGCTCGCGGTGGCGATCAAGGAGGCCTTCCGCACCGCGCTGACCGGCCGCTGCGACGCCCGGCCGGACCTGGCCGCGGCACGCATCCCGCTCACCATCAGGGTCCCCGCCCTGCGCTGCCGCGGCGGCGGCACGCTCGCCGGCCGCGTCTTCGCTCCCCTCGGCTGGAGCGTCCACACGGAAGCCCAGCCGCTCCAGCCGGCCGAATGGGGCGATTCCCCGTATCTCGACCTGCGGCTGACCGGCGAGCTGAGGCTGGCGGACGCGCTGAACCACCTGTACGTGCTGCTTCCGTTGCTGGACGACGCGAAGCACTACTGGGTGTCCACCGAGGAGGTCGACAAGCTGATCCGGGCCGGCGGCGACTGGCTGGCCAGCCACCCGGAGAAGGAGCTCATCATCCGCCGCTACCTCATCCACCAGCGCAAACTCGCCCGTTCTGCGCTGGCCCGGCTGGCCGAAGCCGACGACACCGAGCCCGAAGAGCTCGACAACGCCGTCACCGCGGAATCCGAGGAAGACCAGCGCAAGCCGCTGGCGGTCCAGCGCCGCGAGGCCATCCTGGCCGTAATCCGCAAAAGCGGCGCCCGCCGGGTCGGCGACCTCGGCTGCGGCTCCGGCGTGCTCACCAGAGACCTGCTCGCCGACCCCGGCATCGAGCACGTCACCGCCGTGGACGTGTCGGTCAGGGCGCTCCAGCTGGCCGCCCGCCACCTCAGGCTCGACCAGATGCCGGACAACAAGCGCGCCCGGCTGACGATCTTCCAGTCCTCGCTCACCTACCGCGACGACCGGCTGGCCGGGCTGGATGCCGCCGTGCTGATGGAGGTAATCGAGCACCTGGACCCTGAACGGATCCCGGCGCTCGAACGCACCATGTTCGGCTTCGCCGCGCCCGCCACCGTCGTCGTCACCACTCCCAACGCCGAGTACAACGTCAACTTCGCCGCGCTGGAGGCAGGCGCGATGCGGCACCGGGACCACCGCTTCGAGTGGACCCGCGCCGAGTTCCGGGCCTGGGCAGGCCGGGTCGCCCGCGAGCACGGCTATCAGGTCCGCTTCCTGCCCGTCGGCCCCGAGCACCCCGAGGTCGGTCCGCCCACCCAGCTGGCCGTCTTCGGCCGCGGAGGGACGCAGTGAACGAACTGAAAATCCCCGAGCTGTGCCTGGTCGTCCTGGTCGGCGTGACCGGGTCCGGCAAGTCCACGTTCGCCCGCACGCAGTTCAAGCCGACCGAGGTGATCTCCTCGGACTTCTGCCGCGGCCTGGTCGCCGACGACGAGAACGACCAGTCCGCCACACCGGCCGCGTTCGAGCTGCTGCACTACATCGCGGGTAAGCGCCTGGCCGCGGGGCGCCTCACCGTCGTCGACGCGACCAACGTGCAGCCCGAACCCCGCCGCGAGCTGGTCATGCTGGCCCGCGAGCACGACGTGCTGCCGGTTGCCATCGTCCTTGACCTGCCGGAGAAGCTGTGCGCGGAGCGCAACGCCAGCCGCCCGGACCGGGACTTCGGCGCGCACGTGCTCCGCCGCCAGCGCGGCCAGCTGCGCCGCGGCCTGCACAGCCTGGCGCGCGAGGGCTTCCGCACGGTCCACGTCCTGCACACCCCAGCAGAGGTCGACGCCGCCACGATCACCCGGACACCGCTGTTCAGCGACCTCAGGCACGAGAGCGGCCCGTTCGACGTCATCGGCGACGTGCACGGCTGCCGGGCCGAGCTCGAGCAGCTGCTGACCGAACTCGGCTACACCCTCGAGCGCGATGCCGCAGGCCGCCCGGTCGGCGCCCGCCACGCCGAGGGCAGGCGCGCCATCTTCGTCGGCAACCTGGTCGACCGGGGGCCGGACACGCCTGGCGTGCTGCGCCTGGTCATGGGCATGGTGGCGGCCGGCGCCGCGTTCTGCGTGGCCGGCAACCACGAGGTCAAGCTGCTCAAGGCGCTCCGCGGCAAGAACGTCAAGCGCAGCCACGGCCTAGACGCCTCGATGGAGCAGCTCGAAGCGGAAACCGAGGAGTTCCGGGCCGAGGCAGCCCGGTTCATCGACGGCCTGATCAGCCACTACGTCCTGGACGGCGGGCGGCTGGTGGTGGCGCACGCCGGCCTGATCGAGCGCTACCACGGCCGGGCCTCCGGCCGGGTCCGCGAGTTTTGCTTGTACGGGCAGACCACCGGCGAGACCGACGAGTACGGCCTGCCGGTCCGTTACCCGTGGGCGACCGAGTACCGGGGTCGCGCCGTCGTCCTGTACGGCCACACCCCGGTGCCGGCCCCGGAATGGCTGAACAACACCCTGTGCCTGGACACCGGCTGTGTCTTCGGTGGCCGTCTGACCGCGCTGAATTATCCCGAACGGACCGCGGTATCCGTTCCGGCGGCCCGTGTCTACCATCCTCCGGCGAGGCCGTTTCCCGTGGTTTCACCCTCCGGTACCGACTCCGCCGCTGGTAGGCGCGAGCCTGATGTGCTCGACATCGGCGACGTGTCTGGGTCACGCGTTATCGAGACGGCCTACCTGCCGCGGGTCGGCATCCGCGACGCGCACGCCGCGGCCGCGCTCGAGGTGATGAGCCGGTTCGCGATCGACCCGCGCTGGCTGCTGTACTTGCCGCCGACCATGAGCCCAGTCGCCACGGCGGCCCGCGGCGACCTGCTCGAGCACCCGGACCAGGCCTTCGACGCCTACCGCGCGGACGGCGTGGCGCCCGTGCTGTGCGAGGAGAAGCACATGGGCTCGCGCGCGGTGCTGCTGGTGTGCCGCTCGCCGGGCGACGCGCCCGCCGCGCCAGCGGCCTCGGCGGGCAGCGCCGCGCCAGCCGCCGCGGCGGGCAGCGCCGCGCCAGCGGCCTCGGCGGGCAGCGCCGCGCCAGCCGCCGCGGCGGGCAGCGCCGCGCCAGCGGCCTCGGCGAGCAGCGCCCGGTTCGGCCTGCCCGGCCCCGGCGCGATCTGGACCAGGACCGGACGCCCGTTCTTCGCCGCGGAGTTGACCGCTTTGCTCATCGATCAGGTCTGCGCCGCGGCGGAGATGGCCGGGCTGTTCGATGAGTTCGGCACGTCCTGGTTGCTGCTTGACGCCGAGATCCTGCCCTGGAACGTCAAGGCCGGATCCCTGCTGCGCGACCAGTACGCCGCCGTCGGCGCCGCCGCCAGGGCCGCGCTGCCCGCCGCGGTCTCGGTCTTGGCGCAGGCCAGTGCCCGAGGGCTGCCCGAGGTCGAAGCCCTGGCGGACCGGACCCGGTCCCGGCTGGCCAACGCGGACGCGTTCACCGCCGCCTACCTGCGCTACTGCTGGGCCACCGACGGGCTGGCCGGGGTGCGCGTCGCCCCGTTCCAGCTGCTCGCATCCGAAGGCGCCGTCTACCACGAGCGCCCGCATCTGTGGCATCTCGCCCTGGCCGACCGGCTTGCCGCCGCCGCTCCTGACCTCATCTCCACCACCCGCCGCGTCGAGGTGGACACCGCCGACCCCGCATCGGTCGCCGCCGCGACCCGCTGGTGGGAGGACCTGACCGCCGCCGGGGGAGAGGGCATGGTGGTCAAGCCTGCCGCGAACCTGACCAGGGGTTCCCACGGTATGGTCCAGCCCGGCCTGAAGGTGCGCGGCCGGGAGTACCTGCGCATCATCTACGGCCCGGACTACGCCGAGCCGGCCAACCTGACCCGGCTGCGCCAGCGCGGCCTCAGCCACAAGCGCTCACTGGCGCTGCGCGAATACGCCCTGGGCCTGGAAGCCCTGGACCGCGTGGCTCGCGGCGAGCCGCTATGGCGCGTGCACGAATGCGTCTTCGCCGTCCTGGCCCTGGAGTCCGAACCCGTAGACCCCCGGCTATGACGCTATCCCACATCAAGTTACCCACCGATTCCTCGCGCTCACACCAAGTTACCCGCCCGTTCCCCGCGCGCCCGGCCGAACGACCCCGATGTGCCATTGGGGTCGCTGGGACGACCCCGATGTGCCATTGGTGTCGTTACCGTCGCGGGCGCGGGCACGGATCCCGGTGCCGGGCGAGCGCGCGGGGCTCATGGGGAACGGGGGAAGCAGGCACGAGCTGAGTGAAGGGGCGGGGTGATCCGGGACCAGTTGCGCGACAGTCTCGGGTGGCCGGAGGACGCCGTGGCGGCGTGTAAATAGCCCACACCTGTCACATGAATCCCGCCCGTAGCTCTTTTACGGGCCAGCCTCTACTTTTACGGGCCAGCCTCTTCTTGCCCCGAACTTGCCACGAGATCGTGAAACTGGCCACGGCTGCCCGCCTTGGTGCCCTTGTGGAAACCACCGAAAAGCACGGAAAGAACGATGAGGATCACGATCAGCAGCACGATCCACAGCAGGCAGCCGCCGGGCCCGCGATCGCGGCCATCGCCGCCGCTGACCCCTAGACCTGTACATAAGCCGCAGCCCTGGACATCACCCTGGCCCCCGTCGAGCTGGCCCAGCTCGACCCCCTCGCTGCCCAGGTCACCGGCGCCCGCTACTGAGCCGCCTCCCCAGGGCCGCGCGAAGGCCGTCCTGGGGAGGCGAACTAGGGAGTTTCTCTAGGGATTTTGCTCTCGGCTCAAGCGACAGTGGATCTATCCACACAGAGCAACTGAGTTGAGATGAGGAGAAACCCGAGATGAGCACTCAGTCCCGCACCACGAACCGGCAGGCCCCCTACCCCCAGGGCCCCGACCCGCAGGGTTCCTCCGTACCCGCAGGGTTCCTACCCGCAGGGTTCCTACCCGCAGGGTTCCTACCCGCAGGGTTCCTACCCGCAGGCCCCCGACCCGAAGGGTTCCTACCGGCAGCCCGCTGGCCCGTCCTGGTTCCGCATCTGGGCCGTGGTCATCGGCACGGCTGTGGCGGCGGCTGTGGTCGTGCTGGCCGTCGCCCTGCTGCCTGGGCACTCCAGCGCTGCCCGGCCACCACCGGCCCGTCGGCCTCGACCTCTGCCCCCGCCGGCCCCGCCACTGCGGGCACCCCCGCCACCCCGGCCAGCCCGGTCACCCCGGCCAGCCCGGTCACCCCGGTCCACCCCTCGGCCGCGGTGATGCAGCTGCAGCGGGAGCTGGGGCAGCTGAACTACTACGAGGGCCCGGTCGATGGCGTCATGGGACCCCAGACGGTCCAGGCGATCCAGGATCTGCAGCGTCAGGCGGGCCTGCCGCAGACCGGCCAGATGAACGCCGCAACCCAGGCCGCCCTGGCCAGCTTCCTGGCCCACGGCAACAACCAGATGGGCGGCACCAGCTGATTCAGGCGCCCGCACCCTCCGTCAGCGACCCAAAGGCCGGGACCGCGTGTCCCGGCCTCCGGCCGTCTTCAGGCGGAACTGGTCAGACCGCGGTCGGCTGGCGCCACTGCCCGACGAAGCGCCGCAGCTCCTGCCGTCCGTGCAGGCCGCACTTGGCGTAGATGTTGCCCAGGTGGTACTCCACGGCCTTGCGGCTGATGAACAGCTCGGCCGCGATCTCGGGATTGGACAGCCCCTTCCCGACCAGGTGGGCCACTTCGGTCTCCCGGCTGGTCAGCGCCAGCACCGGCTGCTGCTTCTTCGCCGGGGTGCCGGGAAGATGGCACGCCGCCAGTTCCTCCTCGACCCGGGCGATAAACGGCGCGGCGCGCAGCGCCTGGTACAAGCCATTCGCCCGCCGCAGGCGCTCGACCGCGTCCCTCCTGTTCCCGGTGCGGCGCAGCAGCGCGCCGTGGGCCAGCAGCAGCCGGGCGGTGTAAACCGGGCTCTGGGGTATCCACTTAACCGGACTAGACTCGTCGCATGACGACACCGGTCGCGGGCGCGCACTACCCGAGATCGACCGGCGAGTTCCTTTCCTGGTACGGCACTGACGACGACTGCCTGGACTACCTTGAGTGGCTGCGCTGGCCGGGCGGATTCGTTTGCCCGGACTGCGGTCATGCGGGAGGTTGGCGGCTGGGTGACGGCCGGGTCAAGTGCGGCGGCTGCGGATCACGGACCTCGGTGACGGCTGGGACTATCTTCGACAAGACGCGCACACCGCTGACGGTGTGGTTCCACGCCTGCTGGCTGTTCGCGACCGCCAAGGACGGCATCTCCGCCCAGCACCTGCAGCGGGTGCTGGAGATCGGCTCCTATCAGACGGCGTGGGCAATGCTGCACCGGCTCCGGTCAGCGCTGGTGCGGCCGGGCCGTGACCGGCTGTCCGGCACGGTCGAGGTCGATGAGACCTACATCGGCGGCGAGGAGCCCGGTTTGCGGGGCGGGCGGCAGCGCGGCAAGAAGGTCCTCACCGGGATCGCCGTGGAGGTTCGCGAGCCGAAGGGCATCGGCCGCTGCCGGATGGCGCCGCTCGATGACGCCAGCGGTGACACGCTGGGCACGTTCGTCACCGAGAACGTCCAGCCAGGGGCGACGGTCATCACTGACGGCTGGGCCGCTTACCGGGCCATCAGCGGCAAGGGATATCAGCACCGGCCCATCAACCAGAAAGCGGCCCGCGCCGCTGGGGATGACCCGGACAGCCTGCTGCCCGGAGTCCACCGGGTCGCCTCGCTGTGCAAGCGGTGGCTGCTGGGCACCCACCAGGGCTCGGTTGACGCCGCGCACCTGCCCGCCTATCTCAACGAGTTCGTCTTCCGGTTCAACCGCCGCCGATCGGCCAGCCGGGGCATGGTGTTCTACCGGGTCCTGCAGCTAGCCGCCGGCCACGAGCCAGTCCGGTACGTGGATCTGCTCGCCAGCAAAAAGCCGCGCCGTGCGAAGCGAGCCGAGGGCGGCACGGGACACCCTCCGAGCCTCGAGCGCCCAGCGGCGGACCGCCCGTGGCGGACCGCCGAAATCCAGCTGCAGTTTCCAGTCCGGTTAAGTGGATACCCCAGACCGGGCTTTGCGGGCCGGCGGTGTCCTCGCCGCGGTGGTAGATCTCCCGGGCCTGCTCCGGGTCGCCGCGCTGCCCGGCCAGCCATCCCCCCAGCCAGGCCAGGGCCGGGGCCAGGTAGCCGACCTCGCCGCTGTCGGCCCGTAGCTGGTCCAGGACGGCGGCGGCCTGCTCCAGCTGGCCGGAGCCGATCAGGCCCTCGGCCAGCAGCGGCCGCCACAGCACCGCGTAGACCCGGCTGCGGCCGTCCAGGGCCGCGTCATCCTGCCAGGGACCGAGCGCGTCGGCCATGCCCAGGTAGTCGCCGGATGCCTGGCACACCAGGGCCCGGGCCATCGCCGCGTACACCTTCTCCTGGCCGTAGTCCAGGCTGGCCGCCGCCTCCTCGGCCAGCGCCGCGTGGCGTTCGGCCTCCCCGGCCGCGCCCCGCCCGGCCGGCACGCAGGCCGCCGCCAGGTGCAGCAGCGGGAGTTCGTAACGGCGGGAATGGATCCCGGCGGCGGAGAATCCCTGCTCCGCGGTGAGCAGCACGTCGTCCCACGCGCCGGCCAGGTACTGGGCCAGCGCCAGGTAAAAATAGGCGCGCAGGCCGAGGGTGAGAGTAGCGCCCCGGCGCGCCAGCCTGAGGCTGGTCGTCAGGTCGGTCACGGCCTGGCCCAGGTCGCCGGCCAGCAGCCTGAACACCCCGCGGAACGACAGGCCGTCGACATCGACCGGGCCGACCCGCGCCGGGTCGGCATCCAGGTGCGCCAGCTCCGCTAGGGCGGCGCGCGGCCCGGCCACCTGGGAAGCGCCGATGGCGATCAAGGTGCGCGTCTGGCTGGCGGCCGCCGCGTCCAGGCACCCGGTGTCCAGCGCCTGCCGCCCGAAGGTCATCACCTTCTCCGCGTCCCCGAGAAGCGTGTAGGTGCCAGCAAGCCGGTTGGCGATCAGGGCGGCCAGCGGCTGGTTATCCGGATCGTCCTGTGCCTGCTCCAGTGCCTCGCTGAACCGGCTTTCCGCCTCGACGAGCCGACCCGAGGAGAACGCCATCGTGCCCAGCACGCAGCTGCGCAACGGGGATGGCCCCGACGCCTCCACCTCCGGGCGCAGGGCCAGGCCACGGGACTCCTCGGCCAGCATCAGGTGCAGCGCCGCACTCAGCAGCCGCCGCTCGCGATCGGCCCGGGCCGGGGAGATATCAGACGCCCACCGCAGGTGGGTGGCGGCCAGCGCCAGGCGGCCGCCGGCCGCCTCCCCGGCCGCGAGCCGCTCCAGCCGCGCGGCCAGGCCCTCGTCGGGGTGGTCCAGGGCGGCCACCCGGTGCTCCCAAGATGCCGACTCGCTGACCGCCGATGCGGCGCGGGCGTGCAGCAGCCGGCGCCTGGTCGGCGTGACGCCGGCGTAGATGGCGTCACGGACCAGCAGGTGGCGTATCTCGACGGGGCACGTCGGCTCCGCCGGCGACCAGTCCACCAGCCCAGCGGCCACGGCCGGCTCGATCGCCGCACTGGGCGACTCGATCTCCGCCGCCTGGCCCAGCTGAGCCAGCGGCACGCGCAGGTTGAGGACCGCGAGCATCTCCAGGATGGACCGGGTCTCCGGCGGCAGTACCCGCAGGTTCTCGCCGATGGCGGCGGCCAGCGACCGGGGCAGCGCGGGCCGCCCCGGCGCCCACGGATCGAAGCCGGACCCCTCGGCCAGCACCGTGCGCAGGTACAGCGGGTGCCCGCCGGTGCCCAGGTAGAGCCACCGGACGGCCTCCTCGTCCAGCGATCCCACGGTGAGCGCGGCTGCCAGCGACCCGACCTCATCCGAGTCCAGGCCGCCCAGCGGGATCCGCAGCCGGTTCTCGATACTCAGCAGCATCCGCTGGGGCGCCTCGTCTAGGCGGCCGCTGTCCCCCCGGTAGATCACGATGGCGAGTACCTGGTCCACCGACAGCCGCCGCAGCATGAACGTCAGGGCCTCTACCGACCTGCGGTCGGCCCACTGCACGTCATCGAGCACGAGGGCCAGCGGTCCCTTGGCCAGCTGCTCGCCCGCCACTTCGAGCAGCCGTGCTCCCACCGCGAACGACGAGGCGGGTGAACCGGCCTCGGCCGCGGCCAGCACCGGAGGAACCGCGCCTCCGGCCGCCCGGAACAGCTGGTCGACGAGCCCGAAGTCCAGGTCGGTTTCGGCCTGATCGGCGCGAGCCGAGAGCACCCTCAGGCCAGACCCGGCCAGGCAGCGCCGCGCCAGGGTCGTCTTCCCCGCCCCCGGATCGCCCTCGATGGCCACCAGCCACGGCTGCGCCCGCCTTGACCCGCGCGACGACCTCCGCGACCCGACTGAGCTCCGCGGTCCGGCCGACGAAAACATCCATCGGCACCTGCCGGTCCTGCACGCGCCCACCTCGCTCTGCTCGTGACCTCGGCGGCCCGGACGAATACGAGCGTAACCGGTGGCCTGCGTGGGCCCTATCCCGGCGCGGCGACGGGTCAGGAACGGCGCAGGGCGGCCAGGGAGCCTTCCTGGGGAGGCGAACTGGAGAGCGCCGGGATAAACCGGCCTGGAGAAGGGACATGAAAACGTCCTGCATCGAAGGAGTAGCGACCCACGGTGACCTCGGGTCATGCGTCGGCGTCCGTGAGGGCGCAGGCGAAGCGTTGACAGAGGGAGACGTAGGCTGGGTTATTGAGCCGCGAAATCATCAGTCCGGGGTGCCGACGCCGTTCCAGTGGCCGGAAGGCAACATCGCTGGCCGCGTTAGCGCGAGCTGCCAGCGGACCCCGCGCGGTCAAAGAGCCTGTGCATGCGTTGAGTCTTCAGGTGCGAGAACCGGGAGATCCCGCGGTTGCCCGTCATGCGGTGATGGCTGGGCGGGCCGCTCGGGGAACGCTAAGGCGGTAAGCCCGAGATGAACGACCGCGGGAAGTCTGACAGCCGCGTAGTACCTGCGAAGCTGGCGAACAAGACCGGGCAGCCGGTGGCGGAGCCGGTGGAGGAAAGGCGGCTGGCCAAGGGGAACACGGGCCAGCAAAACGCGCCCCGGACGCTGAGCCGGGATGATGGCGCGTCAAGTGCGCTGGAGCGTGTGCGCCGAGTTGCACGAAAGGACAAGGGAGCGCGGTTCACGGCGCTGCTGCACCACGTCGACCTCGACCGCCTGTGGGCGGCCTACGCGGCGATCAGCCCGAAGGCCGCTCCGGGGGTGGATCGGGTGACGTGGGCCGCCTACGGGCAGGATCTGCGGGTGAACCTCGAAGACCTGCTCCGCCGGGTGCACAGCGGTGCCTACCGGGCGAGCCCCTCTCGCAGGGTGTACATACCGAAGCCGGACGGGCGGCAGCGCCCTCTCGGCATCGCCACCTTGGAGGACAAGATCGTCCAGCGGGCGGTGGCCGAGGTACTGAACGCCATTTACGAGGAGGACTTCCTGGGCTTCTCCTACGGGTTCCGGCCGGGGCGCAAGCCCCACGACGCGCTCGATGCGCTGGCGGTCGGGATCGAGAGGAAGAAGGTGAGCTGGAGAGCGCCGGGATAAACCGGCCTGGAGAAGGGACATGAAAACGTCCTGCATCGAAGGAGTAGCGACCCACGGTGACCTCGGGTCATGCGTCGGCGTCCGTGAGGGCGCAGGCGAAGCGTTGACAGAGGGAGACGTAGGCTGGGTTATTGAGCCGCGAAATCATCAGTCCGGGGTGCCGACGCCGTTCCAGTGGCCGGAAGGCAACATCGCTGGCCGCGTTAGCGCGAGCTGCCAGCGGACCCCGCGCGGTCAAAGAGCCTGTGCATGCGTTGAGTCTTCAGGTGCGAGAACCGGGAGATCCCGCGGTTGCCCGTCATGCGGTGATGGCTGGGCGGGCCGCTCGGGGAACGCTAAGGCGGTAAGCCCGAGATGAACGACCGCGGGAAGTCTGACAGCCGCGTAGTACCTGCGAAGCTGGCGAACAAGACCGGGCAGCCGGTGGCGGAGCCGGTGGAGGAAAGGCGGCTGGCCAAGGGGAACACGGGCCAGCAAAACGCGCCCCGGACGCTGAGCCGGGATGATGGCGCGTCAAGTGCGCTGGAGCGTGTGCGCCGAGTTGCACGAAAGGACAAGGGAGCGCGGTTCACGGCGCTGCTGCACCACGTCGACCTCGACCGCCTGTGGGCGGCCTACGCGGCGATCAGCCCGAAGGCCGCTCCGGGGGTGGATCGGGTGACGTGGGCCGCCTACGGGCAGGATCTGCGGGTGAACCTCGAAGACCTGCTCCGCCGGGTGCACAGCGGTGCCTACCGGGCGAGCCCCTCTCGCAGGGTGTACATACCGAAGCCGGACGGGCGGCAGCGCCCTCTCGGCATCGCCACCTTGGAGGACAAGATCGTCCAGCGGGCGGTGGCCGAGGTACTGAACGCCATTTACGAGGAGGACTTCCTGGGCTTCTCCTACGGGTTCCGGCCGGGGCGCAAGCCCCACGACGCGCTCGATGCGCTGGCGGTCGGGATCGAGAGGAAGAAGGTGAGCTGGAGAGCGCCGGGATAAACCGGCCTGGAGAAGGGACATGAAAACGTCCTGCATCGAAGGAGTAGCGACCCACGGTGACCTCGGGTCATGCGTCGGCGTCCGTGAGGGCGCAGGCGAAGCGTTGACAGAGGGAGACGTAGGCTGGGTTATTGAGCCGCGAAATCATCAGTCCGGGGTGCCGACGCCGTTCCAGTGGCCGGAAGGCAACATCGCTGGCCGCGTTAGCGCGAGCTGCCAGCGGACCCCGCGCGGTCAAAGAGCCTGTGCATGCGTTGAGTCTTCAGGTGCGAGAACCGGGAGATCCCGCGGTTGCCCGTCATGCGGTGATGGCTGGGCGGGCCGCTCGGGGAACGCTAAGGCGGTAAGCCCGAGATGAACGACCGCGGGAAGTCTGACAGCCGCGTAGTACCTGCGAAGCTGGCGAACAAGACCGGGCAGCCGGTGGCGGAGCCGGTGGAGGAAAGGCGGCTGGCCAAGGGGAACACGGGCCAGCAAAACGCGCCCCGGACGCTGAGCCGGGATGATGGCGCGTCAAGTGCGCTGGAGCGTGTGCGCCGAGTTGCACGAAAGGACAAGGGAGCGCGGTTCACGGCGCTGCTGCACCACGTCGACCTCGACCGCCTGTGGGCGGCCTACGCGGCGATCAGCCCGAAGGCCGCTCCGGGGGTGGATCGGGTGACGTGGGCCGCCTACGGGCAGGATCTGCGGGTGAACCTCGAAGACCTGCTCCGCCGGGTGCACAGCGGTGCCTACCGGGCGAGCCCCTCTCGCAGGGTGTACATACCGAAGCCGGACGGGCGGCAGCGCCCTCTCGGCATCGCCACCTTGGAGGACAAGATCGTCCAGCGGGCGGTGGCCGAGGTACTGAACGCCATTTACGAGGAGGACTTCCTGGGCTTCTCCTACGGGTTCCGGCCGGGGCGCAAGCCCCACGACGCGCTCGATGCGCTGGCGGTCGGGATCGAGAGGAAGAAGGTGAGCTGGAGAGCGCCGGGATAAACCGGCCTGGAGAAGGGACATGAAAACGTCCTGCATCGAAGGAGTAGCGACCCACGGTGACCTCGGGTCATGCGTCGGCGTCCGTGAGGGCGCAGGCGAAGCGTTGACAGAGGGAGACGTAGGCTGGGTTATTGAGCCGCGAAATCATCAGTCCGGGGTGCCGACGCCGTTCCAGTGGCCGGAAGGCAACATCGCTGGCCGCGTTAGCGCGAGCTGCCAGCGGACCCCGCGCGGTCAAAGAGCCTGTGCATGCGTTGAGTCTTCAGGTGCGAGAACCGGGAGATCCCGCGGTTGCCCGTCATGCGGTGATGGCTGGGCGGGCCGCTCGGGGAACGCTAAGGCGGTAAGCCCGAGATGAACGACCGCGGGAAGTCTGACAGCCGCGTAGTACCTGCGAAGCTGGCGAACAAGACCGGGCAGCCGGTGGCGGAGCCGGTGGAGGAAAGGCGGCTGGCCAAGGGGAACACGGGCCAGCAAAACGCGCCCCGGACGCTGAGCCGGGATGATGGCGCGTCAAGTGCGCTGGAGCGTGTGCGCCGAGTTGCACGAAAGGACAAGGGAGCGCGGTTCACGGCGCTGCTGCACCACGTCGACCTCGACCGCCTGTGGGCGGCCTACGCGGCGATCAGCCCGAAGGCCGCTCCGGGGGTGGATCGGGTGACGTGGGCCGCCTACGGGCAGGATCTGCGGGTGAACCTCGAAGACCTGTTCCGCCGGGTGCACAGCGGTGCCTACCGGGCGAGCCCCTCTCGCAGGGTGTACATACCGAAGCCGGACGGGCGGCAGCGCCCTCTCGGCATCGCCACCTTGGAGGACAAGATCGTCCAGCGGGCGGTGGCCGAGGTACTGAACGCCATTTACGAGGAGGACTTCCTGGGCTTCTCCTACGGGTTCCGGCCGGGGCGCAAGCCCCACGACGCGCTCGATGCGCTGGCGGTCGGGATCGAGAGGAAGAAGGTGAGCTGGAGAGCGCCGGGATAAACCGGCCTGGAGAAGGGACATGAAAACGTCCTGCATCGAAGGAGTAGCGACCCACGGTGACCTCGGGTCATGCGTCGGCGTCCGTGAGGGCGCAGGCGAAGCGTTGACAGAGGGAGACGTAGGCTGGGTTATTGAGCCGCGAAATCATCAGTCCGGGGTGCCGACGCCGTTCCAGTGGCCGGAAGGCAACATCGCTGGCCGCGTTAGCGCGAGCTGCCAGCGGACCCCGCGCGGTCAAAGAGCCTGTGCATGCGTTGAGTCTTCAGGTGCGAGAACCGGGAGATCCCGCGGTTGCCCGTCATGCGGTGATGGCTGGGCGGGCCGCTCGGGGAACGCTAAGGCGGTAAGCCCGAGATGAACGACCGCGGGAAGTCTGACAGCCGCGTAGTACCTGCGAAGCTGGCGAACAAGACCGGGCAGCCGGTGGCGGAGCCGGTG
>CAVVTM010000023.1:0-159938 GCA_963751175.1 uncultured Actinomycetes bacterium | reverse complement strand
AGGAGATTGTTCGCCGTATCAACATCCTCCGCGAACGCCGGCGAAGAGCCCTTAGGCCTTAAGTTGTAGTCTAGATACAATGAGGCGTTTTCTGATCCAATCTTGGAACGCATTACCATGCTGCGAGGTTTGTAACACATGGCCAGTTCCGAGCACCTGCCTCAGGAATGCGTAACGACCCACCGATGGGCGGTTTTGGTCGTTGAAGATGAGATCCTGGTCCGTTTGATGATTGCCCACTATCTGCGGGCCGCTAGCTATGTAGTAGTCGAAGCAGCGAATGCTACCGAGGCGAGCTCGCGTTTCTCACGTCCGGCGAGCCGGTGGACGTCATCTTTTACTGATGTCAGGATGTCCGGCGCAATGGACGAAATCATGCTCGCACACTGGGGTCCATGAGCATCATTCCCGTATACATGTGTTGGTCGCCTCCGGAAATGGCGATGCCCGCCGTTTACTCTGGGCTCATACCTGACGACGCTTTCTTTTCGAAACCATACGCCGTGGAGGAGGTGGCGGATCGCATCCGTTCTTTACTAGAAGATTGCCGGAATTGAATGTCATGACCAGCTAACTTTGCCGGAGAGAGTTCGGTTCCCAACTCTTTCTTCCTAAAGCCTCAGCTCAAAGAATTTCCAAGACATCGCGATCGCGCTGCAGCATCAGCGCGGCCAAAATATTTCGCCGGACTGTCCCCGCTCAACAACCAATCCTGCACAAAAACCTGTCCGGTCTGGGAATCGGTTTGCCGATGAAGATGCGACTGACGATTTTTGATTGGTCGAATAGAACATTGGGCGCTGCTGCGACCTGGGCAAAATGCATGGGCTCTGGCGCCACTGCATCCGAGCAATACAGTTGTAAATGCCGAACGGCCCCCACGCCGAAACGGGTCTGCCTGTTCGGTCGCCACAATAGCTCAGGCGGCGCGACATTCGTAGCGATGATGAAAACCACCGACATCCGGGAACGCAACAATATTGCGGCGATTTTATGGGGCGAGGCTGAGGACAATCCTTGTTTAGGGAGAGATGCGTTCTGACCGTGTGATGGTATTGACAATACTAGAGACAGGACGCCGAGGAGGTGATGCTCGTTCAAGATGATGACGTGATCCAAACATTCGCGGCGGATCGAGACGATGAGGCGCTCGACATAGGGATTCTGCCAGGGTGACCGCGGCGCCGCAACAACCTCTTTGATGCCCATCCCCGAACTCGATCGCGAAAGGCCGGACCATAGGATGCGTCCCAGTCCCGCAGCAGATAACGGGGCGCGGTGTCCCCGGAAAGCCTCCGTCAGCATACACTTTGGAAGAGACCAACAAAAAGCTGGGGTCGGGCGGCGAGCTGAAACTCGTTATCATTGGACCACGTCCGTTCAACTGGCTTTGGCAGGCCGCAATAACGTTCGAGACATCCGTTGAGATGAGCGGCCCGGACGTGGAGCATCAACTGAGCGCCTAACCGCGGCCATCGCACGTGGCGCTTCTTGCACATGCGCTGATTGATCAATTGGTTTACGGTCAACTCGATATGCGCGGTTCCTATTCGTTCGCCTTTAGTACCTTGACCAGAGATTGTTCCGATCACTTTATTCGAAGCGGTTTCGAAGCGGTTCGAAATCGTCAGCGTATTCGTGGCACCGCCCCTAAGAACTGCGGACGGAGGCGTGGGGTCGAGCCCATATTTCTCGACTTTTGTAATAAAGAAGCTGACGGTTGATCCGCAAGGCGCCGAGCCGCCTCGGTGCGATTGCCGCCGCACTCGTGCAGTACCCGCACGATCATATCAGCTTCAAGCCGCGCAACGGCAGTCGGAAGGTCGCCGTCCGTCCAAGCTCCCGTACCGATGTCACTTAAACAGGGATGCTCCCCGAGAAAGCCGAGATCGCAAGCGCCGATCACGTCGTTGCGGCTTCGCGTCGAAGGCTCGTTCGATGGCATTCCTGAGTTCGCGGACGTTGCCTAGCAAAGGATTAGGCGAGAAGGCGCGTAGCGGCTTCAGGCGCATCAGTTTGGCTGGGTTGCGCGCCTTACGCAGGAAGTAGTGTATCATAGCTACATACCCGCAATAATGTGCATTCCGACTGTTTCCGCGACTATGACTGACGTGGCCAGTCATTAGCTAGAGTATGCCAAGGACCCGAGCTTTTACTGGGCAACACTTTCGGTCTCTGGTGCCGTTCTGCCGCCTAAGTCCGCCAGCGCCACTGATCTCTTGGCGCGAACTATCGCGAGACCGCGAAGTTCAAAAACGAAGCGACCCAAGCCGATGCGTTGACATGAACGGGAATGGCCGAGGTCGCAAATCGCGCTCGCCGGATCTGGGAACCAATCATGAGTGGCGACGTTTGCGAGCCGACCCCACATGCGGTGTCGCAATTACGAAGGAGATCTTCCATATGTTTAGGACGCTCGCTTTGGCCGCTTTGGCCCTTACTTTTGCAAGTGGCCTCGCTTTCGCGGAGTCACGATGACCAGAGATCCGATGACCGGACGCTCTGTCGTTACTTCTCCTTCGTCGAGCCATTGGCTTGCCTCTAACATCTACAAGGCTAATGTTTACGATCCGTCCGAGAACAAAATCGGCGATGTGTCAGATCTTATCATAGATAGTGACGGCAACGTCACCGCCGCCGTTATCAGCGTCGGCGGCTTCCTCGGCGTCGGTGAGAAAGACGTCAAATTCCCTTTAAGGAACTAAAGATTTCGGTGCGTGGTGGGAAAGACTGGCTGACCCTCAATCGGACAAAAGATGAGCTGAAGTTAGCTCCTGCCTATGACAAGAAGGCCGAAAGCAAGATGTAACGAACATGTGAAAAGCGGACGCTTTCACGCCTCTTGTGGTCAGCGTCCGCTGATCCCGGATGGGTCAATTCAGTCAGATCCATCAATTGTGGCGTCAATCTCGACGGTGAGCGAGTGCAATTTACTTTTCGCATCAGCAGCAGAAGCGACGATTTCGGCCATGGCCATAAAGCCTTACTCTTCAAGATATTCGTTCACCAACATCTGTATGAGAACTTCATCTTCTACGACCAATATCCGCCCGGGGTCGGCGGGTCCGTAAAGAACATCTCGAAGTGTTCCGACTAGCGCCGGATAGGTGCAAAGGCGTCGTTATCAATTGCATGCCTGGATCGAGCCGACCATCGTGCATGGTCACGTCGCGAGCATACCCGGTCGCGAAAAGAACCTTGAGCCTATGGCGCTTCTTGCGCGCTGCATCCGCAAGCTGCCCCCCGTTCATCCCGCCGGGCAGTCCGACATCGGTGAAGACAAAGCCGAATATCTGGCCGCATTTCGAGGATTTCGAGCGCGACATTTCCGTTCGAACTTTCCAAGACATTGTATCCGAGTTCACGTAAAATCCCATGCGTGTAGGCGCGAACATCGGCGTCATCTTCCACCATGAGAATGGTTTCGCCGTCTTGCCCGCCCGCAATCTTCTCAATCGGAGTTCATGTTACATCGTCGACATCGGAGCGGGGGAGGTAAATATTCACGGTCGTTCCTTCACCGAGATTGCTATGGATTTTCACGTGACTGCAAGATTGCTTGACGAAGCCGTAAACCTGAGAAAGGCCAAGGCCCGTGGCGTGCCCAACGTCCTTCGTTGTAAAGAAGGGCTCAAACACCCGAGCAAGCGTCTCGCGGTTCATGCCGGTAGCGGTGTGGGCCACGGCCAACATGACGTAATGACCGGGCTCCATGTCGGCTTGATCGGCCGCATCAGTCTTAAAATATTCGATGTTTCTATCGTGAGCTCCGCCGCGCCTCGGCATCGCATCTCGCGCATCGACGACAAGGTCGTGAATGGCGATTTCCAAATGGGGGGCGCTGATATCGCTCTATATGGTCGTTTTGATCCTAGCCACCCAGCGGCGGGAGTACCAGCTTGCCCAACTCCGTGAGCAGCTCACCTTGGAGCTGGCGATCTTAAGCGAGCAGAAGACGGCAAAGGTGATCCAGCTTCTGGAAGAGTCCCGTCGGGATAATCCGCTCATTCGCGATCGCGTCGATCAAGAAGCAGAGGCTATGGCTCGACCTGCTGACCCGCAATCGGTGCTGCAGGCGATCAAAGAAACCCATGCCGAAGCGGAGCAGATCATTGGTTTGGCAGACGGCCCCTAGGCGCGTTTGCCGCCAGCTTTGCATAAGGGCGCTACGCACTCAAGCAACACAAGTCAAAGACTTCGTCCGGGGCGACTTGGCTTTGCGGTAAAAAGCTCTTTCGGTTTCTCGCATTCTATCCTGCCGGTCATTTGACTTACGACGATGAAGAAGCCCACGACAATCGCGACGGTGATGAGCGAAAATGGAGTCAATTGTTTGGCTAGCTCGGCGGGCAATTCGAGAGCGGCGCGCTCTCGCTCGCGCCCAGCGTCCCGCAAGATCTCGAGGTGCGATACGGCGGCCTCATCGATATTTGTGGCAAACGATGGCTTTTACGGGCTTCCCACAGGGTCGCATTGCATGAGACGCGGACTGTATGGGCAAAACGGACGTCCAGCATCTCCTTGCTGCCGAACCGTTCCTCAAACCGCGGCCAGAGCGTCTTGGAGGTGAGCACGACCTGGAGCTCGCGGAGGTCGCAGTATTCCAGCTTGCCGGCGAGTGAGTCGTAGTGGCCGTTGCCCATGCCCGGGTTTCGGCGTCGTGCACTGGCGATGCGCTCCTTGATCCTCTGGCTGACATGGGGTGGCAGTGCGCCTGCCTCTCCGGCGAGCGTGTCGGCGATGATCCGGCGCAGCTCCAGTTCCACGCCTTCGACCTGCACATCGAGCGACGATCGCTCAGGCGACCGACCGGCGCCGGCGGGAGCCTCCTTGCCGGTCATCGCCGCCAGCGCCTCGTCCAGGGCCTGCTCGCGCCACTCGAGGAACGCCTCGAAGTCGTCGGTCGCGAGCGGGCTCGTCCGCCCCGTGGGCAGCCGGTGGCTCCGGAGCACCTCGTCGAGGATCGGGCCCAGCTCGGCCCGCATCTCCGCGAGGTAGGCGGATGGTGCCTGCCTGGCGATGCGGATGTTCGTCGCCCGGTCGATGAGGCAGTGATTCAGAACGGAGTCGACCGTGTCCCCCTTCCCGACGCTCCGCAGGTAGGCGCGCGGGAAGAGGTGATGGTCATCGACCTTGCCCGCCTCGATGAGCTCCGGAGTGAGCGGCGCGCCCGTGTGGAAGTCGCGCGGGCGTTGCAGCAGGGTGAGCGCAATGGTGGCCCGGTACAGGCCCTGCTGCCGCGTGGTCACCGTGCGCCACCGCTCCGGGTCCCACTGGAATGCTCGGACGGCCTGCGGCTCGTCCCCGCCGGTCAGCCAGCTCTTCAGCACCGGTGCATCGCGTTCGGCCAGGGTCGCCGACGAGCTCTCGTACTCACCAGTGAAGGACGCACACCAGAACCACCGCTTGAGCTTCGACCGCATGGCACCATGTGCCGGGCCGGTCGTGCCTCCACCTCGTTCCAGACGGTCGCCAGCGGGATGAGCATCGGCTCGTAGGGCAGCCACTTCGGCGTCATCACGCCACATTCGTCGCGAAGCATGGTGAGGACGGCGGCCATGCTGGTCACTGCGGAGTCCCACCCGCGGGCGATGTCATCGGCGGGCAGGCTGATGACGAACCGCCGCTTGCAGGAGACGCCGAGCCGCAGCGCGATGCATTGCAGGAGGTAGTACGGCTTGACGTCGAAGTCGCCGAGGATGGGATACCGCTCGAGCGCGCCGTTCCAGAGGTCGTACAGGCTGTGCCCTCCGGCGAACGCCCGCGCGCTGACGAGTTCGAACGGGGTGAGCGGTCTGCCGGTGCGGTTCAAGGTCTCGAAGATCGTGCACACCGCCTCGAGCGGCGTCGCCTCCGGCAGCACCGTCACCGGGAACGCGTACTTCACCAGGGGATCGATGCAGGCGTACTCGACTCCCGGAGCAGCTCGCGCACCCGCTCCCGATCCTCGTCATCCCGGCGAGGCACTACGCGTCGCGCCACCGGGCGGCGCCGAAACCGCGGACCGCCGTCAGCGGCATCAGGAGCGTGCGCGCCTGGGCGTCGAGGTCCTTCAGCGGGGCTGCGCGCTCGGCGCTGAACACCTTGACCGCCTGGTCGACGTCGGCGCCGGCGAGCAGGGCTCCGAGGTCGAGGAAGAATCGCGAGTCCCCCACGCCATAGATCGCTTGGTAGAGCGAGGTGAGCCGCTGCTGGCCGTCGAGGACGAGGTGTGACGGACGTCCCGTCAGGGGCGGTGCGCCCTCTGCGGCCCGCGCTTTGAAGCTCGCGTCACCGCCCTGCAGGAACAGCAGGTTCCCAGCCGGGAACGACCGGATCATCGAGACGAGCAACTCACGCGTCTCATCGGGCGCCCAGACGAAGGTGCGCTGGAAGTCGGGGAGCGCCAGCTGGCCGGAGTCCAGCTCGGCGAGCAGCTGAAGCATCGGGCGTGGGATGGTGTGGAACTCCTCCGTCGCGACCCGCGGAGGAGCGGTGGCGTTCGCCGGAATGCGCACGTGCTCCAGCAGATGCGGGAGGGTGGCGGCGCGCCGGCGCTGCGGCAGCGCGCTCACTGCCTCATCCGCCGCGTGGGCCTCGACGAGGCGAAGGAACTCCGCAACGTGTGGCGGCTGGCTCAGGGTGAGCTGCGTGCCCAGACTGTTCTTGGCTCCGTAGGACAGCTCATCGCGGCTGATGCGGGCGCGCCAGGTGACCGGCCGCGCCTGGGAGTAGTCGGCGACGGCGGGAGGGGTCAGGTAGTGGTAGTCGCCTGTGACCTCGCCGAGCAGCACGGTCCGGCTCGCGGGTTCCGGTGTGACCACGACATCGCCCGGCTGCATGTCGTTCGCGAACTTGTACAGGCCATTGGCGACCTGGCCAAGTGGCGCCGACCGTACTCTGGCCAGGCAGCTGCCACTCTGCCACGGACCGCCTCGAGGGTCAGCCCGGAGAGATCGCCGGTCCTCTCCCCACCCAAGGAGCGCGGCGCCGCGCTGCACGAAGACGGGGGCATGCACGCCGCCTTCACCCGCTCGTACCATCCACACCGTGGGCTCGCCGCGGTCACGACGCTCGACGGCGGGGATGGCGCCCATGTCGGCGAGCCAGTTCAGGAAGGGCGGGCAGTCCCGCTTCAGCGTGTCGGTGTCGACTGGGCCGGGATGGGATGCGAGGAAGGACCTTCCCGCATCGGTCAGGATGACGACGCGGGCGTTCGGGTTGTCAACGAGCCCGGCTTTCGCCAGGTGGGTGCGTGTCCAGCCGAGCCGGTTGTAGATGACCGTCTGGCCGCTCGCCAGGCGGCGACCGCGGATCTCATCGTCGAGATGGAGGGCATCCGAGATCGACTCCACGAGGTCTGCGAAGGCATGCGGCTTGCCATCCGACAGCGCCTCCAGCATGGGGCGGAGAAGGTCATCGACGGACGGCATGCCGACCGCCGCTTCGGCGGTGTCGGCGCCGTTCTCCAGCGCCTCAGCCTCATCGACGTCCGCGTCACCACGTGCTTCGATGGATGAAGCTCTGAAAGCCTTCATACCGAGCCAGCACCGCGTTGTCGATGCGCGTGGGGCTGGTCGCGAGGAGCCGCCTGCCCTCGTCAGTGACGCGCCAGACGCCGCGACGGGGACGGTCGGTCAGACCCGCCTGAGCGAGATACGTCATCGCCCAATGGGCACGGCTCGCGATGAGCTTGATGCGCTGGTTGCCGACGAGCTGCTCGCGCTCCTCCGGCGTCAGCTTGAACTCGGTGGCCAACGCGTCGATGACTGCAGGGGCAGTATGGTCGGCCCCGTCGCCGAGGATCCGCAGCACCGGGAGCATGAGGGTCTGGTAGTCGGGGATCGGCATGCGACAGCGTATTCCCTGGGCGGCTGCGTCGTCGAACGCGAGGCACATTGGCCGCGATCTTCAGCAGCGGGTAGTCCACCGCGTAGCGCACAGGGCCTCGATCGTGCCGGGGTAGGCCAGCTGGCGCGTGACGGGGTGGATCTGATGGATGACGCGGTCAACGCCCGTCGGAGTCGCCGTGTGTCGTCTCCGGGGGACCATTCGTAGCTCGGTCGCCTCTGCCGCCGGCGATCAGCCGTGTCCAGGACAGACGGCCGCTCAAGGCCGCGGGGCCAGACACCAGAGGACCGGCCTACGGCCGGACAGTCTGTGCATCGCCTGAGCTTGGCATGCCGCCACTCGGTATCAAGCGGCTCCTCCGGAAGACTTTTCGCGCCCTCCGGGACCGCTTCGCTCGCGAAAACTTTCCGCCCCGCTCGCTTGACACCGAGCCTCGGGCGGCATGCGGCGGCGCTCAAACGGTGGCGGCCAGCGCCGCCACCCGCCTCGACGGCGATGCAAACACAGCCCGGGCAAGCGCCGAGCGGCCCAGCACGGAAGGACCCTCCCATGAGCAACGAGACCACTATCACCATCACCGGAAACCTGGTCGACGACCCCGGACCTGCGGTTCACCCCGACCGGGCAGCCATTCGCACGGCTCCGGATTGACATCGACGCCCCGGTACCGGGACACCGCGACGGGGGAGTGGAAGGACGGCGACACCGTGTTCCTGACCTGCGTGGCGTGGCGCCTGCTCGCCGAGAACATCGCCGAGTCCCTGGAGAAGGGCATGCGGGTGATCGCCACCGGTCGCCCTCGGCAACGTTCATACGAGACCCAGGACGGCGACAAGCGCACCGTGTACGAGCTCCATGTGGACGAGGCGGGCCCCGCGCTGAGCAGGGCCACGGCCAAGGTGGCCACAGTCCGCCTCGGCAACGGCCGGCCCGCCGCCGCCGCGTGAGGCCTCCCGTGACGACCGCGACGACCGGCCCCGCCGCCAGGCCAGCTTCCGGCGACCGCAGGAGGCGCACGATGGAGACCACAGCTCACCGCCCGCAGGAAGACGCTGACACGGCACGATGGGTGGCCTGCGAGACAGTGCGGACAACTCGACCACCCCGAGCTCACCTGCGACCAGGCCAACGAGCTTGTTCAGGCTGCAGCACTCCGCGAGCTCCTGGGTCGGATCGGGCCGATCCTGCTCGCAGCGCTCGACGAGGCCGCCGACGAACGCTTGGAGCGCGTGGAGGGCTCGTGCGTCGACTGCGCGTGGTCCGGTGAGGAGCGGTGCGAGGATCACCGGGAAGACCTCAGCGGGCCGCTGAATATCGGCGCACGCACCACACGCTGTCCGCCGCATTGGCGACGTGAGCCTTCGTGGGCGGGCGAGATGGGACCGCGGTATCGACGGAGGAGACCGCCGAGGCGCTGAGACGGCGGGGGTATGAACCCACCCGCCAGCGGCTTGCGGCACCATGCAGAACGCCCCGCGGCGTACAGTCGGGGCGATGCCCGAGGCGGTCTCGCCGCGCGAACTCCAACGGATCCAGCCCTCCGCCATTCAGATCGACCTGACACGTCACCCTCTGGCTCGACGAGAAGTCGGTCGACGAGTATGACGCAACGCGCGAGGACTGGGCGATCAGCGTGTCGCGCGCACCTTCCGAGCCGAAGCTCCGATGACCCGCCGGTGAGCATCGGGCACGGCAGCGCGCAGACGTACCTCCTGGACGGCGCCACGATCCTCGCCGCGGATGCATACTCCAGCGATGCCGAGTGCTGCGTCGGCGCCATCCTCACTGCCGATCAACAGCTCCGTCCGGACCTGGGGCTGGAGGTGATGGGCAATCGCGTAGGCCACGTCGATCGCCTATGGCTGAATCCGGCGGTCCGCGGCCGTGGTCTCGGACTCCTGGTGCTCCAGCGGTGTACCCAAGTCATAGCCCGGGACTGCGCCGCCGTCGTCATCCATCCAGCGCCGACGGAACCCGACGACATGACGGATGCGGAATGCGAAGCCGGCCGCAGGAAGCTCTACGCGTACTGGCGCCAAGCTGGCTTCGTTCCAGTGCCCGACGACGCTGAGCACCTCTATCTCGATCCGGCATGGGCACCCGTCATGAGGCCCGTGGAGTCGCCCGGCGTCCCCCCGGATGTCTGACGCGCCTCAGCGGTCGCGGAGGCCCATGTGCCACTCCACGCCAAGCTCGTCGTCACTCTTGGCCATCACAGAGTCGATGCTGTCGCCTTCGAGGCGGGCGGCCTCTGTCAGAATCACGCGACGCCCGGAGAGGTTGTCGGGGAGGTCGTGGCAAGGGCTATCGTCCGCGGTCTCGTCCGAATGGATCACCGGCGACGGCCTCGGTGTGAACGGCGCACACCCATTCCCCGTTCCTCCGGACCCACGTCGACGAGTCCGACGCGTCAAGTGCGAGTGGCTGGCCGTCGACCAGCAGGTCTTCATGAACACGGTAGGCGACCACGGCGACGTCGTCGGTCAGCAGCTCCACGATCGGCGAGGTGATCTCGAATCCGGTGAGCTTCCAAGCGGCACTGGCGAACATGCCTTCAAGGGTGGCACGGTCGATGCGTCCAACACCCTGAGAGCCCGTGACGACGCACGGTTCGTCGCTCAGGCGGGCGGAGAGTGCAGCGTCGCCGTCCTTGATGGCCTGCCAGTACCGGTGCTCGAGGGCGAGCAGCTCTTCGTCCGTTGTCTCGTTGGCCATCGGGGTGACCTCCTTTGGAAGCGGCGAACGTCTGACAGGCGGCGGCGTCCCACGTCTGCTGTACAAGTCGGCGGCGGACTCCTCGACGGGCATTCTACGAACGCGCGCCGAGCGCCGATCCGATCCAAGAGCAACCTCGCAGAACAGCAGCAGCGCGGCGAAAAAGAGCGTGTATCCGTCGACCGCCCACGGCGGCCCGGTGATGCCGCCGCGAGGTGACGGCCGTGGACCCGTGGCCCGGTTACCGTCATGGTAGGCGCTGGGCGGGACCACCCTCGCGCCCGCGCCACTCGCCCAGCGCTTGGTTGAAGATCCAGCCTTCGAAGCCCCACGGCCGCCGTGAGCCCAACGGTCCTCGGGCGTCGTCACGATCGTCAACGCGGGTCAGAGAGTCCCGCGACACGGCCGCCATGCGCCGCAACGTCTCGCTCGCCGGGCTGTCCAGCGGCAACCTGCCGGCCATTCGGTTACAGCCCTCGCCGCCGAAGGCATCCGCGGCCTCGTCGTGCGGCGCCGGCTCACCTCGGTGTATCCGGCGACCGACCCCAGCCCGTGGTGGCCGAGGAACTCCGCGGTCAGGCGGGGTCGCCGAGCTCCTCCTGGACGATCGTCCCGGCCGTGTGGCGGAATCGATGCGGGTGCAGCTTGGTCACCCGATGCGCGACGCCGAGCCGGGCACACACCTCCTCAGCACCGCGGACGCTGAGCCGCTGGCCCGCCGGCGCGTTGCTGTAGCCGAGGAACAGGGAGGGGCATCGTCCGCACGGGCGGCGAGGTAACGCTCGACCTCGACGCGTGCGATGCTCGGTGATCACCGCGGTGCGCTCGACATCGCCCTTGCCCCGCAGGATGACGCGCTCGCGATTCCAGTCCGCGCGGTCCAGCTGGAGTGCCTCGGAGATCCGGCACCCGGTCGACACGAGGAACACCACCAGGGCGCATCACGGAGGTGGGCCTCGTCGACCTCGGCCGCGGCCGGGGCGGTCACGCGCTCGAGCTCGGCGGCCTGCACCGGTGGGATCGAGTTTCGAGGTAGCCGAGAAGCACATCGGCGGCACCACGCAGAACCCGAGGCCGGTCACGGCGAAGGCGGCGATGGCCAGGAAGGGGGACGGGGCGAGCACCACGCCCAGCAGGCCCAGCCCGGCGACCACGGCCCCGGCCCGCACCACCGCCGTGGCGCCGAACCGCCGCACCGTGTGGTCGCCGATGGCCCGGCCCGCCACCATCATCGTCTGGTAGGCCGCGAACGCCAGCGGGAGCAGCGCCTTGCCGCCGTGCTGGACCTTCGACATGTAGACCGAGCTGTAGTTGGAGACGGCGGCGTCGCCGATGTACATGCAGCACATGGCCACGCCGATGTAGATGATGGGCCGCCACGGGATCTGGATGCCGGCCTTCTTCGCCGCGGCCTCGGACGGGGGCGCGACGTCGGCCGCCTTGCCGAACAGGCTGGGCCCGAGGGCCAGGGCGGCGGCCAGGCCGGCCAGCCCGGCGATCGTGAACGCCACGCCCAGGGACAGGCCGAGCTTCCCGGCGGCCGCGTTCCACAGCCCGCCGAGGATCCCGGCCGCGCTCCAGAAGCCGTAGAACGCGGTGATGACGCTGTAGCCGTAGCGCTTCTCGGTGATCGCGCCCTGCATGTTCATGGTCGCGTCCACCGCGCCGAGGAACAGCCCGAACAGGCCCACGGTGACGTACAGCTCGGGCCGCGTACTGGCGAACCCGATGGCCGGCAGGCTCAGGCAGACCAGCGGCTGGGCGACGCGCAGCACGGTGCCGCTGCCCACCCGGGCCGCCAGCGGGCCGGAGAGCACGCTGCCCACCCCGGCGATGACCGGGACGATGAGCAGGACCAGGGTGAGCTGCCCGTTGGACAGGTGAAACTTGCTCTGCAGGACCGAGACGCGGGTCACCACCACCGCGAAGCACAGGCCCTGGACGAAGAACGCGGCGCTGGTCGCCATCCGCCCGCGGCGGTCAACGGCCTGCCGCGGGTCCATGCCGTCCAGGTTCATGCGCCGCTCCCAGGCTCGCGAGCCGCCGGCGGTGCTGGCCGCGGCCGGGCCCGTGCTATCGACACCGTGTGATCAGGCTCACTCCGGCGGTCGGGACCGGGCCCGTGCGGTCAGGGTAGGGATCGTGCCGTCCGGGCGTCAAGGCGGCTATCGTCAGAGGGTGAGTCCCCGGCAGAGCCCGCGTGACCTGCGCGCCTCGGACGCTGACCGGGAGCGCGTGGTGACCCTGCTCGCCGAGGCGGCCGGGGACGGGCGGATCACGCTGGAGGAGCACGCGCACCGGGTGCAGCGCGCTTATACCGCGCGGACCCTGGGTGACCTGGCCGCGCTGACCGATGACCTGGCCCTGCCCGGTGCCCAGCCGCTGCGCCTGGACACCTCCCGCGCGGTGACCGCCTTCTTCGCGACCGAGCGGCGCGACGGCCGCTGGGTTGTCCCGGACCGGCTGGTGGTGACCGCCGTCGGCGGGCAGGTGGTGCTGGACCTGCGGGAAGCCCTGCTGCAAGGGCAGCGCACCCTGATCTACGCCAGCGCGCTGGGCGGCCAGATCAACCTGCTCGTCCCGCCCGGCATCACGGTCATCACCCGCAACCTCTCCGCGGCGCTGCCCGGGGCCCGGCCCGACCCCCGCCCGGAACCGCCGGTCCCGCCCGGAACCCCGGTCATCGAGCTGCACACGCTGACCGTGCTGGGACGCATCCATGTCCGCACGCCCCGGGCACGCCGGGCCGGCCTGTTCAGCCGCCGCCCGCGCTGACCGCCCCCGCTCACCCGTCCCGCCAGCCGTCCGGGTGTGGCTGATGTGATCGCACTAGCCGGCGCAGGCGGCCGCCCTGGGTCAACCCAGGGCGGTGCGAAGCGTAAGGCGAGGAACGTAATCAGCAAGGGCTGTCGAAGTTGATCGAGCTGTACGCCCGCAGCTTCCAGAGCTGGTGGTCGCTGTGGATGTTGCGGATGGTGCCGGACCGGGCCCGCATGACGAGCGAGTGGGTGGCGGCCCCGCCCGCCCGGTACCGGACGCCCGCCATCAGCTCGCCGTCGGTGATCCCGGTGGCCGCGAAGAAGGCGTCCTCGGAAGTCACCAGGTCGTCGGTGGTCAGCACGTGGCTGAGGTCGTGGCCGGCCGCGAGGGCCTTGTCCCGCTCGGCCTCGTCCCGCGGCGCGAGCCGGGCCTGGATGACTCCGCCGAGGCACTTGATCGCGCACGCGGTGATGATCCCCTCCGGCGTGCCGCCCACCCCCAGCAGCAGGTCGACGCCGGTGCCATCCCGCGCGGCCATGATCGCGCCGGCCACGTCGCCGTCGGTGATCAGCTTGATCCGGGCCCCGGCCTCCCGGACCTCGGCGATCAGCCGCTCGTGCCGGGGCCGGTCCAGGATGACCACGGTGACGTCCGAGGAGGAGCAGCCCTTGGCCCGGGCCACGGCGGCGATATTGTGCGCGGCCGGAGCCTCGATGTCGACCACGTCCGCGGCGGCCGGGCCGGTGACCAGCTTGGACATGTAGAACACCGCGGAGGGGTCGTACATGGACCCGCGCGCGCTGACGGCCAGCACCGAGATCGCGTTCGGCATGCCGTTGGCGGTCAGCCGGGTGCCGTCGATCGGGTCCACGGCCACGTCGCACGCCGGGCCGCTGCCGTCACCGACCTGCTCGCCGTTGTAGAGCATGGGCGCGCGGTCCTTCTCACCCTCGCCGATGACCACCACGCCGTTCATCGACACCGTGTTGATCAGGGCCCGCATCGCGTGCACGGCCGCGCCGTCGGCGCCGTTCTTGTCGCCGCGGCCGACCCAGCGGGCGGCCGCCATCGCCCCCGCCTCGGTGACCCGGGCCAGCTCCAGGGCGAGGTTCCGGTCCGGCGCGTGCCGCTCGGCCTGGGCGATCAGGTCGCCCGGGTCGACGCCGCCCGCGGCCGCTGTCTCGTTCTCGGTCATCGCAGAGACCGCCTTCCCTGTGTGGCCGTGCTTCCCTGTGCGCCCGGGCACCCCGGATGGGCCATGCTCCCCGGTGGGGCCATGCCGTCATCCTTGGTACCTGACAGGCGGGCGTAGCCTTGTCGTCTAGGGCGACACACCCTGGCGCCACACGTGGAGAGCGCTGCGTAGGCGGTGACAGGCGAATGACAACAGATGCTCCGCAGCCTATCGTGCGGTCCGCCGATCGCGGCGCGGCCACGAGGGCCGCCTTGCTGGCCGCCGCCCGCGAGGTGTTCATCTCCGTGGGCTACGCGCAGGCCGGCGTCACCGAGATCGTCGCCCGGGCCGGCGCCAGCGTCGGCAGCCTCTATCACCACTTCACGGGCAAGGCCGACCTGTACGTCGCGCTGTTCGAGGAGTTCCACCAGGGACAGGCCTGGCGGGCGCGCCAGGCGGCCCGCGGCGCGCGCGAGGATCACGTCCGCGAGCCACGGCAGTTGTTTCTCGCCGCGGCCCGCGCCTATCTCGACGGCTGCCTGGAGGACCGCGAACTGTCCCGGCTGTTCGTCTCGGGGGACGCGCCGCCCGGGTTCGACCTGATCATGCGCCAGCGGCTGCGCGAGTGGGCCAGCCGCAACGCCGACTTCTTCGCCCGCAGCGCCGAGCCGATGGACGAGGCCGTGGCGGTCGTGATGACCGGGGCCCTCATGCTCGCCGTGGCCGAGGTGTCGCTGGACGAGGACGCCGCGCACGCCCAGCGGCTGGCCTGCGGCGTGCTCGAGGTCCTGTCCGGGGTCAGTCCCCGGGCCCGGGCGTGATCAGCCGGCTGACGTTGATGCTGTGAGCGCCGAGGCAGAGCCGACGGGGAACGGCGGAGCGCAGCCGGCCGCCGGCGACGGCCCGGCCGCCGCACTCAGCTACGAGCAGGCCCGTGACCAGCTCACCGAGGTGGTCCGCCGCCTGGAGGGCGGAGGCCTGACCCTGGAGCAGTCGCTGGACCTGTGGGAACGCGGCGAGCGGCTGGCCGCGGTCTGCGAGCAGTGGCTGGAGGGCGCCCGCGCCCGCCTCGCCGCCGCGATGGCGGCCCGCGCACCGGAGTCCGCCGATCCGGGCGCACCCTTTTAAATTCTCCGCAACGAAGACCGCCCGGCCGGCTCGCCCAGCACCGCGCGAGATCCCAGGCGCGGTGACGGTCCCGGGTGCAGCCGGGCGGTCAGCCGATAGGCGCGAAGCGGTGCGTGGTCGGCGGCAGCCCGGAGGTCCCGGCCGCGGCTGCCGTCCGGGCGGCCCGGACCGCCGCGGCGATCATCCTCGCGTAGAGGCGGGCCCCGCTGGGCTGCGGATGTACCTCGTCTGGCCACAGCAGGCTGGTCCGGTGGTCGATGGTCGCGAACCAGTTGGCCATGACCACGTTGGCGTAGCGCCGGGCCGCGGCGGCGATGACGCGGTTCACGCCTGCCTCCCAGGGCCGCGCCTCGTAGGTGTTGACCAGTACCAGGTCCCGGTGCGGGCCGACCGCGCGGACCAGCTGGCGCATCTGCTGGGAGGTGAACTCGCCGTTGGTGCCGAGCGCGAACACCACGACCCGGCGGAGCGTCCCGGCCGCCGCGAGGTGCTGCACGATCGACAGGCCCGCGCCGGCCTGGCGGCTGACCTGCGCGTCGATGGAGATGCCGGGCAGCGCGGCCGTGAGCTGGACGGCTGAGGCGAGCATGACGGAGTCGCCGACTGCGAAGACGCCGGAGCCTGTCACCCGGGCCGGGGCGGCCGCGGCGGTGATCGCGGCCGGGGTCGCCGACGGGCTGGCGGCCGGGCTGGCCGGCGGCGCCGGCGTACCCGGCGGTGCACCCACCGGGGAACCGGCCCGGCGGCCCGCTGATGCGCTGCCCGCGGCGGGCCTGACCGCGGCGGGGTCGCCTGTGCCGGGGGTGGCGGCGGAGGCGCTGGCCGCTGATGCGCCGGCTGTGGGCGTGAGGGCGGTACGGCCGGCCGGGTCCTGCTGGCTCACCTTGACCCCCTCGCTGATCTGCTCGGCCAGCCCGGAGGACGAGTGGGCGTGCACCACCCCGTAGCCCGCGGTGCCCGTCACGACCACGGCGGCCACCAGTGCGAGCGCCGGGACGACGCCGACAGGCGAGCGGTGTGCCCCGGCCAGGGACCCGACGACCATACGGGACCGGGCCCGGACCGTGGCCCGGAACCCGTGGCGGATGATGGGTTCCTCGACCCACCGCCAGGACACGGCGGCCAGGCCGACCGAGAGGGCCGCCTCGGGCAGCCAGATCCAGCCCGCCGTGCGCTGCTGCGGGAACGCCGCCGTGGCCAGCGCGATGACCGGCCAGTGCCAGAGGTAGATCCCGTAGGACCTGATCCCGATCCAGCGCAGCACGGACCCACCGAGCGCCCAGCTGACCAGGCCGGGACTGGCCGCGGCCAGCACCACGCCGCCCGCCGCCAGCGCGGCGACCAGCAATCCGGCTGGGTAGAGCACCTGGTCCGTCCCGGCGAAGTGGCCCATCGCCCAGGCCAGCACGGCGATCCCGGCCAGGCCCAGCGCGTCGGGGACGCGGGCGCTATCGCGGCTCAGCGCCTGCAGCCGGCGCAGCGGCCAGCTCAGCGCCAGCGCCGACCCGATGAACAGGGCCGACGCATGCGTGTCGGTGCCGTAGTAGACCCGGGACGGGTCGGCGCCGGGCACGTAGAGCAGGACGACGGCCAGGGCGGACAGGGCCGCGCCCAGCCAGGCGAGCGCGGCCCGCAGGCGGCCGGACTGGCAGGCCTTCAGGATCACGACCAGGAACAGCGGCCACACCAGGTAGAACTGCTCCTCGATGGCCAGTGACCACAGGTGCTGGAGCGGCGGTGGCGGCCCGAACCGCGCGAAGTACGAGTGGTGCGCCAGCGCCTGCCACCAGTTGCTGGAGTAGGTGCCGGCGGCGAGCAGCGCCGCCCGCAGCGCGGCCAGCTGGGCAGGCTCGATCACGGCCGTGGCCGCGGTCACCGCCACGAGCAGGACCGCCAGGGCGGGCAGCAGGCGCCGCGCCCGCCGCGTCCAGAACCCTCGCAGGTCCAGGTGACCGTGCCGGTTCCAGTGGGCGACCAGCAGATCGGTGATCAGGTACCCGCTGAGCACGAAGAAGACATCGACCCCGAGGAACCCCCCGGAAAATGCGGACAACTGCTCGTGAAAGGCAATAACCGCGATAACGGCCAGGGCGCGCAGCCCATCCAGCCCTGGCCGCCGTGCCGCGGCCTGATCGGATGTCGTGCCTTTCACGGCATGTGTCGTCACTGCGCTGATCCCCCCCGGCTCACAGCAATGTTCAGAATTCTCGCCCGTTCGAGGCGGGAAGAAACGCCGTGACAGGTAATAGACAGGAAGAGATTTGGCCGGGGGAGTGGCCCGAGCTGCTCGCGCGGTGGGCTGGCCCGCGGCCGGGGTTCCGGTTACTGGTCTTCGGCCACCGCGGTGAGCTGGTCTTCGGCGAACCGCACGGTGAGCCGTTCACCGGGTTCCACCTGCGCGGCCGCGCGTACCACGCTGCCGTCGGGACGCTGCACGATGGCGTAGCCGCGGCGCAGGGTGGTGGCCGGGGACAGGGCCAGCAACCGGGCCCGCACGTGCGACACGTCGTCGCCAGCCCGGTCCAGTGAGGCGGACAGCCGGCGCCGGGCCCGCTCGGTGAGCCCGGTGATCAGTTCCTGGCGCCGTTCGATCTCCCGGACCGGCGAGGCGAGCGCGGGCCGGGACCGCATGTCGGCCAGCCACGCGGTCTCGCGTTCCATCCGGCCGGTGAGGCAGCGCCGGGCCCGGCCGCGCAGCTGGGTGATGAGCGCGAACTGCTCGCTCACGTCCGGCACGATGCGGCGCGCGGCGTCAGTGGGCGTGGACGCCCGCACGTCCGCGACCAGGTCGAGGAGGGGCGTGTCCTGCTCGTGCCCGATCGCGCTGACCACCGGGGACTTCGCTGCCGCCACGGCCCGGATCAGCGTCTCGTCGGAGAACGGCAGGAGGTCCTCGATTGAGCCGCCGCCCCGGGCGATGACGATCACGTCCACCGACGGGTCCGCGTCCAGCCGGTGCAGCGCGTCGACGATCTCGCCCACCGCGTACTGTCCCTGGACGGCCACCGGCTCGACCCGGAATTGGACCGCGGGCCAGCGATGGGCGGAATTGCGCAGCACATCCTTTTCCGCGGCCGAGTCACGTCCGCAGATCAGGCCGATCTTGCCGGGGAGGAACGGCAGCGGGCGCTTGCGCTCGGCCGCGAACAGCCCTTCGGAAGCCAGGGCCCGGCGGAGCCGTTCCAGCCGGGCGAGCAGTTCACCGATGCCGACGGCCCGGATTTCGGTGGCCGAAAGGGAGAAAGAGCCCCGGTTGGTGTTGAAGTCGGGTTTCGCCCAGACCAGCACCCGGGCTCCCTCCCCGGGCGGCGGGTCGGTGGCGTCCAGGACGGTACGCGGGCAGATCACGCGCACCGAGACCGCCGCCACGGGGTCACGCAGGGTCAGGAACGCCGTGTTGCCGCGCCGGGTGAGCTCGGCGATCTGCCCTTCGACCCAGACCCGGCCGAGGCGGCCGATCCATTCGCTGGTCAGCCTCAGGATGGTGCGCACCGGGACGGGTGCTTCGGGTGAGGTGTCGAGGGCCATGGCGGGTGGCTGCGGCGGATTCCGGCTCGTTGAGGCCAGATGCGGCCGGCCTCAGCTGCCTTCGCTGAGCTTGGTGAGACGGCGCTCGAACATGGTGATCACGGCTGGCGCGGCCCTCGTGTGCCTTCTCGTAATCCAGCAGGAGCTGGACCTGGGCCGCGTCCAGCACCCGCAGCCGCGCCCGCAGCGAAGCCACCGTGAGCTGGTCGTAGTTCGGGACGGGCAGGGCTTCCCCGGCGGGCGCCAGGCCGGCCGGCGGTGGCTCGGCCGGGCCGACGTCGGCCGGAACGACGTCGGCCGGGACAGGCACGGCGGGGACGGGGCCGGCGGGCTCTGGCACGGCGGGGACGGGGGCGGGCTCGGCGGGGGCGAGGGCGGCGGGCTCTGGCACGACGGGGACGGGGGCGGGCTCTGGCACGGCGGGGACGGGGGCGGGCTCGGCGGGGGCGAGGGCGGCGGGCTCTGGCACGGCGGGGACGGGGGCGGGCTCTGGCACCGCGGGGACGGGAGCGGGCTCTGGCACCGCGGGGACGGGAGCGGGCTCGGATGGAGCGACGTCTGCCGGGGCAGGCAAGACCGGGCTGCGGTCCGCGGGGGAGTCCGCTGCCGTCCCGGCCAGCGGAGGCTCGGGAGAGGCCGGGGTGGTCACGGCCGGGACTGGCTCGGTGGGCGTGTACTCGACCGGGGCGGGAACGGGGTCTGGGACCGCGCGGGCGGCGGGCCCGGGGACAGCCGGCCCGGAGACAGAGAACCCGGAGCCGGAGGGCTGGGGGGCCGCCGGGGGTGCGGGGACGGCCAGATCCTCCTCGTCCTGCTCCTCATCCCCATCGAGCAGCCTGACGTTCCCCGTCTTATCCAGGGACCGCCACCGCGTGCTCTCAGCGTCCGGGGCTGGCGCCCTGCGCCGTGCGCGAGGCGCCGGGGGTGGCGTGGCCGGTGCCTTCTGCTGTGGCGGGGCTGCCGTCGCCTCCCCGCTGCCCGAGAGTTGCTCGGCGGCCCGCGCCCGGAGCCGGTCCGCGACCAGCAGGAGCTGGCCGATGGTGGCGAACACCGTCCGCAGCGCCTGCGCAGGGATTTCCTTAAGACGGTCATTGACCTGCGGCAAAGGCATCTCGATCATTCTCCTCGGGTATGTCCCGGCGTGAGGGGGCTCCGGGGGCCCGCGTGCCCCATGGCGCCTGCCTGCCGGTCGCTCCGACCCCGGCGGCGCAGCGTGGGTCTGTGACAGGCACAGTCGTATCAGATCGAGCATGACACTGTCACGGGCCCGCAGCCGGGGCAATTGGTGCTTCAGCGCTGCCAATCAGCGAGACTTCACGGCTGGCCTGGTCGGCGGGTGCCGCCTGGTATCGGGCACCCCGGGCTCAACTACCATAGGGGACATGCCCGCGACTACCCGACGCGTACTGCTCGCTAAGCCCCGCGGTTATTGTGCGGGGGTTGACCGGGCGGTTCAGGCCGTCGAGGCGGCCCTTGAACGCTACGGTTCCCCGGTCTACGTGCGTAAGCAGATCGTGCACAACACTCATGTGGTCCGAGAGCTGGAGACGCGTGGCGCGATCTTCGTGGACGAGGCCGACAACGTGCCCGAGGGTGCTGTCGTGGTCTTCTCCGCTCACGGAATCTCGCCCGAAGTGCGCGAGGAGGCGAAGCGCCGCGGCCTGCGGACCATCGACGCCACCTGCCCGCTGGTCACTAAGGTGCACAACGAGGCCAAGCGGTTTGCCGCCCAGGATTACGACATTCTCCTTATCGGTCATGAGAACCACGAGGAAGTGGTCGGCACGACCGGCGAGGCTCCGGGCCGCATCCACCTGGTGGACGGGCCCGACGGCGGCGCGGACGTCGAGGTCCGCGACCCGGCCAGGGTGGCCTGGCTGTCGCAGACCACGCTGTCCGTGGACGAGACCCTGCAGACGGTGGCGGCGCTGCGCGAGCGATTCCCGATGCTGGCTGACCCGCCCAGTGACGACATCTGCTACGCCACCCAGAACCGCCAGGTCGCGGTGAAGAAGATAGCCACCGACGCGGACCTGCTGATCGTCGTGGGCTCGGCGAACTCCTCGAACTCGGTTCGCCTGGTCGAAGTGGCCCTGGATGCCGGTGCCCGCGCGGCCTACCTCGTCGAGGACGCCACGGCGATCGACCCGGCCTGGCTGGACGGGGTGCAGACGGTGGGCGTGACCAGCGGTGCCTCTGTTCCCGAGGCACTCGTGAGCGGCGTGCTGGAGTACCTGGCGGGACGCGGGTTCGGCACCGTCGAGGAGGTCGAGGCGGTCGAAGAGCGGCTCGTGTTCGCGCCGCCCCCGGAGCTGCGCCGCATGGCTCCGCGCTGACGTCCGGCTGGCCCGCCAGGGTCAGCGGTGACAGGGTCAGCGCCCCAGGGTCAGCGAGAGCGTCGCGTGCCGGGCTGGCCGCCTCCGCGGCTGGCCGTGGCCCGGGAAGTCCCTGGCCGTGGGGGCGTGAGATCAGGGCGCAGGTCGCGGCGCAGATCACTAACGCACTGGGGCAGGCCACGTACCCAGGCCACGATCAGGTACACGATGACTCCCGCGAACAGCCACGGCGCGACGTTCGCCAGGGTCAGCGCGGTTCCCTCCACCGTGGAGACGATCATGCTGCCCTGGGCGGTGAGGGCCTTGACGCAGATGAGCGCGCCGAAGAAGACCAGCGGCGGGCTGACCGCGACTACCAGCAGATCCCGTCGCTTGGTGTACCAGGCCGCGGCCACGCCGCCGATCACAAAGCTCGCGCCGGCCAGCACGCCCCACTGGAGCAAGCTCGCCAGCAGCAGGCTGAAGAAGAACAGCACGAGCATGCCCGCGACCGCGCCGCGGCCGGTCAGCGCGACCGCGCCGCGCTCCCCGCTCGGTCCTCGCTCGGTACCCGCGCCGTACTCCGGGGCGGGCCGCACTCCGAGGCCGGGCCGCGCTCCGCGTCGTCCGGCAGCCATTCCTTGCCCGGCCCGGGGGCGGGCGGGGGGTCGGCCACGTCCCAGGGACGCCCGGCGGCGGGGACGTCGATCCGCTCCGGGGACCAGGGGTTCGCGGTATTCCGGGACGAGCCGGATCGGCTTGGTGCTGATCGGCCCCGGGGCCAGGACGCGTCGGGCCGTGGCTGGGACACCCTGTGCTCCCTCCCCGGCGGGGCCGTGCCGATGACAGCGTCGCTGGCCACGCTACCCCGGCCCGGCGCCCGATCCGGTCGATTGACACGCCCGGGCGCTGGGCTGGTCTGCGGGTCCCCGGGCGCCGGGTAATGCTTTGGTCACGCGTTTGACGAGAGAGCTTTGGGGTGTGAGCCACGCCCCCGGCTGGCCGCCCGGCCGGACAGGCCAGCCGGGGGGACAGGTCACCCGGCCGGACGCGTCAGCCGCCCGGACACGTCAGCCGACCGGATCAGCGGTCTCCCCTTCCCCTCCTTCTTGCTCGTCCCCTCCTTCTTGCTCGTCGGCAGGGTGCGCGAAACGGTCCAGCACCATCCCGAGCACCGCGATCAGGATCCAGAAGTACGCGGCGAGCTGGGCGGAGACCAAGGCCACCGGGATCGACAGCAGGAAGACCACCGGGATACGGGCTACGCGCAGCGCGATGTAGCGGCGCACCGCGGGCGACGTGCCGGGCACCAGGAGGTCCCTGACCTGGCTCGCGTACAGCCAGACGGCCAGCTCGGCGAGCCCGGCGCAGGAAATGCACACCGCATAGAAGATCGTCGAGACCCGGTCCGAGCCGCTTCCGCCGAGCAGGGACGTCGGGTACGGCAGGAACGCGATGATGCCGAGGAAGACCAGGTTGATGGCGATCAGCGGCCGGTCGAGCATCGTGATGTAACGGAAGACCGAGTGGTGACCCATCCAGAACAGCCCGATCACCGCGAAACTGATGCCAAAGCTGAGCATGTTGCCCTTGGCCAGGCTGAGTTCGCGGGCGGGGTCTTTGATCCCGGGAACTCGTATATCGATCACCAGCAGGGTGATCGCGATGGCGAAGATAGCGTCGCTGAAGAACAGCACCCGGTCGTACTCCAGGTGACCGGACCGGGCCAGCAGGCTCAGCCGGGGCCGGGCTGGCTTAGCTTGCGCCATTGCTGCCCGGAATCGCCATCACGGTCCCCGGCGGCCCGTCCGCGAGCGGAAGCTCCCGATGTTCAGCGCCGGCCTGCCCCGTGTCGAGGGGATCCGGCTGCGGGGGGATGGCCAGTTCCGGGGCGGCGAGTTCCGGGGCAGCCAGGGCCCTGGTGGCCTCCTCGATGAGGGTGGGAGTCTCCAGCTCCCCGTCCACCACGCCGAGCTGGTTCAGCTTGCGCGCGCTGACCAGGACCCGGCTCTCCAGCGAGCCTACGGCCTGGTTATACGTGGTGACCGCCGAGGTGAGCGCGCGGCCGAGGCGGTCCACGTGCCGTCCCAGGCCTGAGATCCGCTCATAGAGCTCACGGCCCAGGTCGAAAGCAGCCCGGGCGTTCTCGGCCAGCGCGTCCTGCTGCCACGCGTACTGGGCGGTCCGCAGCATCGTGACCAGAGTGGTGGGGGTGGCGATGTGCACCTTGTGCGCCATCGCGTGCTCGAGCAGCGCCCGGTCGTGCTCCAGCGCCGGGGCCAGGAAGGCCTCACCCGGAATGAACAGGACGACGAACTCGGGTGCCGGGCTGAGATTGGCCCAGTACGACTTCGCCGCGAGCCGGTCCACGTGGTCACGCAGATGCCTGGCGTGGGCATCCAGCCGCGCCGTGCGGACCACCTCATCCGGGGTCTCCACCGCCTCCAGGTACGCGGCGAGCGAGACCTTCGAGTCGACCACGATGTTCTTGCCGCCGGCCAGCCGCACGACCATGTCGGGCCGGAACATGCCCTCGGCGGACTGGACGCTGACCTGCTCGTCGAAGTCGCACCGCGGGGCCATCCCGGCCAGTTCCACCACCCGGCGCAGCTGCATCTCACCCCACCGGCCGCGGGCTTCCGGCCGCCGCAGGGCGGTCACGAGCGCCTGGGTTTGGGAGCGCAGATCGTCAGAACTCTGCCGGGTGATCTTCATCTGCTCGGTCAGGGCCGCGTGGGACAGGTGCCGTGCTGCCTCGGTCTCCCGCAGCTGGACCTCTACCTTGGCCAGCGTTTCCCGCAGTGGCTGAACCAGGTGCTCGACCGCGGCCCGGCGGCTCTCCAGCTCACCGGCGGCCTTGGTGTTGGCCGCGCCGAGCCTGCCCTCGGCGATGTCCAGGAACATCTTGGCGCTGCGGTCAAGCGCCTGGGCGGACATGGCCTGGAAGCGCTCGGCCAGCTGCCCGTCGATCAGCGCGGCCCGTTCCTGGGCCGCGCGCTCCAGGATGGCCGCCCGGTCCTGGGCGGCTCGTGCCCGCTCCTCGGCCGCGCGGGCCTGCCCCGTGAGGTCGGCAGTCATGGTGGCCAGGCGGCCGCGGGCGTACAGGTAACCGATGGCGGCGCCGACCACGGCACCCAGCGCGAGTAGGGCGAACATCCAGAAGACGTCCATGGCTGGCCATGGTGGCAGCGGCCACTGACAGTTTCCCCTCCGACACGCTCGACCGGGCCAGCTGGCCCGGGCCGCGCCCGGCGGGTCCACCCCGCGAACCGCTCTAGACTCGCGCAGGTGAGCCTCTCGATCGGCATCGTCGGCCTGCCCAACGTCGGCAAGTCCACCCTGTTCAACGCGTTGACGAGAGCCAACGCGCTGGCCTCCAACTACCCGTTCGCGACTATCGAGCCGAACGTGGGCATCGTCGGCATCCCTGATCCGCGGCTCGCGGTGCTGGCCGGCCTCTACGACTCCGCCCGGATCGTGCCCGCCACTGCGCGCTTCGTGGATATCGCTGGGCTGGTCCGCGGGGCGTCCCAGGGCCAGGGCCTGGGTAACCAGTTCCTCGCGCACATCCGTGAGACCGACGCGATCTGCCAGGTCGTCAGGGTGTTCTCGGATCCGGATGTGAGCCACGTCGACGGCGACGTATCGCCCGCGCGCGACGTTGACACCGTGGCGACCGAGCTGAGCCTGGCCGATCTCCAGACCCTGGAGAAGGCGGTTCCCCGGCTCGTCAAGGAAGCGAAGTTCGCCAAGAACCCGGAGCGCCAGCGGGCGGCTGATGCCGCCGTTTCCGCACAGCAGGTGCTGGACGGGGGCACCACCCTGTTCGCCGGCGCGGCCACGGCCGGCATCGACCTGGCTGATCTGCGCGAGCTCCATCTCCTGACCGCGAAGCCCTTCGTGTACGTATTCAACATGGACGAAGCGGAGCTGGCGGATGAGGAACTGCGGGCCAAGCTGGCCGCGCAGATCGCCCCGGCCGAAGTGATCTTCCTGGACGTGAAGACCGAGGCGGAACTGGCCGAACTGCCCGAGGATGAGGTGGCCGAGATGGCGGCTGAGCTGGGCATGGGGGAGCCAGGGCTGAACCGGCTCGCGCACGCGGGGTTCAGCGCCCTGGGGCTGATGACCTTCCTCACCGCAGGGCCGAAAGAGGTCCGGGCCTGGGAGATTCCGTCCGGCGCGACCGCCCCGGAGGCGGCGGGTGTCATCCACACTGACTTCCAGCGCGGCTTCATCAAGGCCGAAGTGGTGGCGTTCGACGACCTGGTAGCCGCCGGATCGCTTACTGCGGCCCGCGCCGCGGGCAAAGTGCGCATCGAGGGCAAGGACTACGTGATGCGCGACGGCGACGTCGTCGAGTTCCGCTTCAACGTGTGAACGCCGGACCCTTCTGGGACGCTCCTGGCAGGCCTGGTCGTGAACTGCTGTTCATTGCGTGGCATCCCGCCTGAGTCGCCCACCCGCGAACGCGACCCGCATGCGCCTGGGCCGGTAATCCAGCGTGCGGCAGTGAGCCTTGTGGGTGGACAGTGAGATTCCGTGGCTTCTGGGGCTCGATAAGCCGGATGATTTGCGGGCGCTAAGGGCCGGCAGAGGTAGCTATTTAGTAGAAGATGAAGTCCCGTCGCCGGCCGGTAATCGTGCCGACCGGTCCGGCCACAGACGCGGCGCCAACACGTCCCAGATGGCGTCCGACACGGGTGTTGCGGTGCTCGCCCGGGCGCCGAGACCCCGCTAAGCTGCACAGTAAGGCGTCGGGTGCAACTATTTGTCATGTGCTGCGGGACAAGCTGACAGCGGTCGAAGGAGAGTTCCCCGTTCGACGTCGTCGCAGGTCAGACACCCCCTCGTAACCAATCGTGCCGCTCTCACGCTTGTCATTGGGCGGTTCGATTGCTGGTGCATCTGGCGCCGCGCCTCGCGAAAGGGGCTCCCGGGTCGGCGGGTTATGGCGCAGAATAGGGCGGTAGACGGCAGAGGAAGGCACCGCAACTCATTGCTGCGCGTGCGCAGGAACGGGCGGAGGTGCGATGGTTCGCCGGTCAACCGTTGATCGCAGTCCGCATTCGGGTGAGCACGGGCTGGACTACCAACCGGGGACCGAGTATTCCGGGCGCGGCCAGACCGGGCGTCCGCGCCAGGGGCGAACCTGGGGCGGCGCAGGCGGCCGCTGGCTCGTCTGGCTCTTCCGGGGCGTTGCCTGGGCCGTCGTGCTCCTTATCGGTTACCGCGGCGTCGTGGCGATCCTGTCGGGCGAGTCCCGCTCGGGGCAGGCGGCCCCAGCCACGTCCGCGCCTGCGGCCAGCGGGTTCCCCGTCACCCTCGCGGATGCCTACGCTATGCAGTTCGGCCAGGTGTACCTGAACTACAATCCGGGCGATGCGGCGCAGCGCGCCGCTCACCTCGGCGCTTTCCTGCCCAGCGGATCGGACCCGCAAGCTGGCTGGAATGGACAGGGAACATCGCAATTGCAGTCCGAGCAGGTAGCCGCTACCGACGTGCAGGATGCTCACCACGCCGTGGTGACGCTCCTAGCCCGGGTTAATGGCCAGTTGATGCAGCTGGGGGTACCTGTCTACGCGTCCTCGGCCGGGCTCGTCATCTCCGGCGCGCCCGCCTGGCTGCCTGCGCCAGCACGGGCGGCCCTGCCCTCGGCTGCGCCCGCGGGTTCTGATTCCGCCACCCAGGCCGTGCTGACGAACCAGCTTCCGGCCTTCTTCCAGGCGTATGCCAGTGGCAACCAAGTGACCCTGGGCCGGTTCCTGGCCCCGGGTACCTCCCTGACCGGGCTGGACGGCGCGGTGGATTTTCAATCCATCGCTAACATCAGCGTCCCGCCTGGCGGCACGACCCGCCATATTATGGCGACCGTCGTCTGGAGCGTCCCGGCCAGAACCCCAGCGGGTGAGATCACCAAAGGCGGGAAGCCTGCCCAGCTCCAGATGAGCTACGCGCTCACGGTCGTGAAGCAGAACGGAACCTGGTACGTCAGGGACATCAGCGCAGCAACCGAGTCACCGGGGTCGCCGTGACCAGACTTCGAAGGCCGCACGCCTCCGCCCCGCCAGGCGTGATCCCCCATAACCCGGAGTAGATCCATGTCGTTCCAATCGCTGATCATCGCGGCCCCGTCGTCGCTCAGCACCACGGGTCTCGTGAACTACTTGCAGGGGCTTTTCGGGCCCCTGTTCCTTGGGATCGTCGGGATCGTTGCCCTGTTCTTCCTGTTCACTCGGGAAATCATCCGGTTTGTGCAGTTCCTCGTGCTCGCCGTTGCGATCGCGGTGATCTTCTACACCCCGAGCATCGTGCAGACGCTCGCTCAGGGCATCGCGAACGCACTCGGCGTCCACTGATCTCCGCCCAGGCCGGAAGGAGAGCGTCCGGTGGACTTGCCCACCTATACCAGCATTTGGCGAATAGAGAAGCGGCTCTACAAGCTGTATGACTTCAGGCTGCCGATGCCGGTCCCGGTTGGCCAGATCGCTGTGTTCGCGGCGATCACGGTGCCGTACGTGATCCTGCTGACCATCCTCGGGCTCCCCTTCAACCACTCCCTGTTCTGGCTGTACGTGCTTCCGCCGGGTGTGATCACCTGGCTCGCCACGCGGCCCGTGCTGGAAAGTAAGAGACTCCCTGAGCTGATCATTTCCCAGGTGCGCTATCTGGGCGAGCCGGGGACATGGTGCCGGATGGCTCCGCTGGCGGAGAAAGACGACATCGTGGTGATCGGTAAGGTCTGGCGCCGGGACGAGGAGCATTCCCCGGGCGCCGGCAGAGGCCCCGGTGCTCGCCCCCGCCGCTGCCCCGGCCGTCGCGGAGCGGCCTGCCGTCGCCGGGCGCCCGGCCCGGGTGCGGCCATCGGCAGCTCGCAAAGCCGCCGCGCAGGCCACTGGGTCCAGTCCGGCCGTCGGTGTGCCGCGTGCCGCTCCCGCGGCGCGACTGCGCCCGCCGGCGGAGCAGCGGGGCCGTGCGACCCAGTGGCCAGTCATCGCTCCTGGAACCGCGGTGATGCCGCCAGCCAGGGCGGCGGGGACGACTCCGGCGGAGATCGCCCATGACGAGCGGCAGGCCCCGCTCCGCCCGGCGGCTGATCCCACAGGCCGCCTGCCCACCCGGCCGGGGGTCCCGGCCAGCGCGCCGGGACTCTCCGCCGGAGGCGGCGAAGGCGTCATCAGGCCGCATCGTCCCGATGCCCCGGGCGCGGCCCGTCCGCCCGCCGCTGCCTGGCCGGTGAAGGACCCGCACGCTCCCGCCTCGGCCACGCCCCCGGCCGGGCCCGCCTGGACCGCGCCCGTTCCGCCTGCCCCGGTCCCTCCGGTCCACGGGGATCGGGAGAAGACCGCACGACCTGCGGTGCCCGCAGCCGCGGATCCGATCCCGGCTGCTGGGGAACCTGTCCCGGTTCCGGGCCGGACGGAGCCCGCGGGACCAGATCCCCTCATGGGGCGAGCCGATGCGCTGGCCTTGCCGGACACGGCCGCGCCGGACCGCCGCGCCGATACGGCCGCGTCGGATACGGCTATGCCCGCTCCTGCCGCCGGGCCCACGGTAAGCGTGCCGCCGCCGGCGGCCCCGCCAGAGCCGGTGACCGGTACGTCAACCTCACCCGCGGGGTTCTTCATCGGCCCGGTCCGGCCTGAGGAAGGCCCGGTTGAGCCGGTCCCGCACGAGCTGGCCGACGATCACTCCGCCCGGCCCGCGCCCGAAGCGCACCGGACGGCTGCGCTCGAGACGGCGGCGTCTGGGAGAGTTGAGGACGAGGAGGCTGAGACCGGGACTGCCCAGGTCGGGATGGCCCAGGATGGGACGGCCCTGGACGGGACGGCTGAGCCTGAGGCGCCCGCGGCCGTCGAGGGCGGGACGCCCGGGTCCCGGCTGGCCGAGCTCGAGGTGCCGGAGCCCGAGGCAGCCCAGGACGAGGCAGCCGGGCCCGAAGCAGCCGGGCATGCGGCACCCGAGTTCGAGGCTGGTCAGCCCGAGGCAGCCCAGGACGAGGCAGCCGGGCCCGAAGCAGCCGGGCATGCGGCACCCGAGTTCGAGGCTGGTCAGCCCGAGGCAGCCCAGGACGAGGCAGCCGGGCCCGAAGCAGCCGGGCATGCGGCACCCGAGTTCCAGGCTGGTCAGCCCGAGGCAGCCGGGGGTGAAGTGGCTGGGCCTGAGGAGCTCCCGGGCGGGAGCGCCGGGTCCGAGGTGGCTTGGTCTGAGGCAGCCGAGCCCGGGATGGCTAGGCCCGAGATGGCCCAGGCCGAGACGGCCGAGCCCGCGACAGCCGTGACCGAAATGGCTGAACCTGGGGTAGCTAGGGACGAGACGGCCGAGCCTGAGGTGGCACCGCCGGGGGCGCAGACGCCGGTCCGGAAGGCCCCGTGGACGAAGGCCTTGTGGACGAAGGCCATGCAGACGACGGCACTCGGCACGAAGACATTCCAGACGAAGCCCGGGCAGGCGAACACGCGTCTGACCAGGATCCGCCGGGCGACGCCGCCGCACCCGCCACCGGCTCAACACCATCGCCGGCCAGCCCCTGGTCGCCGCCCGTCGTCGTAGTCCGGGGCAGCTCCAGCACCAGGCCAGCCCTGGTGGAGCGGGCACTGAGCGGCCCGGGCCAGCACCGCGCCGGCAGCAACTGGCGGGAGCACGTCAGGGTCGTGCCCGGGGGTCAGGGGCCCGGGCGGCCCGACATGGAGCGGCGTGACCGCGACCGGGCCCTCCTTCCCGTCCACGGGCCCCGGCTGATCGTGGTCCTGGGCTGCACGGTCGGCGCTGGCCAGACGGTGACGACGCTGATGCTCGCCGACGTCCTGGCCACCCTTCGCGGGGAGCTGGTCGCGGCGCTCGACCTCAACCCGGGGCAGACGTCCCTCACCGACATGGCCCGCACCTCCCCGGCGGGCACCGCGCGCGGACTGCTGACCGGGGCCACACCCGCCGTGCCGGGCCAGCGCGGCCGCGGCCGCCTGGATCTCATCGCGCATGACTCCGCCCCCGAAGGCGGCCCGGCGCTCGCCGACGATGAATACGCCCGGGTGCTCGAGATCCTGACGTCCCGCTACCCGCTTACCCTGACGGACCCTGGCGCGTCGTCGGTGGCCCGTGTCCTGTCCGCGGCCGACCAGCTGGTCCTGGTCGCCCCGGCTAGCTCCGACGCGGCCCGGGCGGTCGCGATGACGATGGAGTGGCTGGACGGGCACGGTTATAGCGAAATGTGCACCGGGGCCATCACGGTCATCAACGGGGTAAGCAAGCGCAGCATGCCCCATGTCGAGCAGGCTGAACTGGTCGTCCGGGGCCGTTGCCGGGCCATCGTGCGGGTGCCCTGGGATGATCTTCTGGGGTCTCCGCCAGCGGAACAGGGGATCAGTGACTGCCTGCCCGCCGCCGACGCCGAATCCCGGTTTCCCCTGCTCCGTCCGCAGGTCCAGCACGCTTACACGGCGCTGGCGGGAGTGCTCGTCTCGGCACTCGCGGTCGAGGACAGCCGGGCCGCCCCGCCCGGTGGCCCCGTGCCGCCCAAGGGTGCGCCGCAGCGATGGGCCGCCCGGTGAGCGCGGGTTTTTGCCGGATGGCGCGAACTTCTGGGAGGACACCGTGAGCGCCCGGACGGGAGGACGGTCGCGGTCGCGCCTGTCCCTCCGCTACTTCGACGACCGCATCCTGCTCACCGAAACCCACGCCTGGGCGTACTACCGGCTGCCCACCCAGCCGTACGAGTTCACCACGCCGCTGGACCGGGAGGCCCTGGCCACCAACATCACGGTTGCGCTGGCCGCGATCCGGATGCCGGACGCCGAGGTCCACCTGCGCATCGTGCACCGGTCCTACCCGGCTGCGGAGTGGGCGGCCCAGCTGGACGCCACGTCGGACGGGGGACCGGGCTGGCGGGACTACCTGGATGAGATGTACCGCCACGTCTGGGCGAAGGATTTCTGGGCGAAAGAGGTCTACCTGGGTGTCCGGCTGGGGCAGCGGGGCATGCGCGCGCAGCTGGGTGGCGGCATGCTCTCCGGGTTCCTCAACGCCTACCGGACCGGCGAGCAGGCCATGGGCCTCGATGATGAAGCGATCGGCACGGCCGAGATTGCCCGCTGGACCGAGCACGCCGAGCGGCTTGGCCGCGCCCTGGGGGCCAGCGCCCTCGACGCGCGGCACGCCACGAGCGACCAGATCGCCTGGCTGGTCCGGCACACGCTGATGGGAACCGCGGGTGACCCGCGCCCGTCCGCGGTCCGGCGCCGCCGGTGGGGGGCCGGGGAGATCGAGTCGCTGTACGAAGGCCAGGTGCACAACGGGCGCACACTGCTGCGCCTGGAGCACTCGGAGGGGGAGTCGTTCGAGGCGTTCCTGTCCTTCTCCCGGTTCCCTGACGTGATGTCGTTCCCGGACGGGGAGCCGTGGCTGCACTTCGCGGACTCGCTGCCGTTCCCGGTAGAGGTCAGCTCCCGGATGCGGCTGATTCCGCCGGCCAAGGCCAGCAAGGATGTCGGCCGCCGGCTGGCGCACGCCCGGGACATGGATGCGCACATCAGGGAGGCCGGGGTGGATGCGCCGATCGCCCTGGCCGAGCAGATCGCCTCGGCCCGGATGCTCGAGCACGGCATCACCAAGGAACGGCTGCCCTTCGTCTACGGCTGGCACCGGCTCGTGGTGTCCGCCCCGACCCGCGAACTGTGCCAGCGCCGGGTGGAGGCGGTCGTCGAGCACTACCGCGACATGGGCATCGACGTGGTCAACTCGACCGGCGACCAGTTCTCCCTGCTCCGCGAGTCGCTGCCCGGGGACCGGGTCCGGCTGAGCTCGTACGTGCAGCGCCAGCCGCTGTACACGATCGCGGGCGGAGTGCCGACCGCCACGGTGGACCTGGGCGACCGGCCCAACAGTGGCCAGGGCTGGGTCGGCCCGTACATCGGCGAGACCCTCGGCCGGGCCCGCGCCGTGGTCCACTTTGATCCGCTGCTGGCCGCGGCGCTGAACCGGCCCACGGCCATCGCCATCACCGGTGAGCCTGGCGGGGGTAAGACGACACTGGCGTTGCTGCTCATCCTGCAGCTGGCGCTGCGCGGGGTGACGGTCGCGGTGATCGACCCCAAGGGCGATGCGGAACCGCTGGTCCAGTTGCTGGCCGACCGGGGCCGCAAAGCGCGGGTGCTGCCGCTCGGTGCCGCCGCCCCGGGCCTGCTCGACCCGTTCTCGTTCGGCGACGACCTGGCCGAGAAACGGACCATGGCCACGGAGACCCTCCGCCTGCTCCTGCCGCGGATGAGCGAGGAGCGGGAGAGCGCGATGATCCAGGCGGTCGCCAGCGTGGCCAGCCGGGAGCGGCCGAGCCTGGGGAAGGTGATCCGGCATCTGGAGGAGTCGGCCGACCCGGCATCGAAGAACCTCGGCGCGGTGCTCCGGTCGATGTCGGAGATGCGCCTGGCCCGGCTCTGCTTCGCGCCCTCGGGCGGGCAGCAGATCGACACGGCCGGCTGGACGACCGTGTTCACGCTGGCCGGGCTGACCCTGCCCGACACCGCGGCCGGGCGCGAAGACTATTCCTACGAGCAGCGCCTGTCCGTCGCCCTGCTGTACCTCGTCTCCCAGTTCGCCCGCAGGCTCCTCAACGGAATCGATCGCCGGCTCCCCAAGGCGATCTTCCTCGATGAAGCGTGGGCGATCACGGCGACACCGCAGGGGGCCAAGCTGGTTCCCGAGGTATCCCGGATGGGGCGTTCACGGAACACCGCCCTGATCCTGGTCTCACAGAATGCCGGGGACCTGCTCAGTGAGCAGGTGACGAACTGTATATCGGGGGTGTTCGCCTTCCGTTCCTCGGAGCGGGTCGAGGTGGCGAACGTGATGGCGCTCCTGGGGGTGGAGGCCTCAGAGGAACACAAGGCCGTGCTGCGGGGGCTCGGCAACGGGGAATGCGTTTTCCGTGATCTCGAAGGCCGGGTCGGCCGGATCGGCATCGACCTGATCTCTGATGAATTGCGGCAGTGGCTGGACACCAACCCCACCCGGGCCCGCCCTGCCGAAGAACCCGTGTCACCGGATGGCGACCCTGCTCAGGGCGCCGGGCTGCTCGGCGGGGCGCCGCCGGGCGAGCCCGCAAGGTGACCGGCGGTCACTTCATGCCCCGACCAGCCTCTCCCCTCAGGCTTCAGGAGCCCACCATGGCCAGCGTCCTCCGCCGGACCGCCAGGGTAGTCCGCAGAACCCTCGCCGTGCCCGGCGTGCTCATCGCCGTGGCCGGGGCAGGCCTGCTCGGGTCGCCGGCGATCGCGCAGGCTGCGGTCGGCGCCCCAGCCCAGCACGCGGTGACCGCCCAGCACGCGGCGGGGGCGCAGCACACCGCGACCGCGCGGCTGGCGTCGGCCAGCACCCCGGACACCCCGGCCGCTCCGTCGGGCATCTGCTCGGCCCCCGGCATCGGCGACATCGGCGGCCTGCTCGGCTTCTGCAACGCGGGGTCCAGCGGTTTAATAGGCGACCTCAACAACATCTGCCAGCCGTCCGTCCCCGCGCCGGAGCCGGCGGCCGGCGGGATAGATTCGCTGATCCGCCCGCCCGTGACCGGCGGGAAGCAGCCCGCCACCCTCTACGACAGCTACGGCATGGCGGGCCAGTCCTGGGCGGCCTACGACATGCAGTGCTCGGACATGACCTCGCTGATCGGCAACAGCGTCGCGGGGATGGTGTTCGACGCCTCGAAGGCGCTGGACCGGGTCACGATCACCGTGTACCAGTCCGCGGCCGGCGAGGGCATCCTGTCCTGGCTGACCAACGCGGTGAACCGGCTGATCACCAGCCTGGGCAACGCGATCTACTTCCCGTTCCTGGCCCCGGTGGTCATCCTCGGCGCGATCTGGCTGGCCTGGCAGGGCCTGATCCGCAAGCGGGCCACCCGGACGATCGAGGGCACCATCTGGATGGTCATCGCGTGCGCGGCCGCCATCTGGCTCATCGGCCGGCCCGCCGACTTCACCGGCCTGGGCAAGACCGTGTCCAACGGGATCACCCAGACCCTGAACGTCGCGTTCGCCGGGCTGCCGGCCCGGCCGGTACTAACTGCGTCCCGGTTCAGGGCCGCGACCCGCAGGTGAGCACGGCCAACTACAACTTCACGGGCGGCTCGGGCATCGTGGACCAGAACGCCAACGAGCTGTGGACCGTGCTGGTCTGCAAGCCGTGGCTGGACGGCGAGTTCGGCACCACCGCGTACACCACGGGCAAGGGCGCGAAGCCCACGGTGGTCAACCAGTACGGGCGTCAGCTCCTGTGGGCGCAGGCCATCGCCACCAACGAGACAGCGACCCCGTCCCTGATCCAGGCCAAGCAAGACGCCTACGCGGGCATCGCCCAGTCGATCAAGCAGAATAATCCCGACGTCTACTCGCTGTTCCAGGGGAACCAGTACCCCACCCGGCTGGAGATCGCGTTCGCGGCATTGTTCGCGGCGCTCGTCGCCGGCGTCCTGGTGCTGCTGATCGCGATCACGCTGATCATCCTGAAACTCGGGTTCCTGCTGTTGCTCGTGGCCGGGCCGTTCTTCCTCATCGTCGGAACCCATCCCGGGTTCGGCCGGGTGGTCGCGCTGCGCTGGGTGGAGATGCTCGTCGGCGTCCTGCTGAAACAGGCGGCCGTGGCCCTGGTCCTCAGCGTTCTGCTGTACGCCTACTCCCTGATCATGGGCACCAGCGACGCGGTGCTGCCCTGGGCGCTGAAGATCCTGATGATCGCCCTGGTCACCGTGGCGGTGTTCATCTACCGGAAGCCCTTCGTGCACCTGTTCTCGGCGGTGGGGTACGGCATGGTCGGCTCCCGCGACCGGGCTGAGGCGGGGCTGGCCCAGGCGGGCAGCACGGCGCGGCGGAACACGGTGGACGCCGCCACCGTGGGCGTCCCCGGATTCGCCGCGTACCGGGCCGCCCGGTGGGCCAGGCGCAACCCGGCGCAGGCTGCCTCCGTGGCCGCACAGGTCGCGGTGGCGGGCGGCGCAGGTGCCGCGGCGGGGGCCTCCGCGGCCTCCGCCGCCACCACGGGCAGCGAGGAGGGACCTGAGCAGCCCGGTGCGCCGGGTGACGGCTCCGACGAGGCCCAGCAGGGCGGATCGGGCCGGGGCGGGCTGGCCTCCCGCGGCCGCGGGCGGGCCGCCGCGGCGGCCGAGGGGAGCCCTCGCGCGGCGCCACCGCTGGACCTGCCGGACCGGGACGGAGCCGGACAGCAGCGCTCACCGTCGGGCTGGGCCCGCTCCGGTGCGGCCGACGCTGCCGCAGGCCGGGCCCGCCCGGACGCCCCGGGCGGCCAGCGGGCCGGCGCCCCCTCAGGAGGTACTCCCGCCGGCGGTGCCTCCGCCGGTGGTGTCCAGCCAGGCCGGGCGGCCGGTGCACCGGCGAGTGCGCCGCCCACCGCCCGGCCTGCCGCAGCGCCCCCGGGAACGGCCCGGCAGCGCTGGCCGGGCGTGGCCCCGCGCCCGCCTGCGGCTGCGCCGCCGCCGTCTGGGAGCGCCGCCGGGACGGGTGCGGCCCCGCCGGGCTTTGGTGCCGCTCCCTCCCGCACTGGTGCGCCGGCCCGGGGCAGCGGCCCCGCGCGCAGCGCGCCGCCGCGGGGCGGCGATCCGGGCTCCAGCCCGCCCCGGACCAGCAGCCAGGGCGGCGGCTCCGGCTTCTGGGGCAGCCCGTCCCGCAGTGCCAGCCCGGCCCGGCGGGCCGTCCCGGGACGCGGCACCACCGCTGCGGGCCCGCGACAGCGGGTCCGGCGGCGGCAGCGGTTCCGCCAGCCGGCGTGGCGGACCGGGCCAGTCCGCTCCGCCGCCCTCCGGGCGAGGCGAGGGCGGGAGTAGCCAGGCCGGTCCGGGCGCGGATCCCGGCCCGCCCGGTCCCTTCTGGCTGCGCCCGGTGCGCCGGAAGAAGTAGCGGACTGTCATGGACCTGAGCCCGGCCCAGCGGGTGCTGGCCTTCCTCGGCGTTGTCGTCGTGCTCGGCGGGATGGGGGCATATCTGCTCATTCCGGGCGTGCGCTCGGCGCTGGGGCAGGGACACAGGACAGCCGCGGCGACGCCCAGCGCCTCGGCGACTGGCGCGCGGGGGACGTCCCCGGCCGTTCCCGCGGCCTCCACCGCACCAGCCACACCTGCGTCTCCGGCCCCGACCGGATCGGCGCCCGACATCTACCAGTGGCTCCCGTTCAGCCAGGCCGACCTGGCCAAGGCGGCCAGTGTCACGGAGGCGTTCGGGGCGGCCTATGACACGTTCTCCTACCGGGAGAGCACGTCCGGCTATCTGGCCAGCCTGCGCGGCCTGACCACCAGCGAGCTCAGCGCCACGCTGGCGCGCGCCTACGGCACGCCCGGCGTGGCCAGCCAGCGCACCCGGCAGCAGCAGGTCTCGTCCGCCCGCACGGTGATCAACTCGATCCGCACCTTCGGCTCCGGCAGCCTGACCTTCGTGGTCACCATCGTCCAGACCATGCACACCAAGCAGGGGAAAAGCCAGAACAACGGCCAGTACGCGATCACCCTGACCGGCAGCGGGCGAAGCTGGCTGGTCAACGACATCGAGCTGGCCAAGGCGGGCAATTCGTGAGCTGGCGCTTCAGCTTCAGCGCCGGCCTGCTCGCGGTGCTGGTGGCGATCGGGGTGGCCGCCCTGCTGGTCACCGCCGTGGCCGTGATCCCCATGGCGATGGTCGGCGGGGCCAGCATGCTCTTCGCCGGGGGGGTCGGATGCCCGTCCTCCGGTGGCGGGCCCACCACCCAGCCCGCGGTGACCACGGCGGCCCGCAACTCCATCCCGGCTGACTACCTCGCCCTGTTCAAGAAGACCGGGCAGCAGTACGGGGTTCCGTGGGTGCTGCTCGCCGGGATCGGGGAAGTCGAGTCCAACGACGGGCGGACCAGCCTGCCCGGCGTGCATTCCGGGTCGAACGCCTTCGGCGCTGCCGGGCCGATGCAGATCGGCATCAGCGGCGCGTCGGGCGACACCTGGGGCGGCGCCGCGATTCACCCAGCGTCCCAGGTGGTCAGCGGCGTGGCCACGGACGCCAACGGTGACGGCGTGGCCAGTGTCTACGAGCCCGCGGACGCCATCGCGGGCGCGGCCAAGTACCTGCTCGCGCACGGCGTGCAGAACAACGTCAGCGGGGCCATCTTCGCCTATAACCACCTCCAGTCCTACGTGCAGACGGTGCTCTACTGGGCGGGCGTCTACAGCCGGGGCGGCTACACCGAGAGCAACACCACCACGGTGAGCGCGCCCGAGTGCCTGACCAGCGCGCAGACGACCGCGGTACCCAACCATCTGGTCTCGACCGCGGTCGGGTACGCGCGGGAGCAGCTGGGCAAGCCCTACCTGTGGGGCGGCACCGGCCCCGATGCGTTCGACTGCTCCGGGCTGATGATGATGGCGTACCGGGCGGCGGGCATCAGCATCCCCCGGACCTCGCAGCTGCAGTGGGCCTGGGGACCGAAGATCCCGGCCAGCCAGGTGAGGCCCGGTGATCTGGTGTTCTTCGCGGGATCGGACGGCACGCCGACGGCCCCGGGGCACGTCGGCCTGGTCATCGGCAAGGGCATGATGCTTGAGGCCTACGCGACGGGCTTTCCCATCCGGATCTCTGCGTACGGCACCTCCGCCGCAGCCGCGGGCGACGGCACCGTGGTCGGCTTCACCCGCCCCTGGGCCCACGCCGGCATCAAGCTCCCCGCCGGACCCTCGCCAGTAACCCCCCGGCCGGGCCGGGCCGGAGCGGCCGGGTGGCAGCCGCCTGCGACACAAACCTCGCTCACCGGCTTGGCCTGGAATACCGGTGACGTCAACTAGCATGGGGCGGCTTCCCTCGGGGCAAGAAGCGGGAGGCGATACGACGGTGGTGCCGAGGAGGCCCAGGGAGGAAGGTGTCGTGGCTCGTCGTCTCACCGTGCTGGGCACCGGTTACCTGGGGGCCACGCACGCCGCGTGCCTCGCGGAGCTGGGCTTCGATGTGCTCGGCCTGGACAACGATCCGGACGTGATCGCCAGGCTGGCCGCGGGCGAGCTGCCGTTCTACGACCCCGGGCTGGACGAGCTGCTCGAGCGGGGCTTGCGGTCGGGCCGGCTCCGCTTCACCACCTCCTACGAGGAGGTCGCGGACTTCGGTGACGTCCACTTCGTCTGCGTGGGCACGCCGCAGCGGCCTGACTCGGCCGGTGCCGACCTCTCCCAGCTCCTGGACTGCATCGAGACGCTGGCGCCGCGGCTGGAACGGCCGTGCCTGATCGTCGGCAAATCCACCACCCCGGTAGGCACCGCCGCGCAGCTCGCCGCACGGGTGGCGGAGCTCGCCCCCGCCGGGACGGGCGTGCAGCTCGCCTGGAACCCCGAGTTCCTGCGTGAGGGCTTCGCGGTGGCCGACACGCTGCGGCCGGAACGGATCGTGGTGGGGGTGCGGTCCTCGGAGGCCGAGGCGGTCTTGCGCGAGGTGTACGCGGAACCGATCGCGGCGGGTATTCCCTTCCTGGTCACTGGCTACGAGACGGCCGAACTGGTGAAGATCGCGGCCAACGCGTTCCTGGCCACGAAGATCTCCTTCATCAACGCGATGGCCGAGGTCTGCGAAGCGGCCCACGCGGACGTCACCGAGCTGGCCGAAGCACTTGCCTACGACCACCGGATCGGCCCGGCCAGCCTGCGGCCCGGCCTCGGGTTCGGCGGCGGCTGCCTGCCGAAGGATATCCGGGCGTTCATGACCCGGGCGGCGGAGCTGGGTGTAGCCGACTCCGTCTCGTTCCTGCGTGAGATGGACGCGATCAACGGGCGGCGGCGGTCCCGGATGGTCGGGCTGGCCCAGGAGCTGGCGGGGGGGTCGCTGGCCGGGCGCAGGGTCGGCGTGCTGGGGCTGGCCTTCAAGCCTGATTCCGACGATATCCGCGACTCCCCGGCGCTGGCCGTGGCGACCGCCGTCCACGCCCGGGGGGCCCGGGTCACCGCCTATGACCCGGTGGCCATGGACCGGGCCCGGCGGGCGCATCCGGAACTCGGCTACGCCGGCTCGATCCTCGGCGCGGCCGCCGACGCTGACGTGCTGCTCCTGCTCACCGAGTGGCCGGAGTTCAGCCAGGCGGACCCGGACGTCATCGGGAAGGCTGTAGCCCGGCGCACCATCGCAGACGGGCGGAACGTCCTCGATGCCGGAGCCTGGCAGGCTGCGGGCTGGACGTACCGGGCCCTCGGCCGCCCTGACACGCCGGGCACGCTCTAGCTGTTCACGTGCGCGCCCGGCCTGTTCCCGATGGCCCGGGGCACCCGCACCGGCCGCCAGGCCAGGACGCTCCCATCCTGAAGGGCCGGCGGCCCGAACACGTTGCTGAGATAACGGCCGAGCCGCGAGTCCCGGCTGGTGACCGCGACGATCGCGGCCGGGCGCCAGTACCTCAGGTCGGACCGGAGCTGGGCGGTGGACGGGGGGACGGCTCCCGGCTTGCCCAGCCACAGGGCGTTGAGATAGCCGGCGGTCGGCTTCCTGCCGCTGCCGCATAGCTCGGCCTTACCCGTGGCCGGGTTGGGTGCGATGCAGTAGCCGCCGATCAGAGAGCCGGGCACGCCGGTGTCGGCCTGCCAGCGCATCACGGTGGCGGGGTGGACCGGGACGACGAGCACCCGTGCGTTGCTGGCCAGCCGCAGCCGGGCGAAGGCCTGCTGCCAGCCGGCGGGGGTCGGGATGACCGCCGCCGCCTGCAGCGGGAGCGGGATGATCGGCACGACCGCCAGGGCGATGAGCGTGACGGCGGCGGCCTTACGCCAGGCCGGGGGCCGGGCCGGGACCGGTGGCGCTCCGGCCGCCGGATTGGCGTCCGGGGCGGCAGGAGCCGCGGCATCCGCCGCCGGGACGGCCGGTCCCGCAGCGGCTGGCTTCCGGGCCCGCCCCCACGCCAGGTCCAGGGAGAACGCCAGGACCACGGCGGCCGCGCCGTCCGCCAGCAACGAGAACCGGTTCGGCAGGCTCTGGCTCAGCAGCGGCAGCCGCTGCAGGTAGTGCCAGGGCAGGAGAGAGGCCGGGTAGTGCAGGCCGTGCACCACGAGGCTACGGCTGCCCAGGCTGAGCCACTCCAGCACCGCGAACGTCACGGCCAGCGCCCGGACCCGCAGGTCCCGCCAGAAGAGGACCGCGGCGAGCAGCAGCACGACCAGCATGGGCCAGCCGAGGTAGGCGAAGTACTCGACCATCCGGACCGCGTGGTCGGCCAGGTACCGCACCGTCGCCTGCGAGTGGACCAGGACCCCGCTGGGCCCGTCCACGAAGTCGCCCGCGCGGTTCCGGAAGTGCCCCGGCTTCCAGGGGCTGCCCTGCTCGGCGAGCGGGCCGTGGAACTGCACCCACAGCGGGTACCCGGACGTCACCACCAGGACGCCGGCCGCGGTGGCCAGCCCGGTCACCGCCCCGCGGACCAGGCCCGGCACAGCGCGCGGGCGCGACGCCGCCAGCACCACGACGACGACCGCGCCGGCCACAGCCGTCAGCGCCACCGTCTCCTCGGCGATGAACAGCTGAGCCGCCGTCAGCAGGCCCAGCCAGGCCCCGGTACGAACCGGCCTGCCGCGGCCGGTGAGCAGCCGCAGCAGCGCATCGATCATGAGCGGCAGCAGCACCGCGAACTGCAGGTGGTAATGCCCCACCGCGGCGATACGCAACGCGGGGGAAAAGCCGAAGACCGCGCCCCCCAGGGCCGCCGCGCCCAGGCTGGCGCCCCAGCGGCGCAGCACCCAGAACATGGTGGCCGCAGAGCCCGCGAACCCCAGCGTCAGCACGATGGTGAGGGTGGCCTGCGGGCCGATCGCCAGCGTCAGCGGCGCGAACACCACGCCCGGCAGCAGGAGGGACGTGTTCCACATCAGGTTCATGCCCTGCGGCGCGTTCAGCGCCGTGGTCACCAGGTCCGGGAGCCGCCCGTGGGTGATCGCCGTGGCTTCATAGCGGAGGAACCAGGCGAACAGGTCGATGTCGTGGGACACGCCGTGGCCCGGGACGACCTGGGCACGCCCGGCCGGATCGGCCCACAGGTGCCAGGTCAGCACCACCGCGCCCAGCAGGTAGCAGCCCAGGATCAGCCAGGGGGCTGCCCGGCTGCGGCCGCGGGACGGCTCGTCCCGGGTGGGCTGCCGCGGCCGTCCCGCTCCGTGCAGCGGCCGGGCCGCCCGCCGGACAAGGCTCACCCCTGCCTCCCCCGCTCGGGTACGTGCGCCGTGCGCGCTAGGCAGAGAGACCGCGGCCCTGGGCCCGCTTAGAGGTCATCCGGATGCGGGCCAGCAGCCACACCGCCTGCACCCCGTCCTTCCAGGTGATCTTCTTGCCTTCTTCACGGCTGCGGGCCCGGTAGGTGATCGGCACCTCGAACGGGCGGATCTGCCGCGCGAGCAGCTTTCCGGTGATCTCCGCCTCCATGCCGAACCCGTCGGAGGTGATGTCCAGGCTGCGGTACAACTCGAGGGGCATCAGCTTGAAGCAGGTCTCCAGGTCGGCGATGTAGGCGTTGAACAGGATGTTGGCAACGGTCGTCACGCCCTTGTTGCCCATCACGTACCAGAATGAATAGGCCGAGTGGCTGCCGAATGTCCGGCTCCCGAAGACTACCGTGGCCTCGCCGCGGAGCACCGGCTTCAGCAGTTCGGGGATGTCTTCCGGCTGGTACTCCATGTCGGCGTCGAAAGGCTGGATGTAGTCGCCAGTTGCAGCCGCAGCCGCGGTGCGCACCGCGGCCCCCTTGCCCTGGTTAACCGAATGCCGGAGCTTGATCATGCGGTCGTCATGCAGGCCGTCAAGGATCTCTGATGTCCCGTCCGTGCTCGCGTCATCAACCACGACCAACTCGACAGGACAGGGAAACTCCACGTCCAGCAGGCGCTTGATCGCGTTCTGGACCGTCTCAGCCTCGTTGTAGACCGGCATCAGGATCGATAGCTTCACAGCGGCGCCATCCTGTTATCGCAAATTGGTCAGTGGACTATATACCGAATATGCCCAGAATCTTGTCGGAGCTAAGCAAAGTACCAGGAAAGCATCGGCCATCCTTCACTGGCGCCGCCATACCACGACCCGGCCCACGGTAAAGCTGGGCGGCCCGAAAACTGTCGTCAGCAGCCGGCCGAGACGGGAGGTGCGCCGGGTCACCGCGACCACGGCCGCGGGCCGCCAGCGCGCGACATACCTGCGCATCTGCGCGGCCGTGAGGCTCGCGTGACTGGAGGGGTGCCACAAGGCGTCGATGGACTTGGCGATGGCCTGTGCCTTTCGGCCGCCGTAGCCCATGGCCTTGCCCTTCCGGTTGGGCCCGATGAAGTACCCGCCGTTCATCGAGCCGGGGTAACCCGTATCGGCGTACCAGCGCAGCGCCTGCGAGACGTGGCCGTAGGGCACGGGCACCACGAGCACCCGCGCGTCCCGCGGCAGGTCCAGCCGGGCGAACGCCGCCCGGTACCCGGCCGGCACCCCGGCGGCCTGGGTGGCATGCAGGGGCAGCGGGATCAGCGGCAGCACCGCGATCGCCGCGATCGCCACCGGGATCCCCTGGCGCCGCCAGCGTGGCTGGTCCGCCGCGGACAGGGCCAGGTCGAGCGAGACCGCCAGGACCACGGCGGCCAGCCCGTCTGCCAGGATGGACAGCCGGTCCGGCAGCATCTGGCTGACCACCGGCAGGTAGGCCAGCCAGTGCCAGGGCAGCAGCACCGGCGGGACGGTGGCGCCACGGACCACCTGCGTGCCGCCGAGGGAGAGGATCTCCAGCACCGCACAGGCCACCGCGGCGACACGGACCCTCAGATCACGCCAGTACCAGATCGCCGCGACGATCAGCACCACGAGCAGCGGGTAGCCGAGGTAGGCGACGTATTCCGACACGTAGGCCGGGTGCCGGGCCACGGCGGCCGCTCCCGACGAGGTGTGCAGCAGCATGTTCCCGGCCGGGGTCACGAACGCCGCCGCCCGGTTCCGGAAGTGGTTGCCCTTCCAGGGGTTGCCGTGCTGGGCCAGCGGGCCGTGGAACTGCACCCACAGGGGGTACGCACAGATCACGAGCGCGACGCCGGCGGCGACCGCCAGGCCTGTCACGCTCTGCCGCGCCCGCCCGGTCACCGTGTGCGGCCTCATCGCGACCAGCACGATGAGCACGACCCCGGACGCGAAGACCGTATCGACGAGGAGTTCTTCCCCGATGAAGAACTGCGCCGCGGCCAGCAGGCCCAGCCAGATCCCGGTCCTGACGGGGCGGCCGCGGCCGGTGACGATGCGCAGCATGGCGTCGATCAGCAGCGGCGGCAGGACCGCGAACTCAAGGTGGTAGTGGCCGACCGCGGCCGCGAGCAGGGCCGGGGAGAAGCCGTACACGGCCCCGCCGAGCGCCGCAGGGCCGATCCGCACGCCCCAGCGCCGCAGCACCCAGTACAGCGACGCTGCGGAGCCGGCGAAACCCAGCGTGAGCAGCAGGGTCAGGGTGGTCTGCGGGCCGGCCAGCAGCGTCACCGGGGTCAGCAGCACTCCCGGCAGGAGCAGCGAGGTGTTCCACATCAGGTTGATGCCGTGCGGCGCGTTCATCGCGGTGGTGACCAGGCCGGCAGGCTCCCGTGCGCCACCGACTGCGCCGAGTAGCGGATGAACCAGCTGAACAGGTCGACGTCGGTCACGTCACCGACTTGGATCCGCGAAGCCGGGTCGGCCCACAGCCGCCAGGTCACCGCGACCGCACCGAGCAGGTACAGGCCCAAGATCAGCCACGGCGCCACCGGCCTGGCCCCCCGCCGCCCGGGGCCGGCAGCCTGGGACGGTTTCACCGCCGAGGGGACGAGGTCCACCGCCACCTCCAAACGCCTGAGACCCGCGGCCGCCCGTGTCAATTACCGCTCCATGGACCTTATGCCGGATCCGTCCCTGCTCGCGCCAGCTTGCCCCGCGCTATACCAGCCAGCCCGGCCCCCTTGCGGTCAGCCCGGCGGCTGCGCCGGGCCGCCGGGCCACGCCGTGGCGCCGAGGCGGTCCAGCAGGTCCCGCACCGGGCCCAGCGTCTCGTAGGTGAGCAGCACCGGATCGGCCGGTGAGGCCAGCGCGGGGGCAGACCGGAGCGCGTCGTCCGGGCCCCCGGCGGTCAGGATGCGGATGTCGGGGCGATGCCGGGCCAGCGCGGCGGAGATCAGCCGGGTCATCTCCCCTGCCTCACGCCCGCGCAGGTCGCGGTCCTCGTAAACGACCACCCGGCTGAACCAGGTCGCCACGGTGGCCGCGCTTTCCGCGATCAGGTCATCCCGGCGGTCCCCGGGCAGGGTGATCGCCGCAATGGGGCGGCCGTCCCAGGCCTCATGCAGCAGGCGTCCCAGGGACGCCAGAGCGGCCGGGTTGTGCCCGTAGTCCACCACTAGCGGCACGCCTCCGACCTGGTAGACGTTCCCACGGCCCGGGTTCGCCTCGGCCGGGGTGAACGTGGCGAAGCCGCGCCGGATGTCCTTGACGCTCACCCCGAGCGCCCGGCACGCGGCCGCTGCGGCCAGCGCGTTGGCCAGCAGGTGGGCCGCGGCGCCCCCGAACGAGCCAGGCAGCTCATCCGCGTGCATCAGCACGGTTTCCTCCCCGCCGCCCCTGGCCTCGATGAGCTGGCCGTCGCGCAGGAGGCAGGCGATCCCGCCGCTCATCCGGTGGGCCATGACGACCGGGCTGCTGGCCGACAGGCTGAAGAACCGGATCACCGGGTTCCGGTCGCGCACGGCGGGCCGCTGGGCGAGCCCGGCGCAGCGCGGGTCGTCGGCGTTGAGCACCATCGTGCCGCCGCGCAGGATCTCCTCGGCCACCAGGGACTTGACGTCGGTCAGGTCGTCGAGGTCGTCGATCCCGTCGCAGCCCAGATGATCAGCGGTGATGTTGGTGACCACGGCGACGTCGGCGCGGTCGTAGCCCAGGCCGCGCCGGATGATGCCGCCCCGGGCGGTTTCCAGGACCGCGGCCTCCACCGTGGAGTCATCCAGCACCATCTCGGCTGACCGCGGCCCCGAGGCGTCGGCCGCGTGGATCAGCTGCCCGCCGCAGTACACCCCGTCCGTGGTGGCCATCCCGACGCGCAGCCCGGCCTGGCCGAGGATGTGGGAGATCATCCGCACCGTGGTGGTCTTCCCGTTGGTGCCGGTCACCGACACGATCGGGATGCGCGACGGTGCACCCGGCGGATAGAGCCGGTCCACGATCGCGCCCGCGACGTCGCGCGGGCGGCCCGCGCCGGGCTCGAGGTGCATCCGCAGCCCTGGACAGGCGTTCAGCTCGATCACCGCGCCGGCCTGCTGGTCCGGCGGGACTGCGATGTCGGCCAGCCGGACGTCGATGCCGCACACGTCGAGGGCGGCCGCGGCCGCCGCCCGGCAGCACATCGCGGCCACCTCGGGATGCACAAGGTCGGTCACGTCGGTGCTGGTGCCCCCGGTGGACAGGTTGGCGTTCCGCCGCAGCGTGATGACCTGGCCCGGCCCGGGCACCGACCCGGGATGCAGCTCCTGCGCCGCGAGGTGGGTCAGGGCATGGTCGTCCAGCGCGATGGCTGTCGATGAGCCGCACGCGTGCTCCCTCGGTCAGTTCCTCGGTGGGGGCATCGTGGCGGGCTGGCCCGGAGGCCAGCCGGAGCTCAGTAGCGGTTGTGGGCGGGCCCGATGCTGGGCGCCCGTCGCGCGATGTCGAAGACGCACCCGGCGGGCATCAGGTGCAGCCGCACGTCAAACAGGGTGATCGGGTCGCAGTCACCGGCCGCGTGCACGACCGTGGACCGCTCGCCGTCGGCCACCGTGGCGACCCCGGTGCCGAGCACCTCGAACGTGTCGCCGTTGACCAGGATCGCCGTGTTCTCGTCGATGCCCACGCCGAGGTGATCCGGGTCGAGCGCGACCGCGCTCAGCAGCCGCGGGAGGCGGCCGCGCTCCGCGAAGTGCATGTCGATGAGCATCCTGGGCAGCAGCCCGAGCCCCGGGCCGGTGCGTACCGTGGCCGCCGAGACCTCCGGGCCCTCGCCGCCGAGGATCATCGTCCGGCCCAGGGCGGTCGCACCGGCACTGGTGCCCGCGACGACCAGCCCGCGGCCGAGCTGCTCGCGGAGGACGTCATTGGCCCGCGAGCCGACCAGGGCCAGGATCCGGGACTGGTCCCCGCCGCTGAAGAAGACCCCGGTGGAATCGCGCAACGCCGAGACGGCGGCGTCCGAGTCGGCGTCCGCCCGGCCGCGCAGTCTCAGTTCCCTGGTCTGCTCGACGCCGAGCTTGCGGAAGACCCGCTCGTATTCGGCATGCACCTCGTCGGGGATCCCGGTCGCCGTGGTGACCAGGGTGATCCGGGCCTGCTCGCCCCCGCACAGCTCGACGAACCGTTCCAGGACACCGGCGCCGCAGCACAGGTCCTCCCCGCCGCCAATGATCAGCAGGCGGCCCGCTGGCACACCATTGTCCGCGTGCTCGTCCACGGTTGCGTTGTTACCCAGCGTTACACCTTCTGAACCAAACGTTCACATATAGTGCCTGCCACGCCGGCCGGGTACACGGCGACGCACCACCCACCACAGGCTCCGCACATGACCTGGTCAGGAGTGCGTTGGCCAAGAGGAATGCCAGGTCAGGCCTCGCCACGGCTGCGCCGGGGCATCCGGCGCGGCATCGGCGGCTTGGCCAGCTCTTCCGGCAGGCGCAGCAACGGGTTGGTCGCGCTGGCGATCACCTGGCTGGCTGTCTCCATGATCTTCTGCCCGCGAGCCCGGGACGCGGACCTGAGCAGCTCGAAGGCCTGCCGTGGCCGGATCCGGTGCCGCTCCGCCAGCACCCCGATGGCCTGCTCCACCCGGACCCGGACGGTCAGCGCGCGCTCCAGCTGGGCGACCGTCTCCTTGAGCTGCTCGGCTTCGCGGAGCTGGGCGGCGTCGGCCGGCCCGAACGGAGTCTCCTCCGCCCGGTACGCGCCGGGGAGCGGTGCCAGGCTCCGCGGGCCCGCGCTCGGAGAAGCCGCCCCCGCCGGGGTGGCCGGGGCCGCTGGGTGGGCCGGGCTGCTCACGCCGCCCAGCTGGCCGGTGTTACGGCTGGCCGCGTCCCGGGGACCTGGCTGCGGCGGGGCGGCGGCGGCGGCATCCAGTTCGGCCCGCTCCTCGGCGGACAGTTCCGCGGCCAGGAGGTCGGCTAGAACCATCGCGCTGGTCAGGTCGGGTACTTCTTCGTCGCCGACGCGCCAGCCGGTCGGGGTACGCCGGGCCACCGCATCCATGGGAACGGTCGGGCCGTCGGCGGCCGGGCCCAGGTCCCGGTCGTCACCCTGGGATCCGCCTGCGTCTGAGCGATCCGTCATGCCCAGGCCATCCCCGGCCCGGGCCTCGCTTACACCGTGCTGACCTGCACCGTTCTGGCCTGCGGCGACTTGGCCCGCAGCGTGCCGGCCAGTAGCGTGCTGGTCTGCCCCGTCCCCGGGCACGCCAGGGCCGCCGCCGCGCGCACGCGCGTCAGCATTCATTCGGTCTTGCCTGCCAGTCATAAGTTCGCGGCGAGACCGCGCAGCCTTTCCTTGACCTGGGCCGCCGACGGATTGGTCATCGCCGTTCCGTCGGAGAATACAAGGGTGGGGACGGTCATGTTGCCTCCGTTGACACTGACCACGAAGCTGGCCGCCGCCGGATCACGCTCGATGTCAACCTCGGCTACCTCGATCCCGTCCCGGTTCAGTTGGCTCTTCAACCGTCGGCAGAAAGCGCACCACTGCGTGGTGTACATCGTCACCGGCTCAGACACGCAGCCGCTCCCATCGTCTCAGTTTGGTTCCGCATCCTCAACACGCCGGACGCGTGCCGGCTTCCCGTTTCCGGGACAGGTGTTCGTTATCTGGTCGTATGGGCTGGTCAGCGGCGCAAGAAGCAGCACGGCCGGGGCGGGGGCGGTGCTGGTGTCGGCGAGATGCGGGAGGATGGCGCGCACGGGAGGTAGGACGTGCGCGCAGTCGTGGGTGGGCCAGCCGGACCGGATCCCGGGCCGGTGGAGGGCACGGATCCGGAGGCCGTGCTGGCCGCGCTGGACCCGGAGCAGCGGCAGGTGGCCCTGGCTACCACGGGGCCGGTGTGCGTACTGGCCGGGGCGGGGACCGGCAAGACCCGCGCGGTCGCGCACCGGATCGCTTATGCGGCCCTGACCGGGGTAGTCGACCCTGCCCACGTGCTGGCGGTGACATTTACCACCCGCGCCGCCGGGGAGCTGCGGGCCAGGCTGGTCCAGCTAGCCGGGTCGGGAGGGGGACTGGAGCGGGTCCAGGCGCGTACCTTCCACTCGGCGGCGCTGCGCCAGCTCGTCCACTTCTGGCCCGCCACCGTGGGCGGGCGGCCCCCTGCGGTGCTGGCCTCCAAGGTGACCCTGCTTGCCGAGGCGGCCCGCGGGCTGCGGGTGAGCGCCGGGATGGCGGAACTGCGGGACGTGGCGTCGGAGATCGAGTGGGCCAAGGTGTCCCAGGTGCGGCCGGACGACTACCCGGGAGCCTCGGCGAAGGCGGGCCGGACCCCGCCGCTGGCCGCCGAGGTGGTGGCCCGGCTCTACGCCCGTTACGAGGATCTCTGCCGGGAACGTCACCTGGTGGACTTCGAATCCGTGCTCGAGCTCACCGCCGCCATCATCACCGAGCACGCGCAGGCGGCCGCGGATGTCCGGGACCGGTACCGCTATTTCGTGATCGATGAGTACCAGGACGTCAACCCGCTGCAGAAGCTGCTCCTGGACAGCTGGGCGGGGGATCGTGACGACATCTGCGTGGTGGGGGACCCGCGGCAGACCATCTACTCGTTCGCCGGGGCAACCGCCGCCTTCCTGACCGGCTTCACCGCCGAGTTCCCCGATGCCACGGTGGTCGAACTGGTCCGCAACTACCGCTCCACGCCGCAGGTCATCGCGCTGGCGAACCAGCTGACCGGCGCGGCCAGCCGCCGGTCCCTGGCCGACCAGCTCCGGACCGGGCCCCTGCGGCCCGCGGCCGGGCGGGCCCGGGCCGCAGGGGCCAGCCACTCGGCGGCCCTGGTCGCGCAGCGTCCGGCGGGCCCGGCCGCGGAGTTCGCCGAGTACGCGGACGAGGAGGAGGAAGCGTCTGCGGTCGCCGCGCGGGTGGACGCGCTGCGCTCGGCGGGGCTGGCACCGGCCCAGGTGGCGGTCCTGGTCCGGACCAACGCCCAGACGCTGGCGCTCGAGCGGGCGCTGGCCGAGCGGGGAGTGCCCTGCCAGGTGCGGGGGGCGGAGCGGTTCTTCGACCGGCCCGAGGTGCGCCAGGCGACCGGATTGCTCCGCGCGGCCGCGAAATCGGTCTCGTCCCAGGCCAGCACCGAGCCGTCGGCCGAGGTCCGGCACATCCTGGCCGGGCTGGGACTCACCCGTGAAGCCCCGGCCGGGCGCGGTGCCGCCCGGGAGCGCTGGGAATCGCTGGAGGCGCTGGCCCAGCTCGCCACGGACTACTTCGCGGACCATCCCGGGACGTCGCTGGCCGGGTTCGTCGGCGAACTGGGCCGCCGCAGCTCTATCGAGCACGCCCCGGCCATCCAGGGAGTGACCCTGGCGTCGCTGCACGCGGCCAAGGGCCTGGAGTGGGACGTGGTCTTCCTGCCCGGCCTGACCGAGGGGACGCTGCCGATCGTGTACGCGCAGACCGAGGAGGCGATCGAGGAGGAACGCAGGCTGCTGTACGTGGGCGTGACCCGGGCCCGGGAGCGGATCTTCCTGTCCTGGTCGCTGGCCCGGTCCCCGGGCGGCCGCCGGACCCGCAAGCCATCCCGGTTCCTGGGCAGCCTGCGCCGCTAGTTCGCGGGCTGGCCAGGCGGGGTGCCCGCCGCGCCGGTTCGCCGGGGGTGCCCGCGGCGCTGGTTCGCCGGGGTGCCCGCGGCGCTGGTTCGCCGGGGGGGCCTGCGGTGCTGGTTCGCCGGGGGTGCCTGCGGCGCCGGAGCCCGGGCCCGGCTCGGCACCGGCCGGCCCTGACCGGTACGGTGCCCGCGTGAGCAAGGCGCTGGAAAGCCTGATCGATGTGCTCGACCTGGAGCAGATCGAGGTGAACATCTTCCGCGGCCGCAGTCCCAGTGACTGGCGGCAGCGCGTCTTCGGGGGCCAGGTCGCCGGCCAGGCGCTGGTTGCGGCCGGGCGCACGGTGCCCCCGGACCGCCCGGTGCACTCGCTGCACGCCTACTTCATCCGGCCCGGCGATCCGGCGGTCCCGATCGTCTACACCGTGGACCGGGTCCGGGACGGCCGGTCCTTCACCACCCGCCGGGTCTCCGGCGTCCAGCACGGCGAGACGATCTTCACGCTCTCCGCCTCGTTTCATCATCCCGAGCCGGGCGTGCAGCACGCCGTGGCCATGCCCGCGGTGCCGCCTGCGGACGGCATCTCCCGGCCCGATCACGAATTCTTCGCCAACAACGCCATCGACCTGCGCTTCGTAGGGCCGGCCTCGAACGAGCCTGCTGGCCAGCGGGTCGCAGGGACCGAGCGCAACCTGGTCTGGCTGCGGGCGAACGGTGAACTGCCGGACGACCCGCTGCTGCACGTGTGCCTCATGACCTACGCCTCGGACCTGACCCTGCTGGATTCGGTGCTGCGCCGCCACGGTTTGTCCTGGACGGACGGCCAGACGAGCGGGGCCAGCCTGGATCACGCGATGTGGTTCCACCGGCCGTTCCGGGCGGACCGCTGGCTGCTGTACGACCAGGAATCGCCGGCCGCGGCCGGGGCCCGGGGGCTGGCCCGGGGCCAGGTCTTCACCGAGGAAGGCGAGCTGGTGGTATCGGTCGTCCAGGAAGGCCTGGTCCGGACCGCGATCCGGGCCAGGTCAGCCCCCGCGACCTGAGCCGGGCCAGCGCTCCCGGCCCGGGCAGGCCAGGCTCGAGCCTGCCCGGGCCTCGGCCCGGCCTGCCCGGCGCCTTGACCCCGGGGCCGGGCGGGCCGTCACCGACAGGACACAGAAGTCACCCAGAAAAAGAAGTTGCCCTGCCCGACCTGTGTCCTTAGGCTTCTTCCTATGTTCCTCGGTAGCTGACGACGCCTTGATGGAAGGAGGTGGGCCGAGTGAATAGCAACGAGACCTTCATTCCGGTTGCGGCACGTCCGTGCGCCGGAATTTCTGCTGCGTCGCTGGGTGCTCGCCCCTCCCTGGGCGTCCCGGCCACCTCCCGCACCGCAGATATCCGTGAGATGGCGCCTTCGCGCGCTGCCGTGGGTGTTCGCATGCCGTGGCTGAGCCAGCGGCCGGCGTCGGCCAAGCCGCGCTTCGGCTTTGACCACCGCACGCAGAACAACTCCGCTCAGACGTACACCCACGCTATCGGCGCTGTCACCACTGGTGACGGCCAAACGGGTTCGCTCCCAGCCTGGGATCCGGTCTAGACAGGCCGGCCTGGATCCCTCAAAAGGCCGCGGACCCGCTACCGGGTCCGCGGCCTTCGTCATGTCGGGCCCGCCGTTTTGTCAGACCCACGAGAGACGGTAAGACCAGGACGAGAGGGGTTGGACGATGTACGGGCCCGGTACCGCCGCCGTTGCTGCGGGCGCGGCGGGGTTCGAGGCAGTATCCGCACCAGAACCCGTGTACTCAGAATCAGGCCTGACTGAGGTCAGCCGCGCTGTAGTGCCGGCGGCACGCAGCACGCAGCTGCCTTGCACGGATGACCCAGAGCTGTTCTTCGCCGAGTCCCCCGAGGACGTGGAGACGGCCAAGGCGCTCTGTGTCGGTTGCGCCGCCAGGCTGGCGTGCCTATCCGGGGCGATGGAGCGCCGGGAGCCCTGGGGCGTGTGGGGCGGTGAGCTGTTCTTGCGCGGCCAGATCGTCCCGCGCAAGAGGCCGCGTGGTCGCCCACGCAAGACCGAAGTGGCGGCCTGAGTCGAGTCGTCGTTCTGTCAGTCAGTGAAGACGGGCGGTTGAGTGAAATGCACCCGATCAACTATCCAGCGGAAAGGCATCGAGACCTCCTGGACCAGTCACGCAGGGACGCCCCGGCGGCGCAGCTCCGCGCATTGCGCAGGGCCTCGCGCCGGGTGGACCGGGCGTCCCGGCGGCTGGAGCGCGCGAGGGCCTCGGCGAGGCGGTTGCGCAACGGGTTAGGGCTGGTGCCCTGAGAACTATCCCGCGGGGGCGAGGGGGCGGCCGGAACCGGCCGCCCCCTCGTGGTTCCCGCGGCTAGGCCGGCGGCGGGATGAGTACTTCTTCGGTGCCCTCAGCTTCCCCGGAGTCCGGCCGTCCCGGGTCCGGCCGCCCGAGGTCCAGGCTAGCCGCGGTGTCCCGGCCGTCCCCGGCGTCCGGGCCGCGACGTGCGTCCGGGCCAGCGCCGAGGTCCGGGCCGCACCGGGCATGCGGGTCATCGGCGGCATCCCGGCCGTTCCCGGACACGAACCGCGGGTCGCCCTCCCGTGTGTAGCCCGGCATCCACCGGATCATCTCGGCGCGGAACGGCCCTTCGGACTCCAGCTGGCAGAGCACCCCGATGCCCTCGGTGGACACCCGGTGGATGAGCACGTAGGACGGCGGCAGGTTGAGCCGCCGTCCGAGGTTCGACGAGCGCGGGTCGGTCACCCGCGCGGCTTCACCGCGCAGCCACTCGCGGCTGAACTTGAACGTGTCGAGCCGTGACGGCTCAGCGAGCGGGGCCAGGAACGCGTACAGGGCATCCGGGTCGACCTGGATGCCCTCGCGGAGGAACCCCTGCTCACGGAGCTCATCTTCGGCCTCGCGGATGCTGCCGTCGCTGTGAATGATCCGCAGCAGCTTGCCGATGAACGGCGGCAGGCCGTCGGGCAGCCGGTCCACGGCCCCGAAGTCCAGCACGCCGAGCCGGCCGTCGGCGAGCATCCGGAAGTTGCCCGGGTGCGGGTCGGCGTGCAGCAGCCCGGCCCGGGCCGGCCCGGAGAACAGGAACCGCGTGAACAGGATCCCGGCGCGGTTGCGCTCCTCCTGGGACCCGGAGTCGATGATCTGGGCCAGCGGGGTGCCGTCCATCCACTCGGTGATGAGCACGTGGTCGGTCGCCTGGACCACCGGGGGCACGTAGATGTCCGGGTCACCGGCGTAGGCATCGGCGAAGGCCTGCTGCGACGACGCTTCCAGCTGATAGTCGATCTCCTCGGCGACCCGGTCCCGCAACTCGTCCAGCAGCGGCTTGACCTCCAGCCCGGGCATGATGATCCCGAACAGCCGGGCGACCCGGCTGAGCTGGTTGAAGTCGCTGAGCAGGGCCCGGCCGGCGCCCGGATACTGGATCTTGACGGCCACCTGGCGGCCGTCCTTCCAGACCGCGCGGTGCACCTGGCCGATGGACGCCGCCGCCCGCGGGGTGTCGTCGAACTCCGCGAACGCCTCGCGCCAGGACGCGCCGAGATCCTGGGCGAGTACCTGGTGCACCGTCCGCGCAGGGCAGCGGCGGCGCCGACTCCTGCAGCTTGGTCAGCGTGGCCCGGTAGGGCCCGGCGATCTCCGGCGGCAGCGCGGCCTCGAAGATGGACAGCGCCTGGCCGAGCTTCATCGCACCGCCCTTGAGCTCACCCAGGACGCGGAAGATCTGCTCGGCCGTGCGCTGCTGGATCTCCGCGGCCACGATCTCGGCGGGCCGGCCGCCGAGCCGCTTGCCCAGGCCGAGCGCGGTCCGGCCGGCCAGGCCGGCGGGGAGGGTGGCGAGCTTCGCGGTCCGGGTCACGGCACGCCGGGGGAGATCATTCACCCTTCCATTCTCGGTCAGAATGCCGTGCGCCTGCTACAGCGGCACCGCGGATGCGGGACCCAACTGTGCCGGCGCCACTGCCAGTCGGGCAGCACGAGCTCCAGGGTGCCGTTGATCACTGCCGTGCCTGCGGCGGCCCGGTCGAGGAAGGCCAGCGCCTGCGCGGCGGCCTGGGCGGCCACCGCGGTGGCCAGCACGGCCGTGCAGGCGGCCGGCTGCGCAGGCCCGGCCGCAGGCCTGGGCGAGGATGAGCGGCCAGGCCGCGTCACGGTCGCTGCGGGCCATGTCCACGCAGCTCAGGCAGGCCGTCCGGCCCGGGACGACCAGTGGCCCGACTACGCCGATAGCTTCCGAGGCCGCCACGTTCAGGTGGGCCACGTCCCGGGCCACCAGGGAACCCGGTAACTCCGGCGGGAAGCTGCCGGTGAGCACGGCCAGGTCCGGCCGGCGCCCGTGTCCCGGCCCGGCCCGCCGCGCTCCCGGCCCGCCCCGCTGCGTTCCCTGGGCGCCCCGCCGGGCTGGCCCGGCCCGCCGGTGGCCGGGTGGCCGAGCCGGATCCGGCCCGCGGGCGGCCACGACGGGAGCCGCGGCTGGGCCGCCGCGCTGTCCGCGGCGACGTCCCCCGGAGGGGCCGCCGTGCCATCCACCGCGGGGCCCACCGCGCCGGTGGAGCTGACCAGCCCGACGCCGGATGCGGTGAGCAGGCTGGCCAGGCTGGACGCCACCGGCCCCGTTCCGTGCACGCGCACGCACGCGGCCTGCCGGCGGGCCAGCACGCGGGCACCGCCGTCGGCGTAACCGTGGGCCAGGCACACCGTGGCCAGCTCGCCGGCCAGCCGGGCGCGCAGGCTGTCAGGCAGTGCCCGCAACGTGGCCGCCGGGAAGTCGTGGAGCGCGCCTGCCGCCGCTAACAGGCCGATGACCCGCTCCGCCGCATGAGGCGCGATGCCCCGGTCCTGCGCCGCAGTGAGCACCTGCCCGAGATCCCGGCTCCCGTCGAGCAGGTTGATCAGTGCTTCCGCGCCGCGCATCCCGCGCAGCGCGACCGCCCGCCTCGGGTCGATTCCTATCTGCAGGGTGTCCGGGTCGCGCCAGACCATGAGGAGCCCTGCTTTGATTGCCGGCCTCATGGCGCGAGCCTGTCACGACCCGCCGACATTCCGCGCTGCGCTGCGGTCCCCCGGGCACGGCAGTGCACCATGTAGCCGCTGCGGCTCCCCGGCGGGTCGGGCGCTCCTTCCCGGGAGTGACGTCGGCCAGCCACCCGGGGGACCCGTGCCGGCGAGGCTGAGCGCGGGGAGCCGTCCCAAAGCCGCCTGTGGACAGGCCTGTGGATCGTCCTGGGGACGCTACGGAGCGTCACTGTGGATATAGCGGGGGATGGCGGTGAATTCCCGGACGGCCAGCGGCTACGGCCGCCCCCGAGCAGCCCGTACTCCGTGCACCGCCTGTGGACAGGAGACTTCCCGGCCGCCGCTACCGGCGCGGCCGGGTCACGGCAGGCAGCTACCGCGCGGGCGGGGCGTCGCCCGGGGCCCGGCCCGCCCGGGCCTGGCCGCCCGGGCCTGTGCCGCCCGGGCCCGGCCCGCCCGGGCCTGTGCCGCCCGGGCCGTCGTCCTTCCCGTCATCCGGACCGGGCTCTCCGGGCCGCTCCGCGGGTCCCTCACCAGGCCCTTCGCCGATCTCCTCGTCCAGCGCGGACAGTTCCTGGTCCAGCGCGGACATGTCGAGCGCGGGCCGCCCGGCCACGAACCCTTCCGGGTCGTCGAAGTCCTCGGCGGTGGGCATCAGGTCCGGGTGGGCCCACAGCGCGTCCCGGCCCTCGGAACCGCGGACGTCGGTGAGCCGCCGCCAGATCTCGGCCGCCTCGCGCAGCCGCCGTGGCCGCAGTTCCAGCCCGACCAGCGTGGCGAACGTGCGTTCCGCGGGGCCGCCCGTGGCCCGGCGCCGCCGGATGGCCTCAGCGAGCGCCCCGGCCTGCGGCAGCCGGTCGCCGGCGGCCTCTTCCACCACGGTGGCGACCCAGCCCTCGACCAGCGCGAGCAGGGTCTCCAGCCGGGCCAGGGCCGCCTTCTGCTGCGGCGTGTCCTCAGGCTGGAACAAGCTGGCGTCGGACAGCGCCTCGCGCAGCGCGTCCGGGTTGGACGGGTCGATCTGCGGCATCGCGTCACGCAGCGCCGAGGCGTCCACGGTGATGCCCCGGGCGTAGTCCTCGACCGCGGCCAGCAGCCGTGAGCGCAGCCACGGCACGTGCGCGAACAGCCGGTGGTGGGCCGCCTCGCGCAGCGCGAGGAAGATCCGGATCTCTTCCGTGCTGATCGACAGGCCCTGGCCGAAGTCCGCCACGCCGGCGGGCAGCAGCGCCGCCACGCCCTCCGGGCCCAGCGGGAGCCCCACATCGGTGGAGCTGACCACCTCGCGGGCCAGCCCGCCGACCGCGGCCCCGGTCTGGCCCCCGACCATCATCCCGCCGATCCGGCGCATCATCGCGCCCAGGCCGCCGGTCAGCCCGGCCATGCCGCCCAGCCCGCCGGTGACGGCCTGCAGGGCCTGGCTCAGCTCGGCGGGCATCTCGCCGCCCAGCTCCTCCGGGTTGGCGCTGATCATGCCGCCCAGGGCGTCCACGGCCTTCTCGGCGATCGGGTCACACAGCGCAGTCCACACGGGCAGCGTGGCCTCGACCCACTCCGACCGGCTCCAGGCCTGCGCGGTGCGGACCCCGCTGGGGAACGAGGTCGCCTCGTTCAGCCACAGGTCCGCGAGCTGGATGGCCTCCACGATCTTCTTGCGGTCGGCGTCCAGCACGCTCGGGTCGCCCTCGGCCGCGACGGTCTGCCGGGCGACGTTCTTGGCCAGGTCCCAGTTGACCGGGCCGCCCTGCCACGCCATCAGGTCAGCGAACTGCCGCAGGGCGTCGGCGAACTGCTGCGGGTCCCCGAGCGGGTTGCCGCCCGGATTGTCCCCGGAGCCGCCCCCGGATCCGCCGGATCCGCCGGGGCCACCCCGGCCGCCAGAACTCCCGGAACCGCCGGGCAGACCAAAGCCGAAGGGAGGATCAGCCATCTCCGCGACCTCTCAGGCAGGATGGAAGGGTCACATCAGCCACGTTATCCCGGGAGCGGCACACGTTGAGCACTGCACGGGCCCAGGTTCGCCGCGAGCGCACCGATCAGGAGCCACGCCCCGTCGTGGCCATCACCGGCGCGGCGCGTGGTCTGGGCCACGCCCTGGCCCTGCGGCTCGCGGCCTCAGCCGCGGTGCGCCGGGTCATCGCGATCGATGATCACCGTGGGGACGTGGTCGGCGTGACCTGGCGGCTGGCTGACGTCCGCGACCCCACCCTGGCCGGCCGTCTGAGCGGGGTCGACGTCCTGGTGCACACCGACATTGACATGGCGGCGGACACCGATGACCGGGCCCGCCGGGCCTTCAACGTGCGCGCCGCGCAGACCGTGCTCACCTCGGCGGCCGCCGGGCGGGTCGGCCGGGTGATCCTGGTGACCAGCGCCATGGTCTATGGCGCCGCGCCCGGACAACCCGGTGCCGCTGCCCGAGGACGCGCCCCTGGGCGTCGATCATGACGGGAGCGTGGCCGGCGACCTGCTCGAGATCGAGCACCTGGCCCAGCGCTCACCCCGGTCGCATCCCGGGATGGCCATCACCGTGGTCCGCCCGGCCGCGCTGGTCGGCGAGGGCGTGGACACCCTCGTCACCCGGCACTTCGAGTCTCCCCGCCTGCTCACCGTGAAAGGCTGCGCGCCGCGCTGGCAGTTCTGCCATATCGAGGACCTGGTGTCCGCGCTCGAGCTGGCCGTGACCGGGAAGATCGACGGGTCGTTCGCGGTGGGCTGCGACGGCTGGCTGGAAGAGGAAGAGGTCGAGGAGCTCAGCGGGCTCCGCCGGGTCGAGCTGCCCGCCGGGCTGACGTTCGGCACGGCGCAGCGGCTGCACCGGCTGGGCATCACGCCCGCCCCGGTCGCTGACCTGCGCTACGTGGTCTACCCGTGGGTGGTCGACTGCCACGCGCTCCGCGAGGCGGGGTGGCGGCCTGCCTACGACAACGCGGCGGCGCTTGTCGAGCTGCTGAAGCAGCGGGCCGGGCACCATGCCGTGGCCGGGCGGCGGCTGGCCCGCAAGGAAGCGACGATCACCGCGGCCGGGGCGACCGTGGCCGTGATCGGGACCGCCGCCATCGTGCGGGTGGCCCGCCGCCGCAAGCGCAGCACCTGACGCGCGGGCGGCTGCGGGCCCGTTTCACCCTGCCCGGACTCCGCAACGAAAACCTGAACGTGCCTGGTCCAGCCGGTCCAGGTTCAGGCGCTACCTTGGCTGCGTGACTGTGATCCGGCTCGCCGAAGTGCGGGACACCCCGCTGTCCGTGGACGAGGTGCACGACGCCGTGGCCGACCCTTCGGCGGGTGGCATCGCCCTGTTCACCGGCGCGGTACGGGACCACGATCATGGCCGCGACGTGCGGCACCTGTCTTACAGTGCGCACCCGTCGGCCGCGGACGAGCTGCGCCGGGTGTGCGAGAAGATCGTCGCCGGCTTCGAGGTCACCGCGATCGCGGCCGTGCACCGGGTGGGCGACCTGGCGGTGGGCGACCTGGCCGTCGTGGTCGCCGTCTCGTGCCCGCACCGGGCCGAGGCCTTCACCGCGTGCCGCGCCCTGATCGACGAGCTCAAGCACAGCGTGCCGGTCTGGAAGCACCAGGTATTCGGCGACGGCGAGAGCGAATGGGTGAACAGTGCGTAGTCTTCACCCCGTGGTCGACCGCACTGTGTCCCGTCCGCCCGTGCCGGGCCTGCCGCAGGAGGCCGCGTGTCCCGGCGCACGGTAACGCTCCTCGTGGCCGGCATCGGCGTGGTCGCGGCGGCTCTCATCGCGGCCCTGGTGCCCGTGCCCTACGTGATCCTGTCGCCCGGCCCGACGCTGAACACCCTGGGCAAGACCCCGGGCGGCCCGCTGATCTCCATCGCCGGGCACCGCACGTACCCGACCTCGGGGCACCTCAACCTGGTGACGGTCTCCTTCCTGGGCGGCCCCGGCGACGGGTTCAACGTGTTCACCGCGCTGCGCGCCTGGCTCACCCCGCACACCGCGGTGGTGCCGGAGCAGGAGCTGTTCCCGACGGGCAAATCGGAGCAGCAGGTCGTCCAGCAGGACACCGCGCAGATGACCAGCTCACAGCAGACCGCCCAGGCCGCGGCGCTGTGCACGCTCGGGATCCACTTCACCACCCTGGACACCGTCACGCAGATCGAGAAGGGCCTCCCGGCCGCCGGCGCATTGCACCCCGGCGACACCATCACCGCGGTGGACGGCACCCCGCTCAGCTGCACCCAGGACACCGGCACCCTGGTCCGCACGCACCCGCCGGGGTCGATGGTGACCCTCACGATCCTCCGCCACGGCCAGGCTGAGCTCGTCCGGCTGAAGACCGCGAACTTCCAGGGGCATTCCGTCATCGGCGTTCTCGTCCAGGAGAGCTACCGCTTCCCGTTCTCCATCAAGATCAAGGTGGGCGATATCGGCGGCCCCAGCGCCGGCATGATGTTCGCGCTCGGCATCGTGGACAAGCTGACGCCTGGCAACCTGACTGGCGGGAGGTTCGTCGCGGGCACCGGGGAGATCTCGGCGGACGGTGCGGTGTCCGCGATCGGCGGTATCCAGCAGAAGATGGCGGGCGCCCGCGCGGCCGGTGCGACGATCTTCCTGACCCCTGCGGCCAACTGCGCCGATACCAGGGGCGCGGTGCCAGCCGGGATGCGCCTGGTCAAGGTGTCCACGCTGCGCCAGGCCATGAACGACCTGGCTGCCCTCAAGGCCGGCCGCAGCGTGCCCGGCTGCTGATTGCCCGGTTGCTGGGCGCTTCCTGAGCGTCACCTGACCGTTACATGATCACCGCGCCGGCGCCGGTGACGCCTGGCCGCCCTGATCGGGGTACATTGGCGCCGCATGGCCCAGCATGCCTGACCAGCTGAGGTCTGGCTGAGGAATGGTGTGCCGGTTATACGGCTGGGGTAATGGGTGGCCGATGATGCGGCGCCCAACAGCGTGTGAGGGGGAGTGCGGTGTCCTTCCGGTCCGGATCGGCCCGGCAGCCTGCGGCCGGCCGTCGCTCGCCCACCTCCGCTGGCCCCGGCTGGTCCTGCCGGTCATCGTGGCCGTGGTCGCCTTCCTCGTGCTGATCGCGATCATTGCCGGGGTGTGGACCGATTTCCTCTGGTACCGGGCCATCCACTATTCGTCGGTGTTCAGCACCACCTACGGCACCCGCTGGGCGATGTTCTTCGTGGCCGGGCTGTTCATGGCCGTGGTCACCGGCGCGAACGCCGTGCTGGCCTACCGGCTTCGGCCCATCTACCGGCCGGTGCCCGCGCCGGGACAGGGCGGGGACGCCTACCGGCTGGCCATCGACCCGCACCGGCGGCTCCTGCTCGGGCTGGTGGTCGGCGTGGTCGGGGTCATCTCCGGGCTGACCGCCGCGGGATCATGGCGCACCTGGCTGCTGTTCGCCAACCAGGTTCCGTTCAGGAAAATAGATCCCCAGTTCAAATGGGATCTCTCGTTTTTCGTCTTCACCTACCCGTTCATCCGGATGGTGCTGAGCTACCTGTTCGCGGCGGTGCTGCTCTCGCTGGTGCTGGCCACGCTGGTGCACTACCTGTACGGCGGCCTGCGCATGCAGGGCCGACGCCCCCGGGTGACGATGGCCGCGCAGGCCCACCTGTTCGTGCTGTTCGGCGTGTTCGTGCTGCTCAAGGCCGTCGCGTACTGGGTCGACCGGTACGGCATCGACTTCTCCCAGCGCGGCGCGGTCACCACCGGCGCTTCGTACACGGACGTCAATGCGGTGCTGCCGGCCAAGACTGTCCTCGCGGTGATCGCTGTCCTGTGCGCCCTGCTGTTCTTCGCGGGCGCGGCCCGGCGCAGCGCGATGCTGCCGGCGGTCGGGTTCGGTTTGCTGGTGCTGTCCGCGATCCTCATCGGCGGCCTGTACCCGGCGATCATCCAGCAGTTCGTGGTCAAGCCGAACGAGCTGGCCAAGGAGACGCCCTACATTCACCGGGAGATTTACACCACCCGGCAGGCCTACGGGGTGACCTCGCCCACGGTCCGGGTCAGCCCCTACTCGGCGACCACCAACGTGCCGCAGTCCACGCTGGACACCGAGGTGAGCACGCTCAAGGGGATGCGGCTGCTGGATCCGGACGTGGTGTCGCCGACCTTCCAGCAGCTGCAGCAGGTCAAGAGCTACTACCAGTTCCCGTCCAACCTCGCCATGGACCGCTACCCGCTGCCCGGGCCGGCCCGCTGCCGCAGGACACGGTCGTGGCGGTGCGCGGCATGGGCGGCCCCCCGCCCGGCCAGGGGAACTGGATCAACACCCACCTGGTGTACACGCACGGCTTCGGGGTGGTCGCGGCCACCGCCAACACGGTGGAGGGCAACGGCAACCCGTCCTTCGTGGAGAGCGACATCCCGCCGCACGGGGATCTGCGCCTGCGGCAACCCCGGGTGTATTTCGGTGAGGGGCAGAACGCGTACGCGATCGTCGGCGGCCCCGCGGGCGGCCGCAGGCAGGAGCTGGACTACCCGTCAGGGGCGGCCGGCGGCCAGCAGAACAACACCTACCGCGGCAGCGGCGGCGTGGACGTGGGCTCGCCGCTGAACCGGCTGCTGTACGCGATCAAGTTCCGCGAGCTGAACATCCTGCTGTCCGGGGCCATCAACAGCCAGTCGAAGATCCTCTACGACCGGCAGCCGCTGGCCCGGGTGGCCAAGGTGGCGCCGTTCCTCACCCTGGACGGCAACTCCTACCCGGTCGTCGCGAACGGGCAGATCCTCTGGGTGGTGGACGGCTACACCACCAGCGGCCTGTACCCCTACTCGCAGCGGCTGAGCATGGCGCAGGCCACCGCGACCAGTGACGCCCCGGGCGGCACGGTGGCCGGCCAGCCCACCGGCGACATCAACTACATCCGGAACTCGGTCAAGGCGGTGGTGAACGCCTACACCGGCAGCGTGACGCTGTACCAGTGGGACGCCAGCGACCCGATCCTGCGGACCTGGATGAACGCGTTCCCCGGGGTCATCAAGCCCAAGTCGGACATCCCCGCCGCCCTGATGCCGCACCTGCGCTACCCCCCGGACCTGTTCGAGGTGCAGCGCGAGGTCCTGACGCAGTTCCACGTCCTGTCCGCCCAGTCCTTCTACGGTGGGCAGAACTTCTGGGCTGTGCCGGACGACCCGGGCACCTCGGGTGTCTCGGGCGGCTCGCAGCCGGCCAGCCAGCCGCCGTACTACCAGACCATGCAGATGCCGGGCGCGGCCGCCGGCTTCTCGCTGACCTCCCCGCTGGTTCAGCGCGGGCGGCAGAACATGGCTGCGTACATGGCGGTGGACAGCAACCCGGCCGGGCCCGGCTACGGCACGATCCGCGTGCTCCAGCTGCCCCAGGACACCGCCATCCTCGGCCCGCAGCAGGTGCAGAGCACGTTCGAATCGAACACGACGATCTCGTCCCAGCTGTCCCTGTACCGGCAGAACGGCTCGAAGGTCATCGAGGGCAACCTGATCACGCTCCCGGTCGGGGGTGCGCTGATCTACGAGGAGCCCATCTACATCCAGGCGGCCAACACCACCGGCGGGAGCACCTCCGGCTCGTACCCGGTGCTCAAACGGGTCGCAGTGTCGTTCGACGGGAACGTCGGGTTCGCGCCGACCCTGTCGGGTGCGCTCAGCCAGGTGATCCCGGGCCTGTCAGCCAGCCCGGGCAGCTCGGGGCGGCTCGCCGGGACCGAACGGCCCCGGCAGCGGGCAGGGGTCAGCCAGCGCGACTGTGCGCGGTTACCTGACCCAGGCCGAGTCGGACTACGCCAGGGCCCAGGCGGCGCTCAAAACCGGGGACTTCGCCGCCTACGGTAAGTACACGGCCCTCATGAAGAAGGCGCTGGACCAGGCCCAGAAGGCGGCCCAGGGCCACACGCCGAAGTCGGCGAAGCCCACCCCATCGCCGTCTGCTTCGCCGTAACCTGGCCCTTCTGGTGCGGCCAGCGGGGCCGTAGGATGGTCTAGACCATGTCGGCCGCGACGATGCGCCGGCCTGGGCATCAGCCCGCGCGGGACATGAGCGCCGATGCTCACCGGCAGGCCGGCGGAGGGCGTACGCTCGGTCCTGACGAGACATTCAACAAGGCTGAATTGGCCAGCTATCTGGCTACTCGGTACTGGGCAACACAGGCCCGCAGGCGGGGGGAAGGAGAAAGACTGCTCGTGGCACCTCGGGTGCTGGTTGACGCGACCGCCGTGCCGGCGGACCGCGGCGCGCTTGGCCGTTACGTGGATGGCCTGATCGCCGCGCTGGGCGCAGCCGGAGCGGACCTCGCGGTGGCGTGCCAGCGCGCTGACGAAGAGCGGTACGGAAGGCTCGTGCCCGACGCGAGCATCGTGGCCGGCCCGACCGCGATCGCGCACCGGCCGGCCCGGCTGGCCTGGGAGCAGACCGGCCTGCCGCTCGTCGCCCAGCAGGTGAGCGCCGACGTCCTGCACGCCCCGCACTACACGATGCCGCTGCGGCCCGGCGTGCCCGTGGTCTCGACCATCCACGACCTCACGTACTTCACCGAGCCGGACGCGCATAACCCGGTCACGGCGACGTTCTTCAAATCCGCCATCCGTACCGCGGCCCGGCGGGCCACCCGTCTGCTGGTCCCGTCCAAGGCGACCCGCGACGAGCTGGTCCGCGTCCTCGGCGCCGATCCGACCCGGATCGACGTGGCCTACCACGGCGTAGATCACACGCTGTTCCACCGGCCCACCCCGGAGAGGATGCGCCAGGTGTCCGACCGGCTGGGCCTGCACGGCAAGCCGTACGTCGCCTACCTCGGCGGCCTGGAGCCACGCAAGAACGTCCCGGCGCTGATCAGCGGCTGGGCCGGCGCCGTCGCGGACCTGTCTGACCCGCCCGCCCTGGTCCTCGGCGGCGGCAGCGGCTGGAGCGAGGAAGTGGACGAGGCGGTCGCCGCGGTCCCCGCGCACCTGCGCCTGGTCCGCCCGGGTTACCTGCGCTTCACCGACCTGCCCGGCTTCCTCGGCGGCGCGCTCGTGGTGGCGTTCCCGAGCCGGGGCGAGGGTTTCGGGCTGCCGGTGCTGGAGGCCATGGCCTGCGGCGCGCCGGTGCTCACCACGCACCGGACGTCGCTGCCGGAGGTCGGCGGGGACGCGGTCGCCTACACCGAGCCCGACGCCGAGGACATCCAGGCGGCGCTGCGTGGCCTGCTCGATGATCCAGCCCGGCTGGAATCCCTCGGCGAGGCCGGGCACGCCCGGTCCCAGGAATTCACCTGGGAGGCCTCGGCCGAGGCCCACATGGCGTCCTACCAGCGTGCAGCGGCGCAGGGCGCGGAGTAACCTCACTGCCTATGTCAGGCCAGCCAGAAATGCCCTCAGGCCGCGAGCCGCTTGAGGCGGTCCTGCTCGTCGGGGGCCAGGGCACCCGGCTGCGGCCGCTCACCATCGGCACGCCCAAGCCGCTGCTGCCGACCGCGGGCGTGCCGTTCCTCGCCCACCAGTTCGCCAAGGCAGCCGCCGCCGGGATTACCCACGTGGTGCTGGCCACTGCCTACCGGGCCGGCATGTTCGCCGAGTGCTTCGGCGACGGTTCCGCGTTCGGCCTGGAGATCTCCTACGTCCACGAGGCGGAGCCGCTCGGCACCGGCGGGGCGATCCGCAACGCCGCGTCCGGGCTGCGCAGCGGCCCGGACAGCCCCGTCGTCGTGCTGAACGGGGACGTCCTGTCCGGGCACGACATCTCCGCGCAGATCGACCTGCACCGCAAGACCGACGCCGCAGTGACGCTGCACCTGGTGGAGGTGCCCGACCCGGCCCGGTTCGGCTGCGTGCCCACCGACTCCGGCGGCCGTGTGACCGCGTTCCTGGAGAAGACCCCGAACCCGGTCACCAACCGGATCAACGCGGGCTGCTACGTGTTCCGCCGGTCGGTCATCGACGAGATCCCGCCCGGCCAGGTGATCTCCGTGGAACGGGTCACGTTCCCCGACCTGATCAGCGCGGGGAGCCTGGTGATGGGCTATCCCGATTCGTCCTACTGGCTCGACGTCGGCACCCCGGAGGCGTTCGTGCAGGGTTCGTGTGACCTGGTGCGCGGACGGCTGGCCTCGGCCGCCGTGCCTGGTGCGCCGGGTGAGCTGCTGGCGCTGGACGGGGCTGCGGTCGACCCGGCGGCCCAGGTGCGCGGCGGCACGGTGGTCGGTGCGGGCGCGCGGGTCGGCGCGGATGCCTACGTCACCGGCAGCGTGCTGTTCGACGCGGCCAGCGTCGGCCCCGGGGCCCGGGTCAGCGGCAGCGTAATCGGCCGCGGGGCGGTGGTCAGTGAGGGCGTGGTGCTGGACGGCGTGGTGATCGGGGACGGGGCCAGCATCGCCCCGGGTAACGAGCTGCGCTCCGGGCTGCGGGTCTGGCCAGGCGAGAAGCTGGGCCCGACCTGCGTCCGCTTCTCCACCGACGCCTGAGCGCGCGGCCGGCCCCGTGGTGGAGTCCCGGACGGCCGCCCCGGCGGTAGGCGGCGGCGGGGGAGGCCCGCCGCCGGCCGTGGCCGGTGCCGCGGGGAAGCAGCCGCCGGCCACTACCGGCGATCCAGACGGCACGCTGGAGTGGCGCGCCCCGTTCGTGCTGGACCTGCCGCGGACCCTGGGCGTGCACGCCCGCGGCCGCGGGGATCCGGCGTACCGGGTCACCCCGGACGGCTTCATCTGGCGCACCTCGCTGACCCCGGAGGGCCCCGGCACGCTGCGGGTAGCGCCGGCGCGCCCCGCGCCTCCCGGAGCTGCCCCGGGGACGGAACGTCCGGGGGCCAGCTCCGGGGCCGGGCCTGCCGGGGCCACCTCGGGGGCCTGGCCGGGGCCGGACACGCTGGTCCGCGCCGCCGCCTGGGGACCGGGCGCGGCGTGGCTGCTCCGCGAGCTTCCCCGGATGCTCGGCGCGGACGATGACCGGGCCGGGTTCGATCCTGCCCACCCGGTCCTGCGCGACCTGTCGGTGCGGCACCCGGGTGTCCGGGTCGGCCGGTCCGGCCGGGTGCTCGAGGCCCTGGTCCCCGCCGTCCTGGAGCAGAAGGTGGTCGGCGTGGAGGCCCGCCGCGCCTGGCGCTACCTGCTGCTCAAGTTCGGCGACCCGGCCCCGGGGCCTGCCCCGTCCGGGATGCGGGTGTGCCCGCCGCCGCAGGTCTGGCGCCGCATCCCCTCCTGGGAGTGGCACCGGGCGGGGGTCGAGGGGGTGCGGGCCCGCACCATCATCGGCGCGGCCGAGGTCGCGGCCGGCTCGAGGAGATCGTGGCCCTGCCCCCGGACGAGGCGGACCGCCGGCTGCGGTCGCTGCCCGGGATCGGCGTCTGGACCTCGGCTGAGGTACGCCAGCGGGCCTGCGGGGACGCGGACGCGGTGTCCGTGGGCGACTATCACCTGCCCTCGGCCGTGGGCTGGGCGCTGGCCGGGCGGGTGGTGGACGACGCCGGGATGCTCGAGCTGCTCGCGCCCTACGCCGGGCACCGGCACCGGGCCGCCCGGCTGGTAGAGCTGGGCGGGATCCGCCCGCCGCGCCGGGGCCCGCGGATGTCCGTGCGCGACTATCGAGGGTTCTGACGCCCCGCGCCGGCGGAGCTTCGCGTCTTCGGGGCCTGCGCCTTCGGGGCTCGTGTCGTCTGAGGCCCGCGCCTCGCGGCGACGTCATCGCCGACTAGGGCATGTTCTGGTTCAGGGGCCAGCGGATGGGCGGTGCCCCGTCAAGCGGGACAACCGGCACCTGCGCGACCTGATCCACCTGGGCCAGGCCAAGCCGTCGTTCATCCTGTCCCACGAGCCCCGCCCCATCCATCACGCCAGCCCCACCATTCACCTGCCCCCATCGTGATCAACTAATTGGTGTTGCTCCAGCAACACCAATTAGTTGATCACGAACGGCGGTCGGGGTGGCGCGGCCCAGCGCTCGGGGAGGCTCGGGGAGGAGACGGCGCGGCAGCCGGCCGGGATGGCCGGCCGAAGGGCCGGGGAGGCACCACCTAGGGTGGGGAGGATGAGCGCTGACACGCCCGCCCCCCGCCTTCCCCGCCCAGTGACTCAGCCGGAGCCGCAGCCACCTGCCAGCGCCATGCGCCGCGCCCTGGCCCGGGCCCGGGACGGCAAGACCCTCGACCCCGCCGAGGCGGCCGTCCTGCTGCACGCACGCCGCGACCAGCTGAGCGAGCTGCTCAGCTACGCGGACCGGACCCGGGACAGCGGGCTGGCCGCCGCGGGCCGGCCTGGGATCATCACGTACTCGCGCAAAGTGTTCATCCCGCTGACCCGGCTGTGCCGGGACCGCTGCGGCTACTGCACGTTCGTCACCGTGCCCGGGCGGCTGGACAGCCCGTACCTGCCGCCCGACGAGGTGGTTCGCATCGCGGCGGAAGGGGCGGCTCTCGGCTGCAAGGAAGCGCTATTCACCCTGGGCGACCGGCCGGAAGCGCGCTGGCCCCAGGCCCGGGAGTGGCTGGACGCGCACGGCTACGACGACACGCTGTCCTACGTGCGGGCTATGGCCATCCGGGTGCTGGAGGAGACCGGGCTGCTGCCGCACCTTAACCCGGGCGTGCTGAGCTGGCAGGACTTCCAGCGGCTCAAGCCGGTGGCCCCGTCCATGGGCATGATGCTGGAGACCACGGCCGAGCGGCTGTTCACCGAGCGGGGCGGCCCGCACTTCGGCAGCCCGGACAAGGACCCCGCGGTCCGGCTGCGGGTCCTGGAGGACGCGGGCCGCAGCAGCGTGCCGTTCACCACCGGGATCCTGATCGGCATCGGCGAGACGCTGGCCGAGCGGGCCGAGTCGGTCTTCGCGATCCGCGGCGTGGCCCGTGAGTACGGCGGCATCCAGGAAGTGATCGTGCAGAACTTCCGGGCCAAGCCGGACACGAAGATGCGCGGCGTGCCGGACGCCGGGCTGGACGACCTGGCCGCCACCATCGCGGTCACCCGGCTCGTCCTCGGGCCGGGAGGGCGCATCCAGGCCCCGCCGAACCTGATCGGTGACGAGTACGGGCTGATCCTGCAGGCCGGGATCGACGACTGGGGCGGCGTGTCACCGCTGACCCCAGACCACGTCAACCCGGAGCGTCCCTGGCCGCAGATCGACGAGCTGGCCCAGCGGACCTCGGCCGCCGGCCTGACCCTGCGCGAGCGCCTCACGATCTACCCGGGCTACCTCCGCGAGCCGTGGCTGGACCCGAGGCTCGCCGCTCACGTAACCGCGCTGGCCGACCCGGCGACCGGGCTGGCCCGCGAGGACGCGCGGCCCGTGGGCCTGCCCTGGCAGGAGCCGGACGGCGGCTGGGGCGAGGCCTCCGGCCGGACCGACCTGCATGTCACCATCGACACCGCGGGCCGGACCGCCGACCGGCGGGAGGACTTCTCCGAGGTCTACGGGGACTGGGCCGAGGTCGCAACCCGGATCGCACCCGAGGCCCGGCGGGACGCGGCGGCGGCTCCCCGGCGGCTCCGGCCCGAGGTGGCGGCGGCGCTGCGCAGCGCGGAACGGAACCCGGCCGGGATCAGCGACGCGGAGGCCCTGGCCCTGCTGGACGCGGACGGCCCGGAGCTCGGGGCTCTCGCCGCCCTGGCCGATGGGCTGCGCCGGGACGCGGCCGGTGACGACGTCACCTACGTCGTCACCCGGAACATCAACTTCACCAACGTCTGCTACACCGGCTGCCGGTTCTGCGCGTTCGCCCAGCGCCGCACCGACGCGGACGCCTACACGCTGTCGCTGGCGCAGATCGGCGACCGGGCCGAGGAAGCCTGGGAGGCCGGGGCCACCGAGGTCTGCATGCAGGGCGGCATCCACCCGGACCTGCCCGGGACGGCCTACTTCGACATCGCGGCCGAGGTCAGGCGCCGCGTGCCGGACCTGCATGTGCACGCGTTCTCGCCGATGGAGGTGGTCAACGGCGCGTCACGGACCGGGCTGAGCATCGGTGACTGGCTGGTGCGGGCCCGGGAAGCCGGGGTCGGGTCGCTGCCCGGCACCGCCGCGGAGATCCTCGACGACGACGTGCGGTGGGTGCTCACCAAGGGCAAGCTCCCCGCGTCCGCCTGGATCGAGGTGGTCACCACCGCCCACGAGCTGGGTATCCCGACGACCGCGACGATGATGTACGGGCACGTGGACACCCCGGCGCACTGGGTCGGGCACCTCCGGGTGATCCGCGGCATCCAGGAACGCACCGGCGGCTTCACGGAGTTCGTGCTGCTCCCGTTCGTGCACGCGAGCGCGCCCATCTACCTGGCCGGGCTGGCCCGGCCCGGGCCCACCCGGCGGGAGAACCGCGCGGTGCACGCACTGTCCCGGATCATGCTGCACGGCGCGATCAGCTCGATCCAGTGCTCCTGGGTCAAGCTGGGCGGCGACCTGTGCCGGGACGTGCTCCAGGGTGGCGTGAACGACCTGGGCGGCACGCTGATGGAAGAGACGATCAGCAGGATGGCCGGCTCGCGGAACGGCTCCTACAAGACGATCAGCCAGTTCGCGGAGCTGGTGGCGCCGCTGGAGCGGCCGTTGCGCCAGCGCACCACCACCTACGGGCAGCCTGCGCCCGACCGCCTGGCCGCCGCGGCGGCCAGCGACGGGGTGTGCGGGGCGGTGCGGGGCGGCACGCGGACGCCGCTTCCCCTGGCCATGCCCTGACCAGTCCTGCGCTGGGCTGCCCGACACGCTGGGCTGATATACCCTGCCCGGCGCGGGCCGGAACGGCATGATCGTGGGGCAGCACGGGCAGTAGTGCCAGCGGAAGGGATGAGGCATGGCAGATCGCAGTGGCGGGCCTACGGCGGCGGCCGCTCCGGCCACCCGGGCCACCGAGCTCACCGGCTGGGGCCGGATCGCGCCGTCGACCGCTCAGCTGGCCGTGCCCGCCGATCCCGCGCAGGTCGCGGGGCTGCTGGCCGCCGCCCCGGTCGGCGGCGTGATCGCCCGCGGCCTGGGCCGCAGTTACAACAACGCGGCACAATGCGGCGGCGGCCTGGTCATCGGCACCACCGCGATGCGCCGGATTACCAGCTTCGATACCAGCACGGGGCTGGTCACCTGCGACGCCGGGGTCAGCCTGGAGCAGCTCATGGTGACCGGCCTGCCGGCCGGCTGGTTCGTGCCGGTATCGCCCGGGACGCGCCAGGTGACCGTGGGCGGCGCGATCGCGGCGGACGTGCACGGTAAGAACCACCACGTCGCGGGCAGCTTCGCCCAGCACGTGCCCTGGTTCGACCTGCTCCTGCCGGACGGCCGCCAGTGCCGGGTGACGCCTGAGGGGGATCCCCGCCTGTTCTGGGCCACGGCCGGCGGGATGGGCCTGACCGGCATCATCCTGGCCGCGGCGGTCCAGCTGAAGCCGGTGCAGACCTCGCGGGTGCGGGTGGACACCGTCCGCACTCCCGACATCGACGAGACCATGGCCTACCTCTCGGCCACCGACGACCGCTACGGCTACACCGTGGCCTGGACCGACTGCCTGGCCCGCGGGGCCGGCCTGGGCCGGTCCGTGATCACCAGCGGCGACTTCGCGGCCCCCGGCGACCTGTCTCCCGGGGACCGGCGAGACCCGCTGGCGTTCCGGCCCGCCACCCGGCTCGCCGCACCGCGGGGGTTCCCCGGCGGCCTGCTGAACCCGGTCACGGTCGGGCTGGCCAACGAGGTCTGGTACCGCAAGGCCCCGAAACGGCGGCAAGGGGAGATCCAGACCATCGGGACGTTCTTCCATCCGCTGGACGGGATCAGGAACTGGAACCGCGTGTACGGCCCGCCGGGTTTCCGCCAGTACCAGTTCGTGGTGCCGTTCGGCCAGGACGCGGTGGTGCGCCGGGCGCTGGAGCGGATCAGCGGCGCCCGCGCGCCCTCGTTCGTGACCGTCCTGAAGCGGTTCGGCCCGGCTGACCCGGGGTTCCTGTCCTTCCCGCTGCCGGGCTGGACGCTCGCGCTGGACTTCCCGGCCGGCACGCCGGGCCTGGCCGGGCTGCTCGATCAGCTCGACGGCGACGTGCTGGACGCGGGGGGCCGGGTTTACCTGGCCAAGGACTCCCGGGTGCGGCCCGAGATGCTCGCCGGGATGTACCCGAGGCTGGAGGAATTCCGCAAGCTCCGGGCCGAGCTCGACCCCGGCGGCGTGCTCGCCTCCGACCTGTCCCGCCGCCTGGAGATCTAGCTACCGGGGACCTGGCTACCCGGGGATCTGGCTACCCCGGGATCTGGCTACCCCGGGATCTGGCTACCCGGGGATCTGGCTGGCGTCACAGGGTGAGCATGAAGTCGCCCGGGTCACGCGGTGGCCGGTCGGCGGCCGGGGCCGCAGGGTGGCCGACACCAACCGCGCCCATCGGCTCCCAGCCCTCCGGCAGGCCGAGCGCCGCCGCCGCGACCGGACGGCAGAACATGGTGCTGGACACCCAGCACGAGCCGAGGCCCTCCACGGCCAGGGCAACCAGCAGGTTCTGCACGGCCGCCCCGACCGCGACGACGAACATGTCCCGCTCGGCCGCGCCCCGCCGGGCGTCCGGGTAGACGTGGGCGGCGCCGGCGACCAGGCACGGGACGATGATCAGCGGGGCGCGGCGCAGCGGCTCGCCGCGCCGCACCCGCCGGGCGATCTGCTCCTCGGTGAACCCGTCCCCGCGCAGGTCCGCGATCCACGCGGCCAGCATGTCGTCGAGCAGGGCGGTGCGGGCCCGGGCCGAGGACAGCACCGCGAACCGGCACGGCGTCGAGTGATGCGGTGCCGGGGCGGTGACGGCAGCTGCGATCGCGCGGCGCACCGCCTCGGCGTCCACCGGGTCGGCGGTGAACTCGCGCACCGTGCGCCGCGCGGACAGCACCTCGGCCGCGCCGTACCGGAACATGTCTTCCGCCGCGGGCCGGATCAGCGCCTGGGCCCCGGGACCGTCGGCCTGCGTGACCAGGTCCCCGAGCCCCCGGACCAGCGCCACCGGGATGCTGGCCACCTTGCCCTTGACCAGGTCCGCCGCTGACGCCAGCTCGTCCGCGACGGCCGTGACCGTCACCTCCATGGTCTGGCCGAAGGTGTCCGCCTGGCCGCGGTAGTCGCGCAGCGGGCCCAGCCCGGCCACCCCGATGGCCGCGTCCGCCTGGCCCATCCGCCAAGGCCGCCCCATCGTGTCGGTGATGACCACGGCGACGTTGACGTTCCGCAGCTCGCGTAGCCCGCGGCGAATCCGGCGCGCCGATTCGTCCGGGTCAGCGGGCAGCAGCGCCACCGTGCCCGGGGCGGTGTTGGAGTCGTCCACCCCGGCCGCGGCCAGCACCAGGCCATGGTGGGTTTCCACGATGCGGGACGCGCCGCGACGGGCCACCACCCGGACCGTCTCCGCGTCGATCGCCTTGTCCCGGTCGGCCCGGATGACGCGGTCTTCCGCCTTGCTGACGATCTTCGAGGTGATCATCACGATGTCGCCGTCGGCCAGCTCCGGCGCGGCGTCCGCGATCAGTGCCGCGAGGTCGTCGCCTGCGCCGATCTCGGGGATCCCGGGCACGCCGGTGACCGAGAGGCTGCGCCCGGCGGCGGGGCCGCCCGGCCCGCGGCCGGTCATCAGCGCAGCTCCCACGCCAGGTCCAGGGCGGCCCGGGCGATCGTGGCGGTGGCCGCGAGGCTCGTCATGTACAACGGCAGCGCCCGGACCGTGATCCCGGCCAGTTCCGGGGCGTCCACCGCGGCCTTGTCCTGCTCGTCGACCAGCCACCCGTTCAGCAGCCCGGGTCCGTAGTGCGCCGCGACGGCCTGGGCGGTGGCGGGCACCCCCATGGCGGCCAGGCACGCGTCGGCCATGCCGCGCACCGGTGCCCCGCCGATGATGGGTGACACCCCGACGACGGTCTTGGCCCGGACCGCCGCCGCGATCGCGGGCACGGCGAGGATGGCGCCGATGCTGACCACCGGGTTGGAGGGCGGGAACAGGACCACGTCGGCCGCGTCGATCGCCTCGAGGACCCCCGGGGCGGGCCGGGCCCGGGCCGCGCCCTCGACGATGATGTCCGCCGCGGGCACGGCGGCGTGCAGCCGCACCCACCACTCCTGGAAGTGCACGGTCCGGCGCTGGCCCGGTCCCGGCGGCTGGCCCGCGTCTCCGGCGAGGACCACATGGGTCTCGGCCCAGTCATCCGTCATCGGGATCAGCGCCACCCCCGGCCGCCAGCGCTCGCACAGGGCGGCCGTCGCCGCCGACAGCGGCTGCCCGGCCGCCAGCATGCCGGTCCGGACGATGTGCGTGGCGAAATCCTTGTCGCCCAGGCTGAACCAGTCCGGCCCCGACCAGCCGGAGCCGGCGCTGTAGGCGTTCAGCTCGCCCAGGACGGTGAACGTGTCGGAGTCCCGGCCCCAGCCCTGTTCCTCGCTGATGCCGCCGCCGAGCGTGTACATCACGGTGTCCAGGTCGGGCGAGACGTGCAGCCCGAAGAGCGTGATGTCGTCGCCGGTGTTGCCGATGACGGTGATGTCGGCGTCCGGGGCCTCGGCCTTCAGCCCGCGCAGGAAGCGCGCGGCCCCGACTCCGCCTGCCAGCACGGTGATGCGCATGCCGGCCAGTCTTGCAACCCTGGCTCAGGCGGGTCCCGCGAACCCCCCCGGGAAGCCCGTTTCCGGGCGGCCGCCGGCCCCGCGGCGATGCTGGGGCCCCAGCAATCTGACTGGACTTTCCCGTCATCAGGGTCAAGAACGCCGCCTCTACCACGTATCCAGCTTGACTTAGTGCAAGACACGCAGGTGTAATTTCATGCGTGTAGTTTCCGTGTCCCGGGGGAGAGGGCACGGGCATCGAAGGGGTAGGAGGTGCACGGTGGCTGACGTCATCGTCCCGCTGGCGTCCGTCGGATTCGGGATCGGCGTTGACGACGTCGCCGAATCTGGCTGGCAAGATCGCGCGCTCTGCGCACAGACGGATCCGGAGGCTTTCTTCCCTGAGAAGGGCGGCTCCACCCGGGAGGCCAAGAAGGTCTGCCGGGGCTGTGAGGTCCGCATGGAGTGCCTGGAGTACGCGCTGGAGCATGATGAACGCTTCGGCATCTGGGGAGGGCTGTCCGAGCGGGAGCGGCGCCGGATGAAGCGCGAGGCGGTCTGACCCTCGGGTCTGGCTCGTCTCGTTCTTCCTGGCCTTGTCTGCCTGGCCCTGTCCGGCTGGCCCTGCCTCACTGGCACGGTCTGGCCTGTCCGGGTCTGGCTCGCGGTTCTCGTCCGCATGGCCCGTTCGCTGGCGTCCGGGCCGCCAGTTTGGTCACCGCCCGGTCACTGCCTGGATCGCCGTGCAGCGTAGCTGCCCGGCGATCCAGGGGGCGTGGCTGCCCGCGTAACGGCGCTCTGCACTGAAGCGTCCAGAGTGCCTGCCCGGCCGGTATCGGGTCGCGTATTGTTCACGCGTACCCGCCCCGGCTGGGCCCTCGCGCGGACAGCTGGTGGTGCCCCAGCAGGTGACCATTCTGACCAGCAAGCGGACTCGTGTTGACAACTAACACGCAGGGCCAGCACGTCGTCACCGCGGTGATCGTCGCTCACGATGGCGCCGCGTGGCTGCCGCGTATCGCCGAGGCGCTTCTCGGCCAGACCCGGCCGGTGCAGCGGGTCGTCGCCGTGGACACCGGCAGCCGGGACCGCAGCGGGGCCGTGCTCGCCGAGCTGCTGGGGCGCTCGGTGGTGTTCGGCATGGACCGCCGGACCGGCTACGGCGCGGCCATCGCGCACGCGCTACGGCACCGGGCGGCCAACACCAACGTCCCCGGGCCGGCCGGGCTGGCCCCGGGTGACCGGACCGAGTGGGTCTGGCTGCTGCACGACGACTGCGAGCCCGCCCCGGACGCCCTGGAGCAGCTGCTGCGCGGCGCGGCCGAGGCGCGCTCGTCGGCGGTGCTCGGGCCCAAGGTCATGGACTGGGCCGACCGACGGGTCCTGCTCGAGGCCGGCGTGACCATCGACGGTGCCGGGCGGCGGATCACGGGCGTAGAGCCCCGCGAGGTGGACCAGGGCCAGCACGATGGCGACCGCGACGTCATGGCGGTGAGCAGCGCCGGGATGCTGGTCCGCCGGGATGTCTGGGATCAGGCCGGCGGCTTCGACCCGGCCATGCCGCTGCTGCGTGACGACGTCGACTTCTGCTGGCGGGTGCACGCGGCCGGGCACCGCGTGCGGGTCGTCACCGACGCTGTCGTCTACCACCTCGAGGCTACGGCCCGGAACCGGCGAGCGCCGTCCGCGGCCCCGCGGCCGCGCCGGATGGACCGGCACAACGCGCTGCTCACCCTGCTGGCCAACCGGCCGCTGGGACCCGCGCTGTCCGCCCTGGCCGGCAACCTGGTGCTGTCTACCCTGCGCACCGTGTTCTTCCTGCTCGCGAAGCGCCCGCGGGCCGCCCTGGACGAGTTCACCGGCGTGACGTCCGTGCTCGGGCACCCGCTGAAGCTGGCCGCGGCCCGCCGCCGCCGGGCCCGCGGCAGGCGGGCCGCCTACAGCCGGCTGCGCCCCGACCTGCCCCCCGGCCGCTCCGTGCGGCGCCTCGCCGAGTTCGCCTCGAGCGTGTTCTACACCTCGACCCAGATCGACACGGCCGGCAGCCACCACGCCACGGACGACCCGTCCGACGACGACTTCATGCTGGTGGACAACGGGCTGGCGCAGCGGATCCTGACCAATCCGGGCGTCCTGCTGGTGGCCGGGCTGACCGTGATCGCGCTGATCGCGGAACGCTCGCTGCTGGGCGCGGGCACGCTCTCCGGCGGGGCGCTGACCCCGGCCTGGGGTGGCGCGTCCGCGCTATGGCGCGAGTACCTGCAGGGCTTCCACCCGGCCGGCATCGGCTCGGCCAGCTCCACCCCGCCCTACGTGGCGGTCATCGCCGCGCTGGCCACGGTGCTCGGCGGCAAGCCCTGGCTGGCCATCGACGTCATCATGATCGGCTGCATCCCGCTCGCCGGGCTGTCGGCCTTCCTGGCGGCCCGCCGGGTCACCAGTTCGGTGCTGGCCCGCGTCTGGGCGGCCGCGGCCTACGCGCTGCTCCCGGTGGGAATGGGCGCGGTGGCGGGCGGCCGCTTCGGCTCGGCCGTGGTCTTCGCCCTCATCCCGCTGATCGCCGTGCTGGCCGCACGGATCTTCACCGAGGCGCCGCGCCGCGCGCGCCGCTCCGCCTGGGCGGCGGGGCTGGCCATCGCGATCGCGGCGGCCTTCGTGCCGCTGATCTGGGCCGTTGCCGTCCTCGCGGCCCTGCTCGCGGCCGTGGTCTTCCGCCGGTCCGGCCGGGGCATGCTGCTCAACCTGGGCATTACCGCGGTGGTCCCGCCGATCCTGCTGCTGCCGTGGACGGTGCAGGTCGCCACCCACCCGTCCCTGCTCTTCCTCGAGGCCGGGAACAAGGTGCCCGGCCTGGCCACCGCGTCCCTGCCCGCCCGGTCGCTGCTGCTGCTCTCCCCGGGCGGCCCGGGCCTGCCGCCCTTCTGGGTGACCGGCGGCCTGGCCCTGGCGGCGCTGGGCGCGCTGCTGCTCGCGGCCCGGCGGTTCCTGGTCGTGGCGGGCTGGTCCGTGGCCCTGCTCGGCCTGCTGGTCTCGGTCGCGGTGAGCCGGATGCTGCTGACCACGGACGACCCCGGCAAGCGGGTGGCCGGCTGGCCGGGGATCCCGCTCGCGATCGCGGCCGCCGGCCTGGTGCTCGCGGCCGTCGTGGCCGCGGACGCCCTGCCGGGCCAGCTCGGCGGGGGACGCTGGCGCCGCCCGGCCGGGCTCGGCGTCCTCATCCTGGCCGCGGCGGCGTGCAGCGCGCCGCTGCTGGCGGCGGGCTCCTGGGTGGCCATGGGAGTCCGGGGGCCGGTTGGCGGGGCCGCCGGGCCGGTGCTGCCCCCGTTCGTCAGTGTCTCCTCCGATAACGCCCTGCGCCCGCGCACCCTTGTCCTGCGCAACGAGCACGGGACCGTCACCTACGAGGTGCTCCGCGGTGCCGATCCGCTGCTGGGCGCCACGGACCTCAGCCAGCCCCCCGCCGCGCAGCGCACCCTGGACGCCGTCGTCTCCACCCTGGTCGCGCAGGGCGGCGGGGACGCGCAAGATCAGGGCCAGGCCCTGGCCGCGCTGGACATCGGCTACGTGCTGCTGCCCGCCCCGGTGGACGCCGGGCTGGCCGGCACGCTCAACAACGTCGCCGACCTGCGCCCCGTGAGCAAGACGGCCGACTTCCAGCTGTGGCGGGTGGCGCAGACCACGGCACGGGTCCGGGTGGCCGGGCCGGGCGGCACGCTCGTGACGGTGCCCTCCGGGGAGGTGAGCGTCTCGGGCGCGGCCGCACCGCGCAGCGGCGGGATCCTGGAGCTGGCCGAGCCGGCCGGTGGCTGGAACGCCACCCTCAACGGCACCGCGCTGCAGTCTGTCCCGTCGCCGGCCTGCGCGTGGGCGCAGGCCTTCCGGCTCCCGCCGGGCGGGGGCACCCTCAGCGTCTCCCACAGCCAGCTGGGCCGGACCCTGATCCTGGTCATGGAGGCGCTGGCCCTGCTGGTGGTGGCCGGCCTCGGGCTGCCCGGGGCCCGGGTGCCCGGCGAGAGCAGCGCCAGGGCCGCGGCGGAGCGGACGGCAGGCGGCCGCCGGGAGCGCGGCCGGGACACGGCCGGGGATGGCCTGGACGAGCCGGGCCTGGAGCCCGGGAGCACGCCTGACGGTGAGGATGCGGAACCGTCCCGGGGCAGCCGGCTGTCCCGCCGGGCCGTGGCCGCGGCCGGCCGGATGGGCACGGGCCGGGCCGGCGGGCACCGGGCCGCTGCGGCGGGTCCGGCCGGGGCGGGACTGAGCGGGCCTGGATTGAGCGGCCCGGGGACTGGCGCCCCGCCCGGCGCGCCCGGCGCGGGCAGGCGGCGCACCCTGCGTGCCTCCCGCCGCTCCTCACGGGCCGAAAACGAGGACCTCAGCGCGGGTGCCGGGTCCGAGCTGGCGATGGACGCCGGGGCAGAGGCCGCGGCGGTGTTCGGGGCTGATCCGGCCGGGCCGTCCGGGGCGGATGCCGCGACCGGGTTCGGGGCCTACCCCGCTGGGCTGGCCGGGGATCCGCCCGGCTCCCCGGCTGGCGGGGGCTTCTGGGAGCCGGATGACAGCCCCGCCAGTGCGTCCGCACCCTGGGAGGAGGCGGACGAACTGCCCGTCCTGCCACCTGCCGCGGCACCCACGGCCGCCATGACCTCGCCCGGTGCGGGCGGGGCGGGGGCAGGAACGGCGAACGGCCCGGACGACGCGCCGGCCGCTGACCGCGGCCGGCGCAAGCGCTGGCGGCGGGGCCGGAAGGCAGCGGAGCAGGACGCTCCCGGGCAGGAGACCGCGGAGCCGGCCACCGCGGGCCGCGCAGCCGCAGGGCCAGCTACTGCCGAGCCCAGTACGAGGGGGCGCGGCACGAGTGGGCGGGGTGCTGCCCGCCGCGGCAAGGCCGGACGCGGGCCTGACGGGCCTGACGTTGACGGGCAGCGCGATGCCGGACGCGGGCGTAGCGCTGACCGGCGTGGCGCCCCCGGGCCTGGCGCCCCCGCCTGGGCTGGCTCGCCGGGGCGGTCGTGGTCGGGGGACGCTGACTCACCGCTGGGCGGGGAAGCCGGGGCTGGGTACCCGGCTGGCCAGTACGCCGGGACTGGGCAGCGCGGTGGCGCGGACACCGGCCCGCGCCGTCGCGATCCCGGGGGCACCAGCGGCCCGTACCCAAGCCCCTCGTACGGCAGCGGCGGCTACCCGCGCAGCGACTATCCCAGCGGCGACTACCCCCGTGGCGAGCACCGCGATGCGGGAGCCAGCGACCCCGGCTCTGGCGGCACCAGCTACGGCGGTACCAGTGATGGCGGTGCCAGGCGCGGTGAGCCCGGGCACGGTGGGCCCGGGTCCAGCGGGTCCCGTTACGGCCCGGGTGAGCACGGCAGCGGCGGATACCGCCGAGCTGACTACAGCGGTGTGGACGACCGCGGCCCCCGTTACGGCGCTGGCGACAGCAGCCCGGCGTACGGAAGCGGGGAGTATCCGCAGGCTGGCCGCGGAGACGGCCGGCGGGTGAGCCGCGGCCGGCTGCCTGGCGACGACGACGCGCTGCCGCCGCCGCGGCGAGGTACAGCTCCCGGAGGCTATCCGGCTGAGGCGGGCTATCCGGCGGGCGGTTCTGGCCGGGGCGGGGCCTATCCGGACGCGGCCTACCCGCGCCCTACCTGGACTCCGCCCATGCGGACGCGTCCTACCAGGACCAGGCCTACCCGGGCGCGCCGGACTATCCGGAGTCCGCCAGGCCCACCGGGCCCCGCGCGTACCCCGGCGACTCGTCCCGGCCTGGCGCTGGCGGGTCCGGCTCGGCCTGGTCCAGCCCCGGCCGCCCCGGCTCGGCCTGGCCAGAACCGGCCTCAGGCGGCGGGAGTTTCCCCGGCGCCGCGGACCCGGCCGCCGGGTACCCCTCCGGGGGACACCCCTCCGCCCGATACCCCGCCTCCGGTCACTCCGCCCCTGGGTACACCGCTCCTGGGTACACCGCTCCTGAACATCCCGTCCCTGATTACCCGGACGGCGAGTATCCCGGCGGCCTCTACCCGGCCGGCGATGAGCCGGAGCCCGGAGAGTATTCCGGCACGGAATTCCCCGGCCCCGACTATCCCGCTCCCGAGGATTACTCCTCCAGCCGCGCGCACGTGGCCTGGGGCCCTGAGCCCGCCGACGAGCCAGGGGAGGGTGACTGGTGAGGAACCTGCGCGGGAGCCGGGTTCTGTTCGCGGCCGTGGTGGTCGTCGTGCTGGCCGGCCTGTACGCGCTGGCTGGCCTGCGGCACACCATCTCGCTCAGCGCGGGGGCGGTGCCCCGGCCGCCGCGCTCGGTCCCGGTGACCTCGGTGGTCCGGGCGTGTCCCGCGCCGGGCGCCCAGTTCAGCCGCGGCAGCGGCATCGCGGTGATGGCCGCGCCGGCCAGCGGGGCGGGCACGGCCAGCCCGGGTGAGGGCGCGGGCGCCGCAGCCCCGGGCCACGGGGTCGCGATGGTGACCCGGCTGGCGGGCCGGGGGAGCAGCGCGCCCGGCCCGGCGCTGCTCAGCATCACCAAGCCCGGGACGCCGAGGCTCGCCACGGTGAGCCTCGACCGCACCGGCCGGGCCCAGGCCGCGCCCAAGGGAAAGCCCAGTGCCACCGCGGTCGTGTCCACGGCCGTCCGGGGCGGCGTCGTGGTCCAGGCCAGCGGATCGCTCGCCCAGGGCCTGGACGTCGAGCAGACCGCCGGGACGAACCTGCCCACCGCGGCCTGCGCCAGCCCCGGAACCGACTTCTGGTTCACCGGCCCGGGCCAGCGCACGTCCGCGCGGATCCAGGTCTACCTGATGAACACCAGCAGCCAGGCGGCCGATGCGGACGTGGACATCTTCACCGATGCCGGGCCGCTGCAGCAGACCACCGATAACGGGATCACGGTGCCGCCGCACGGCATGATCGTCCAGTCGCTGGCGCCGGTGCTGCGCAACTCCCGGGCGCTCACCCTGCACGTGCGGACCAGCGTGGGCCAGGTCGCCGCCGCAGTCCAGGAAAGCACCGGAGCGGGTGAGGGGGCCTGGCTCCCGCCAGCCCAGGCCCCGGCTACCCGCCTGGTGGTCCCGGGCCTGCCGTCCGCGGCCGGCAACCGGGAGGTCTACCTGGCCGTGCCCGGCGTGAAGGATGCCAGCGTCAAGGTCTCCGCGGTCACGTCCCGCGGCACCTACGAGCCCACGGGGGCCGGCGGCATCGATATCCCCGGGGGCTCGGCCGCCGAGGTCTCGCTGCCGTCGCTGGCCGGGGTCCCGGCCGCGGTCAAGCTCACCTCCAGTTCCCCCATCACCGCGACCGTCATGATCCCGGGGGGGAACAACGGCTCACCCGGATCCTTCACCGCGGCCGCGCCCGCGCTGGAGGAACAGGGCGTGATCGCGGACAACGTGACCGGACCCGGCCGGGTGTCCTCCCTGGTCCTCTCCGCGCCGCACGCCACGGCCCGGGTGAGCGTCGCCCAGATCTCGTCAGCGGGCTCGGCGCGGAGTACCCAGACTGTGCAGGTCAGTTCCGGGAAAAGTGTCGTGGTGGCGCTCAAGGCGGTGCCGGGGGCTCCGCGCGGGACGCCGTTCGCGGTGGTGATCTCGCCGCTCCCGGGCTCCGGCCCGGTGTACGCGGGCCGCGTGATCAGCTCCAGCGGCGCGGGAGGCACGCTCCAGGCGATGCTCCCGGTGGCCAGCTCACTCAGCACGGTCCCGCTGCCCCCGGTCCGCAACGCCGCGATCGCCGCCGTGCCGTGAGCCCGGTGCCGTGAGCCCCGTGCCGTGAGCCCCTGGGGCGTGAAACCCCGGGTCGTGAAATCCGGTGCCGTAAGCGCCGCGGGAGCCGGGTCACTCCTCGTCCCCCAAGCCGGGGTCCACGTCCTCCGGGTCGACGCCGAGCAGCCTGGCAAACTCCTCCACCACCACCTCGAAGACGAGCTCGCCCAGCTCGTCCTCGCTGTCGGCGCGCGCCGCGAGCGGCCTGCGGTACACCACGATCCGCGGCGGCCGGGCCACCGGGCCGTCTCCCGTGCCTGCCGGGCCCGCGCCTGCCGAGCCCGGGTCCAGCCGGGAAAGGGGCACGCTCTCCGGCCCGATTCCGGGCGGCTCCGGCGGCGGGATCTCCTCGACCGCGAACTCCACCCCGGACAGCTGGGCCTCCCAGCGGGTCTCCAGCCGGGCCACCGCCTCCAGGATCAGTTCGTCGAAACGCTGCGACCGGCTCCGGTGCAGGGGCACCCCGGGCGGGGCCAGCACGCCGCGCAGCCCGCGCCCATGCCGGTCCCGCCGCCTGATCTGGGCCCTCTTCCCGGGAGCCTCATGGCCCGGGGGCCTGTCTCCGGGGGCGCTGGGCTCAGTGCCGTCTCCCTCACCGGTGCGCACAGTTGCCGAGCGTATCCCGGGTGCTGGGCGGGTGCCGGGCGGCCGGGCCGCGCGGGGGCCGCCGGCCCGCCCCGGCCGGGTCACCGGGATGCCGAGCGAGACACGATCGTGCAGTGTGCCCCGGGTGGTGGCGTTACCGCCCGCGGATGGGTACGGTCAGCCGTTGTGAGCGATGCACGTGACCCCTCTCCCCGCCGGTCGCGCTGGCACGCCACGAACGGGCCCGGTCCGGCCGGCGGTACGTCATGGTGAGCGCACGGCGCTGCTCCCGGCCGGCCTGCAAGCATCCCGCGGTCTACACGCTGACGTACGTGTACCGCGACTCCACCGCGGTGCTCGGCCCGCTGGCCGCGTACGTCGAACCGCACTGCTACGACCTGTGCTCGGCGCACGCCGACAGGCTGACCGCACCGCGCGGCTGGGAAGTGGTCCGGCTCCCGGTAGAGTCCGCGCCCCCGGAAGCCGATGACCTGGAGGCGCTGGCCAATGCGGTGCGCGAGGCCGCGCTGCCGCCGCCCGGTGAGCCGGTCGGCCAGGGCGTCGAGGTGGGCCGGCGGGGCCACCTCCGGGTGCTGCGTTCCTCACCCGATGCGCGGGACCGGCTGAGGTAGCCAGCGGCCCGCCTGCCGTTCCGCGGGCCGGTAGGCTCGGTGTCCTGCTCCCGGCGGTCAGCCGACTACTGGCCGCGAGGGTGGGGCCGGGTCCCCGCGGGATATCTGGGCACAGACATCCCAGCACCTCACGAAGCGGGCACCGGGGCGCCGCTGGCCGCGGCCATGTGCGGCGCGGGGCCATTCATATACGGGACGGAACCGGGTGCGCGGTTCCCGGGTCAGATACGGGAGGCAGAGCGTCAGTGGGCTCCTACGAGAAGATCTTCAAGGCGTATGACATCCGCGGGATCGTCCCCGACGAGCTCGACGAGCAGGTCGCCGAGTCGGTGGGGGCCGCGTTCGTGCGGCTCACCGGCGCCTCCAGCGTGGTAACCGTGCACGACATGCGCACGTCGTCCCGGCCGCTGGCCGAGGCGTTCGGCCGGGGCGCGGCGGCCCAGGGGGCCGACGTGATCGAGGGCGGCCTGGGCTCGACCGACATGCTCTACTACGCGAGCGGCACCCTGGGCATGCCCGGCGCGATGATCACGGCCAGCCACAACCCGGCCAAGTACAACGGGATCAAGCTGTGCCGGGACGGGGCCCGGCCGGTCGGCACGGACACCGGGCTGACCGAGCTGCGCGACGCCGCGGCCCAGGGCCTCCCGCCGTACCACGGCACCCCCGGCGTGATGGTCCAGCGGGACCTGCTCTCGGGGTACGCCAGCCACCTCAAGAAGCTGGTCGACCTGTCCGCCATCCGGCCGCTGAAGGTGGCCGTGGACGCCGGTAACGGGATGGCCGGGTATACCGTGCCCAGGGTCTTCGAGGGGCTGCCGGTCACCGTCGTGCCGCTCTACTTCGAGCTGGACGGGACGTTCCCCAACCACGAGGCGAACCCGATCGAGCCTGCGAACCTGCGCGACTTGCAGCGCGCGGTGATCGATTCAGGGGCCGACATCGGCCTGGCCTTCGACGGGGACGCGGACCGCTGCTTCGTCGTGGACGAGCGCGGGCACATCGTCTCGCCCTCGGTGCTCACCGCGCTGATCGCCGTCCGGGAACTGGCCCGCGAGCCTGGCGCCGCCGTCATCCACAACCTGATCACCTCCCGCGCGGTGCCCGAGATCATCACCGAGCACGGCGGTACCCCGGTCCGCACCCGGGTCGGCCACTCGTTTATCAAGGCGCGGATGGCCGAGACCGGCGCGGTGTTCGGCGGCGAGCACTCAGGCCACTTCTACTTCCGTGACTTCTGGTCCGCGGACTCGGGGATGCTTGCGGCGCTGCACGTTCTGGCCGCGCTCGGTGAGCAGGATGCCCCGTTGTCCGAGATCCTGGCTGGTTACGGGCGGTACGTGGCCACCGGCGAGCTCAACAGTGAGGTGGCGGACCAGGCCGGGGCGACCGCGCTGGTCCGCGCGGAATTCGCCGGCCAGCCCGGCGTCACCGCCGACGAGCTCGACGGGCTGACCGTCACCGGCGACGGCTGGTGGTTCAACCTGCGCCCGTCCAATACCGAGCCATTGCTGCGGCTGAATCTGGAGGCGGCCGACGAGGACACTATGCTCAGGCTGCGCGACGAAGTGCTCGGCATCGTGCGCGGTTAGCCTCGGGTCACCAGGCCCGCTCACCCGCCCGCGGCCGGCTCCTGCTGCCGCGCCCGCGCGTCCGTGAGACCCACGCCTTCCTGGAGACCTCGTGAAGATCGACGACTGGCTGCTCGACATCCTCGCCTGCCCGAAGTGCCACGCCCCGCTGCGCGTGGACGAGGCGGCCAGCGAACTGGTGTGCACCGGCGCGGACTGCGGCCTGGCCTACCCGGTGCGCGACGACATCCCGGTGCTCCTGGTGGACGAGGCACGTCAGCCGGGAACGCAACCGTGACCCTGACGGCCCAGGAAAGGCTGGACGACCTGGGCCTGCTGGAGGCGGCCGACCCAGGCGGCGTGCTCCGCCAGGTGGCGTCGGCCGCTGCGCAGGTCCGCACCTCGGCGCGGGCCACCGCCGAGACCGACCTGGGCCCGGTGACCTCGGCCGGGCGCCCGCGGTCGATCGTGGTCACCGGCATGGGCGGCTCCGGGGTGGCCGGTGAGGTGCTCGCCGCGGTCTGCGGCCCCGGCTCCTCCTCGCCGGTCGTCGCGCAGCACGAGTACGGGCTGCCGGGCTGGGTCGGCGCGGCCGACCTGGTCATCGCCGTGTCCTGCTCGGGCGCGACCGAGGAGACCCTGTCGGCCGCGTCTGAGGCGGTGCGCCGCGGCTGCCCGCTGCTCGGGGTAGGCGGCGCCGGGTCACCGCTGGCCCAGGTGGCCGAGCAGGCCCGGGCCCCGTTCATCCCGGTCCAGCCGGCGGGCATGCCGCGCTTCACGCTGTGGGGCCTGGCCGTGCCGCTGATGGTGATCGCGGACCGGCTCGGGGTGGCGGACATCCCGGCGGCCGCGATCGAGGGTGGCGCCGCTGAGCTGGAGCGCGTCTCGCACCTCTGCCGCCCGGACAGTGAGTCGTTCGTCAACCCGGGCAAGACGCTGGCCCTGGAGCTGGCCGGGACGCTGCCGATGATCTGGGGCAGCTCGCCGCTGACCGGGGTGGTGGCGACCCGGTTCGCCTGCCAGCTGAACGAGAACGCGAAGTACCCGGCCATCCCGGGGACGCTGCCGGAGGCCAACCACAACCAGGTGGTGGTGTTCGACGGGCCCTTCGCGCCGTGGCCCGCCACCGGCCCGGCGGTGCTGGACGACGAGGACCCGCGCCCTCCGGTGCCGCTCCGGCTGGTCCTGCTGCGGGACAGCCAGGAGCATCCCCAGGTGGCCCGACGGCGCGAGGTGTCCGCCGAGCTGGCCGGGCAGCACGGGATCGAGGTGAGCGAGCTCGCCGCGGATGGCGAGACGGCGCTGCAGCGGATGGCCGGCCTGATCCAGCTGATCGACTACGCCACCGTGTACCTGGGCATCGCGATCGGTGTTGACCCGGGGCCGGTCGCCGTCATCGGCGACCTGAAGGAACGGATCGCCTAGGTGTCTGACGCACCGGTGTTGGACGAACAGTTGCCTGGACGCACAGTTGTCTGAAGCGCACGCGGAAGAGCCCCACTCCGAAGGGCTGCGCGCGGTGCTGGCCGCGCTGGGCGCGAACCTGGGCATCGCGGTCACCAAGCTCGTGGCGTTCGCGATCACCGGGTCGGCGTCGATGCTCGCCGAGTCCGTGCACTCCCTGGCGGACAGCGGGAACCAGGCGCTGCTGCTGCTCGGCCGCAGCCGGGCCCGGCAGGCCCAGACCGAGGAGCACCCGTTCGGGTTCGGCCGGGAACGGTACTTCTACGCGTTCGTCGTGGCCGTGGTCCTGTTCACGGTGGGCGCGGTGTTCTCGCTCTACGAGGGCGTCCACAAGATCATCAACCCGGAGCACATCCGCTCGCCGGTCGTGGCGTTCGTGGTCCTGTTCATCGCGATGGCGCTGGAGAGCTTCTCGCTGCGCACCGCGGTGCACGAGACGAACCTGGTCCGCGGCCGTAACGGCTGGACCGCGTTCATCCGCCGGGCCAAGGCCCCCGAGCTGCCCGCCATCCTGCTGGAGGACGTGGCCGCGCTGATCGGGCTCGTCTTCGCCACCGCCGGGGTGGCGCTGACGGTCATCACCGGCAACCCGGTCTTTGACGGCGCGGGTTCGCTGGCCATCGGCATCCTGCTCGGCTGCGTGGCCGCGGTGCTGGCAGTCGAGATGAAGAGCCTGCTGATCGGGGAGTCGGCCAGCGCGGAGGTGGAGCGGGCCATCGTCGCGGCCCTGGAATCCGGGCCGGAGGTGCAGCGGGTCATCCACCTGCGGACCCTGCACATGGGCCCGGAGAGCCTGCTCGTCGCGGCCAAGATCGCGATCAGCGGGGCGGACAGCGCGGCGCTGGTGGCGGCGGGGATCGACGCGGCCGAACGGCGGGTCCGCACCGCCGTGCCGATCGCCGAGATGATCTACCTGGAGCCGGATATCTACCGCCCGGGCAAGGCCGACGCCACCGACCCGGCGATCCGCGCGGTACGCAGGCCGCGCGGGCCCGGTACCTAGCCCCGGTCAGCGCCGGGAGCCTGGGTTGGGCGCCCCGGCCGTCCGAGCGGCCGCTGGCCCATGCTGAGCAGCCGCAGCGCCCGCTCCTTCTCGAAGTCCAGGGCGCTTCCCGGTGGCGGCGGGACGCGCCCGATCCGCCGCCCCAGCTCGGCGACCTGGGCGCGGACCCCCGGCTCGGCCAGCACCCGCAGGCCGAAAGCCAGCGCGGCCGGGCTGATGTCCAGCCGCCGCTCCAGCTCCAGGGCCAGCGCCACCGCGGCCACGTCGTGGTCGCGGAACTGGCGGTGGCCCGGGCTGCGCCCGACCGGGGGGAGCAGGCCGAGCGACTCCCGGTAGCGGAGCATCCGGGGGGACGTGCCGAGCCGCTGGGCGGCCTCCGTGATCCGCATGGGCTAAATCTAACATTCTTTTGTCAAGAACCCCGGCTGAGTGCTGCGCCCAGGCCTGGACGTGCCGTACGGTCGGGAGAGCCGACCAAATCCGTGACCCTGCTGAGGAGTGTCATGCCTGCCGAATCCGTCCCGTTCAAGGTGGCCGATCTGTCCCTCGCCGACTTCGGGCGCAAGGAGATCAGGCTCGCCGAGCACGAAATGCCGGGGCTGATGGCGGTCCGGGAGGAGTACGCCGATGCGCAGCCGCTGCGCGGGGCGCGGATCACCGGGTCGCTGCACATGACCATCCAGACCGCCGTCCTGATCGAGACCCTGGCCGCGCTCGGCGCGCAGGTCCGGTGGGCCAGCTGCAACATCTTCTCCACCCAGGACCACGCCGCGGCGGCGGTGGCGGTCGGGCCGGAGGGGACCCCCGAGGACCCCCAGGGCATCCCGGTGTTCGCCTGGAAGGGCGAGACGCTCGAGGAGTACTGGTGGTGCACGGACCAGGCCCTGACCTGGGAAGGCCACGACGGGCCCAACATGATCCTCGATGACGGCGGCGACGCCACGATGCTGGTGCACAAGGGGGCCGAGTACGAGGGGCCGGCGCCGTCCCCTCCGTGGCCGAGGACGACACCGACGAGTGGAAGGTCGTGCTCGGCCTGCTCCGCCGGTCCCTGGAGACGAGCAAGGACCGCTGGACGCTGATGGCCGAGGGCATCCGCGGGGTGACCGAGGAGACCACCACCGGCGTGCACCGGCTGTACGAGATGGCCCAGCTCCGGCAGCCTCGCGTTCCCGGCCATCAACGTGAACGACTCGGTGACCAAGTCCAAGTTCGACAACATCTACGGCTGCCGCCACTCGCTCATCGACGGCATCAAGCGGGCCACCGACGTGCTCATCGGCGGCAAGGTCGCGGTGGTCTGCGGCTACGGCGACGTGGGCAAGGGCTGCGCGCAGTCGCTGCGCGGCCAGGGCGCCCGGGTCATCGTCACCGAGGTCGACCCGATCTGCGCGCTGCAGGCGGCCATGGACGGCTTCCAGGTGGCCCAGCTGGACGACGTGGTCACCTCGGCGGACATCTTCGTCACCGCGACCGGCAACCGGGACGTCATCACCGCCGAGCAGATGCGGATGATGAAGCACCAGGCGATCGTGGGGAACATCGGCCACTTCGACAACGAGATCGACATGACCGGGCTGGCCCGGACCCCCGGGATCCGCCGGTTGATCATCAAGCCGCAGGTGGACGAGTGGCAGTTCAGCGACGGCCACGCGATCATCGTGCTGTCCGAGGGCCGGCTGCTCAACCTGGGCAACGCCACCGGGCACCCCAGCTTCGTCATGTCCAACTCCTTCACCAACCAGGTCATCGCCCAGATCGAGCTGTTCACCAAGGCGGACCAGTACCCGGTGGGCGTGCACACGCTGCCCAAGCACCTGGACGAGAAGGTGGCCCGGCTGCACCTGGACGCGCTGGGCGTCCGGCTCACCGAGCTGACCAAGGAGCAGGCCAGCTACATCGGCGTGCCGGTGGAGGGCCCGTACAAGTCCGACCACTACCGCTACTGACGCAGATCACCGACCCGATGAGCCAGCGGCCGCCCGGCGTCCTGTCCGACATCGCGGACGCCGGGCTGGCCGCGGCCGGCCTGGCCAGGATCGGCTGGGCGCAGCGGTCGATGCCGGTGCTGACCGGCATCGGCGAGGTCTTCGTTGCGGAAAAACCGCTGGCCGGCCGGACGATCGCGGCCTGCCTGCACGTCACCGCGGAAACGGCGGTGCTGGTGCAGACGCTGCGGGCCGGTGGCGCCGAGGTCTACCTGGCCGCCTCGAACCCGTTGTCCACCCAGGACGACATCGCGGCCGCGCTGGACGCCTGCGGCGCGGCCGCGGTGTTCGCCCGGGCCGGGGCCGGCCGGGCCGCCTACACCGAGCACATCCACCGGGCCCTGGACGCCGGGCCGGACCTGGTCGTGGACGACGGCGGCGACCTGATGGAGGCGCTGCACGCGGAGCGGCCCGACCTGCTCGGCAAGGTCATGGGCGGGTGCGAGTCCACCACGGCGGGGGTGATCCGGCTGCGCCGGATGGCCAGCGAGGGGACGCTCGCCTTCCCCGCGGTCGCGGCGGACGCGACCGGTACCCGGCTCATGCTGGACAGCACGTACGGCACCGGGCAGTCCACCATCGACGGGATCATCCGGGCCACCAACATCATGCTGGCGGGCCGGACGGTGGTCGTGGCCGGCTACGGCTGGTGCGGCCGGGGCATCGCGCAGCGGGCCCGGGGGCTCGGCGCGCAGGTCATCGTGACCGAGGTCGATCCGGTCCGCGCGCTCGACGCGCTGATGCAGGGCTACCGGGTGCTGCCGATGGCCGATGCCGCGCCGCTCGGCGAGGTGTTCATCACCGCGACCGGCTCCCGGGAGGTGATCACCGCGCCGCACCTGGCTGCGATGCGGGACGGCGCGATCCTGGCCAACGCCGGCCACTTCGACGTCGAGGTGGACGTGCGGGCGCTGGCGGCGCTGGCCGTCAGCGTGGAGCGCGGCGTCCGGCCGCACACCGACGAGTACGTGCTCGCGGACGGGCGGCGGCTGCTGCTCCTGGCCGAGGGCCGGATCGTCAACCTGGTCGCCGCGGAGGGCAACCCGCCCATGGTCATGGACGTGTCCTTCGCCGGGCAGGCGCTGGTGCTGTCCTGGCTGGCCCGCGAGCACGGTTCGCTGCTGCCGGGCGTGCACGGGGTCCCGCCGGTCATCGAGGACGAGATCGCCCGGCTGGCGCTGGGCGCGACCGGCGCCGCCATCGACGAGCTGACCCCGGCGCAGCAGGAGTACCTCGACTCCTGGCGGCAGCCTTAACGGGCGATGCCAGCCGGCCCCTCGCCTCACAAATCACACCACCCCCACCAGCAACGCTTCAGCCACGGCCGCCGCGACATTTCACGCTGATGGTGCGCCCGGATCGGACAAATCGGACCGATTGGCGCACGTGAGGCGTGAAAGTGTCGAGGTGGGACTGGTCTTTAGGGTCACCGAGGGGGGAGGAAGCCGCCGGGGCGAGGAGACGCGGTGCCGGAGTTGGGGGCTGGCGGGTCCTCTGTGGCGGGTGTGGTGGGTGGGCGGTTGTCGGAGGGGGCGGCGGGGGTGGGTGCGGCCGGGGTGGCCGGGCCGTCTGCCGCGGGTGTGGCGGCCGGGGCGGCCGGGTCCGGGCTGGCGGTCTGGGCCGTGATCCGGGCGTGCGCGCGGTCGCGGCGCTCGGCGAGCACCGCGGACAGGTAGTCGGGCGGGCTGGCGCCGGGCGGCGGGGGCGGGGTCACCTGCGCGGCCACCGCGGCCGCGATCTGGCGGCCGAACTCCTCCCGGGTCGCCGGGGTGAAGTCGTAGTACCGGCTCAGGTACTGGCGGGCGGTCTCCGCCGTGGCGTCGGCCAGCCCGGACAGCTCGGCCGTGGCCGCCCACGCGGCCAGGGCCGGGGGCAGCGCCGACATCGGGGCTGTCGTGCCACGCCGGGCCGGCAGCCGTTCGGTGATGACGAACGTGCCGGCGAAGATGTCGCCGAGGCGTTTGCCGCCCGACGACAGCAGCGAGGTGACCAGCGCGAGGAAGCCCAGCGTCAGCCAGATCTCCAGCACCCCGGCCAGGGCGCGCATCAGCGCCTGGCGGAACCGCTCCGGGCCGCCGTCGTCGCTCACCACGCGCAGCCCCAGGGCCAGCTTGCCCAGCGACCGGCCCCGGGTCAGGGTCTCGAAGAGGGTCGGGTAGCCCACGATGATCGCCACGGACACGACCAGGGAGATCGCCGCGACCGCCGCCGCGTCCAGGCCGCCGCCCGCCCCGGCGGCGAGCGCCACCCCGCCCAGCCCGAACAGCAGCACGAGCTGGATCGCGATGTCGATGATCAGGGCCAGGGAGCGGCTCGGGAAACGGGCGAAGGGCACGTCGATGACGACGGCCTCGCCGGTGATCACCTCGGCCACGCGGTTCCCCTGCCTGTCGAAGAGCTGCCTGTCAGTAGGCTGCCTGGAGTGGACGTCGACGCCTTTGTAGCCGCACACCAGGCCGATTGGGCCAGGCTAGACGAACTCGTCCGGCGTCGCCGTCGGCTGAGCGGCGACGAGGTCGACGAGCTGGTCGCGCTGTACCAGCACACCACCACGCACCTGTCCGTGCTGCGCTCGGCCGGGCACGACCCGGCGCTCGCCGCCCGGCTGGCCAGCCGGGTCGCCCAGGCCCGGACCACGGTGACCGGCTCGCACGTGCCCGCCTGGTCGGCGGTGGGCCGGTTCGTGCTGGTGTCGTTCCCGGCCATGGCCTACCGGACCCGGTGGTGGTGGGCGGCGTGTGCGGGCGGCTCCATCCTGGTAGCGGTCCTGCTGGGCTGGTGGGTGGCCCGGTCGCCAGGGGTTCAGGCCGCGCTGCTGCCCGGCACCGCGGTCCGCCAGCTCGTGAACCACCAGTTCCGGGGCTACTACTCGCAGTACGCGGCGAGTTCGTTCGCCGCCAAGGTGTGGACCAACAACGTGTGGGTCGCCGCGGAGGCGCTGATCTTCGGGGTGCTGCTCGGGCTGCCCACGCTCCTCGTGCTGTTCGGGAACGCGGCCAACGCCGGGGTGGAAGGCGGCCTGATGGTCGCGCACGGCCGGGGCGGGCTGTTCTTCACCCTGATCCTGCCGCACGGGATGCTCGAGCTCACTGCCGTGTTCCTGGCCGCGGCGGCCGGGCTGCGGCTTGGCTGGAGCATCATCGACCCGGGACCCCGGCCGCGCGGGCGGGCGCTGGCCGAGGAGGGCCGCTCGTCGCTCACCATTGCGCTCGGGCTCATCGTGGTGCTGCTGGTCTCCGGGATCATCGAGGCGTTCGTGACCCCCTCGCCGCTGCCCGCCTGGGCCCGGATCGGCATCGGCGCGGTGGCGGAGGCGGCGTTCCTGGGGTACGTCGTCGTGTTCGGGCGGCGCGCCGCCGCCACCGGGGGCAGTCCCGACATGGAGTTCGCGCCGGACACCGTCCCCGTGGCCGGCTGATCGGCTTACAGGCGGCCGGTGGCCTTGAGATCCAGGTAGGCGTCGGCCAGCGCGGACGGAAGCCGGTTCGGCGGGGCGTCGACCACGCTGACGCCCTGACGCCGCAGCAGGGCCGAGATCCGCCGCCGCTGGGCCTGGGACCCCTCGGCCGCGGCGGCGTCGTAGAGGCGGGCCGCGTCGCCCCGGGCGGCCGCCATCTCCGCCACGCGCGGGTCGGCCACCGCCGCGATCATGACCACGTTCCGTGATACGAGCGGGCCCAGCCGGGGCAGCAGGCCCTCCTCGATGACCGCCGGGTTAAGGTCGGTCAGCAGTACGACCAGGCACCGGTGCCGGGCCACGGTGAGCACCGCGCTGACCATCGCCGTCATGTCGGTCTCGGTTAGCTCGGCATCGAGTGGCGCCATGGCCGTGGTGAACGAGGCCAGCACGGACGACCGCGGGGCACCCAGGACCCGGGCCCGCACCCGGCGGTCGAATGCGATCAGGTTGACCCGGTCCCCGGCCCGGGCCGCGAGAGCGGTCAGCAGCAGCGTGGCGTCCATCGACGCGTCCAGCCGCGGGATGCCGCCGACCCGGCCGGCCGAGGTCCGGCCAGTGTCCAGGACGACCAGGATCCGCCGGTCGCGTTCGGGCCGCCAGGTCCGGACCATCACGTCACCCCGGCGGGCTGCGGCCCGCCAGTCGATCGAGCGCACGTCGTCGCCGATGACGTATTCGCGCAGCGAGTCGAACTCCGTGCCCGGCCCGCGCAGCAGCGAGCGGTGCTGGCCATCGAGCTGGCGTAGCTGCGACAGCTTCTCGCCCAGGTGCCTGCGGCTGCCGAACGGCGGCAGTACCCGCACGCTCCACGCCGCGCGGTGGCGGCCCTGCCGGGCAGCCAGCCCCAGGGGGCCGAACGAGCGCACGATGACCGACGCGGACAGCTTGTCGCCGCGCCGGTCCGGGGTGAGCGTGCTGGCTGCCGTGGCCTGGCCACCCGCCGCGGCGGTCAGCGGAACCTGACCCGGCTCCGCGTGCGCGCTCGGCGGCCAGGCCGCGCGGACCTGGGCCCGCAACGCGCGGCGGCCCGGGTTGTGCACGGTCACCGCGACCGGGGCGGGCTCGCCCAGCAGCACCCGGGTCTCGCCGGACCGGGTGATGCGCAGCCGCCGCACGCTGGCCGCCAGCACCAGGTCGGCGAGGATCGCGGCGAGCAGCGCGGCGTTGACGGCCAGCAGGGCCAGCCAGGTCCGGAAGGCCAGCACGACCAGGGCACCGAGCAGCGCCGCCGCGGCCGCGCGTCCGGTCAGCGCCATCAGCTGGTCACCGGGGCGCTCCGCCCACCTGCGGGGCCCGCCTTCACCGGGGCACCGGGACGGAGGCCAGGACCGCCTCCAGCACCCCGTCCGCCGAGGCCCCCTCGATCTCCGCTTCCGGCCGGAGCTGGATCCGGTGCCGCAACGTCGGCCGGGCCAGCGCCTTCACGTCGTCCGGCGTGACGTAGTCACGGCCGGCCAGCCAGGCCCAGGCCCGGCTGGTGGCCTGCAGCGCGGTGGCCCCGCGCGGGGACACGCCGAGGCGCAGCGACGGTGACTGCCGGGTGGCCCGGCACAGGTCCACGATGTAGCCCGCCACGTCCGCGGCCACCCGGACCTCGCGGACCGCGGCGGACGCCGCCGCGAGCTCGGCCGGCCCAGCGGCTGGCCTGATCCCGGTCGCCGCGAGGTTGCCGGGGTCAAATCCGGCCGCGTGCCGGGCCAGGATGCCGATTTCGTCGTCGCGGCCGGGCAGCTCGACGGTGAGCTTGACCAGGAAGCGGTCCAGCTGGGCCTCGGGCAGGGGATAGGTCCCCTCGTACTCCACCGGGTTCTGGGTCGCGGCCACCAGGAACGGCTCGGGCAGCGGCCGGGGCTGGCCCTCCACCGACACCTGCCGCTCTTCCATGGCTTCGAGCAGCGCGGCCTGCGTCTTCGGCGGCGTCCGGTTGATCTCGTCGGCGAGCAGCAGGTTGGTGAACACCGGGCCCTCACGGAACTGGAACAGGGCGGTCTTCGCGTCGTAGACCAGGGAGCCGGTCACGTCGCCCGGCATGAGATCCGGGGTGAACTGGACCCGGGTGCTGCGCAGCGACAGCGCCGCGGCCAGCGACCGCACCAGGAGGGTCTTGGCCACCCCCGGCACGCCTTCGAGCAGCACGTGACCACGGCAGAGCAGGCAGATCACCAGCCCGGTCAGCACCGGGTCCTGGCCGATGATGGCCTTGCCGACCTCGGTGCGGACCGCTTCGAGCGCGCCCCGTACGTCGGCGTCCAGGGCCTGGTATTCGGCGGTCACTGCGTGCGTACCTCTCCCTCGAGAGCGTCAATATCCTGCCCCAGCGCGACGAGTGCCGCATCGTCGCGGGGCGCTGGGCCGTACAGGATGGCCCGTACCGCGCCGGGATCGCGACCGGTCAGCGCGGCCACCGCCGCGCACACCGCGTCGGCGTCCGCGTCCCCCGGCAGCGCGAGCCGGGCCGTGATCCGGTGCCGGGCCGCGTCCCGCAGCACCTGGGACACACGGTCGCGGGACCGCCGGGACCGGTATAGCCGGCCGTGACCCTCCACGGTCTCCGACGCGCGGACCACCACCGGAAGCGGCTCCGCGACCAGCGGGCCGAGCCGCCGCGTGCGCCACAGTGCGGCGAGCGCCGCGGCGATGAACAGCTGCGCCGCCACCAGGTAGGCCGCCCCGGGGATCTCCTGGAACAGGGATTTCTGCCCGGCCGGGCCGACGGCCGGCGGCCTGGGCACCAGCCAGACGATCCGCGGGCTGCCGCGCAGCAGGTTGAGCGCCAGGGCGGCGTTGCCGCGGTGGGCCAGGGCCGCGTTGGTCAGCGGCACGCCGGTGCCCAGCAGGGTGACCGTGCGTCCCCCGGCCAGGTAGCGCACCAGGCTGGCGTGGCCGTCCACCCGGTAGCACTGCCCGGCGCCGGGGCCGGTTGCCGTGCCGCTGGGCGCGCCTGCGGCGGAACCTGTTGCCGTGTCGCGGACCCGCATCAGCACCCCGCCCATGGCGGCGTCCCCGGCCGCGGTCGCCGCGGCCAGGGTGCAGCCGGGGCGGACCGGGCGCACCTCGTCGGCCCCCGCCACCGTGACCCGCGGCGCGCCGGTGCTTCCGGAGGGTCGGGCGCTTCCCGAGGACCCGGTGCTTCCGGGGGGCCGGGTGCTTGCCGGGGCCCGCGCGGTCTGCCCGTTGATCGCGGCCAGGACGGCGTTGTCCGGCTCCACCACCATGAGGTTCCCCGGAACCCGGGCCAGCTCACCCAGCTGCCCCGGGCTGAGCAGGTAGGGACTGGTGATGACCAGCTCGGGGACGCGGCCCGGACCAGCCGGGCCGCCGGGAGCCGGGCCCGCGCCCGGGCCTGGACTTGCGCCCGGACTTGTGCCTGCGCCGGTGCCTGGGCCTGCGGGCCGGGCGGCCGCGAGGGCCGCTGTGACGCTGTCCGCCCGGATCACCGGCTGCCCGCGCTGGGCCAGGAGGGCGGCCAGCGCCCGGGTGCCCTGCGATCCGGGATTGCCGGGATCGAGATAGCCGGTGGTGGGCGGGGACGGCGTCAGCAGGGCGATCACGATCCCGCCCAGCAGGACCAGCGCCGGCACGGTGAGCGGTGCCCGCCAGCGGCGCAGCACGCCGCGCGGCGGCGGGGCCGGGCCTGCCGGGCCGGGGCCGGCCGGGCCGGCAGGGGCGGCCGTGGCTGCGCCAGGGTCCCCGGGAATGGCCGGGCCCGGCCCGGTCAGGACGGGTGCCGGTCCCGTCATCTCGCGCCGCCCGGGTGCGTTCCGGAGCCGCCGGTACCTGTCCCGGGAGCGGCGGCTGCCCCGGCTGCGGTTCCGGCCAGGCTGGCGCCGGGCTTCGGGACGGCCTCGCTGATCCGCGCGTCCAGCTCGCGGACTTGCCCATAGCCCTCCTGGGTGCCGGGCCGCTCGCCGTAGCAGATGTCGTCGAACATGAGGGCCGCGCCGCGCAGCGCGGCCGCCTCCGAGGGCAGCGCGGCGCCGGCCTCCCCGGCCATCTCGTCCGCGGTGCGCCCGGCCCGCGGGGTGAGCACGGCCCGCTCGTCGAGTTCACGGGCGATCGCCCGGACCCGTTCCACGATGGCCCCGGTGTAGTCACCCGCGGCGGCCAGGCGCCCGGCGCGCTGCCGGTGATCGGCCGCGCTGAGCGTGCCCGGGCCGGCCATCAGCTGGCCCGCGGCCCGGCGCGACCGGGCGAGCGGCCCGGTCCGGCTCAGCACCACCGTGATGAGCACCGCCAGCAGGGCGGCCAGCGCGACCGCTGCCCACCAGCCGCCCGGGAACGACCGGCCCGCCCGGGACAGGTCGTTAAGCAGGTCGGCGATCCCGTTCAGGATCCGCTGGGTCAGTGGCTGGTGGGGGTGGTAGATGGGCTTGGACAGTTCGGCGCGGGCCAGGCGCTGCCCGGCGGCGCGGCCGGTCAGGGAGCCGGTTGGCCCCCCGGACGCCGTCACCACGGCGGCGGGGCCCCCGCAGCCGTGGGAGGTGTGCCCGGCGCCGGTCCGGCCGACGGCGGCCGCCACACGGTGGCAAAGTCATCCCCGGTGCCGGGCTGGCCACTGCCGGATGGCCCGGAGCCGGCCTGGCCGTTGCCTGACGCGGTCCGCAACGCCAGGTCCAGGCCCTCCTTGCGCATCCGCATGTCTACGTAGAGCAGGACTGTCACGCCGGCGGTGATCGGGCGGGTCACGGTGCCCGCCGCGATGGTGCCGATCACGAGGATCACGGTCCCGCCGATGCCGCTGCCCGACACCGCGCCGATGACGGTGAACGGGAGCTGCAGGATGCCGCCCGCGACCGCCACGATGATGCCAGCCAGCAGTGTGATGCCGAACACCCGCCAGAAACTCCGGGCCACCAGCCGCCACGACCGCGCCAGGGCCCGGGCGGGGCTCTCGTTCTCCAGCACCACGACCGGCGTGACCAGGCTGAGCATGGTCGAGAACCAGATGGTGAGCACCAGGGCCACGAGGCCCAGCAGGACGAGGATCCCGTACACCGCCGCAGGCGCACCCGCCAGGGCGGCGGCGCCCGCGATGATGCCGACGATCAGCAACGGCCCGAGCCCCGCCAGCAGCACCAGCAGCGTGGCCAGCAGCAGGCTCGGCAGCCGCGGGCGGGTGGCCCGCCAGGCGTCCCCGGCGCTGATCTGCTGGCCGCCCACCCCGCGGGCGATGATCGGGGCGAGCAGCCCCGCCAGGATGGCCTGCACGATGAAGGTCAGCAGCACGGTCACCCCGAACGCGGGCACCACCACCGCGACGAACCGGCCCACCAGGTGCGTGGCCTGGGCCGGGGTCAGCTGCTGGCCCGGGCTGGGCAGGTTGAGGCCGCCCAGGTTGAGCAGGGTCCGGGTGATCGTGGCCGAGATGACCGCCGAGATCGTCATGACGACGGCCGCCAGGCCGAGGATGGCCTTGGGGTTGCGGCGGATGGAGGCGAAGGCCCCGTCCAGGATCTCGCCGACACCCAGCGGCCGGAGCGGGATCACGCCGGGCTTGGGTGCCGTCTCGCCGTAACGCGGCCACTGGCCAGGCGGCGGCTGCCCGGAGCCGGGCTGGCCATACCCAGGCTGACCGGAGCCGGGCTGGCCATACCCAGGCTGACCGGAGCCGGGCTGGCCATACCCAGGCTGACCGGAGCCAGGCTGGCCATAGCCCGGCTGGCCCCATCCGGGCCAGCCGGGCGGATCCGCCTGGCCGTAGCCGGGCTGTCCGTACCGGGCTGGCCGGTACCGGGCTGCCCTGTCCCGGGCCCCGGGCTGGCCGTCCGGGGCCTGCCCTGGTGGCGGGCTTCCCGGGCCGTACCCGCCGCCGGGCGGGAACCATGGCTGGGGCCGCTGGGCCTGCCCGTCCCCGGGCGCGTCCGACGACGGACTGTCTGTCATGCTTCTCCTTCGCGGCGCGCGGCCGCCGAACTGCTCGCCGATAGCCGGGCTTGCCCCCGTCCCCGCTGGCGCCCATACTCGCACGAAGCCGGGGCGTCATGAAGTCCAGCCAGTGGAACGGCGCGGGGCCAGGGCCTGGCCTGCGCGGACCCGGCGCCGTCGCGTCGACCTGGCCCCGGTCCGGGGGCAGACTCAGATCATGAGCGTGCCCACGTTGCAATGGCTCGACCCGCCCCAGGGGCCGGCTGTCGCCCTCCTCGACCAGACCCGGCTTCCGGCTGAGGAGAAGGTCGTCATCTGCGAAGACGTTCCCGAGCTGGTGGACGCGATCCGCCGCCTGGTGATCCGTGGCGCGCCGGTCCTCGGCGTGGCCGGTGCGTTCGGCGTCGCGCTGGCCGCCAGCCGGGGTGATGATGTGGCCGCCGCGGCGCGGCTGCTCTGCGAGGCCCGGCCGACCGCGGTGAACCTGGCCTGGGGCACCGGCCGCGCGCTGGCCGCGTACCAGGCCGCCCGCGGCGCTGCGGCGGATCCGCGCCACCACAACCCCGATCCTCAACGGCTGGCCGCCGGTGCCGCCCTGGACGAGGCACGGGCCATCGCGGCCGATGACGCCGCCGCCAGCGCGGCGATGGCCCGGAACGGTCTGACCCTGATACCGGAGGGCGCCCGGGTGCTCACGCACTGCAACACCGGGGCCCTGGTGTCCGCGGGCGGCGGGACGGCGTTCGCGGTGATCCTCGCCGCGCACCGGGCCGGGCGGCTGGCCCGCCTCTGGGTGGATGAGACCCGCCCCCTGCTGCAGGGAGCCCGGCTCACCGCCTACGAAGCGCAGCAGGCGGGCATCGACTACGCGGTGCTTCCGGACTCCGCCGCGGCGGGACTGCTGGCCAGCGGCGCGGTGGACGTCGTGCTCACCGGCGCGGACCGGATCGCCGCGGACGGCAGCGTGGCCAACAAGGTCGGCACCTACAGTCTCGCGGTGCTCGCGAAGCACCACGGCGTCCCGCTGGTGGTGGTGGCGCCGGTGTCCACGATCGACTTCGGCACGGCTACCGGCAGTGAGATCGTCGTGGAGCACCGGGGGGCCCAGGAGGTGACCACCCTGGGCGGCCAGATGATCGCGCCCGCCGGCAGCGCAGCGTATAACCCGGCGTTCGACGTCACGCCGCCCGCCCTGGTCAGTGCCCTGGTAACGGAGCGTGGTATCACCCAGCCCGTTACTACGGGTAACCTACGTCTGCTAGACGCTCCTCCGGCTCAGCGGAAGAGTGCCCTCACCGATGTTTCCGTGGAACTATGAGGCTCATGAAAGGTCGTGTCCTCGTCGTCGATGACGACGCTGCCCTGTCCGAGATGCTCGGGATCATGCTCCGGGGCGAGGGGTTCGAGCCCACCTTCGTCTCTGATGGGGACAAGGCGCTGGAGGTGTTCCGGGACACTCACCCCGACCTCGTGCTGCTCGACCTGATGCTGCCGGGTATCGACGGAATTGACGTCTGCCGGCAGATCCGCACCGAATCTGGTGTGCCTATCGTCATGCTCACCGCCAAGAGCGACACTGTCGACGTGGTCCTGGGACTCGAATCCGGTGCGGATGACTACATCGTCAAGCCGTTCAAGTCGAAGGAGCTGATCGCGCGGGTCCGGGCCAGGCTGCGCCGGACCGACGACCCGGCGCCGGAGATGCTGCAGATCGTGGACGTCGAGATCGACGTGGCCGGGCACTCGGTCAAGCGCAACGGCCGGCCGGTCAGCCTGACCCCGCTGGAGTTCGACCTGCTGGTGGCGCTGGCCCGCAAGCCGCGCCAGGTGTTCACCCGCGAGGTCCTGCTGGAGCAGGTCTGGGGTTACCGGCACGCGGCGGACACCCGGCTGGTAAACGTTCATGTGCAGCGGCTCCGGGCCAAGATCGAGAAGGACCCGGAGCATCCGGAGATCGTGGTGACCGTGCGCGGCGTGGGGTACAAAGCAGGACCGGCCTGAACAAGGAGCCGGACCCGGCCACGCCGCAGGGCGGCCCAGGGCCGGGCAGTGTCCCGATCAGCGTGAAGAAGGGCGATGGAGGGGGCAGCGAGCAGCAGCGAGGCGGGGCGCGGGCCGCGCGGTGGCGGACTGCCCGGTGGCAGCATGCCCGTCGGGGCAATCCCGGTGGGCGGGCTGCCGATGGGCGGGCTCGCCGCGGGCGGTGTGACCCTGCCCGGGAACACGGCTGCGGACTCCGGCGCGGCGCTGCCCGGACTGGGCCTGGGCCAGCCGTCCGGTGGCTCCCGGTTCGCCCCGCTGGCGCGGCGGGCCGCCCGCCGCCTGCCGCCACGGGTGCGCCGCGCCCTGCGGACGCTCGACCGGCAGGCCCGGGTGGCCACGGGGCGGATGCGCCGGCGCTGGCACCGCTCACTCCAGCTCCGCGTGGTCGCCACCACGCTGGTGATCTCCGTGGTCGTGGTCACGGTCCTCGGGTTCTTCCTGGTCCAGCAGATCGAGAGCGGGCTGCTGAACAGCGCGCGGACCTCGGGTGCGCATCAGCTCGGCGAGGGCCTGGCCGTGGCCAAGAATGACCCCGGGCTGGTGGGCTCGGCCGGCGACCGGGTTAATTCCCTGCTCTCGCTGGCCTCGACGCTGCAGTCGCTCAGCGGGCCCGGCGACAACTTCGACGTGGTGATCCTCGCGCAGCCGTCCGGGGATTCCGCCTTCATCGGCACCTACGGCAACCAGAATCTCAGCCCGGACAGTGTCCCGGTCACGCTGATCCGCAAGGTAAGCGAGGAGCAGCAGCAGGGCCGCACGGACCAGCTCTGGTCCACCCCGACCCTCATGCGTTACCTGCACGGCCGCGCGCAGGCTCCCGGGCTGGCGATCGGCGGCGTGATCAACGGGCGCGACCAGCTGTACTACCTGTTCCCGCTGGACGAGCAGCAGGCCACGCTGAGCCTCGTCCAGCACGCGATGCTGTTCGGCGGCCTGGTCCTGGTCGCGCTGCTGGTCGGCATCGTCTCCCTGGTCACCCGCTGGGTGGTGCTCCCGATCCGGGAGGCAGCCGGGGCGGCCCAGCGCCTGTCCGCCGGCCAGCTGTACGAGCGGATGCCGGTCCGCGGCACCGACGACCTGGCCGCGCTGGCCCGGTCGTTCAACGACATGGGAGCCAGCCTCCAGGAGAAGCTGCTCGAGCTGCAGGAGCTGTCCAAGGTGCAGCGGCAGTTCGTCTCCGACGTGTCGCATGAGCTTCGCACCCCGCTCACCACGATCAGGATCGCGGCGGACGTGCTGTTCGCGGCCCGGGAGCAGCTGGTGCCGGCCGCGGCGCGGTCCGCGGAGCTGCTGGAAGGCCAGCTGGAGCGCTTCGAGTCGCTGCTCGCCGACCTGCTCGAGATCAGCCGGTACGACGCGAACGCGGCGACGCTGGACGCGGAGACCGCCGACGTGTGCGACCTGGTCCGGCGCGCTGCGACGGACGCCGAGCAGCTAGCGGCCCGCCGGGGGACCAGGATCGATTTCCGGCTGCCCCCTGAGCCCTGCGTCGCCGAGGTGGACCGGCGCCGGGTCGAGCGCATCCTCCGCAACCTGCTGGACAACGCGGTCGAGCACGGCGAGGGACGGGACGTGGTGGTCACCGTGGCCGGGGACCGGGACGCGGTGGCGGTGGCCGTCCGCGACCACGGCGTGGGCTTCGGGCCCGCCGAGCAGCAGATGGTGTTCGACCGGTTCTGGCGGGCGGACCCCGCGCGGGCCCGTACCACCGGCGGTACCGGCCTCGGCCTGGCCATCGCGCTCGAGGACGCCCGGCTGCACAACGGCTGGCTGCAGGCCTGGGGAGAATGCGGGAAGGGGTCGGTCTTCCGGCTGACGCTGCCGCGGGCGGCCGGCCAGGAGCTGGCCGGCTCGCCGCTGCCCCTCGGGCCGGACGAGGCCGAGCCGGGCCCGGAACTCATCCATTCGCCGCTGCCGCTCCGGGTGAGCCCGGTCCCGCCGGGCCCGGTACTGGCCGGGACCGGCATCAGCGGCACTGACTTGCCGCCCTTCACCGGCGCTGGGTTCACCAGCGCCAGGGTCGCCGGAACCCAGCCCACCGGAACCCAGCGGACGGGGACCGAGCCGGAAGCGCCCGGGCAGCACGGGCGCGGTCAGTGACTAAGCCGGGGCCGCTGATCCGCTGGCTCGCCGCCGCACTGGCCGGCCTGACCCTGGCGGCCGGCTGCGCCGACGTGCCAACCAGCGGGCTGCTGCAGCACACCGCGCGGCCCGCGGGCGGCGGCGGCGATCAGCAGGGCACGGACTGCTGCGGGCTGATCATGGGCCCGCCCGCCTCCGCCTGGAGCCCGTCGCAGATAGTCCAGAACTTCCTGCTGGCCAGCGCCGACTTCGCCGACCACCACGCGATCGCCCGCGAGTACCTGACCAGCGCGGCCAGCCGGTCCTGGCAGCCGGGCCCGGGGCCCGCGGTCACCGTGATCGCACAGCCGCCCACAGTCAGGACCGCCCGGCGGCTGTTCGGGTCGCAGGACACCGCGGTGGTGGAGATCACCGCGCAGGAGCTGGGCAAGGTCAGTACCAGCGGCCAGTACCGGCCGGTCGAACGCGGCCGGGCGCAGCTGAACCAGGGGTTCACCCTGCAGCGGGTAAACGGGCACTGGCGGATCGCCACGCTGCCCTCCGGCGGGGTGAACCAGCCGTCGAGCGAGCTCCTGCTCACCAAGGACCTGTTCCACCTGGCCTACCAGCCCCGCAATCTCTACTACCTGGACCCCACGGGCAAGGCCAGGGACCTGGTGCCCGACCCGGTCTTCGTGCCGGTCGATTCCGCCGACCCGGCCGCCGACCTCGTCCGGGCCCTGCTGGTCAGCCCGGCGGGCTGGCTGGGGGGTGCGGTCCTGTCCGCGTTCCCGCCTGCCGCCGAGCTGCGCCACGCGGTGCAGATCCTGCCGGGGAGCAAGACCGCGGTGGTCGATCTGAGCCTGCCCAGGTCCGCGACCAGCGCGACGGCGCTGGCCGAGATGTCGTCGCAGCTGGTCTGGACCCTGACCAGCGCGTCGTACGGATCCGCGGCCATCCAAGCGGTCAAGCTGGAGGTCAACGGCCGGGCATGGACCCCGCCCGGCGCCAGCAGCGCGGTGCAGAGCCGCAGCCGCTATCCGCAGCCCGCGCTCGAGCCGCCGAGGCCCGAGAACCTGTACTTCCTGGGCAGCAACGGCGCCGCGCGGGTGCTCAGCCGCCCGGGCAGCACCAAGGCGGTGCCGGGCCAGGCGGGAACCGGCCAGGTCCAGCTGACCGGCATCGCCGTCTCACGGGATCAGCGGTACCTGGCGGGCATCGGGGGGTCGGCGGGCGCCTCGACGCTCTACACGAGTTCCCTGGCTGCCGCCGCGAAGCCCCACGCCAGCGCGTCCGCGCGGGCGCTGCAGACCCGGATGAGCGGCGCCTCGATCACGTCGGTGAGCTGGGATCGCGGCGACAATCTGTGGGCCGCGGGCTCGTTGCGCGGCAAGCCACGTGTGTGGATTCTGGGCGCGTCCGGGGGCAGGCGCAGCGTGGGCCTGCCGCCGAATATCCGGTCGGTGACCGCGCTGCGTGTCGCCCCCGACGGCGTGCGGGTGGCCATGATCGCCCGGGTCAGCTCCAGCGCGGGCGGCGGCACCGGTCCGGAGACGGAGGTGCTGCTGGGCGTCATCGTGTGGACGAACCAGCAGGTGATGCTGTCCAGTGCCGGGCAGATCGGCGCGGATGTCTCCCTGCCCAGCGCGCTGAGCTGGTATGACGCGGACCACCTGCTGCTCGTGAACCAGGCACCCTCCGGACCCCAGCTGGTGGAGGTGCCGGTGGACGGGGACCGCTCCTCCTACCAGAGCATCGAGCCGGGCATGGTGTCGATCGCCGCGGCGGGCCCGGATAACAGCCTGTTCGCCGGCCTGCAATCCGGGCAGCTGGCCAAGTCCCTGGGGCTGGGCGAGCTGTGGAGCCAGTTCGCGCCCGGCCGCGCTGTGACCTACCCGGGCTGACGATGCGCCCGGCTTCGTGTCCGTGGTGAAATCCGCCACCTGGCCACCTTGCTCCCGGTGCGGCATCCGCCCAGGTGCCGGGCGTGTCGAAGAAGACACTCCTGGCTCCTGACATCTGGGCCCGGGCAGGCTAGCGTCGGTTTATGGCACCCGCCCGGGTCCGTGGTTGCGCCGTGCAGGGTTTCCCGCCCGCTGCGGGGAGCCCGGCTAGGCAAGCCGATGCCAGCCGCAGGCGAAACGGCCCACGTAAGGCGACTTGTCGTTGACCGATCACGGTGCGGCTTAGAGGTAAGTCCTGCCCCCCCGGGAGATCAGATGTCCTCCGGACCGGGAGAAGGGCGGTAGTGGCACAGGCCGCGAATCCCTCAGCAGGCGGATGTGGGGACGAAGACCAGGTCGGCCGGGCGGGTGTCATTCCACACGAGATTGTCGAAGGGGGTTTCCCACGTGGACATCATCTTCCGAGGTCGGCGCACGGGCATCCAAGAGCGCTTCCGCGAATACGCCACGGCCAAACTAGACAAGATCGTGAAGCTCGACCAGAAGACGATCAGCATCGACGTGGAAGTAACCCTGGAACGTAACCCGCGCCAGTCCGCGCAGCGGGAGCGCGTCGAGCTGACGCTGTACTCGCGGGGCCCGGTGATCCGGGCGGAAGCAGCTGCCGACGATCGCTACCAGGCCCTCGACCGGGCGCTGGCCAAGCTCGAGACGCATATGCGCCGGGCCTGCGACCGGCGTAAGGCACGGAACTCGGCGCACGTCTCACCGCTGGACGTGCTGCCCGCACAGCCTGCCGGCGTCCCCGGCAACGTCGCGATGATACGCCCCGGATCAGGAGCCCCCGGATGACGCGGCGTCAGCGTCAGGCGGCAGGGCCGCGGTGCCTGTGAGCCGGACCGCGGCGGCCAACGGGGAAGCCCGGCGGGAGACGGGGGACCTGGACTGGCCCGATGCCGAACTCGAGCTGGATGGGGTCGTGCCCATCGCGATGGAGGGCGACGGCCCGCTCGTCGTGCGCGAGAAATTCCACACGGCGACGCCGATGACCATCGACCGCGCGCTGCTCGAGATGGAACTCGTGGGACATGACTTCTTCCTGTTCCGGGACGAGACATGTCACCTGCCGAGCGTGGTCTACCGCAGGCGGGGCTACCACTACGGCGTGATCCGGCTGGTCGAGGACGTAGCCGCCCGGCCGGCCGGCACGCCTTACCGGCACGTGCCGGTGGAATGAACCGGGAGACAGCAGGGAAACCGATGGACTGGTGAGGCTGCCCTGACACGGGCGGCCGCCGAAATGCCTGGTTGGCGAGCCCCGGTTTGCGCGTGTGCCCCCGCTGCGCCAGAGTTTGACGCGGTGGGGGCACGCAGGACCTTTCCGGGCGGCACAGGCACCGGACAAAGCCCGCGCGGGTTCCCAGTGCAGCAGTACCCGTACACCCCGAGTACCGGGCATGGCGAGAGCATTACGCCTTGACGCAGGGTCAGAGAGGAGGCGCCATGGGCGGAGATCCCGCGGTCACGACTGTTTCCGGGGCAGCTACAGATCTCCAGGCCAGCGCCGGTTCAGCGGATTCCCCGACGTCCGATCCGATCCGCGCTCTCATCGTCGATGATCATGCACTGTTCCGCCGGGGCCTGGAGATGGTCCTCGCCGCCGAGGACGATATCGAGCTGGTCGGTGAGGCAAGTGACGGGACCGAGGCGGTAGAGAAGGCTGGCGAGGCGCTGCCCGACGTTGTCCTGATGGATATCCGGATGCCCAAGAGCAGCGGCATCGTGGCCTGCCGGGCGATGAAGGAAGTGGCCCCCAGCTCGAAGATCGTCATGCTGACGATCAGCGACGAGGAAGAGGACCTCTTCGAGGCGATCCGCGCCGGGGCCAGCGGTTACCTGCTCAAGGACATCCCGCTGGACGAGGTCGCGGACGTGGTCCGGGCCGTGCACGGCGGCCAGTCGCTGATCAACCCGTCCATGGCCGCCAAGCTGCTCACCGAGTTCGCGGCGCTGGCCAGGCGGGACGGGGAGGAGCGGGCCGAGCAGCAGGTCCCGGCGCCCAAGCTCACCGACCGGGAGATGCAGGTCCTGAAGCTGGTGGCCAAGGGGATGAACAACCGGGACATCGCCAAGGAACTGTTCATCTCGGAGAACACGGTCAAGAACCACGTCCGGAACATCCTGGAGAAACTCCAGATCCACTCCCGGATGGAAGCCGTGATGATAGCCGTGCGGGAGAAGCTGATCGAGTTCAGCTGACCTGAACTGGCCCAGCAATGTCGCCGAAGTCCTAGGCGGCGACGTGTATACCCAGTATTATTCTCGGCATGCTACTGGATTGCGCGACGTCGTGAGCGTCCGGCACGCCCTCCTGGCGCTGCTGAGCGAGGGACCCAAGTACGGGCTGCAGCTGCGTGAGGAGTTCGAGGCGCGCACCGGTGAGGTCTGGCCGCTCAACGTCGGCCAGGTGTACACCACGCTCCAGCGGCTCGAACGGGACGGCCTGGTCGAGTCCGACGATGACGAGAATGACGGCCCGCAGAACCGGTTCCGGATCACGCCCGATGGTGCCATGGAGCTGGCCGGCTGGCTGCGCACGCCGCCGGACCTGGCCTCGCCGCCGCGCGATGAGCTGGTGATGAAGGTGCTGGTAGCGCTGCGGGTGCCCGGCACCGACGTGCACGAGGTGATCCAGGTGCACCGGCGCTACCTGGTCGAGCTGATGCAGCAGTGGACCCGCATCAAGGAGACCGAGGCCGAGTCCGATCTGGGCCTGGCCCTGGTGGTCGACGCCGAGCTGTTCCGGCTCGACGCCGTGATCCGCTGGCTGGACTCGGCCGACGGGCGGCTCAAGCGGGCCGCCGCCGACCCGCCCCCGCCCGCGTCCGTGGCCCTGCCCAGGCTGCGGCGCCGGATGGGGACGCGGTCATGAGCAGGCCGAAACTCGAACCACGAACGGGAGACGGGGCAATGGCCGTGCTGGAACTGCGGGACGTGTCCAAGGTCTACGGGGAAGGAGCCGGCCGCGTCGAGGCCCTCCGCCGGGTGGACCTGACCGTTGAGGCGGGCGGGATGGTGGCGGTGATGGGCCCGAGCGGCTCGGGCAAGTCCACGCTGCTGACGATCGCGGGAAGCCTGGAGGAGCCCACCTCCGGGGAGGTGGAAATCGGCGGGGCGGCGCTGTCCAGGATGTCGCGCAACGACCGGGCCCGCCTGCGGCGGCGCACGGTCGGGTACGTATTCCAGGACTTCAACCTGCTGCCCGGGCTGACCGTGGCCGAGAACGTGGCCCTGCCGCTGGAGCTGGACGGCGTGGGCGCCCGCAAGGCGCGCGTGGCGTCCGAGCAGGCGCTGGACGGCCTCGGCCTGGGGGACAGGGCGTCCCGGTTCCCCAGCGAGCTGTCCGGCGGTGAGCGCCAGCGGGTCGCGATCGCCCGGGCGGTGGTGGGAGACCGCCGCCTGCTGCTGGCCGACGAGCCGTCCGGCGCGCTGGACTCGGTGAACGCGGAAGCGGTCATGCGGCTGATCCACGAGGCGTGCAAGCGCGGGGTGGCCGCCGTCGTGGTGACCCACGACGCTCAGCTGGCCTCCTGGGCCGACCGGGTGGTGTTCCTGCGTGACGGCCGGGTCGTGGACCAGACCGCCCCGCTGCCCGGACCGGAGTCCCTGCTCACGCCCGGGCAGACCCCATGACCACGGCGCTGCGGGAACGTCCCGCGCCGGCGGGAGCAGCAGGAAACGGGGGCGTTCCCGCCCGGCGCGCGGTCATCCGGTGGGCCTGGCGGCTGCTGCGCCGTGAGTGGCGCCAGCAACTGCTGGTCCTCGGGCTCGTCACGGTCGCGGTGGCGGCCACCATCGTCGGGGCGGCCGTGGCCACCGACACGCCCCCGCTTGCGAACGCGGGTTTCGGTACCGCCCAGGACCAGGCCAGCTTCCAGGCCCCCGACCCGCACCTGGCCAGCCAGATCGCGGCGCTGCGGCACCGCTTCGGCCGGGCTCGACGTGATCGAGAACCAGACCATCGCCATCCCGGGCTCGATCGACACCTACGACCTGCGCGCGCAGGACCCGCGCGGCCCGTACGGCCAGCCGATGCTCTCCCTGGTCAGCGGGCACTACCCGGCCGGCCCGGGCCAGGTGGCGGTGACCAGCGGGGTGGCTACCGCCTTCCGCCTCAGGGTCGGTCGCCTGTGGCACCAGGACGGCACGGCCCGGCGGGTCACCGGCATCGTGCAGAACCCGCAGAACCTGGTGGACGAGTTCGCCCTCGTCGTCCCGGGCCAGGTCACCGCGCCGAGCCAGGTCACTGTCCTGTTCGACGCGCACGGCGGGCCCCCGCACGGCATCGGGCGGAACGTGTCCACGCCACACTCGGCGGCGTCAGGCAACGTGCTGAACCCGCAGACGATCGTGCTCGCCCTGGCCACGGTCGGCATGCTGCTCATTGCCCTGGTGGGAGTAGGGGGCTTTACGGTTCTGGCCCAGCGGCGGCTGCGCTCACTGGGCCTGCTGGCCGCCCAGGGAGCCACCGACCGGAACATCCGTCTCGTCATCCGGGCCAACGGCGTGCTGGTGGGCTTCTTCGGCGCCGTGGCCGGGTTCGTGCTCGGCCTGGCCGCCTGGCTGGCCTACCGGCCGAGCGTCGAGACGGATGCCCATCACCTGATCGGCGCCTTCCAGCTGCCGTGGACGGTGATCGGTGTGGCCATGGGCCTCGCCGTCATCGGCACCTATTTCGCCGCCTCCCGGCCGGCCCGGGCGGTCACCAGGATCCCGGTCGTGACGGCCCTGTCCGGGCGGCCCGCGGCGCCCAGGCCAGTCCACCACTCGGCGCTGCCCGGCCTGATCCTGCTCGGCGGGGCCGCGGTCCTGTTCGCCTACTCCGGCGTGACCAACGGCAACGGCCACGGAGCATTCGGACTCGTCCTCGGCTTCGTCGCGCTGATCGCGGCGGTGATCCTGCTGGCCCCGGCGTGCCTCGCACTGCTGGCCAGGCTGGGCCGCCGGGCCCCGATCGCGGCCCGGCTCGCCCTGCGCGACCTGGCCCGGTACCGGGCCAGGTCGGGCTCGGCGCTCGCCGCCATCAGCCTTGGCGTGCTGATCGCTGTGCTGATCAGCGTGCTGTCCGCACAGCGCTTTGGCAACGTCCTCGACTACGCCGGGCCCAATCTGGCGTCGGATCAGATCATCGTCTACACGCCGAACGGGCAGGGCGGCGGCGGGCCGGGCAGTGAGCCTACCGGGCCGGTGACCGGGAGCAAGCTGGCGTCGATGGCGAAGACCGCGCACGCCATCGCGGCCGCGCTCGGCTCGCACGACGTCGTCGAACTCGAGTCGGCCAATGCCGCGCTGGAGCACGCTGCGTCCGGGCGCAGCTGGAGCGGGACGGTCTACGTCGCCACCCCGCAGCTGCTCCGGGCCTTCGGCATCAGTGCGTCGCAGGTCAGCCCTAGGGCCGACATTCTCAGCATGCGGCCCGGGCTGTCTGGCATCACCAAGATGCAGCTGCTTCTTCACCGCAAAGCCTCGGCAGGCAGCGGCCAGGACTCATTCCGCTGCCCGCCCCAGTGCCTGGTCAACCCGGTGATCCAGGAGGTCAGCGGGCTCCCGTCCGGTACGTCGGCGCCCAACACCGTCATCACCGAGCACGCCATCAGCACGCTCGGCCTCCGCTCCGGCATCTCGGCGGACGGCTGGCTCATCCAGTCGCCGAGCCCGCCCACCGCCGCGCAGATCACCAACGCCAGGCTCACCGCGGCCGCGGCCGGGCTGACCATCGAAACCAAGAACAGCATCCCGTCGGTGGGGGTGATCATCGACTGGGCGACGGTGTTCGGCATCGTGCTCGCGCTGGGCATCCTGGCCATGACGCTCGGCCTCATCCGCAGCGAAACCGCTGGCGACCTGCGTACCCTGGCCGCGACCGGGGCCAGCGGCTGGACCCGCCGCATGCTGACCGCGGTCACCGCGGGAGCCCTGGGCCTGGCCGGCGCGGTGCTCGGCACGGTGGCGGCCTACACCGCGGCCATCGGCTACGCCTGGGATAACAGGCTCGATGGTCTCTCCGAGCTGACCAGCGTGCCCACCACCAGCCTGCTGCTCATCCTGGTGGGCATGCCGCTCGCCGCCGCCGTGGCCGGCTGGCTGCTCGCGGGCCGGGAACCGGAAGCCATGGCGCATCAGCCGATGGAATGAGGGTGGGGTCAGCCGGCCCGGACCGCATCGCGATGGCGCATCACGACAGGGCCCCGTCAGCGAGGGCACGGCGCAGACGGGGCACCAGGCCCGGGCGGTTGACCTGGCCGATCTCAACCGCCGAGCAGCCCACCCACTCGGCCGCCTCGCGCAGCGCCCGGGCCATCGGCGGGACCGCGGCGGCGGAGTCCAGCGAGAGCTGCCGGGCGACCAGGGTCTGGCCCTCGCGGACCGGATCGACGCGCCCGAGCAGGCGGCCCCCGGCCAGCAGCGGCATCGCGTAGTACCCGTGCACCCGCTTGGCCTTGGGCACGTAGGCCTCCAGGCTGTGCTCGAAGCCGAACATCCGCCGGGTCCGCTTGCGGTCCCACAGCAGCGAATCGAACGGGGACAGCAACGTGACCCGGTGCCGTCCGCGCGGCGCCTCGGCCAGCGCCGCCGGATCGGCCCAGCCCGGCACCACCGTGCCGGCCGCCCTCCGGCCCGTCCCCGGCTGGGCAGCTACCTCGATCTCGACCGGCGTCAGCGCCGGCTGCCAGCGCGGATTCCCCGGTCAGTTCCGCGTGCCTGGCCCGGCGATCGGTCAGCTCGCGCAGCCGGTGGTAGTCGATCAGGTCCGCCCGGGTGACCACGCCCAGCGACCGGGCCGCTACCCCGGCCAGGTGGGCCAGGCAGTCGCCGTCGGACGGCTCACGGGCCAGCACCTCGGGGGGCAGCACCCGCTCGGGCAGATCGTAGACGCGCCGCCAGCCGTCCCGGCGGACGCAGATCACCTCGCCCACGTCCAGCAGCCACTCCACGGCGATCTTCGTGTCCGACCAGTCCCACCAGGGACCGCCCGCCTTGGCCCCGCCGAGCTGGGTGGCGTTGAGTGGCCCCTCGGCGCGCAGTCTGGCCAGCACCTCGGCGCAGGTGCGCTCATGGCTCTGGTGCCAGCGCTTCCCCCGGGCGCGCAGCGCCCGGCGGCGGAACGCGTACCACGGCCATTCCTCCAGCGGCAGGATGCAGGCCGCGTGCGACCAGTACTCGAAGGCCGCTGGCTGGCGGGGGTTCCAGTAGGCGCGCTCGATCCGGTCCCGCGGCACGGGGCCCAGCCGGGCGTAGGCGACGAGCTCATGGGAGCGGGCCAGCACGCTGATGGTGTCCAGCTGCACCGCGCCGAGCCTGCGCAGCAGCGCGGGCACGCCGCCACGGCGGCCGTCTGGCCCCCAGGAGGCCCTGGGCGCGCAGCGTGAGCAGCCGGGCCTCGGCGGCCGACACGGACAGCTGGGGAGCTGGGAGGACAACGCTTGCCACAAGACGTGCAGCCTAACCGGGGGCACCGACAGTCCGGCCGGGCACGTCCACCTGCGCCGCGGCGCCGAGGCTGGCCCGGCGGCCGCCGGGAACTCGCCGGGCGCGGCCGCTGAACCCGGGCCGGGTACCAGCCCGTTTAGTACCAGTCCTCGAAGATGTCGGTGGACAGGGCGAGCAGGCCGCCGACCACCACCAGGCCGACGCTGGTCCAGAACAGCCACCAGATCGTTCCGAAGACGAGGGAAAGGCCCCCGACCAGGAAGCCGAGCATGATGATGCTGACGGCGACCCAGGAGACCGGGCGCCCGTGGAACGGCTCGTATTGACCCGGGCCGGCGAGCGCGAGGTCGCTGCGGCCGCCCTCATCCGTCCCGGCGCCGGACCTGAGGTCCGTACCCACCTGGTCCGCCATGAGCGCCGCTCCTCTCCTCGTCCACCGGTTCCCCGCCACTGGGGCCGGCAGGAACCGCCACACCGGGCGGAAACTGCCACCGCTGGTACATATTGTGGCGGGGAACCCCCGCCCCGTCCGCGCCCGGCCCCCGGAATGCGGGCTGAGCCGGGCACGTTCTATTACGCAGGCAAGACACGTCACGGCCGCGGCCGGGCGCGCCCGCACGCGACAGCGTAGCGGGACCGCACGCGGGCCGGGTACCGTCGGCGGCCGGAACCGGCGTCGCACCAGCCCGGGCGCGGGCAGCTTTCCCGGATTAGGAGCGTTCCTTCCCGGCCCCGGGAACCCTGGCGCGGCCACGACGTTCTCAGATCAGCAACGTTCCCGCCGGGGTGCACGCGATGCGGCTCGGTTTCGTTGCGTGTCTCGCCTACCATGACAGGTGACGGGTGGCACCGGCGCGCCACTGACTGTCGTCCGCCCGGCAGGCCGTTCACCGGCCGCCGCCCGGCAGGTCGGCAGCCGTCCGCCCGGGCAGCCACACGGCAGGCCAGTCCGCTGGCCGGCAGCCAAGGGCGGCGATGCCTACCGGCCAGAGTTTTCCGGCCACAGAGTTTCCGGCCACAGGGGTTCCGGGTAGCCGGCCACGATCCGCGAGGAGCGCGACAAGAAGTGCCAGCCATCATCGACAACGTCCTGCGCGCGGGTGAGGGCAAGACCCTGCGCAAGCTGAAGCGGATCGCGGAACAGGTCAACTCGATCGAAGAGGACTTCGCCGCGCTGAGCGACGCCGAGCTGCGTGCCATGACCGACGAGTTCCGGCAGCGGCTCGAGGACGGGGAGACCCTCGACGACCTGCTGCCCGAGGCGTTCGCCGCGGTCCGCGAGGCAGCCACCCGCACGCTGGGTCAGCGGCACTTCGACGTGCAGCTGATGGGCGGGGCCGCGCTGCACATGGGCAACATCGCCGAGATGAGGACCGGCGAGGGCAAGACCCTGACCTCGGTGCTGCCCGCCTACCTCAACGCGCTGAGCGGCGAGGGCGTGCATGTCGTCACGGTCAACGACTACCTGGCCAAGCGTGACTCGGAGTGGATGGGCCGGGTGCACCGCTTCCTCGGCCTCGAGGTAGGCGTGATCCTGTCCCAGCAGCCGCCGGAGGAGCGCCGCAAGCAGTACGAGGCCGACATCACCTACGGCACCAACAACGAGTTCGGTTTCGACTACCTGCGCGACAACATGGCCTGGGGCCTGGAGGAGTGCGTCCAGCGGGGGCACCACTTCGCGATCGTGGACGAGGTTGACTCGATCCTGATCGACGAGGCGCGGACCCCGCTTATCATCAGCGGGCCGGCCGAGCAGAGCGCCCGCTGGTACACCGAGTTCGCCAAGATCGTCCCCCGGCTGCGCCGCGGTGAGGACGGTGAGGGCGACTACGAGGTCGACGAGAAGAAGAAAACGGTCGGCATCCTCGAGTCGGGCGTGGAGAAGGTCGAGGACTACCTCGGTATCGACAACCTCTACGACCCGGTCAACACGCCCCTGGTCAGCTTCCTGAACAACGCGATCAAGGCCAAGGAGCTGTACAAGAAGGACAAGGACTACGTCGTGGTCAACGGCGAGGTCCTGATCGTGGACGAGTTCACCGGCCGGATGCTGCACGGCCGCCGCTACAACGAGGGCATGCACCAGGCCATCGAGGCCAAGGAAGGCGTGCAGATCCAGAACGAGAACCAGACCCTCGCCACGATCACGCTGCAGAACTACTTCCGGCTCTACGGCAAGCTGGCCGGGATGACGGGCACGGCCATGACCGAGGCGAACGAGTTCGCCCAGATCTACAAGCTCGGCGTGGTGCCGATCCCGACCAACATGCCGATGATCCGGCTGGACTCGGCTGACGTGGTCTACCAGACGGTGCAGGCCAAGTTCGAGTCGGTCGTCGAGGACATCGCCGAGCGGCACGCCCAGGGCCAGCCGGTGCTGGTCGGCACGACCAGCGTGGAGAAATCCGAGATCCTGTCCCGGATGCTCAAGCGCCACGGCGTGCCGCACGAGGTACTGAACGCCAAGTACCACGAGCGTGAGGCGGCGATCGTGGCCCAGGCCGGCCGGAAGGGCGCGGTCACCGTGGCCACCAACATGGCCGGCCGCGGCACCGACATCATGCTGGGCGGCAACCCCGACTTCCTCGCGGACGTCGAGCTGCACCAGCGCGGCCTCTCCCCGGTGGACACCCCGGAGGACTACGAGGCGGCGTGGGCCGAGGCGGTGGACAAGGCCAAGGCGGCGGTGGCCGAGGAGCATGCCGAGGTCGTCGGCGCCGGGGGCCTGTACGTGCTGGGCACCGAGCGGCACGAGTCGCGCCGCATCGACAACCAGCTGCGCGGGCGGTCCGGCCGCCAGGGCGACCCGGGCGAGTCCCGCTTCTACCTGTCCCTCGAAGACGACCTGATGCGCATGTTCAACGCGGACAAGGTCGCGCACTTCATGGAGTGGCTGAAGACGCCGCCGGACGTGCCGATCGAGTCCAAGGCCGTGACCCGGTCCATCCGGTCCGCGCAGACCCAGGTCGAGCAGCAGAACTTCGAGATCCGCAAGGACGTGCTCAAGTACGACGACGTCCTGAACCGCCAGCGCAAGGTGATCTACTCCGAGCGCCGCCGGGTCCTCGAAGGAGCCGACCTGCACGAGCAGATCCGGCAGATGATCGACGAGGTGATCGACGGCTACGTCGCCGGGGCGACCAGCGAGGGATTCGCCGAGGAGTGGGACCTCGGCAAGCTGTGGGCGGCGCTCCAGGCGCTGTACCACCCCCAGCTCACCGAGGCGGAAGCCGTGGAGGAGGCCGGCGGCGAGCAGGGCATGTCCGGTGAATCCCTCACCGAGGTCATCCAGGCCAACGCCCAGGAGAGCTACGACCGGCGCGAAGAGGAACTGACCCCGGAAGTCATGCGCGAGCTCGAGCGCCGGGTGGTGCTCGCGGTGCTGGACCGCAAGTGGCGCGAGCACCTCTACGAGATGGACTACCTGCGCGAGGGCATCGGGCTGCGCGCGTGGGCACAGCGCGACCCGCTGGTGGAATACCAGCGTGAGGGCTTCGACATGTTCAACGCCATGATGGAAGGCATCAAGGAGGAGTCGGTCGGCAACCTGTTCAACCTCCAGGTCGAGGTCCAGGAAAACCCGATCGTTGAGGAGGCGGCCGGTCCCGCGCTGGCCACGGCCCCGAGCCCGCCTGCCGTGGGCGGCTCCTCAGCGGCCCAGCCGGCGACCGGCACCGGGAACGCCCAGAAGAACCAGCCGCAACGGAACCGCTCCGGCGGCCGGTCCCGTGCCGCGGCCGGCGGTGGTAACGGCAAGGGTGGTAACGGGCAGCGGGGCGCGCACGCCGCCCCGGCCGGGGACGCGGCGCCGCCGGTCGTGGCGCCCGGGCTGCAGCGGCCGCAGCGCCCGTCCAGGCTGCAGTACTCCGCCCCGTCCGCGGACGCGCCCGGCCAGGTGGAGCAGCACGCCAGCACCTCTGCCGCGGGTGACCAGTTCAGCCGGGTCGGCCGCAACGACCTGTGCCCCTGCGGGTCGGGGCGCAAGTACAAGCGCTGCCATGGCGACCCCCGCAACCGCGCCGACGCGTAGCGGCTGCGGGGCGCGCCGGGGCTACCGGGACCGCGCCACGGCCGGCCGGGTGGCTCGTCTAGGCCGCCTCGACCTCGGTGCACAGCCACCGGGCTTTCCGGGGCTGATGACCGGGCAGGGCCCGGGTGGCGGGCTGTGCTCCAGGCGGACGGCCAGGGCGCGGACCCGGGGCCGAAGCTCACCACCACGGTCATCTCGATCACGTCGGACGCGGGCCGGAACGCCACCACGCGGCGCAACTGCGGCCGCTGGCCGGCGGCGAGCATCGGGCCCAGGCGCTGGATCCGGGCCCGGGCACGCTCTGTGGTCCAGGTCGTCATCTGGCGTGGCGGCCGCGACCCGGCGAGCGTTTCCACCAGCACCCGCGCGAACTGGCCGGGCCAGGCGCCGTCGCCCGCGGCGGGCGGATCGCCGGGCCGGTCGCGGTCGCCCGGCCCGCTCTCGCCCGGAGGCCTGGTTGCGCCCGCCGGGCGGATGCTGCCCGGCGCCTTGGTTCTGCCCGTCCCCTCGGTCCTGCCGCCCTGGCTGGTCCTGCCCGCCGGGCTGGTTCCCCGAGTCCGCCTGGGCGGCGGGGTGAGCCGGGCTGACGGCCGGGCGGTGCGGGCCAGCGGGCCGGGCGGGACGCGGTAACAGTTCGTCGTCATAGGGCGGAGCAGAGTCGGGGACGGGGCACAGGCGCACGGCGTCTGGGTCGGGCAACGGCGGCCCGGGCACCCGCGGGCAGGCGCGGCGCCCGCCGCCCGGCCTGGATCCCGGCCGGTCCCCAGGTGGCTGCGCTCCGGGTGGCTGCAGGGGCGGAGTAGGCATGGGACCTCCCGGAAGTCGGCTTCGGAAACGCGGGTCTGCTGGCGGTGCGCGGCGGCGGGGCATCTGCGAGGCACCGTGCCGCACCTCTGAGTTGTACCGGCCGGCAGTGACATTTCCGGCGGCGTCTTCCACCCGCGCGGATCCTCCGTAATCATGGGAGACTGTGCCCGCTCCCGGCCGGGAATGTGCCTGCCGGAGCTCGGTTGCAGGGAAGAGCCGGGTATCGGACCGAACCCGGACCTGCCGTCTCAGGAGAGTTGCCTTGTCGCTTCCACCGCTGGTCGAACCGGCTGCTGAGCTGACCGTGGACGAAGTCCGCCGCTACTCGCGCCACCTGATCATCCCCGACGTGGGGATGACCGGGCAGAAGCGGCTCAAGAACGCCAAAGTGCTCTGCGTGGGCGCCGGGGGCCTGGGTTCCCCCGCCTTGCTGTACCTGGCCGCGGCGGGCGTGGGCACGCTCGGCATCGTGGACTTCGACGTGGTCGACGAGTCGAACCTGCAGCGCCAGATCATCCACGGCCAGTCCGACGTCGGCCGGTCCAAGGCCGAGTCCGCCCGGGACAGCATCCGTGAGATCAACCCGTACGTGAACGTGATCGTGCACAAGGAGCGCCTCGACTCCGACAACGCGATGCAGATCTTCGCCGATTACGACCTGATCGTGGACGGGACGGACAACTTCGCGACCCGGTACCTGGTCAACGACGCGTGCGTCCTGCTCGGCAAGCCGTACGTGTGGGGCTCCATTTACCGCTTCGATGGCCAGGCCAGCGTGTTCTGGGCCGAGTACGGGCCGTGCTACCGCTGCCTGTACCCGGAGCCGCCGCCGCCGGGGATGGTCCCGTCCTGCGCCGAGGGTGGCGTGCTCGGCGTGCTCTGCGCCTCGATCGGCTCCATCCAGGTCAACGAGGCCATCAAGGTCATCACCGGGATCGGCGAGCCGCTGGTCGGCCGCCTCATGATCTACGACGCCCTGGAGATGACGTACCGCTCGGTCAACGTCCGCAAGGACCCCGAGTGCCCGGTCTGCGGCAAGAACCCCACGGTCACCGAGCTGATCGACTACGAGGAGTTCTGCGGCGCGGTGTCCGAGGAGGCCCAGGACGCCGCGGCCGGTTCCACCATCACCGCGCGGCAGCTCAAGGACATGCAGGACGCGGGCGAGAACATCTGCCTGGTGGACGTGCGCGAGCCCAACGAGTACGAGATCGTCTCGATCCCGGGCTCGGTGCTCATCCCCAAGGGCGAGTTCCTGTCCGGGGCCGCGCTGGAGCGCCTCCCGCAGGACAAGCGGGTGGTGCTGCACTGCAAGTCCGGGGCGCGGTCGGCCGAATGCCTGGCGATCGTGAAGAATGCCGGATTCTCCGACGCGGTGCACGTCGGCGGGGGCGTCCTGTCCTGGGTCGCCACGATCGACCCGTCGCTCCCTTCCTACTGATCCGTTCGCGGGCTGAGCCGGGGGCGGGCACGCTGGGCGTGCCCGCCCCCGGCTCTTCCGGTCTTAACCTGCCCTTGTCCGGGCAACCTCGCCGTGCGCCCGGTGCCGGGGGAGGGCCAGGCCGTACCATTCCGGTGTGGCTAAGCATCCGGCGCCTCCGGGTGGCGGCGGTGACCCGGCGCCGGAGGGAAGCAGCGCGACGGAGCCAGGGCCGCCTGCCTCACCGTCGGTGTCGGGCTCCCCGCGCAACGCTGTTCCGGCGGGACCACCGCCCGGTGCCGCCCGGCGGTCGCCGGCCCGGGAGGAACACGGCTTCGCCGCGCCCCGCCTCGCCGGCCGCGCTCATGCCGCGCCGCCCAGCCAGGAGCAGCGGCGTTACCGCCTGGTCCTGGCTGGCTTCGTGCTCGCGCTGCTCGGCCTGTGCGCGTCGGCCGGCCTGGTCGTGCTGCACGTGCTGCCCCGGACGTTCAGCCGGGGACAGCAGCAGCAGCTCGCGGCCTGGGAGATCGGCAAGCGCTGGCGCACCTGGCCGGCGGGCCGGATCTTCCCCGCCGCCATCTCGTACGAGGTGCCCGCCACGGCGCTGGACAGCGGCAGCCCGGCCCGGCTGACCGCCACCCGGATCGGCATAGCCCCGGCCGCGTCCTGCCTGTCCGCGACGAGCCCGAAGGCGCGGCCGGTGCTGGCCCGGCAGCACTGCGCCACGGTGCTGCGCGCCACGTACCAGGACTCGACCGGCGCCTTCGCGGTGACCGTCGGGATCGCGGTGCTGCCCAGCCCGGGCCGGGCCAGCGACGCGCTGCGCACCCTGCCCGCGAGGGCCACGGCCGCCGGGGTGCGCGCGGTCCCGTTCGGCCACACGCTGGCCGCCTCGTTCAGCGACGCGGCCCGCCAGCTGTCCGCTACCTCCGCGGCCGGTCCTTACCTGGTCATGTCCACCGTCGGCTACGCGGACGGCAGGCCCCGTGTCCGCGAGTCAGCCGATCCTTACGATAAGGACGAGATGCTGAGCGCCGCGAACGGGATATCGGACTGGATCGCCGCGCGGATCGGCGCGTCCCCGCCTCCCGCGAGGTGCCCGGGCGGACCGGCATGCTGAAGGCCCCCCGGATGCCGCCGCGCGCCGTGGCCAGCCTGCTCCTGGTCGTCCTGGCCGGGACGATCGGCGCCGTGGACGCGGCCCCGGCCGGCGCGGACACCGTGCGCGACGCCCAGATGTGGGTGCTCGACGCGGTCAGCGCACCGGCCGCCTGGCCGGTGACCAGGGGACAGGGCGCGACCGTCGCGGTGATCGACAGCGGGGTCAACCCGGATGTGTCCGACCTGGCCGGCGCGGTCACGACCGGCCCCGACCTGACCGGGGTGCACACTGGGGCGGGCAACCCGAACTGGGGTGTGCACGGGACCTGGATGGCCTCGCTGATCGCCGGGCACGGGCACGCCGGCGGCGGCAGCGGCATCCTGGGCGTGGCCCCGGCGTCCGCAGTGCTCTCGATCCGGGTGGTGACCGACCGGCACGACCCCGGGTACTCCGCCTACGAGCACGAGTCGGACAGGCGGGTGCAAGGCGCGCTGGCCCAGGCCATCACGTACGCGATCAGGCACCGGGCGGACGTGATCAGCATGTCACTGGGCTACGGCGAGCCCAGTACGGTGGTCCGTTCCGCCCTGCAGGACGCGCTCGATCACGGCGTTGTCGTGGTCGCCTCGTCCGGCAACGACGGCAACTCGGCCGACGTCCGCGCCACCGGCCAGGCCCCTTATTCGTTCCCGGCGGACTACCCCGGCGTGCTCGGCGTGGCCGCGGTGTCCCGCAGCGGATCGCCGGCTCACTTCTCCAGCGACAACCTGTCCGTCCAGGTCGCCGCGCCCGGGGTTAACGTGCCCGCCCAGGGCCGGGACGGGCAGTACTGGCTCGTCAGCGGGACCAGCCCGGCCTGCGCGCTGACCGCGGGAGTCGCCGCCCTCATCAAGGCGAGGTACCCGCGCCTCGCCCCGGCCCTGGTCGTGCAGGCCATCACCTCGAGTACCCAGAACCGTCCGCCGGGCGGCTACGACGACAAGGTCGGGTTCGGCACGGTGAATGCCGCCGCCGCGCTGACCGTGGCCGCGAAGCTGGCCGGCCGGGCGCGCAGTCAGGCGGGGGCGGCCACCACGCTGCACTTCGGTGGCGGCGCCGCAGCCGTACCGCCGGTCCCGATCGCCCCGCGGGGCGCGGCCGGGCTGGTCGTGGCGTGCCTGTTCGCCCTGGTCTTCGTGGCCGCAGCCGGGCTGGCCGGGAAGCGGCTGGTGACCCTGCGGCGCGCCCTGTCCCCGGGGAACCATGCGGTGGACCGGCCGCCGCAGCCGGTCTGGCCCGGACCGCGGGTGCACGCCACCTGGCCGGACCGGCCGGATCCCGGCCCGGGGACGGAACAGGCCGTAGGGTCCGCGGAGCAGAGCTCCGGCTGGCCGTCCTGGCCGGATTCCGGCCCGTGACGCGCGAGCCTGGTCTGCTGCCGGACTTCGCCAGTCGGGTGCTTGAGGTCGCGGACTCGATCCCGCCTGGCCGGGTCATGTCCTACGGCGACGTGGCCGAGTACCTGGGGCAGGGCGGCCCCCGCCAGGTCGGCCGGGTCATGGCCGTGTGGGGAGGCAGTGCGCCCTGGTGGCGGGTGGTGCACGCCGACGGGTCCCTGGTGCGCGGGCACGAGCGGGCCGCGCTCGAGAGGTACCGCGCCGAGGGCACCCCGCTGCGCGCGTCTCCGGACGGGCCGCCGTCCCGGGTGGACATGCGCCTGGCCCGCTGGACCGGCGAGGGAACGTAGCCGGTCCGGCCATCAGCCGGGCACGGGAACGTAGCCGGTCGCCGCCATCAGCCGGGCACGGGAACGTACCCGGCCGGGCACGCAGCTGGTCTTTTTCCGCCGGGCGCAGCGCAAATCCCCAGCGACACCTGCTTAACCTGACTGCGGATGTCGGTGCCCTCTGCTGGAATGCTGGGGCGATGGACCACCACCCGGACGCCTACCGGCTGCTGCGCAGGCCCACGCCGCCGGCCAGTCGGCCGCGCCTGGACGCCGCCCAGCAGGCCGTGGTGGAACACGCGGGCGGCCCGCTGCTCGTGCTGGCCGGGCCCGGGACCGGCAAGACCACGGCGATCGTCGAGGCGGTGACGCAGCGGATCACCGAGCGCGGGATCGACCCCGAACGCGTGCTGGTCCTGACGTTCAGCCGCAAGGCCGCGCAGGAGCTGCGGGAGCGGATCACTACCCGGCTGCGCCGGACCACCCGCCAGCCCCTGGCACTGACCTTCCACAGCTACGCCTACGCCCTGGTGCGCCGGGAGTTCGTGCTGGCCGGGGACGTCCCGCCGACCCTGCTGTCCGGTCCCGAGCAGCTGCTGGAGGTCCGGCGGATGCTCCGCGCCGAGGCGGCCGGTGGCGAGCCGGCCGCCGCGCAACGCTGGCCGGAGCGCCTGCGGCCTGCCCTGGGCACCCGGGGCTTCGCCGCCGAGCTGCGCGACTTCCTGCTCCGCGCGGCCGAGCGCGGGCTCGACGGGCCGGGGCCTGGCCCGGCTGGGCCGTGCGCACGGCCGGGACGACTGGGTTGCCGCGGGCGGCTTCCTGGACCGCTACATCGCGCGCTTCGACCTGGCCCCGGTCCCGGCCTACGACTACGCGGAGATCGTCCGGATCGCCGCCGCGCTGCTGAGCCGCGCAGCGACCCGGGACCGCGAGCGCAAGGCCTACGACGTGGTGCTGGTGGACGAGTACCAGGACACCGACCCGGCCCAGGAGGCGCTCCTGCACGCGCTGGCCGGCGACGGCCGCGAGCTGATCGCGGTGGGGGATCCGGACCAGTCCATCTACGCGTTCCGCGGCGCCGACGTGCACGCGATGGGACGCTTTCCGGACCGGTTCCGGACCCCGGACGACCGTCCGGCCAGCGTCATCGCTCTGCGGACCTGCCGCCGTAGTGGCCCGGTGCTGCTCGCCGCCTCGCGCCGGGTGGCCGCCCGGCTGCCCGCCGCTGCTGGCCTCAACCTGGCGGGTGACCCGGCGGTCCCTGGCCTGCGGCGGCGCGAGCACCCCGGCCGGCCGCCGCGCGAGCATCCCAGTCCCGAGCACCCCAGTCCCGGGCACCCCAGCCCCGAGCACCGGGCCCGCGGCCACCGGGACCTGCTCCCGCTGGGCAGCGCGGAGCCCGGGTCTGTCCGGATCCTGGTGGCCGCCAGCGCCAGCCAGGAAGCTGCCGTCATCGCTGACACCCTGCGCCGCGCGCACCTGGAGGCTGGCATCCCCTGGTCCTCCATGGCCGTTCTGGTGCGCTCGGCTACACGCCAGGTTCCGTTGCTGCGCCGTGCTCTCGCGACGGGAGGCGTCCCCGCGGTCGTCGCGGGCGATGAGCTGCCCCTGGCTGCGGAGCCAGGTGCGCGGCCGCTGCTCGCGCTGCTGCGCTGCGCCCTGCAGCCGGGAGCGCTCGACGAGGACGCCGCGGCCGAGCTGCTGACCGGGCCGCTGGGCGGGACGGACGCGGTGGGCCTGCGGCGGCTGCGCCGGTCCCTGCACGCCGCCGACATCGCCGCCGGGCTGCCCCCCGGAAACCAGCCGCTGGCCAGCGCGCTGCGCGATCCGCGCCAGCTGAACCTGCTCGGCGGCCCGCCGGCGGCTGCGGCGCGGCAGGTGGCCACGCTGCTCGAGCTGGCCCGGCATACCGCCCAGGGCGCGACCACCCGGGACGGGATCCCCGGCACCGCCTACGACGTGCTGTGGGCGATCTGGGACGCGTCGGGGCTCGCCCCGGTGTGGCAGGCGGCGAGCGCGGCCGGCGGGGCCCGCGGCGCGGCGGCCGACCGGGATCTGGACGCCGTGGTCGCCCTGTTCGACGCGGCGTCCCGGTTCGCGGCCCGGCTGCCGCCCGGCTCGCCCTCGCTGTTCCTGGACAGCATGGGCGGCCAGGAGATCCCCGGCGACACCCTCGCCGACCGCGCGCCGGAGGGCGAGGCCGTACGCATCCTCACCGCGCACCGCTCCAAGGGCCTGGAGTGGGACCTGGTCGTGGTGGCGGGGGTGCAGGAGGGCACCTGGCCTGACCTGCGGATGCGCTCCTCGCTGCTAGGCATGGACGAGCTGGTCGACGCGGTCGGCGCGCAGGCTGGGTCCGGTCCGCCGGGGGCCAGCGACGCGGCGGCCGCGGCGCTGGTGTCCAAGCTCCTCGACGAGGAACGCCGGCTGTTCTACGTGGCGGTGACCCGGGCCCGGCGCGCCCTGGTCGTCACCGCGGCTGGCGGGAAGGACAGCGAGGACCGGCCGTCCCGGTTCCTGGCCGAGCTGGCCGGCGGCGACGTGGAGATCGAGCAGGTCGCGTCGGCCGGACGGCACTGGCTCTCGCTGCCCGCGCTGACCGCCGAGCTTCGCCGCGCGGCGGCCGACCCCGGCCGGCCGCGGGCGGTCCGCGCCGCGGCCGCGGCCCAGCTGGCCCGGCTCGCGTCGGCCGGGGTACGCGGCGCGCACCCGCGGCAGTGGTACGCGCTGACCACGCTGTCCGATCCCGGCCCGCTCACCGGCGGGATCATCCAGCTGTCCCCGTCCCAGGTCGAGTCGTTCACCAAGTGCGGCCTGCGCTGGCTGCTCGAGGCTGCGGCCGGGGCCGGCACCTCGGACGTGCTGCGGCATCTGGGCACGGTCATCCACGCGGCGGCGGTGCTGGCCGCCGAGGGCACCGGCGAGGCAGGCATCGAGGAGCGCATCACCGACATCTGGCACCACCTGGACTTCGGCAGCGCCTGGTACAGCGACAAGCAGCGGGAGCTCGCGCGGCGCATGGTGACCCGGTTTCTGGCCTGGCACCGCGGCAACCCCCGGGAGCTGGTCGCGGTCGAGCAGGCCCTGCGGGTCCGGATCGGCCAGGTGGAGATCACCGGGCGGGTGGACCGGCTGGAGCGAGACGAGCACGGCGGCGGCGTCATCGTGGACCTGAAGACCGGCTCGTCCCGGCCGCCCGACGGGGACCTGGACCGCAATCCGCAGCTCGGCGTGTACCAGCTGGCACTGGTGCTGGGCGCATTCGAGCAGTTCGGCCTGGTCGAGCCGGGCGGCGCCGAGCTGGTGCAGGTGGGCAAGGCGGGCCTGAAGGCGGAGGTCAAGGTGCAGCGGCAGCGGGCGCTGGGTGACGACCCGGAGCCGGGCTGGGCTGCCCGGCTGGTCGAGACGGTCGCGGCGGGCATGACCGGCCCGGTGTTCGGCGCCACCGTGAACCCGGGCTGCCGGGTCTGCCCGGTCCGGACCTGCTGCCCCGTGCATCCCGACGGTGTCCAGGTGACCCCGTGACCGCGGGGCCCCTGACGGGGAGCGCAGGGACCGGCAGCTCGGGGACCGGGAACACGGGGACCGGGAACACGGGGACCGGGCAGCGCGGTGACCTATTCCCCGGTGCAGCTGGCCCGGCTGCTCGGGCTGCCCGAGCCCACCGCCGAGCAGGCCGCGGTCATCGGGGCGCCGCCGCGGCCGCTGGCCGTGATCGCCGGGGCAGGCTCGGGCAAGAGCGAGACCATGGCGGCCCGGCTGGTCTGGCTCGTCGCGAACGGCGTGGTCCGGCCCGAGCGGGTGCTCGGCCTGACGTTCACCAGGAAGGCCGCGGCCGAGCTCGGCCAGCGGGTGCGGACCCGGCTGGACGGGCTGCGGAAGGCCGGCCTGTCCGGGCCGGGCCAGGAGAGCAGCGGACCGCGGCCACCGGAAGCCGCGGCCGACCTGGACGGCGAGCCCGTGGTGTCCACCTACCACGCCTACGCCGCCCGGCTGGTCACCGACCACGCGCTGCGCGAGGCGCTGGAACCGACGCTGCGGCTCATCACCCCGGCGCTGGCCTGGCAGATCGCGGCCCGGGTGGTGGCCGGGTACGGCGGCCCGATGGACGCGGTGGCCTGGTCACCGCCGGCGGTCACCGCGGCCGTGCTGATGCTGGCGGGTGAGCTGGCTGAGCACCTGCGGACGCCCGACGAGGTGACCGGGGTCGGGGACTGGCTGGAGGCACAGGCCGCGGCGCTGCCCGGGAAACTGCCCAGCCCGCGTGCGCAAGATCCTGGACAGCCAGCGGGCCCGGGAGCAGCTGCTGCCGATGGTGGCCGGGTACGCGCGGGCCAAGGCCGAGCGTGAGGTCATCGACCACGGCGACCAGGTGGCCATCGCCGCCCTGATCGCGGTCCGCCACCCCGAGGTCGGCGCGGCCGAACGCGGCCGCTATCAGGTCGTGCTGCTCGACGAGTACCAGGACACCAGCCACGCCCAGCTGGTCCTGCTGCGGGCGCTGTTCGGTGGCGGCCACCCGGTCACCGCGGTGGGCGATCCCTGCCAGTCCATCTACGGGTGGCGCGGCGCGAGTGCGGGCAACCTGCGCCGGTTCGGGCGTGACTTTCCCGTGGTCAGCGGCAGCGGGCGGGGCCGGGCGGCGAGCCCGGCCGACGTGCGCATGCTGTCGACCGAGCTTCCGGAACACCGGCCGGGTCCTCGACGTGGCCGCGGCGATACAAGCTGGGTTGCGGGCCGCGGCACCTGAGGTGCCCCGGCTGGTCCCGCCGCCGGGCCGGGCCGGCCGCGGGCAGGTGACCTGTGCGCTCACCGAGACGGCCGCCGGCGAGGCGGCCTGGATCGCCGAGCAGGTCAGCGCGCTGCTGGCGCTGCCGCCCGGGATGGCCCCGGACGGCGAGCCGTGGCCGGACGGCCGCGAGGACGGCGTGCACCCGCGCGACATCGCGGTCCTGTGCCGCAAGCGCGCCCAGTTCCCCGCGCTGCGGGCCGCGCTCGGGGCCCGCGGCATCCCGGTCGAGGTGGTCGGCCTGGGCGGGCTGCTCACCGTCCCGGAGGTGGCCGACATCGTCGCCACCCTGCGCGTCCTGCACGATCCCGGTTCCTCCGCGCCCCTGGCCCGGCTGCTCACCGGCCCCCGGTGGCGGATCGGCCCCCGCGACCTGGTGGCGCTGGGCAAGCGGGCCCGGGCGCTGGCTCGTGAGCAGCGGCGGTCCGCGGACGAGCGGGGACGCGCGGCGGATGCCCGGGGGCGGCCGGCGGAGCGGGGCGAGCCGGCCCAGGACGAGGATCCGCTGGCCAAGGCCATCACCGACCTCACCGCCGATCCGGGCAGCCTGGTCGAGGCCCTGGATGACCTGGGCGACCCGGCCGGCTACTCGGCGGCCGGTCATGCCCGCCTGGCCGCGCTGGCCGCCGAGCTGCGCGAGCTGCGCTCCCGGGTGGCCCGGCCGCTGCCCGACCTGGTTGGCGAGGTGGAACGGGCGCTCGGGCTGGACATCGAGGTGGCGGCCCGGCCCGGCCGGGACACGGCCAGCGCCCGCGCCGACCTGGACGCGTTCGCGGACGCGGCGGCGGCGTTCGCGGGCGATCAGGAGGAGCCGACGCTGGGCGCGTTCCTGGCCTACCTGACCGCGGCTGAGGAGGAGGAGTTCGGCCTGGAGTCCGGCCGGGTCGGTGACGGGGACACGGTCACGCTGGCCACCGTGCATTCCGCGAAAGGCCTGCAGTGGGCCGCGGTGGTCGTTCCCGGGCTGTCGGCCGGGAAGAAGGCGCAGGTGTTCCCGGCCAAGCCCAGGTTCGTGAGCCGCTGGACGGAGAACGCGCGGCTGCTCCCGTTCGGGTTGCGGGGCGACGCCGGTGACTTCCAGGCCCTGCCAGGCCTGGAGCCAGGCGCGCTGGCCGCGTTCAGTGCCGCCTGCGCCGCGCGGGATCTCGGCGAGGAACGCCGGCTCGCCTACGTGGCCACCACCCGGGCCGCGTTCTGGCTGGCCTGCACCGGCTACTGGTGGGGGGAGGCGTCCTCGCCGCTCGGCCCGTCGGTCTTCCTGGAGGAGGTCCGGGCGGCGTGCGAGGCGGGCGCCGGCACCGTCGCCTGCTGGGCCCCGCCGCCGGAGGAGGACAGCGAGAACCCCGCGCTCGCCGAGCCCCCCTCGGCGGTCTGGCCGGCCGAGCCGCAGGGCAGCCCGCACGACGGGGTCCGGGAGGCCGCGGACCTCGTCTACCAGATCATGGCGGGAACGAAGAGCCGGGAGGGAGCGGGACCCGGGGACGCGGGCGGGGACGGGGAGGGGGTGCTGAGCGAGGCAGACCAGGCACTGGTGGCGGCCTGGGACGCCGACACAAGGATGCTCCTCGCCGAGCGGGAGGAATGGCGCGCCGAGACCGCATCGGCGGTCTGGCTACCCCCGCAGCTGTCCGTGTCCGCGCTGGTCATGATGGCGCGCGACCCGGCCGAGCTGGCCCGCCAGATCCGCCGGCCGATGCCGCGCCCGCCCGCGCCGCAGGCCCGCCGGGGCACCGCCTTCCACCGCTGGCTGGAGGAGCGTTTCAGCCAGCAGCGCCTGATCGATCCCGGCGACCTGCTCGGCGCCGCCGACGACCCGGCCGCGGGTGACCCCGCTGACGGCGACGCGAACGACCTCGCGGCGTTGCGGGATCTCTTCGAGGCCGGGGAGTGGGGCAACCGCTGGCCGGTAGAAGTGGAGGTCCCGTTCGAGACGCTGATCGCCGGCCGGCCGGTCCGGGGCCGGATCGACGCAGTGTTCGGGGACGCCCCCGAGGGCGGATTCGACGTGGTGGACTGGAAGACGGGCCAGCCCCCCGGTTCCGCCGGCCGAGCACCAGGCTGTCGCGGTCCAGCTCGCCGCGTACCGGCTGGCCTGGGCGCAGCTCGCCGGGGTGCCCGCCGACCAGGTCCGCGCGGCGTTCTACTACGTGCGGCGCGGTCTCACGCTGCGCCCGGCTGATCTTCTGGACCAGGAGGGCCTGGCCGCCCTCATCGAGGAGATCCCGGCCGGGGCGGCCTGAACCTTCCTGGTCAGCGCCGGTCAGTCGTGGAGATGATGCTCGATCGTCGCCACCTTGCTGGTCAGCCCGTCGGTCACGCCGGGCCGGATGTCGGCCTTGAGCACGACGCTGACCCGCGGGGCCCGGGCGGCCACGGCGTCCACCGCCCGCCTGACCACGTCCATGACCTCGTCCCAGTCACCCTCGACGGAGGTAAACATGGCGTCGGTGCGGTTGGGCAGCCCGCTCTCCCGGACCACCCGCACCGCGTCCGCCACGTACTCCCCGACTCCCTCGCCCACGCCCAGCGGCGTGATCGAGAACGCGACGATCATCGTGTGCTCCGTCCTGTAGTGCCGCCGGGCCCGCCTGATCGCCGGGGCCGGTCCCGGCCGGGGTGGCCAGCAGCAGCCAGCAGGCCAGGCCGAGCGGGTAGACACCGTACCCGAACCGGCTGGCCGGGGCGAAAGCGAACATGAGGACCAGCCCCGTCACCAGCCGCCAGCCCGCCGCGCGCTCGTCGCGCGGCGGCCGGAGGACCAGCGACACGGCCACACCCAGCCCGGCCAGCAGGACCAGCGCGATCGCCACCAGATGCCCCGGTCCCCACGCCTCGGCGATCAGGTGGCCGGGCAGGAAGCTGGCCGCCGGGCTCTGGACCTTGGTAAGCCCCAGCGGGAACAGGATCGTGTTGGACACCACCGCCGCGGGCTGGGCGATCAGGACCGGGCCATCCACCGCGATCGGCACCGCGATCGTGGCGCAGGCCAGCCAGGCGGCAGCCCGCCTGCCATCGCGCGCCGCCACCATGGCCAGGGCGACCGCCAGCGCGGGCCACGCAGTGGCCTTCATGGCCGCGGCCAGGCCCAGGGCCAGGCCCGCCAGGATAATTCCCAGCGTGGGCCGCGTCTTCCGCCCGGCCCGCAGAAGGGCGAGGCCCAGGCAGAGCAGAGCCAGAACGGGCAGGTCGTCGCCGCCCGTGGCGAGTGGGAACGCGATGATGGGCGAAGCGGTGACCACGGCCGTCCACAGCCAGGGCCGTGAGACCCCGCTGAGGGCCAGCGTGCCGGCGAACCCGAGCACGAACACGACCCCGAACCACAGCCGCGGATCGGTCAGCAGGCCACCGCCGAACAGCGCGTGCGGGACCCCGAACACCGCCAGCGCCGGCAGGTACGGGTTGTAGACGTACGGGTTATGCGCGCTGGCCAGGGTGTGCGTGCCGTGGTACGGCGTGCCCTGGTGCAGGAAGAGCCCTGCGGAGTGGATGACCACACTGACTTCCGGCTGTCCCCGCCCGGACCAGGCCATCCAGGCCAGTGGGACGATCACGGCCCCGGCCAGGCTGACCGCGACGGCGACCCTGCGCCCTCGCCGGCCGGCCAGCGCCGCGATGGCCGCCACCGCGTACGGGCCAGCCGCCACGATGCCCCAGAGCCGCTCCGGCGGGTTGGTGCTGAACACGGCGACCTCGCCGGCGAACAGCGCGCAGATGGCCAGCAGGACGGCGGTCCCCCGGGGGCTGGTGGCCCGGGCCCGCCACTGGGGGGCCCGCTCCGTCCACCGGCGGGCCCGCTCCTGCCACGTCCTGGACCGCCGCCGCCACCATGGCGGGCGGGGGGAGCCGGGGGGGCTGGCGTCATAGCCGGCGTCCCCGCGTGGCAGGCGGGTCAGCGGTAGCGTCATGTGTCACCACGTTAGGAGGCGAGGGCCCCCGGCGTCGTCATGCCGAAGGGTGATGTCTGGCCTCACCCAGGGGCCGAATCTGCGCCCGCGGGAGTAGCCGGCCCGTGGGATGGTAGCTGGCAACCGAGCGTGTGGCGAGGGGGAATTGCCCGCGGGGCCCGCGATGCTGGTTTATTAGATAGCCGGCAAGGTCCGGCGAGGAGGGGCTCACCGCTCATGGATGTGCGCGACTACATCGACAGCAACGCGCGGGAATTCTTCGACCAGCTCAAGGCGTGGCTGGCCATCCCGTCTATCTCCGCCGACCCCGGGCATCACGGCGACGTCCGGTCGTCCGCGCAGTGGCTGGCCGCGCACCTGACCGCCGCCGGGTTTCCCACGGTGGAGATCTGGGACAGCGGGCCGGCCAGCCTGCCCGGCCAGCCGGCCGTGTTCGCGCACTGGCCGGCCCTGGACCCGGACGCGCCGACCGTCCTCGTCTACGGTCATCACGACGTCCAGCCGGTAGAGCCGCTCGGCGAGTGGCACTCCCCGCCGTTCCAGCCCGCCGAGCGCGACGGCCAGCTGCTCGGTCGGGGCGCTTCCGACGACAAGGGCCAGGTGCTCCTGCACACCCTCGGCCTGCGGGCCTGCCTGGCGGCCGCCGGCGCCGGGGCGCCCCCCATCTCGCTGAAGTTCCTCATCGAGGGGGAGGAAGAATCCGGCTCCGCGCACTTCGCCGACCTGCTGCGGAGCCAGGCTGACCGGCTCAGCTGCGACATGATCGTGATCTCCGATACGACGATGTGGGCGGCCGACGTGCCCTCCATGTGCACCGGGATGCGCGGCCTCATCGACGCCCAGATCGACATGCGTGGCGCGGGCACCGATGTGCACTCGGGCTCGTTTGGCGGCGGCGTGCCGAACCCGCTGCACGCGCTGGCCGCCGTGCTCGCGGGCCTGCACGATGAGGAGGGCCGGGTCACCCTGCCCGGCTTCTACGAAGCGGTGCTGCCGCTGACCGACGCCGAGCGGGCGCTGTTCGCCAGGCTCCCGTTCGACGAGAAGGCCTGGCTTGCCGACGCGGGCGGCAGCCAGGCCGCCGCGGGGGAAGTCGGCTATACCACGCTGGAGCGGGTCTGGGCCCGGCCAACGGCTGAGGTCAACGGGATGTGGGGCGGTCACACCGGGCCCGGGGCCAAGACCATCGTGCCCAGCCAGGCGCATGCCAAGGTATCGCTGCGGCTGGTGGCGAACCAGGAGCCGGCCGACATCGCGGTGGCGCTGCGGGAATACGTGGCGGCACGCACCCCGCCGGGCATCGAGGCGACCGTGACGTTCGGCGGCCCCGGGGTGCGGCCCGCGTTCTCGCCCCTGCACTCGCCGGGCGTGCAGGCCGCGAAGCGGGCCATGGAACGGGCATTCGGCCGGGAGGTGCTGTTCACCCGGGAAGGCGGCAGCGGCCCGGAAGCCGACCTCGCTGACATCCTCGGCGCGCCGCTGGTCTTCCTCGCGGTGGGCCTGGATGACGACCGGATCCACGCGCCGAACGAGAAGGTGGAGATGGCGCTGCTGCTGCGGGGTGCGGAGGCGGTGGCCTACCTCTGGGAGGATCTGGCCGCGGATCGCGCCGGGATCACGGCCACCCGATGAGCGCCGCGCCAGGCACTGGGGCCGATGCGCCGGAGGCCCAGGAGTACGCCGGTGAGCTGGGCGGCTTCGTGCTGGCCCGCAGCGCTGTGGACAGGGTGAGCGCCCGCCGCGGTGACACCGACTGGCTCGCCGCGGCCTGGGCGGACCCGCAGACCCGGATCCTGGTGCTGGACAACGCCCGCGCGCTGGTCCGGTTCGGCGACAAGGAAGCCGAGCTGATCCTGGTCCCGCCCGCCGAGGCGCCCGAGGGGCTGAGGTTCCTGCTCGGCGTGGACGACGCGGAGGCGGCCTACTTCGGCGTGATGGGTCGGCCGGGATGCCTGGAGTCCCTCGAGGCCCGGATCGCCCTCGGAGGCGACGGAAGGCCGGGAAGCACCCGCGCAGGAAGCACCCGCGCAGGAAGCACCCGCGGAGGAAGCACCCGCGCAGGAAGCACCCGCGCAGGAAGCACCCGCGCAGGAAGCACCCGCGCGGAGCGCGGCGGAAGCCCGGCGAGGACAGCAGAGCGCGGATGCCCCCGGCCCTGGAGCGGCACCCGGCGGGACAGCAGACGCGGACGTCCCGTCCCTGGACGTCCCGGCCCAGAGGTCCCGGCGGCGGAGGTCCCGGCTCCACGGGCTCCAGCCCCGGAGGCTCCAGCGGGGAAGCTCCCAGCGGCAGAGGCGGCCGCGGCTCCTGACGTCCCCGCTCCTGACGTCCCCGCTCCTGACGTCCCCGCTCCTGACGTCCCCGCTCCTGACGTCCCCGCTCCTGACGTCCCCGCTCCTGACGTCCCCGCTCCTGACGTCCCCGCTCCTGACGTCCCCGCTCCTGACGTCCCCGCTCCTGACGCTCCCCGCTCCTGACGTCCCCGCTCCTGACGTCCCCGCTCCTGACGTCCCCGCTCCTGACGTCCCCGCTCCTGACGCTCCCGCTCCTGACGCTCCGCTCCTGACACCCCGGCAGCGTCCGCAACGGCGGACGGCGCGGAGACCGCCCAGGCCCCGGAGCAGCAGACCATGACCGAGCAGGCCGCCTGGCTGGCCCTGGCCCGTCCCGGGCTGCGCCCGGCCGGGCTGCGGGAAGCAGCGGCGCTGCTGAATGACCGGGACGCGGGCTTGTTCACGCATGCCGTCGCGCTGGCCAACTGGCACGCCACCCACACGCACTGCCCGCGCTGCGGCACGCCGACCGTGACGGTCGCCGCCGGTCACGCCCAGCGCTGCCCGGCCGACGGCAGCGAGCATTTCCCGCGGATCGACCCCGCCGTCATCATGCTGGTCACCGATCCGGATGACCGCTGCCTGCTGGCCCGCAACCGCCGCTGGCCGGAGCGCCGCGTATCCATCCTGGCGGGCTTCGTCGAGCCGGGGGAATCGGCCGAGCAGGCGGTGGCCCGCGAGGTCGGGGAGGAGACCGGGATCGTCGTCACCCGGGTCCGTTACGCCGGCAGCCAGCCGTGGCCGATGCCGCAGAGCCTGATGCTGGGCTTCCGCGCGTCGGCCGCGGCCGAGCTCGAGCTGCAGGTGGACGACGACGAGATCGCCGAGGCGCACTGGTACAGCCGGGAGGACCTGCGCAGCGCGCTGGCGGCCCGGGAGATCCTGCTGCCGCCCCCCGTGTCCATCGCGCACCGGCTGATCGAGTCCTGGTACGGCGAGGAGCTGCCCGGCGTCTGGTAACCCCGTCTCAGGCCGGGGCCAGCTGGCGGACAGCCTCCGCCTCGTCCACGCCGGGCGCGGGCACAATCGCGATGACCGGGGTGTCCAGCCCGGCCGCCTGATACTCAGCCACCCGCTCCCGGCAGTAGCCCGGCGGCCCGTGCACGACCAGCTCGTCGACCAGGTCGTCGTCGATGGCCGCGAGCGCGGCCTTGCGCTCGCCCGCCGCCCAGGCCTCCCGCATCGGCCCGAACCTCGGGCCGCGGCCGAGCCAGTCGTGGAACGCCACGTATGCCGGGACCGTGAGGTAGGCGGCGATCATCCGGCGGCCGATCGCCCGGGCCAGGCCGGCGTCCGCGGTCGGGCACACGAAGATGCGGGCGATCAGCTCGCAGTCCGGTCCGGCCACAGCGCGCACGGCCGGGACGTCCGCGGGCGCGAGCCAGTTCGTGATCGCCCCGTCCGACATCGCGGCGGCCAGCGCGACCATCCCCGGCCGCAGCGCGGCCAGCGCCAGCGCGGGCGGCGGGACCGGGGCAGCGTCCAGGCGGAAGCCGTTGATGGTGAAGGTGTCCCCGTCCATGGAGACCTTCTCGCCTGCCAGCGCCCGCCGCAGGAAAGCCAACGTGTCCCGGGCCCGCTGATACGGGCGGTCCAGCGTGATCCCGTTCCAGTCCGTCACCACCGCGGGCGAGGAGACCCCGATGCCCAGCACGAAGCGGCCGGGGGCCAGGCCGGCCAGGGTGGCCGCGCTCATGGCCAGCAGGGCGGGCCCGCGGGTGTAGATGTTCGCCACGGCCGTGCCCAGCCGCAGGCCCCCCGGATCTTGCGGCCCGGCCCCGCTCCCGTTTCCCTGCTTGCTGGTCCACAGGGCGGCCAGGGCCAGGGGGGTGAACGCGTCCGCGCCGCTAACCTCGGACGACCAGGCGTCGGTATAGCCCAGGTCAGGCAGGGCGGCCACCAGGTCGCGCTGGCCGGACAGGGGCATTCCGCTCAGTGGGAGCGTAATGCCCCATCGTGACGTCGGTCGCACAGTACCTCCCGTGGTTCCCGCCCATCATCGCAGCGGCCGTGGCAGGATGCCCGGCATGGACCTGGATTGCGTTGACACACTGGCCGGTGTGCATGTCCGGTGACCTTGACCTCGACGCGGTATTCGGCCGTTCATCACCGGATGATGCCTTCGCCGCCGTGCTGACCGAGGCCCGGATGGTGCTCGGCGAGATCGCCAGCCCGCTGGAGGCCGAGCTGTGGGGCTCCGACATCCTTGCCGCGCTCGGCGGCCCGGCGAGCCTGGCGGCGCAGGCGATGGTGCCCGCCGCCGAGCGGAGCGGCAGCCTGGAGGCCCTGGCCATCCTGCGCGTTCTCGGCGCGCTTGGCTGGCCCGGCCTGCGCGCGCCCGCGACCGAGGCCGCGGGCCGGCTGGCCGCGCGGGGAGTCCGGGACCCGGGCTGGGCGGCCGAGGTGGGATCGCCGTCGGTGGGTGAGTGCTGGCGCTACGGGGACGACCGGGGCGTCCAGGAAGCTGTGACCCTGAGCTTCGAGTACACCGCCGGGCGGCACGTGGTCTCGCTCCTGCTGGATCATTCCTGCGGGGGCGGGATTAAGAACGTCTGGGTGGGTGAGGCCGGTGATGTGCTCGCCCGCACCAGGGACATGGCCGACGAGGACCCCAGCATGATCTTCGAGATGATCAGCCCGGCAGCTGCGCGCGCCAAGGTGGACCGGGCTCTCGCCGCGGGCGAGTGCCCGGTCCAGCCGGACGAGTTCAGCAACGTCGCCTCGACCAGGGCAATCCTGCGCGCCCGGGCGGCGCTGCTCGCCAGTTCGTAGATCGGCTGACAAAATCGAGAGCACTGCTCTTGATTTAGTCCACCGATCTGAAGCATACTGCTCTTAGAAGAGAGTGGTGCTCTTCATCGCTCTCCCGACCAGAGGAGCAGACATGAACGCCAGCCCGGAGACCCGTTACCTCGCACCCACCGGCATGGACCGGGTGTTCAATTCGACGGTCGCCGCGCTGACCCGGGCCGGGATCAGCATCATGGGGTCGCGGGTGCTGGCCGTCCGCGGCCGTAAGAGCGGCGAGTGGCGGACCACCCCGGTGAACCTGCTGACCGTGGAGGGCACCCGCTACCTGGTCGCGCCCCGCGGGCAGGCCCAGTGGGTCCGCAACCTGCGCGCCGCGGGCCAGGGCGAGCTGCGGGTCGGCCGCCGTACGGAGCGGTTCACCGCCACCGAGCTGGCCGACGCGGACAAGCCGCCGGTGCTGCGCGCCTACCTGCGCCGGTGGGGCTGGGAGGTCGGGCGGTTCTTCGAGGGCGTCACCGCCGACGCGACCGAGGAGCAGGTCCGCGGGATCGCCCCCGGCTTCCCGGTGTTCCGGATCACGATCGAGGGCTGAGCGGGACCGGCTGGCGGCCGCCGCTACCCGGTGAGGGACAGCGTGGCGCCGGTGAAGTCGAGCAGCCGGTGATACCCGTCGGCCGCCGGGAACACGGCGATGTCCCCGCGCACCACCGTCCGGGAGCCATCCGGCCCGGCCAGCGTTGTGCCGTCCGCGCCGACCGCCACGAACTCGCCGTCCCGGCGCAGCAGCACCGGGCCGTCGCGCCGCGCCGAGATCGTGCACCGGCCGGCCCGCAGGCCCTCCAGCACCGCGCCCGGTCCCTCGCCCGCGCATTCCACCCAGGTGGTGGGGGTCCCCGGCGTGGCATCCGCCCCCGGCCGGTGCCAGTCGCTCCCGCCGACCGGCACCGCCGTCGGATCCCAGGCCAGCCACCAGGCCAGCGGGGTCGTCCAGTGCGGATCCAGCCAGCTCCAGTGCCAGACTTCGGCCAGCGGCGGCCGCCGCTGCATCGGCCAGATCCAGCTGACGTGGCCGCCGATCGGATGATTCACCGACAGCAGCCCGCCCCGCCGCTCGGTGGCGTCCAGCCAGCGGTCGGGCGTTTCGCGGAAGTCGATCCAGCCGACGTCGCCGAGCGCGCCCGCATGCCCGTCCTCGGTGGTGACCTCCTGGCCGGGAATGAGAATGATCCCGTGCCGGGCCGCGGCGTCCTCGAGCTCGGCATGATGGCTGGTCGTGTTGTGGTCGGTCACGGCGAGGTAGTCGAGCCCCTGGGCGGCCGCGAATCGGGCCAGCTCGGCCACCGTGAAGTCGCCGTCCGAGTGCACGGTGTGCGAGTGCAGGTCCCCGGCCAGCCAGCGGTGCCCGGGCGCGGCGGGCAGCTCGCGCCGCGGCGGACGCTCGCTGAGCGGGGCCGGGGCCGGGGCGGACGGGGCCGGGCGCAGCTGGCCGGGCGTGGTGCTGACCGTGGCCGTCACCGAGTACTCGACGCCATCGGCCGGGAGCCGGTACAGGCCGATCACGACCTGCCACAGCCCGGGCTCCAGCTCGCCCGGCAGGTAACCGGGCGTGGCCGCAGCGGGGGTGATCACGAACGAGGACCGGGCCCCGCCGGACCAGCCGCGGAATCCGGCGGCCCCGAAGCACCCCAGGTCGAGCACGGCGCCGGAGCGGTCGTAGTCGAGCTCGACCCGCAGCCCGGCCGCGCCCGGCGGAACCTCGACGGGCAGGTAGTGCCACGGTGATCCGCAGCGGTCGTCCTGGGTCCAGCGGCCACCGTGCCGCGTCGTGCCGCTCATCCCCCTACCGAATCAGATTCATGGCGCTGGGGCGAGCCGGCGGGCGGCTTGCGTGACCCTTGGGCTGGCTCGCGGGGATCCCCGCGCGGTGCACGCGGCCGCCCCTCCGGCAGGCCGTTGACACAGAATTCATCGAGCGTAGAATTCAACGTGCGATGAAATAAATGGCAGGCGAGCCGGTGCCAGAGGAGGCCCCCATGTGGGCGATGATCGTGAAGGAATTCCGGCAGCTGCGCCGCGACCGGCGCACGCTGGCCATGATGATCGTGCTCCCGGTGGTGCTCCTGGTCGTGTTCGGCTACGCGGCCAGCTTCGACGTCACGACCATCCCGGCCGTGGTGGCCGGCCGCGGGCCGCGCACGCGCCGGTGAGCGCGCCGTTCGAGGTGGTCCAGCGGGCGCCCGCCGAGGGGGCCGCCTGGGCGCAGAACCAGCTGCGCGACGGCCACGCGGCCGTGGCCGTGGTGACGGGTCCCAGGACCGTGGTCCTGATCGACGGCAGCCAGCTGTTCACGGCCAAGGCCACGCTCAGCGCGCTGCAGGCCCGCGGCACGCAGGCGGGCCGCCTGCCGGCCCCGGTGGTCAGGGTCCTCTACAACCCCGGGCTGAAGACGTCCTACATCATGATTCCGGGGCTGGCCGGGGTGGTCCTCGTGTTCGTCGGCATCATCATCACCAGCCTGGGCGTGGTCCGGGAACGGCAGACCGGGACGCTGGAACAGCTCGCGGTGATGCCGCTGCGGCCGCGCGACGTGTTCCTGGGCAAGATCGTGCCGTACTTCGCGGTGGCCGCCGCGGACCTGGCCATCGTGCTCGCGGTCGGGGTGGCCCTCTTCGGGGTGCCGTTCCGGGGCTCGTACGCGGTATTCGCGCTGGGTGCCCTGCTCTTCCTGTTCGTCACGCTGGGCATCGGCGTGCTGATCTCCAGCGTGTCCGAGAACCAGGGCCAGGCCATCCAGATGTCGTTCATGTTCACGCTGCCGCAGGTGCTGCTGTCCGGGCTGATCTTCCCGCTGTCCTCGATCGCGGCCGGGGTGCGCTGGATCTCCTACATCCTGCCGCTGACCTACTTCAACCAGATCTCCCGCGGGGTCATGCTGCGGGCCGAGCCGATCGGGCCGCTCTGGCCGCCGCTGCTGTTCCTGGCCTTGCTCGGCCTGATCGTGATGACGCTCGCGATGCTGCGGTTCCGCAGCTACCTCGCCCCGGCCGGGTCCGCGGGCGGCCGCGGCGGCCCGGCCGCGGCGCCCGGCGCGGCCGGCGCCCCGGCGGCCGCGGCCGTGGGGGAGTCCCGGTGAGTGCCCCGGCGCCCGGCGCCCCGCAGCCCGGGCCCGCACAGGCCGGGCCCGCACAGCCCGGGCCCGCACAGGCCGGGCCCGCACAGGCCGGGCCCGCGCAGGCCGGGCCCACGCAGGCCGGGCCCCGCAGGCCCCCGCCCGCCGGCGGGTGGGGCACCCGCGCCGTGAGCGTCCGCTACGGTCACCGGCTGGCCCTGGACCGGGTCACGTTCCGGGCCCTCCCCGGCCAGGTGAGCGCGGTGGTCGGCGGGGACGGGGCCGGCCGGACCACGCTGCTGCGCTGCCTGAGCGGGGCCGTCGCGCCCAGCGAGGGGACGGTTGCGCGCCCTCCGCGGATCCAGACCGGCTACCTGGCCGCCGGCTCGGGCACGTACCCGGACCTGACCGTGGCCGAGAACCTGGCCTTCCGTGCGGCCGCCTACCGGATCCCGGCGGCGGTGGCCGGCCCGCGCATCCGGGAGTACCTGGAGCGGGCCGGGCTGCTGGACGCACGGGACCGGCTGGCCGGGCGGCTGTCCGGCGGGATGCGCCAGAAGCTGGGCGTCATCGCCGCGATGCTGCACCACCCGGCCCTGCTGGTGCTCGACGAGCCGACCACCGGGGTCGACCCGGTCAGCCGGGCCGACCTGTGGTCGCTGATCGCGCGGGCCGCCGCCGAGGGGGCCGCGGTGGTCTTCGCGACCAGCTACCTGGACGAGGCGGAACGCGCGGCTCACGTGCTCGTCCTCGCCGAAGGCCGGGAACTGGCCGCGGGCTCGCCCGGGCAGATCGTCGCGGCCATGCCGGGCCGTCTCCAGTCGGCCGGCACGCGGCCGGCTGGCCTGGCCGGGGCGCGATCCTGGCGGCGGGACGGCCGCTGGCGGGTCTGGCAGCCGGACGGAGCCGGGGACGCCCCGGGGAGGCGGCCGAGCCGGTCCAGCCCGACCTGCAGGACGCGGTCACGGTCGCGATCCTGGCCCGCGAGCACGAGCACGAGCACGAGCACGAACGTGACCGCGACCATGACCCGGCCAGCCAGCACGACCGCGGCCGCCACCCGGCCCCGCCCGCCAGGAGGGAACCCTGATGGACGACAACGTGCCGCTCGCGGAGTGCCGGGCGGTGAGCCGGCGGTTCGGCGGGTTCACGGCCGTAGACGGGGTGGACCTCCAGCTGGGCCGGGGCGAGGTGGTCGGCTTGCTGGGCGCCAACGGGGCCGGCAAGACCACGCTGATCCGGATGCTGCTGGGGCTGCTGCCCGCGACCGCCGGGCAGGTCCGGCTGTTCGGCGGCCCCCCGTCGCGGCAGGCCCGGCGGCGCGTCGGGTACGTGCCGCAGACCCTGGGCCTGTACGACGACCTGACGCCCGCCGAGAACCTGGCCTTCTCCGCGGCCGTGTTCGGCCGCGGCGCCCGGGCCGCGCTGCCCGAATCGCTGCGGGGCTACCAGCGGGTGCTGGTCGGTGACCTGCCGCTAGGGGTGCAGCGGCGGGTCGCGTTCACCGAGGCCCTGGACCACCGGCCGGACCTGCTCATCCTGGACGAGCCCACGTCGGGCGTGGATCCGCTGGCCCGGGCCAGGCTGTGGGAGACGATCACGGACGCGGCCCAGGCGGGCGCCGGGGTGCTGGTCACCACGCACTACATGGACGAGGCGGGGGAGTGCGGCAGGCTGGTCGTCATGGCCGCGGGCCGGGTGGTCGCCGCGGGCACGGCGGCGCAGATCACCGGGGAGGCGCGGGTGAGCGTGGTCGAGACCGGCAGCTGGGCCGCGGCGTTCGCCGCGCTGGAAGCGGCCGGGCTCCGGGTTGCGCTGGCGGGCCGGGCACTGCGCGTGCCCGGCGCCAGCCCGGCGGCCGTCCGGCAGGCCCTGGGCCCGGTGGCCGCGCGGGTCAGCGAGGCCCCGGCCACGCTGGAAGAACGGTTCTTCGAGCTCACCGCGGCCGGGCCAGGCGCCGGCGGCCACGGCCCGGCCCGGGAGGAGGCTGGATGACGAACGGGAGCCCGGGCCGCACGGAACGCGGGCGGCCGCACCGAACGCCGCCCCGCCCGCGCCGGACGCTCCGGGCGCACGGGCCGGCGGGGCGGGGACAGCGGCACCCGCGAGGCGATCCTGGACGCCGCGCGCCAGCGTTTCGCCAGCCACGGCTACGACGGCGCCACGATCCGCCGCATCGCCGCGGACGCGGGGGTGGACCCGGCCCTGGTCCACCACTTCTTCGGCACCAAGGAGCGCCTGTTCGCCGCGGCCGTGCGGCTGCCGGTGGTGCCGGGCGAGCTGATCGGCGCCGCGCTGGCCGCCGGGGCCGGGGATCCCGGGGAGCAGCCTCGGCGAGCAGCTCGTCCTGACGGCGCTGGGTGCGTGGGACGTGGCCGAGATCCGGGACACGTTCCTCGGCCTGCTCCGCTCGGCCGCCACCAGCGAGCAGGCGCTGATCATGCTCCGCGAGTTCGTCACCGAGGCGATCGTGGGGCGGCTGTCCGGGGCCGCGGACGCGGCCGACCCGGCGGAGGCCCGGTACCGGGCCGCGCTGGTGGCCAGCCAGGTGGTGGGGCTCGGGATAGCCCGGCAGGTGCTGGGGCTGGAACCGCTGGCCGAGGCGGGCCGGGCCGAGCTGGCGGCGGCCGTGGGACCGACCCTGGACCGCTACCTCACCGGGGACCTGTCCGCTCCCGCTGGGGCCGTTTCCGGAGAATACGGCGCGGACGGCACGTGAACGACGGATGAGGATGCGCCGCGAGCGCGCCACGGAGCCGGCTAACCGCAGGTAGGACCCAGGAAAGCCGGTCCGTAAAGCCTCCGCAACGAAAACCGCCGCCCCCCGGTGCCCCTCGCCGGCCAGTTCAGGCCGGGGAAAGCAACCCCAGGCTCGCTTGGTGACGTATTGCAGGTTATGGGTCATGTGCCTACAGTGTCGCGGGGGGTTAACACACGATGATGCGCAGATTTGCCGCAGAGCTTCTCGGGACCGGGCTGCTGGTCTTCTTCGGGGTCGGGGTCGCGACCCTGGATTTCGGGTTCAAATTCGACGGTGGCAGCATCGCGGCCGGCGTGGTGGCCACAGCGCTCGCGTTCGGCCTGGTGCTGCTGGCGCTGGCCTACGTCCTCGGCCCGATCTCGGGGTGCCACGTCAATCCCGCGGTCACGCTCGGCGCCTGGCTGGCCCGGCGGATCTCGCTCGCCGAGGCGGGCGTCTACTGGGTCGCGCAGTTCGCCGGGGGCATCCTCGGCGCCCTGCTGCTGTGGGGGATGTTCTCCACCTCGCCCATGTACAGCCGGTCGGCGACCGGGCTGGGCACCAACGGCTGGGGGGCTGCGTCCGACATCCACATCGGGGTCGGCGGCGCGTTCCTGGCCGAGGTGATGCTGACCGCCCTGTTCGTGTTCGTGGTCCTCGGGGTGACCGGCAAGCTCGGCAACACGGCCACCGCGGGCATGGTCATCGGGCTGTCGCTGACCGTGGTGCACCTCATCGGCATCCCGATCACCGGAACGTCGGTGAACCCGGCGCGCAGCCTCGGGCCCGCGCTGATCGTCGGCGGTACCGCGCTCAGCCAGGTGTGGCTGTTCATCGTGGCGCCGCTGGTCGGCGGGGCGGTCGGGGCCGTCGTGCACTGGGTCATCTTCCCGCCCGCCCCGGGATCGGTGGATCTGGAGCAGGCCGAGCTGGCGGAGGCCGCGGAGCGGCCCCCGGCCTGACCCGGCGCCCGGAGCGGCCGCCCCCGGCCGGTCAGCCCGGGCCGGTCGCCCGGGCCGGTCAGCCCGGGCCGGTCAGCCCGGCCGGTCAGCCCGGAGGGGCCGGCCGCTGACGCTCCTCGGCCACCCGGCGCAGCGCGGCCCGCCGCGTGGAGCGGATATGCCGCCGGGCCGCGGCCCGGGCCCGCAGGGCGTCGCGGGCAACCAGCGCGTTGACGATCTCGGCGTGCTCACGCACGGACCGGGCCGGCCGCCCGGCCACCGACAGGGTGGTGTCCATGCTGCGGCCCAGCATTTCCTGCAGGATCGACTGCGTCATGGTCAGGAACCGGTTGTTCGCGTACTCGGCGATCTGCAGGTGCAGCCGGGCGTCCACGACCCGCAGCTGCTCCGGGCGCGGCCTGGGACCGCACCGCCTGCTCGTGCAGCTCGAACGTGGCGATCAGGCTGGCCAGCTGCTCCTCGCTGGCCTCGGTGGCCGCCCAGCCCGCGGCGGGCACCTCGCGCATGGCGAACAGCTCCTCCAGGCCGACTTCGCGCAGCCGCGAGAACCGCTGCAGGGCCCGCTCACCTTCGTCGGGAGCGGCCACGAACACGCCCTTGCCGTGCCGGATCCGGACCACCCCGCGGGTTTCGAGGGAGCGCAGCGCCTCGCGCACCGAGGCCCGGCTCACGCCGAGCAGCTCGCACAGCTCGCGTTCCCCGGGCAGCCGGTCGCCCGGGGCCAGCCCGTTGCCCGCCACGAACCGCTCGATCTGCTCGGCGACGCGCAGGAACAGCGGCTCGTTCGAGCCCATCCAGCGCCAGCCGACCGCCGGCGAGCTGGCCACGGCTGAGCTGGCCACGGCTGAGGCAGCCCCGGCTGAGGCGGACCCGGGCAGGCCGGCCTCGCCGCCGGGCGCGCTCGGGCTGGGCCGGCGGGACCTCGGTGAGCTGCTGGCCGGGAGCGATGTGGTCACGCTGCACGTGCCGCTGGCCGCCGGCACGCGGGGACTTATCGGCCAGGCCGAGCTGCGCCGGATGCGGCCCGGCGCCATCCTGGTCAACGCGTCGCGGGGCGGGGTGGTGGACGAGGCTGCGCTGGCCGCCGCGCTGGAGGACGGTCACCTGGGCGGCGCGGTCGTGGACGTCTACGCGCAGGACCGCCCCCGCCGCAGTCGCCGCTGCTCACGCTGTCCGCGGCCGCGGCGGACCGGGTGCTGTACACGCCGCACGTCGCTGGAGTGGCCTACGAGGCGGCCCGCCGCCTCTACACCGAGGCGTGGGCGAACGTCCAGCGGGTCCTGGTCGAGGGGCTGCCCCCGGCCAACCAGATCAGCTCAGCCTGATTCTGCCCCTGTTCAGTTTTAGTGTGACGCATCGTGTCTGGTCAGGCGGCGTTTGACGTGTCAGGGTGTGCAGGAGGCCATCTCCCATGGTCGCGCGCGGAGGGGCCGATGGGCAGGGACGTTCCAGCGATCACGGTGAGCCAGCAGGACCGCCGCCGGTACCGGGAAAAGGTGCGCCAGTGCCTGGACGTGCTCGCGCGGATGCTGCGCGATTCCTGGTTCGAGACCTCCACCCGGCAGGTGGGTCTGGAGGTGGAGGTCAACCTGGTGGACGATTCGGGCTCGGCGTCGATGCGCAGCCCGAACGTGCTGGACGCGATCGGCGACCCGTCCTGGGCCCCGGAGCTCGGCCGGTTCAATATCGAGGTCAACATCCCGCCGCGGCCGTTGTGCGGGGACGCCCTGGACCAGCTGGAAGCGCAGCTGCTGGCCAGCCTGAAGCACGCGGACCAGCGGGCCAGGGACGTGGGCAGCCGGCTCGCCATGGTCGGCATCCTGCCCAGCCTCCGGCAAGCCGACGTGAGCGAGGACGCCATGTCGGAGAACCCGCGGTTCTGGCTGCTGAACGAGCAGATCTGCGCGGCGCGCGGGGAGGACGCGCGGATCGCGATCGAGGGCCCGGAGCACCTGCTGACCCACGTGGACAACATCATGGCCGAGGCGGCCTGCACCAGCGTGCAGTGTCATCTCCAGGTCAGCCCGGAGGCGTTCGGCAGCTACTGGAACGCGGCCCAGGCGATCGCGGGCGTGCAGGTCGCGCTGGCCGCCAACTCGCCGTTCCTGTTCGGCCGTGAGCTGTGGCGGGAAACCAGGATCACCCTGTTCCAGCAGGCCACCGACACCAGGCCGGAGGAGCTCCAGGTGCAGGGGGTGCGGCCCCGCGTCTGGTTCGGCGAGCGCTGGATCACCTCGGTCTTCGACCTGTTCGAGGAGAACATCCGCTACTTCCCGGCGCTGCTGCCGTTGTGCGCGGACGAGGAGCCGCTGGCCGAGCTGGAGCGGGGGGCCGTGCCGGAGCTGGCCGAGCTCACCCTGCACAACGGCACGGTGTACCGCTGGAACCGGCCGGTGTACGCGGTGACCGACGGGCGGCCGCACCTGCGGGTGGAGAACCGGGTGCTGCCAGCCGGCCCGACCGCCGCGGACATCACCGCCAACGCCGCGTTCTACTACGGGCTGGTCCGCTCGCTGGCCGACGCCGAACGGCCGATCTGGACCCAGATGTCGTTCGCGGCGGCCGGGGAGAACCTGATGGAGGCGGCCCGGCACGGCATCGACGCGTCGCTGTACTGGCCGGGCCTGGGCGTGGTGCCTGCCACCGAGCTCACGCTGCGGCGGCTGCTGCCGATGGCCCGCGAGGGCCTGGCCCGGTGGGGCGTGGAGCCCCGGCACGCCGACCGCTGCCTCGGCATCATCGAGCAGCGCTGCCTGGCCGGGCGGACCGGCGCGACCTGGCAGGCGGAGACCGTGCACCAGCTGGAGCGCCGGGGACGGCTCGACCGCTGCGCGGCGCTGCGCCGGATGACCCAGCGCTACATCGAGCACATGCACACCAACGAGCCCGTGCACTCCTGGCCGCCGGGTTACTGACGGCGTGGCGCCCATGGCCGCGGGCCAGCGGCGGCCGCGGACGAACGGCGGCCGCGGGAGGACCTTTGGCGCGACTGCGCTGACCGCACCGCGGGCAGAATGACAGTAGGAGCGGTGTACCTGATAACCGCCCGCGCCTCAGAGGTGGCGTCGAGATGCAGAACCGGCGCAGGATCATCATCGTGGTCAGCAGCGCCGTGGCGGCGTGCGCCCTGGTGCTGGCGGGCCTGTTCGTGTTCCGGGATCGGCTGGCGCCGGTCAGCCCGGTCAAGCCCGGTCAGCCCGGTCGCCCAGCAGCTGGTGTCCCCCTTCACCGGGGAGCCGGTCAAGTCACTCGGCCCGGTGCTGGCCGTGAAGATCGACAACATCGTGAACGCGCGGCCGCAGACCGGGCTCGGCCAGGCCGACATCGTCTATGTGCTGCCGGTCGAAGGCGGCCTGAGCCGGTTCTGCGCGATCTTCTCCTCGCACGTCCCGCCGGTCGTCGGCCCGGTCCGGAGCGCGCGCGACGACGACCTGCAGCTGCTCCGCCAGTTCGGCCGGCCCGCGTTCGCCTACTCGGGGGCGCAGCCCCAGCTGCTGCCGGTGGTGGAACGGGCCCGCATCGTCGATCTCTACGCCGGGCGGGTCGGCGGCTACTACCGGGACAGCCGCCGGGTCGCCCCGTACAACCTGTACGCCCGCACCAGCCAGCTGCTCGCCGAAGCCCACGGCGCGAGCACCGCACGGGACATCGGCTTCCGGTTCGGCCCGCCGCCGGCCGGCGGCACGGTCACCGCGTCCCGGTCGGTGTCCTACCCGGCCGCCTCCTTCACCTTCCGCTGGTCGCCAGCCGAAGGGCCGGTGGCTGGTCTGGATGGACGGCGCGCCCGCGATGACCACGGACCGCGGCCAGCTGGGCGCGCCCACCGTGGTGATCCAGTACACTCGGGTCGGCTCGTCACGCTTCCGGGAATGGGGCGGCCCGGCCCCGTACGCGTACAGCACCGGTTCCGGCCGGGCCGTGGTGCTCCGCGACGGGAAGGCGTGGCAGGCGCACTGGTCGCGCCCGCACGGTTCGGACGGCACCACGTTCACCACCAGTTCCGGGCAGCGGATGACGTTCGCCCGCGGCCCCGTCTGGGTCGTGCTCGCCTCCGGCTGACCGCTTCCGGCGGGATCAGGTCTGCAGCGGCACCATCTCGCGGACGAAGTCCCCGGTGAACTGGTCCGGGTCGACCGGACTCCAGCTGGGCCGGATGACGAACTTGGTCAGCCCGGCCGCCACGTAGTCCTGCACCATGGAGCGGGCGCCCGCCCAGCCGGACGCCACCAGCGTCTCCGGGTCGGCGTCCGGGCGGCGGCGCCGCACCGCCTCGAGCAGCGCAGGCCGCGACGCGTCATCCGTCACGGCCAGGCTGATGCCGTAATGGTCCGGCTCGATCTCGCGGCCGGCCTCGGCGGCGGCCGCCTCGATCGCCCGCCGGCCCGCACCCGCCTCGGACGGGGTCAGGAAGCTGGCCAGCCACCCGTCACCCAGCCGCCCGACGCGCCGCAGCGCCCCCGGGGCGCTGCCGCCGAGCCAGATGTCCAGCGGCCTGGCCGGCAGCGGGCCGACGCTGGCGGACTCGACCGGGAAGAACTCGCCGTGGAACGTCACGGTCTCCTGGCTGAGCAGCAGCCGGATCAGCGTGAGGGACTCGTCGAAGACCGCGGCCCGGCGGCTGGGCGATGCCGGCCACCGTCGCCTGCACCGCCTGGACCAGATCCCCGGGCGCGATCTCGATCTCCAGTCCGCGGCGGCCCCCGCTGCAGAAGATGGTGGCGAAGCCCAGGGCTGAGGAGTCGACCACCACGGGCAGCCGCTTGCGCTGCCCCAGCGGGGAGATCCCGCCGACCACGTATCCGGTGGCCCGCTCCGCGTCCGCCGGGTCGGCCATAGCCGCCTTCCGCCCGCCCGCCGCCGCGGCCAGCGCCTTGAGATCGAGCCTGCTGCCCACCGGGACCACGCCGACCGTCAGCACGCCGTCCACCTGCGCGACCAGGGTCTTGAACACCCGTTCCGGTGCAACGCCCAGAGCGTCGCTGGCCTCCTGGCCGTAACCGGCCCGGCGCGGGTCATGCTCGTAGACATGCACGGTGTGCGCGATGCGCTGCCTGGTCAGCAGCGCGGTCGCCGGGGTCCCACGTCCTGCCACGGTCAGCCACTCTAGACGCCGGCCCCATCGTCACCCAGGCTCGTACCCGGCCGGCACCCCGATCGCCGAGGCGCCCGGGCCGAACGAGCTCACGTAGCCGGGATGCACCTCGGTCCACCTGTTCCCCGGCGGCGCTGGCGTCCCGTCCAGATGACTGGCCAGGGAGTCCAGGCAGACGTGCCAGCCCGCGGCGTCCCGGGCTGCCTTGCCGAGCTCGTCGAACGTGTCCAGCAAGGTGAGCGTGGACCCTTCGCCGCGGGCGGCGATCTCCAGCCGGATCACATCCGGGCCCCAGCGGAACTCCAGCAGCGACGGCGGCTCGCAGGCGATCACCATGCCGCCGAAGTCCGGGCCGCGGCCCTGCGGGTCGGAGAATGTGAGCGGGGCTCCTGCCACCCATTCGCCGGTGACCCTGTGCGGGAACCAGGCCTCGAGGTGCCCGGGCTCCGTGATCGCTTCCCACACCCGCGGCGCGGGGTGGTCCAGCTCCCGGGTGAAACGCAGCCGCCAGCGCGAGCCGGCCTGCTCCAGGGTGCCCTTCATGGCGTGTCCTCCTGAATAGTCTCGGGTTCGCTGCGGCCCATCTCGCCGAGGTGCGTCTCCAGCCGGTCCAGGCTGGCGTCCCAGGCCCAGCGATACGGGGCCAACCAGGCGTCGAGTTCGCGCAGCGGCCCGGGACGGAGCCGGTAGAGCCGCCGCTGCTCGTCCACCCGGGCTTCGACCAGCCCGGCCTCGCGCAGCACCCGGAGGTGCTTGGACACCGCGGGCTGGCTCATCGACAGCGCGACGACGAGTTCCCCGACCGAGCGCTCGCCGTCGCGGACGAGGTCGAGGATCCGCCGCCGCTGCGGCTCGGCCAGGACCCCGAACACCGTGCTCATATCCGCCAGCATGCTCTGTCAGGCATATAACTGTCAAGGCATATACGAATCGGAGTGCCGCTGGCGGGGCGCGGGCGGCGGGCGTTGGGGTGCGGGCGTTGGGGTGCGGGCGTTGGGACAGCCCGGTGCCGCACCGGCGCTGGCTGGGGTGTGGCCCGGGGGAGTGGATGGGAACGCGGGGGTAGGCGCGGGGCAGGGGTGGATGGGAGGGTGGGGGTGTGCAGTATGTGCTGGCGCAGGTGAACATCGGCCGGCTGCGGGCCACGCTCGACAGCCCGGAGCTTGCGGACTTCGTGGCCGCGCTCGACCCGGTCAACGCGGCTGCGGACGCGGCGCCCGGGTTCGTGTGGCGGCTGCAGACCGAGGACGGCAACGCCACCGCGGTGCACGCCTTCGAATGGGATCAGGCAGGCAGCGCGGGCGTCATCGTCAACCTGTCGGTCTGGGAGTCCCCCGAGGCGCTCGCCGCCTTCGTCTATTCGGATGTCCACCGGCAGGTGCTGGCCCGGCGGAGGCAGTGGTTCAACCGGATGACCGAGGCGTACACCGCGTTGTGGTGGATCCGGCGCGGGACCGTGCCGGGTACGGCCGACGCCGAGGACCGGGTGCGGCGGCTGCGGGCGCACGGTCCGACCGCGGACGCGTTCACGCTGCGGGTGCTGTTCCCGCCGCCAGATGGTGACGGCGTGCCCCGGGCCGGACGCGAGAACTGGGCCTGCCCCGTGTGACCCGTCCCGGCGCCACGTCCACGCCGTAGGTGTTCCAGGATCGGGGCACGCACCCCAGCTAACGAACCTGGGACAGGCGAAACCCCTCAGCCCGTCGTGTACCGGCGCAACCCCACCGCGTACTCGCAGCCGGCCCCCATGCCCGTGTAGCCGGCCATGTTCCGCAGGAACTCGTCCGGGTCGAAGTCACGGCCCAGGCCGTCGAGATAGGCCTTGTGCTCGCGCAGCGAATCGACCCCCGCCCCGATCGTGTCGGTGACGTCCACATAGTGGGTGGGATCCGCCGCGGCGGCCACGTAGACCTCGGTGGCTCCGCCCCAGGAAGGCCCGGCGTCGGTGAACACCCACGGGTTCGCGGCGTCCCGGACGGCGTCCAGCACAGCCAGCCCGACCGCGCGGTGATCGGCGTGGTTGACCATCCCGGTCTCGCCCCAGGTCAGCTCGAAGTTCATGGTGATGACGATGTCGGGGCGCTGCTCGCGCAGCACGGCGGCCAGGTCGCGGCGCAGCGGCAGGCCGTACTCCAGCAGGCCGTCCGGGTGGTTCAGGAAACGCACCTCGTGCACGCCGACCACAGCGGCGCTGCGCCGTTCCTCGTCCTCGCGCAGCGGCCCGACCACGTCCGGAGCCATCCCCTGGATGCCGGCCTCGCCCCGGGTGGCGAGCACGTACGCGACGTGCTTGCCCTGGCTGGTCCACCGGGCCACCGCGGCCGCCGCGCCGTACTCCAGGTCGTCCGGGTGCGCGACCACCGCGACCGCCCGGTTCCAGTCCTCCGGCATGGGGTCCATCGGCCTGCCTCTCCCCGTGGTTACGCCTGCTGGCTCCCTAGCCGCCGGCCTGTTCCTCAGCCAAGACCTTCCGGATCACGTCCGCAAGCTCCGCGGGCCAGATGACCTCGGCCGTCGAATCGAGCTCAGCGAGGCTCCACCAGCGCCAGGCGGCGATCCCGTCGGCGGCGTGCATCTGCGCAACATCTCCCAGCGCCCGGCCCGGCAGGTCCGTGCGGGCCAGGTAGTGACGCTCATGCTGGTGCACCAGGCGGCCGCCGTACTGCATGGTGAGGCTGCGCTGGAGCACCTCACGGCGGAGCGGGATGTCGGTCCAGCCGGTCTCCTCGGCCAGTTCCCGGGCGGCCGCGGCGGCGTAGTCCTCGCCCGGATCCAGCCCGCCGCCGGGCGTGGTCCAGTGGCGGCCGTTGGGCAGCGCGTCGTCGTACCGCATCAGCAGCACCCGGTCGCCGGGGTCGAGCAGGATGACCCGGCCCGCACGCCGCTCGGGCAGCTGGGGGTCCCGGGCCGTATCGGGTTGAGGCACGCCGTGCATTCTAGGTCCGCCCCGGTGTTGCGTACCTGGGGCAGGTGGCCCGCTGGTTAGGGTGGCCCGGTGGTTACTCATGTCGCGCTGCTGCGCGGGATCAATGTTGGCGGGCGCAACAAGGTGGCGATGGCGGACCTGCGCGAGATCATGACCTCGCTCGGGCACGCCGACGTGGCCACCTATATCCAGAGTGGCAACGTGGTCTTCAGCACGGCGCAAACCGACACCGTGGCGCTGGCCGCGGCCATCGAGAAGGCGGTGGAGCAGCGCACCGGCGTGCGGTCCCAGGTCCTGGTGCTGTCCTCCGCGGACCTGGCCCAGATCGCGCGGGACAACCCGTATCCAGACGAGCCGAACCCGAAGCTCGTGCACGTGGTGTTCCTGCCCGCCGAACCCGCGCCAGAGATGATCACCAGCGTGGCGGGGGCGCAGGATCAGGTGGCGCAGAAGGGGAGCCGGGACACCGCCCAGTACGCGGGGCGGGCCCTGTTCCTGCACACCCCGGACGGTTTCGGGCGCAGCGAGCTGGCCACGCTGCTGACCCGGGCGGCGCGGCCGCTGTCGGCCAAAGGGGCCGGCACGGCCCGCAACGTGGCCACCGTCCGCAAGCTGCTCGACATGTGCGGCGGCTCGGCCTGAACCGGTCCCTGCCCGGGGCCTGGGGCCAGCTGATCAGCCCAGCGAACTGCGCCTTTCTGAGCCGTCGCGCCGGGTGGCACCTGATTCTTCTGGGTGAGAAGATCAGGCGATGGCCGGAGTGATCAGCCAGGCGCCCGGCCAGATCAAGGTCGGGCAGCCGCGGGGACGATGGATCATCGCTGCCACCGTCCTCGGGTCGAGCATGGCGATGCTCGATTCCACGGTGGTCAACGTGGCCCTGCCGACCATCGGCCGGGAGCTGCACACGTCCCTGGCCGGCCTGCAGTGGGTGGTGACCGCCTACACGCTCACGCTGGCCGGGCTGATCCTGCTGGGCGGGGCGCTGGGTGACCGGTTCGGCCGCCGCCGCGTGTTCCTCATCGGCGTGACCTGGTTCGCGCTCTCGTCCGTCGCTGTGCGGCGTGGCCCCGAACATCGGCGTGCTGATCGCGGCCCGGGGGTTGCAGGGCATCGGCGGGGCGCTGCTCACCCCCGGCTCGCTGGCCATCATCCAGGCCGTGTTCGCGGCCGATGACCGGCCGCGGGCGATCGGCGCCTGGTCCGGGCTGGGCGGGGTGGCCGGCGCGATCGGCCCGTTCCTCGGCGGCTGGATCGTGGGCTCGATCGGCTGGCGCTGGATCTTCCTGCTCAACCTGCCGCTCGCCGCGGCTGTGCTGGCCGTGACCATGCGGCACGTCCCGGAGAGCCGTGACCCCACCGCCCAGGGCCGTTTCGACATCGCCGGCGCGGTGCTCGCCGCGCTGGCCCTGGCCGGCATCACCGACGGGCTGATCGAGGCGCCCTCGTCCCACCTGCTCGCCTCGCTGGTGCCGGCCGTCGCGGGTGTGGCGGCCGGGGTCGCGTTCGTCCTGCTGGAGCGATGGCGTGGCCGTCACCCCGAGCGCGTCCCGCCGATGCTGCCGCTGGGGATCTTCTCGTCCCGCCAGTTCACCGCCATCAACGTGATCACGTTCATCGTGTACGGGGCGATGGGAGCGGTGTTCTTCCTGCTGGTGCTGACTCTCCAGGTGGTCGCAGGCTTCACGCCCCTGCAGGCAGGAATTTCGTTGCTGCCGTTGACCGTGGCCATGCTGCTGCTGTCGTCGCGGGCCGGAGCGCTCGCCCAGCGCTTCGGGCCGCGCTGGCTGATGACCGGCGGGCTGCTGGTCGCGGCGGCCGGGCTGGCCCTGCTGACCCGGATCGGGCCGCAGACCTCGTACGTGGCCGACGTGCTGCCCGCCGTGCTGCTGTTCGGGCTGGGCCTGTCCATGACCGTGGCCCCGCTCACCGCCACCGTGCTGGCCAGCGCGGACGAACGGCACGCGGGCGTGGCGAGCGGGGTCAACAACGCCACGGCCCGGGCCGCGGGGCTGCTGGCCGTGGCGGGCCTGCCGGCCGTGGTCGGGCTCAGCGGCAGTGCGCTGCACGAGATCAAATCGCTGAACCACGGGTTCCACGAGGCCATGATCATCTGCTCCGGCCTGATGGTGCTGGCCGCGGTGGGATCGGCGCTGCTGGTCGACAACGACGTGCTCCGGCCGTCGTCCGGCGAGCCGGTGGCCGAGCCGGAATGCCTGACCAACTGCGCGGTCGGAGCGCCGCCGCTGGAGCCGGGGCTGCATGTGCGCGCCGCGCCAGCCGCGGACTCCCACTAAGCTTCTAACCCACTGTCGTTCCACACGGAGAGTCCCGCATGCACTGGTCACAGATGTTTATCCCCACCCTGCGGGAGGATCCGGCGGACGCGGGAGCGCCGAGTCACCGGCTGCTGCTGCGGGGCGGTTACATCCGCCAGCTGATGGCCGGGCACTACTCGCTGCTGCCGCTGGCCGTGCGGGTCCGGGCCAAGGTCATCGAGATCATCCGGCAGGAGATGAACGGGATCGGCGCGCAGGAGGTCCTGCTGCCCGACATGCACCCGGCCGAGATCTGGCAGCGCAGTGGCCGGTGGGAAATCATGGGCGAGGAGATGTTCCGGCTCACCGACCGGAAGGGCGCCCGGCTCGCGCTGGCCATGACGCACGAGGAGATCTTCGCGGTCCTGGCCACCGAGCTCAACTCGCACAAGCAGCTGCCGCAGGCCTGGTACCAGTTCCAGACCAAGTTCCGGGACGAGCCGCGGCCCAGGGCCGGGCTGATCCGCACCCGCGAGTTCACCATGAAGGACTCCTACAGCTTCGACCTGGACCGGGTCGGGCTGGACGCCGCGTTCGACCGTCATCATGCTGCCTACCTGCGCATCTTCGAGCGGCTCGGCATCCCGGCGATTCCGGTCGAGGCGTCCAACGGGACAATGGGCGGCAGCGACTCCACCGAGTTCATATGCCCCTCGCCCTCCGGTGAGGACCTGGTCGTGTACTGCCCGGCCTGCCACTACGCGGCCAACATCGAGAAGGCCACCTCACGGCTGGCCGACGTGGCCGACGGCCCCGGGCTGGACACCCCGGAACGGTTCGACACCCCGGGCGTGCGGACCATCGAGGACCTGGCCACCCGGTACGACGCGCCCGCGACGCGGCAGATCAAGACGCTCGTCTACGTGCTGGACGGCCAGCTCACCCTGGTGCTGATGCGCGGCGACCACGCGCTGAACGAGCAGAAGCTGATCGACGCCACCGGCGCGGCCGCGATCCGCCCGGCGCATCCGGACGAGATCAGGGAGGCGCTTGGTGCGCTGCCCGGCAGCCTGGGCGCGGTCGGGGTCAGCGGGCTGCCGATCATCGCGGACCGCGCGCTGGAGGGGCGGCGCGACATGGTCACCGGCGCCAACGTGGACGACATGCACCTGCGCGGCGTGGAGGTGGCCCGGGACATCGCCGTGGGCCAGTGGGCCGACCTGCGCGAGGTCACCGCGGGTGAGGCCTGCCCTCAGTGCGGCGAACCGATCGAGCTCATCGAGGCCATCGAGGTCGGTCACATCTTCAAGCTGGGGGATAGGTTCTCGAAGGCGTTCGGCGCGACCGTGCTCGGCCCGGACGGTAAGGCCACCCCGCTGATCATGGGCAGCTACGGCATCGGGGTGGAGCGCGCCATGGCGGCCATTGTCGAGCGCCACCACGACGAGCGCGGCATCGTCTGGCCGCTGAACGTGGCGCCGTTCACCGTGGTGGTCACCGTCGCCCAGTCTGAGGACGCCGAGGTAGCCAAGGCGGGCGCGGACCTCTATGACCAGCTGGCCGCGGCCGGGTTCGAGGTCGTCATCGACGACCGGGCCGAGCGCGCCGGGGTGAAGTTCCGTGACGCCGAACTGGTCGGCATCCCGTACCGGGTCACCGTGGGCAAGCGCGGGCTGGCCGAGGGCACGGTCGAGCTGACCGAGCGGGCTACTGGTGAGACTCGGAAGGTCGCGCCGGGCGAGGTGGCCGCTCAGCTGGGTGTCCTGACCGGGAGGGGCTGAGCTCGTCGCCGGCCTGTCGGCCGTCCGGGGGGTGCCGGGTGGCCACCAGGCTGGTCACGGTGACCATGACGAGCACGCCGCCGATGACGCACAGGGACAGCCAGGTGTCGATGTGGGGCACCGGCACCGGGCCGATCCGGTGCACCCCGGAATCGGTGAGGGCCTCGGCGATCAGCTTCACCCCGATGAACGCGAGGATCGCGGACAGCCCGGCGGTCAGGTGCACCAGCCGGTCCAGCAGCCCGCCGATCAGGAAGTACAGGTGACGCAGGCCGAGCAGCGCGAACACGTTCGCGGCCAGCACCAGGTAGGGATCGCGGGTCAGGCCGAACACCGCCGGGATGGAGTCCATCGCGAACACCACGTCGGCGCCGGCGATGGCGGCGATCAAGGCCAGCAGCGGCGCCGTGGGGGTGCCGCATGAGGCGGCCGGTCAGCCCGCGGCGCATGATCTTCGGCCCCGGCATCCTGGGCCCGGGACCCGCCGGGTCCGGAGGGCCGCCGACGCCCGCGGCCATCCGCACTGCGGTGACCAGCAGCACCGCGCCGAATATGTACAGCACCCAGTCGAAGCGGTTCAGCGCGGCCGCGCCAGCCGCGATGAACACCCCGCGCAGCAGCAGGGCCAGGCCGATCCCGGCCAGCAGTACCCGGCTGCGCATCCGGCCCGCCACCCCGGACCGGCCGATCAGCAGAACGAACACGAACAGGTTGTCCAGCGAGAGGCTGTACTCGGTCAGCCAGCCCGCGTAGAACTGGCCCGAGGCCCGAGGCCCGGCCACCGCGGCGAGGGCCAGGCCGAACATCGCGCCCAGCGCGACGACCCCGGCGGTGCACAACGCCGCCTCGCGCAGCCCTGGCTCGTGGCCACGGCTGCGCGAGGCATGAAGCACATCCGCTGCGGCGACCGCGAGGACCACCGCGAGCGCGACACCCCACAGCCATAGCGGCACGTGGAAGGCGTCGTGCATCAAGAGGGCTCCTCTCGGGGGTCAGCGTGGCCCTGGGCCGGCTCCGGACGTGGCCGACCGCAGGGCGCCGAACTGGGCGGCCCGGGCGAAGTCGGCCGGCGTCAGCAGCCCGGCCAGCTCACCGCTCGGGCCCAGGACCAGGGCGTGGCCGGTGGTGTGCAGTGCGGCCGGGCTGGCCGGGCCCACGCTCAGCCGGGCCCGCAGGTCGGTCAGCTGCTCATCCAGCGTGGTGAACGTCAGGCAGGCGACCGGGGTGGCCACCTGCGACAGGCGGGTGCCGGCGCGGGCGGTCACCGGCACGGCGAGCAGCTGGGTCAGCGTCACCAGGCCGGACAGCTGGCCATCGAAGTCGCGCACCGGGTACGCGGTCGCGCCGAGATGGGCCAGCCGGTCCCCGCCGTCTTCCTCCAGGAAGTCCTGGACCGTCTGCCAGCCGCGGGTGGTGGGGGCGAGCCCGCCGTCCAGCGGCATGATGTCCCGGACCCGCACCCCGGCCAGCGCGGCCGACGTGCGCACCTGACTGGCCTCGGCCCGGGACGCTGCGACCATCAGCAGGCCCATCAGCGCGAGCCAGAGGCCGGCCAGATGACCGAGCGCGACCGCCGTCACCCCGGCGGCGGTCAGGATCGCCCCGCTGACCTGGCCGAAGCGGGCCGCGATGAGACCCGCGCGGGTGGCATCGCCTGAGCGCGCCCACGCAAGCGCTCGGACGATCCGCCCGCCATCCAGTCCCGCCCCCGGGACCAGGTTGGCCACGGCCAGCAGGCCGTTGATCCAGGCCGCTGCGGTGGCCACGGCGACGACCAGCAGGCCGGCGCCGAGCGCAGAGAAGATGACGGCTGCGGCCGCGCTGACCAGGCCCAGCGCCAGGCTGGTCAGGGGCCCCGCCGCAGCGACCTGCCACTGAGCGCGGGGGCCGGGCAGTTCCGGGTCCCCGGGCGACCCGGGCCGCGCGGCCCGGCCGTGCCACAGACCGCCGAAGAGACCCACGGTGACCGGCACCCTCAGGCCGTAGCGGCGCGCCATGATCGAGTGCGCCAGCTCGTGCGCGACCATGCTGGCCAGCAGGACGATGACCACGCCCGCGGCGGCGGCCAGGTAGCCGGCCACCGACCGGCCCGGGTCGAGGGCGGGCAGGGCGAGCGCGCCGAACCCGGCGGCCAGCACACCCAGCAGGTAGGCCCCGGGGGTGAGCGTGACGGGTATCCCCGCGACGCGGAAGCCGCCCCCGCGGCCAGGGTCAGGGGAGTGTCCGGACTGCCCGGGATCTCCGGGCTGGCGCGCGGGCGGGCCGGCGGGCCCGGTCGCGGGCGGGCGGATCATGGTCACTGCGGTCTCCTCCGGGGCGCGGGTGTCAGTCTCACCCGCTGGCCTCCTAACCACTATCCATTGCCGGTGAGGACCAGTCATCGGGCCTGACCGGCTAAGATCACACCCATAAAGTTGCCTGCTTCCGGCAACTTAGGCGGAGTTTGAGGAGGTGACCGATGAGCCAGCGTGACACTGACGAGCGCGACGGGGGGGCGACCGTACCCGTCGTGGCAGGTGAGGCGACTGCTGCCAACGGGACATCTGAGGCAGCCGCCTCCGCCGCGAGCGCCGGCGCGGTGGACCTGGACGCGATCGCCCGCGCGGCGAGCCGGGAGGCGGGCGGGGTGCCCGCGGACCTGCTGGCCGGCTACCTTCCCGCCGCCGCGGACGCGGCCCGCACCGGCCGCCGCCTGGCGACCATGGAACTCGCCCAGTACGGCCGGGCGGGGGAGCGGGCCGCGGAGAGCGGCGTGGCCCTGCGCGGCCTGGTCGACCTCTACTTGTCGGCGACCTGGCGGCTGTGGCGTGAAGTGCCCGGCCTGGCTGATCTGCGGGCCGCCGGGCTCGGCGTGCTGCGGGCCGCCGACGATGCGGTGGCGGCGGCGGCCGAGGGCTTCGAGCGGGCCCACCTGTCGATTGCCCGCCGCGAGGAGGCCGAGCGCCTGGAGTTCGTCGACGACCTGCTCTCCGGCCGTGACGCTGCCGACCTGCTGGTCCGCGGCGAACGACTCGGGCTGCGGCTGGCCGGGCCTCATCTGGTGGTGCTGGCCGAGTACGCGACGGGAGTGCACGCCACCAGGCCGCTGGGTAAGGATATCGACCGGCTTGTCGCCGAGGCAGCCGCCCCGTCACCATCGCTGACCATCACCCGGGGCGGGCGGCTCGTCGCGGTGACGGGGGTGAGCGACGGCGACGAGGCCAGCCGGGTCGCTGTGGCCCTGGCCCGGGCCCTGGCGCGGGGTCACCCAGACCTGATCCCGGACGAGCCGCGGCCCTGGCGGGTGGCGTTCGGCCGCGCCTACCCCGGACCGGGCGGGGTGCGGAGGTCCTACGACGAGGCGGGCGACGCGCTCGACGTCGCGGCCCGCCTCGGCATGCCCGACCCGGTGGTGGACGCTTCCGACCTGCTCATCTATCAGGTCATCCTGCGCGACCGGACGGCCATCACGGACCTGGTCAGCGCGCTGCTCACCCCGCTGGCGCGGGCGCGGGGCGGGGCCGGGCCGTTGCTGGCCACGCTGCAGGAGTACTACGCGTGCGGCAGCGTGGCGGCCGAGGCTGCCCGCCGCCTGCACCTGTCCGTCCGGGCCGTGACCTACCGGCTGGCCCGGGTCAAGGAGCTCACCGGCCGGGACCCGGCCGACCCGGCGCAGGGACTGGCGCTGCGGGTGGCGGTCATCGGTGCGCGGATGCTCGACTGGCCCGCCGTGCCGCTTGAGGCCTGAGGCCTGCCCGGCCCAGGCCCCGGATTTGCGGCCGCCCAGGGCCCGGATCAGCTGGCCTGCCGCCGCTGGGCGCGAACGGGGGAGCATGCGACGAGCCCGTCGCCACGGGGTGAATGGACGACGGGCTCGTTCTTCGTTCTGGCTGGCTTAGCTCTGGTTCTCGGTGTGCGCGTGCTCGTGGTCGTGATCGTGCTCATGGTCGTGGCCGTGCTCGTGCTCGCCGCCGTCCTGGTCCTTGGCGATGCTCGCCCGCACCTCGTCCATGTCGAGCTCGCGGGCCTTGGTGATCAGCTCCTCGAGCGCCTGCTCCGGCAGGGCGCCCGGCTGCGCGTAGAGGACGATGTTGTCCCTGATCACCATCAGCGTGGGGATGGACGAAATGTTGAACTGCTGGGCCAGCTCGGTCTGGGCGTCCGTATCCACCTTGCCGAACACGGCGTCCGTGTGCTTCTCCGACGCCCGGTCGAAGACCGGCGCGAACATGCGGCACGGGCCGCACCAGGATGCCCAGAAGTCCACCAGAACCATGTCCGAGCCGCCCACGACGGACTCAAAGTTCTGGCCCGTCAGTTCGACCGTAGCCATGGAGTGTCTCCTCGTCTCAACGGGCATCCACTGCCGGGATACCCTCTGGGGTATATCAACCGAGCGGGCCCGGAAGTCATTCCCGTGCACACCCGCGCTGCGTCCCTGGCCGTACTAGCCAACTCTGGCCCCGAGTTATGCCCGATGTGCCCCGTCAATCTGACGGCGCCGCCTTTCGGGCCAGCAGAAAGCCTGCTGCTGTCCCCCCGGTACCGCGGTGCGGCTCACTGGCCACCCTGGCCTCACCGCCGTTCTCGCGCCTGGTGCTGAGCTCCTCCGGATCATGGTCCAGGGCTGGCACTAAGTGCCTCATATAGGCGATCCGGGCTGGATCACAAGATCGACAGAAAAGGCTGTCGATCAATTCTCTATTCGAATATCGAAGCCGGATTCTGTCGGTGGTCGGCAGTAGTGTCGATATCGACGGAGATGAGCAGGCAGGAGGTGGCTCAGTGGGCGGGAACCCTTCCTGGTCCGATCCCGGGTCCACGCCTGAACCCGAGTTCCTGGGCGGGTCTACCTCCCCGTCGGGCGGATCTGCTCCGCCATCGGGTGGGGCGGCCTCGCCGCTGGATGGGTCTGCCTCGCCGCCGGGTGGGACGGCCTCACCGGGCGCCGCCGCCTTAGCCGCCGGATTCGCCTCGGGCGGCGCCGCGGATGCCATGCCGCCTGGATTGCAGCTGACCGCGCGGACCGAGGAAGCCTGGCAGCGCGGCCTGGACCGCCTGACCGACGACGAGCTGATCGGGGTGTTGCGAGCGGCCCGACGGCTGGCTTCCCGGGCCGCGGCGCTGGAGCTGAGCGTGGTGGCCGACCTGGCGGCCCGCCGCCGCGCCGTCCCCGGGACCCGGGGCGGCCCCTCGGCGGGGGAGCATGTCGACGCCGAGATCGCGGCGGCGCTGACCCTGACCACGCACTCCGCGGCGGTACTGCAGGATCTGGCGCTGGGCGTGACGCGGCTGCCTGGCACCCTGAAGGCGCTGGCGGCCGGCCGGATCGATCAGCCCCGGGCCGCGGTCATCGCAAATGGCACCAGTGCGCTCGATGACCTGGCTGCCGCGCATGTGTCCGCGCTGGTGATCGGGGCGGCTCTGGGACAGACCACCGGGCAGCTTCGCGCCGCGGTGCAGCAGACCGTAATGTTCTCCGATCCGGAGGCGGCCCGGCGGCGCAAGGAGGCCGCGCAGAAACAGGCCCGGGTGGAGTTGTGGCGGGAGCCCGCCGGGACCTGCACCCTGGCTGGGCGTGACCTGCCGCCCGCCTTCGCCCTGGCCGCCGACAAGCACCTGACCGCCGCGGCTCGCCTGCTGAGACGGCACGGTGCTGACGGCAGCCTCGGCCAGTTGCGCGCCCAGGCATTCCTGAACTTGCTCACCGGCCAGCCACTCATAACGCCCGCACCCGGTGGCGCTGGTGCTGCCCAGGCAGAGGCGCCAGGAGCGCCTCATGAGTGCCAGGCCGAGGGGATGCGACCAGACGGCGGCGGGCTGCCAGGGCTGTCGGGGTCGGTAAACCTGACCCTTCCGCTGACCACGTGGTTGGGGTGGTCGCAGACTCCGGGGCAGGTACCGGGCTTCGGCCCGCTGGACGCGCAGGACTCCCGCACCCTGGCCGCCATGCTCACACGCCAGCCCCGGACCCAGTGGTGCCTGACCCTGACCAATCAGGAGGGTCATGCGGTCGCCCACGGCTGCGCTCCCGGGAGCCCCGGACCACCGCCAGGCGGCACGGCCCGCTGGGACAGCGACCCGCCCGGAGGGAACGACCCACCCGGGGACAGCGACCTTCCCGGAGGCAACGGGCCGCCAGGAGGCAACGGGCCGCCCGGAGGCAACGGGCCACCAGGAGGCAACGGGCCGCCAGGAGGCAACGGGCCGCCCGGGGAAACCGACCCGCCCGGAGGCAACGAGCCGGCCCGGGTAAACGGCCCGGCTGGCGGCGGCGACCCGGCTGGAGGTAACGGCCGGCCTGGAGGCAATGGACGGCCTGGAGGGAACAGGCCGATGAGGGAGAACGGGCCGGTCGGCGGGAGCGATCCGCCGGGGTCGAGTGACCGGCCGAAGCAAGGCGCCAGCAACGCGCCCCGCGCGGGGAGCCCGCCCCACGGCCGAGGCCAGTCCGGGGCCCACCGTCTGGGTGCCTGGCTGTCCCGGATGGCCATCCACCCGCTCACCGGGCCCTGCGATCACGCTTACGCCACTGCCACCTACCGGCCGTCCCGGCAGCTGCGGCACCTGGCCCGCGTCCGCCACCAGGCCTGCACCCGCCCCGGCTGCCGCCGCCCCGCCGGCCAGTGTGACCTCGATCACACCGTCCCCTACGACCAGGGCGGGCTCACCTGCCTGTGCAACATCGGG
>CAVVTM010000022.1:0-116774 GCA_963751175.1 uncultured Actinomycetes bacterium | reverse complement strand
GATCACGCCGTCCGGCGCGCCCGCGGCCACCGCGGCCGCAGCCAGCGTGCGGGCCGCGTCCGCGGAGCACTCGCGGGCCAGCGGGTGCGGGCTGACCACCACCGCGTTGCGGGTCATCAGGGCCAGCAGCGACTTGACGAACACGGTGGCGACCGGGTTGGTTGACGGGGTGAGCGCGAGCACCACCCCGGCGGGGCGCGGGATCTCGACGATCCGGGCCGCCGGATCGACGCGGGGGGTCACGTAGTCGTGGTCGGCGTAGGCCTCGACCAGGCCGGTGCTGCCGGCCAGGTTCTTGATGACCTTGTGCTCGGCCACGCCGAACCCGGTCTCGCGGACCGCCCAGTCGGCGACTCACGGGCCCGGGCGGCGCCCGCGGCCGCGGCCGCGTGGACGATCCGGTCCACCGCGGCCTTGTCGTAGCGGGCGAACGCGGACGCGGCCCACTGGGCCCGCTGCAGCATGGCCCGGGCCCGCGGCACACCGGCCGGGTCCGTCAGCAGGTCGATGCTGATCGGCTGGTCCGCCCCGGTCACGGCCGCCTCGTTCATGGCCGCACCCCACTGGCCGGCGAGGCCGGGCCGCCGGGGCGGCCGTCCGGCCGGACCGTGCTGGCCCGGGGATCGCCGCCCGGGCGGGCCGGGCCCGCATCGTCGCGGGCGGCGGCGATGGCCACCTCGACCCGGTCCAGGAGTTCGGCGCACAGGTCCGGGGTGAGCAGCAGGCCCGGCTTGAACTGCAGGACGCGCGGGTCCAGGGTGGAGAAGATCGCCCACACCCCGTGCTCGTAGAGCCGCTTCATGACGAACCTGGCGCCCTGCGGGTGGTCGAACTCCAGGCCCATGACCAGGCCGTCCTGCCGGATGCCGGTGAACCAGTCCGGGTAGGCCTGCTGGATCCGGCGCAGCCCGCGGCCGAGCAGGTCGGCGATGTAGAAGACCATCGACCTGACCTCCGGCCGGCAGGTGATCTCCAGGGTCTTCAGCGCGGCGATGCAGCCGAGTTCGGCGCCGCCGAACGTGGACATGTGCGCGAACCCGTCCTCGCTGAGCCAGCCCGCCGCCGCCTCGCTGACCAGGACTGCGCTCACCGGGTAGAGGCCGCCGGAGATGCCCTTGCCGGTGACCATGAGGTCCGGCGCGATGCCGTGCTTGGTGATCGCCCACAGCTCGCCGGTGCGCATCAGCCCGGTCTGCACCTCGTCGGCGATGTAGAGGGCGCCGTACCGCTCGCAGAGCTTCTTGGTGCCTTCCAGGTAGCCCGGGGCGGGCAGCGGGAAGCCGTAGGTCGCCGGGATCGTCTCCATGATCACCGCGGCGGCGTCCCGGCCGCGCAGCGCGTCCTCCATCGCGGCCAGGTCGTTGAACGGGACGTGGCTGAACTCGTCCGGCCGGTCGGCCAGGAACAGGGTCGAGAACCGGTCGTCGCCGGTGGCGACGGCCAGGCCCGTGTGCCCGTGGTAGGCCTTGGCCACCGAGACGATCTTGCGCTTCTTCGTGGCGTGCCGGGCGGTCTTCAGCGCGATGTCGATGGCCTCGCCGCCGCCGCTGCCGAACACCACCTTGGTCAGGCCGGGCGGCGCGGTGGTCACCAGCGCCTCGGCCAGGGCCGTGCGGGCCAGCGACGGGAAGTGGTGGTTGCCGATGTCGAACCGCTGCATGGCCGCGGTGACCGCCGCGGCGACCTCGGGGTTGCGGTGGCCCAGGTTGTAGGTGCCCCCGTTGAGGTGGACGTCGATCAGGCGCTTGCCCCCGACGTCGTAGATGAAGTAGCCCTCGCGCCGGTCGATGACCAGCGGGACGCCGGAGTCCACCCAGAACTGGGTCTTATCCGGGTTCCAGAACTGCCTGGACCGGTCGAGCATCTCGGCCTTGGACGGGAAGGCGATCAGCTCCTCGGCCATGTCACCTCCGGGTTCCGGGCGCCAGTCCGGTCTACTTTGGTCTGACCAAATACGTACCCTTCTGACCTTTACCTGTCAAGAGGTCAAAGTTAAGTCCATATTTCCTGAACCGTAACTCTTGTCATCATTCCTACCTGCTGATACCGTCCGCGCTGTGATCTGTACCACAAGGCGTTCCTCAACCGTTTGACCTCACTTTGACCAGCGCTGTTTGACCGCCGCTGTTCACCGCCGAAGTTTGGCCGGCCGCGCCATTGGCCCGGCCACCTCGCAGTACCGGGCGATCCTCTGGGGAGGGCACTCATGGCACAGTCGGAGCTTCCACGGGTCGGCGGTATCGAGGGGTTGGAGGAATCCCTCGACGTCTCCCAGCGCGACGAGGTCCCGAAGCTGCGGAAGGGAGCGGTCGGCCTGGGCGGCGTGCTCTTCCTGACCGTTACCGGATCCGCGCCGATCTCGGCGATGCTGTTCAATACACCGATCATGGTCGGCTACGGCCAGGGTGTCGGCGCGCCCGCCGCGTTCATCTTCGCCGCCATCGTCCTGGTCGTGTTCTCCGTCGGCTACGTGGCCATGACCCGGAAGAAGACCAGCGCAGGCGGCTTCTACTCCTACATCAGCCACGGGCTCGGCCGGGAACTCGGCATCGGCACCGGCTACGGAGCGGTCGTGGCGTACTCGGTGTTCGAAGCGTCGCTGGCCGGCGGGTTCGCGTACTTCCTCAACCTCAAGCTGGACGCGTTCGGGGTGAATGTCGGCTGGCCGTGGCTGGCCCTGGGCATGGTGCTGCTGATCTCCCTGCTCACCTTCTTCGACGTCCGGCTGTCCTCCACGCTGCTGGCCATCGGGCTGATCAGCGAGATCGCGATCCTGGTCATCTTCGACATCTTCATGTTCAGCAAGGGGCACGCCAACTGGAGCGCGGTCAACCCGGTCAACGCGTTCAAGAGCTTCCCGGCCTCGGGCAAGCTGGTGGCGGGCTCGGTCGGCATCGGCCTGTTCTTCGCGTTCTGGTCCTGGGTCGGCTTCGAGATGGCACCGAACTACGCCGAGGAATCCCGCAACCCGAAGCGGATCGTGCCCCGGGCCCTCTACATCTCAGTGATCGGCCTGGGCATCTTCTACACGCTGACGTCCTGGGCGCCCTTGTTCGGCTACCCGACTACGCACGCGGCCATTGCCCAGGCGCAGGGCGGCGCGGCCAACTTCTACCTGACGCCGGCCAGCCAGTATGCGGGCCACTGGGTGTCCTCGATCATGAGCTACCTGATCATCACCGGGTCGTTCGCCTGCGGGATGGCGTTCCACAACACCGCGGCCCGGTACATGTACTCCCTGGGCCGGGAAGGACTGCTGCCCGCCCCGCTGGGCCGCACCCACCCCACGTTCAAGAGCCCGGACATCGCGTCGGTGGTGCAGTCGGTCATCGCCGCGTTCATCATCATCCTGTTCGCGGTGTTCACCGGCACCAACGACCCGAACTCCCAGGCCTATCTGCAGCTGTACGGGCTGATGGCGGTGATGGGTGTCATCATCATCCTGTCGGTGCAGGCCCTGGTCTCGCTGGCCATCCTGGTCTACTACGAGCGCCACCACCGCGACGAGGCGCACTGGTGGAAGACCCGGCTGGCTCCCCTCCTGGCGCTGGTGTCCCAGGCGTACGTGGTCTACCTGCTGTTCGACAACATCACCTTCCTGGGCAGTGGCTACGGGTACGCCAAGTGGTTCGGCCCGATCGACCTCGTGATCGTGCTGATCGGGGTGGGCGCCGCGTTCTACTTCAAGAAGCGCAAGCCGGCCAAGTACGAGCAGGCCGGCCGCCTCATCAACGAGGGTCTCTGACCCGGCGGGCAGGGCCGGACGTCTCCCGCGCAGCCGGGGACTCCCGGCCCTGCGCCCTGCCCGGGCCGCGTACCAGATTCCCGGACTGTCATGAGGGCCGGCGCTCAGCCCCGGCGTGCTGGCCGGCGACCCTCCCGGCGGCGGGGTGCCCCGGGTGATGACACGGGCCGCCGGCGTCACCCTGCCGCGGCTCGTGACTCGCGGCCGTCAGCCCGCGAGCCGGGCCAGCACGACCAGGCCGGTGCCGGTGCCCGGGAAGCCCCGCTGCAGCAGCCGGAACGGGGCCGTGCCGTACCGGGCCGCCGCGCCCCGCGCCCGGCTGGCGGGCTGGAGCAGCCGGCCGGATGCCGCGGTGCGCTCGGCCACGGACCGGGCGGACGCCGCGGCGAGCCGGCGGCGGCCGATCAGGTTGCGGGCCGCCTCCAGGGCGTAGCCGAGCGGGAAACCGTACTGCCGTACCTCGATGTCGGTGAGCCCGCAGCCGGCCAGGAGCGCGGTGATGGCCGCGGGATCGTAGCGGCGGAAGTGGCCGACCAGCTCGTCGGCCGGGCCGTACCGGCGCTGGTGCGCGGGCACGGACAGCATGAGCCAGCCGCCCGGCCGCAGCCGGGCCGTCCACTGCCGCACCGCGGCCGCGTCGTCGTCGATGTGCTCGAGTACCTCGAAGGCGCACACCAGGTCGAACTGCTCGGGGCCCAGCGCGTCCACGCGGATGTTGCGGACCTCGCCGCGCCCGGCGGCCTTGATCCGCCGCTGCGCTACCGCGCAGGACGCCTCATCGGGTTCGAGTCCCAGGTAGTCGTAGTGCTGGGCGAGCCGGGCACCGAGCGCGCCCTGGCCGCAGCCGACCTCGAGCACGTCGCGGACGCCGGCGGGCAGCATCCGGGAGACGACGTCGTAGCGCAGCCAGGCGTTCGGGGTCAGCGGCGCCCCGGGGCCGGGCTGCTCGCCCGGCCCGGCGGGCGGCGCCCGGCCGGAGCAGCCGCAGCAGCGGGGCCACGACCTGCGCGGGCGCGAACTGCCCGGCGGCCAGCTGGCGGGCCGCCCCGCGCAGCCGGGCCAGCTCGGCAGGGTCCGCGGCCAGCTGGCGGAGCGCCCCGGCCAGCGCTCCGGGGTCGCCGGGCGGCACCAGGACCGCGGCGCCGCCGAGCGCGCGGCGCTGGGGCGCGGTGTCCGAGGTCACGATCGCGCACCCGGCGGCGGCGCCCTGGAACACCTTGTTCGGCACCACGCGCCGGGCCTTGCCCCCGGTGCCGAAGATGCCGAGGCACACGTGGTGGCTCGCGACGAGGGCCGGCAGGTCCGCGGCAGGCACCCAGTCCAGCCAGCGGACGGCGCCGTTGGCCGCGGCGGCGGCTCTCGCCGCCGCGGCGTCCTGGCCGTCACCGATCATCGTGACCTCGATGGGCGTCCCGGCGAGCAGGCTCAGCGCGGCGCCGATGACCGGGGTCCCCTGCAGCGGGGTGTACAGGCCGTAGAACACCACGCGCAGCGGACCGGGACCCGTCCCGCTGGCCGCCAGATCTCCGCGCCTGATCCCCGGCGGCCGGTGCGCCCGCCGCGAACCAGGCGGCCGGGGCCCCCACCGGGACCACCACGGCCCGCCGCCGGTGCCGCCCGGGCAGGGCAGCCCGGTGCTCCTCGGTGTCCACCAGCACGACATCGGCGGCCCGCAGCGCCGCGGCGTCGATCAGCCTGAGCAGCGCCTGGCGCGGGCCGCCGTCCAGCCGCCGGTCCCGGCCGGTGTCGCTGGCCCCGGCCAGGTGATCGAGGACGACCGGCACCCGGCGGAACAGCAGCCGCGCCAGGTGCACGTCGAAGTGGCCCAGGTAGCCCACCAGCACCGCGTCCGGTGCGGGCATCCGGCGAGCCGACCTGGCCAGCGCGGCCCAGCGCCGGGCCAGCCGGACCAGCAGGGCAGGGACGCGCCACGGCTGGGCCAGCATCGTCACCCGGCCCGCGGTGTCCAGGCCCAGCGGCGCGTTGCATTCTGCCACCTCGATCCCGCTGTCCCGCAGCCCTGCGCCGAGCGTGGCAATTCTCGGGTGCATGGAGGTGTCATAAGTGCCGAAAAGAATAACGCGCATGGCTTCGGTACCCTAGCGCCCCCGGGCGCGAATTGGACCAGATTGCGCACCAGCGGGGGGGCCAGCGTTTACGCTCCTAGGTATGTCAGACCGTCAGGTCGCTCCCCCGGCCGGGCGGCGTGATAGCGGGCCGTCCGGGAACACCCCGCGCGGCGGAGCCGCTGGGCCCGCATCGGCCCGCTGCTCTCCGGCCTGCCGGTCCGCTGGGGGTTCGTGGCGGTCACGGTTGGCCTCGGCGGCTACGCGGTGGACCGCGAGTGGACGGGCGTGCACGCCGCCCTGGGCGACCTCGGATTCGTCACGGTGGCCGCGGCCCTGCTCAGCGTGCTCGCGGCCATGGTCATGACGATGCAGGCGTGGCGGGTGCTGCTGGCCGGGCTCGGCTCGCCGCTGCCGGTCCGGGCCGGGGCCCGGATCATGTTCATCGGCCAGCTCGGCAAGTACCTGCCCGGCTCGGTGTGGCCCGTCCTGGCCCAGATGGAGCTGGGGCACGCCTACCAGGTACCGCGGCACCGCTCAGCGAGCACGTCGGTGCTGGCCATGGTGGTGTCCCTGCTCTCGGGGCTGCTGATAGCCCTGGCCACGCTGCCCTTCGTGGCCGGAGCCACCGCATACCGGTGGGCCTTCGCACTGGTCCCTGTGCTGCTGGCCGGGCTGCATCCCCGGGTGCTCAACGCCGTCCTCGGGCGGCTGCTCCGGCTGGCCCGGAGGCCCCCGCTGGAGCAGCCGCTCACCGGCCGCGTGATAGCGGCCGCCCTGGCCTGGTCCTGCGCGTCCTGGGTCCTCTACGGCCTGCAGATCTGGCTGCTGGCGACCCGGCTGGGGGCGCCGGGCGGGCGCACCGCACTGCTCGCCGTGGGCGGTTTCGCGTTCGCCTGGAGCGTGGGTTTCCTCGTCGTCTTCGCGCCCGCCGGGGCGGGGGTGAGGGACGTTCTCCTGGTCGCAGTGCTGGGCCCGGTCCTCGGGGTGGGCAGCGCCACGGCAGTGGCCCTGGTCTCCCGCGCGCTGATGACGGCCGGTGATCTGCTCACGGCCGCCCTGGCCGCCGCCTCCACCCGGGCGCCGCGCCCCGCCGACGGGAAACCCGTCGGCGGCGAGACCACGCCGACCCGTTAGGTAGTTGTCCCGTTACGTTCCCGCTGGGATTCCTGCCTGCGAAGCCATACCGGATTAGTTCTGTCGCCGAACCAATTCCGCACCCCCGGGAAGGATTAGGAAAATATCGCACACGCGGGACTATCGAAGACTATATTCTCCGCAATCGTGGGTTTTCGGGTAACGGCGGGCCGCGCGGCGCGGGCCATCCAGCAGGCACCGGACGAGCCGGACGTTGCCCGGCGCGCCGGACCCCCACGATGGGCCAGCCACCGGCTGGCTGTCGGCCTGCTGACCATGCTCGCCGCGGCCGGGTACTCAGCCTTCGCCCTGGTCCGGTTCCTCACCTTCCAGAGCGCCTCGTACGACCTGGTCATCTTCGACCAGGCGGTGCGCTCCTACGCGCACCTGCAGCCGGGCATCTCGATCATGAAAGGGCTGCACAACGGTTTCGGGCCTCACTTCTCGGTACTCGGCGACCACTGGTCACCGATCCTGGCTCTCCTGGGCCCGCTGTACTGGCTGAGCAATACCCCGGTCAATCTCCTGGTCGCACAGGCGGTGCTGTTCGCGCTCGCGATCCCGCCGGTGTGGATGTTCACCCGGCGCGTGTTCGGCGGGGGGACCAAGGCGACCGCGGCGGCGTACCTCGTCTCCGCGTCGTACGCGCTGAGCTGGCCGATCGCCGCCGCGGTGGGTTTCGACTTCCATGAGGTCGCGTTCGCCCCGGTGCTGACGGCCGTGGCCCTGGAGCGGCTGCAGGCCGGGCGGCTGCGCACAGCGTTCCTCGCGCTCGCGGCCCTGCTTCTGGTCAAGGAGGACATGGGCTTCCTGGTTGCCGGGATCGGGATCTACCTCGCGGCGGCCCGCCCGCGCGCGGCCGGCCTGCCGTGCTGGCCGGCCTGGTCCTGGTCGCGGTGGGACTGGCCGACAGCGTGCTGGCCACGTACGTGCTCATCCCCGCCTTCGGCGGCCGCTCCGGCTACTACTGGGCGTACGGGGCCCTCGGGAACAACGTCCCGCAGGTCATCGGGCACATCCTCACGCATCCGGCCAGTTCGCTGCGGGTGCTGATCACCCCGGGGGTCAAGGTCGACACCATGCTCTGGCTGCTGGCCCCGTTCTGCTTGCTCCCCCTTTGCTCCCCCCTCGCGCTCGCCGCGGTCCCGCTGCTGCTCGAGCGGATGCTGGACGGCAAGTTCCCCAACTGGTGGGGCACCTCGTTCCAGTACAACGCCTACCTCGTGATCATCCTGGTGTTCGCCGCCGTGGACGGTGCCGCCCGGCTGGACCGATGGTCGGCCGACGTCCGCGACTACTTCGCGGCCCGGCGGGGCACCACAGGTGCCCGGCCGCCGGAGCCCGTCGCGGGGCACCGGCGAACCGGGACCGTCGCACTGGCCTGCTCGGCCGCGATGATCGCGGTGGCCGTGGCCCTTGTCCCCCGGTTCGCGTTCGGCGCTGCCCTGCACCCGTCCTTCTACCACCGCGCCCGCATGTACGCGGCCGCCGCGGCCGACGCCGCAGTGCCCGGCGGGGTCACCGTCGAGGCGGTGAACTACCTCGGCCCGCAACTGTCCGGGCGGGACACGGTCCTGCTGTGGGACGGCGACGGGGAGACACCACGATTCGCCCCGTGGGTGGTCGCCGACGTGAGGCGACGGGAGTTCACCTTCCCCTCGGTAGAGGCTCAGCGGCGCCGGGTCACACTCCTCGAGAGCCGCGGCTACCAGGTGACCTTCCGGCGCAACGGCTACGTCGTGCTGCACGCCACCGGGGCGGCCCGGTGATCGCCGTGGCCAGGACCACGCTGGCCGGCTCCGCCCGCCGGGCGGGCCGCAGCCTGATCCCTGGGCCGGCCGACCCGGCCGGGGTCGTGCTCACCCGGCTGACGGTATTGCCCGCGCTGCTGGTGATGGCCTGGCTGCTGGCCGGGCTGCCGCTGCTGCTGCTGGGCGTGTTCACCCCGGTGCTCCAGCTGGTGCTCGCGGCGCCGCTGGCGGTGGTGCTGGTGCTGGCCGGGCTCCGCTGGGTTCCCGGCCTCGCGCAGGCACCCGGGCCGGAGCCGGACGTGGCGGGCGGCCCGGACGGCACGCGCACCCCGTGGTGGGCCGTCGCGATCGTGATCGTTATTGCGGTCGTGTTCGGCGTGGACCAGATGATCTTTCACGCCCAGCAGCTCATCGTGATGCGCGACCCCGCCGCCTATATCCAGTTCGGAAACTGGATCGCCGCCCACGGCTCGCTGCCGATCCCGCAGGACCGCGCGGCGTTCGGCGGCACCCACCAGCTGCTCACCTTCGACAGTTTCGCCTCCTACCAGGTCGGTGGCGTGGTGGTGCCACAGTTCATGGCCGGGCTGCCGATGATCCTCGCCGGCGGGTTCTGGATCGGCGGGGCGGCGGCAGCCACGGCGATGGCGCCGGTCCTGGGGGCATTGGCCGTGCTCACGTTCGGCGGCCTGGCCGCCCGGCTCATCGGGCCGCGCTGGGCGCCGCTGGCCGCCCTGCTCCTGGCCATCACGCTGCCGATGCAGTTCACCAGCCGGTTGACCTACAGCGAGCCGGCCGCCGCGATCCTGTTCCTCGGCGGATTGTGCCTCGTCACCGACTCACTGCGGGCGGCGGGACGCGGCAGCAGGATCACCGCCGCGCTGGGCGGGCTGGCCCTCGGCCTGACCCTGCTGGTCCGTATCGACGGGGTCAGCGACATCCTCCCGGTCGTTCCCTACCTGGGGCTGCTGCTCATCACCAGGCGGCCGCAGGCGCTGCCACTGCTCGGCGGCCTGGTGGCGGGCGGGCTGTACGGCGCCGTGGACGGCCTCGTGCTCTGCCGCCCTTATCTGGCCACCATCAGGAGCTCGCTAATTCCGCTCGCCCTGCTGACCGCCGTGGTGGTGCTCGCCACCGGGGTGGCCGTGGTGCTGCTGCGCCGCCGCGGCATGCCCGCCATCCGGGGGAACTTCCTGCCCAACGCGGTGACGGTGCTGGTGTTCGCGATCATGACCGGCTTCGCCCTGCGCCCGTACGTCCAGACCGTGCACGAGGCGCTGAACGCGCCCACGCGAGCCGCCATGACCGTCTGGCAGCGGGCCGACCGACTGCCCATCGAGCCCACGCGGCTCTACTACGAGATCAGCCTGCACTGGATATTCTGGTATCTCGGCGTGCCCGCCGTGGTGCTCGGCACGGCCGGGGCCGCGCTGCTCGCGCGGCGCTGCCTGCGAGGCCGCACGCCGCTGTGGACGCTGCCGCTGATCACGTTCGCCTGGACCATCGTGATCACGCTGTACCGGCCGGCGATCGTGCCCGACCAGCCCTGGGCGAGCCGCCGCCTCGTGCCCGCGGTGCTGCCCGGCTTCATCCTGCTGGCCGTCTGGGCGGTGCGGTGGCTCAGCGGATGGCTGCGCGAGCAGGGGTACGGCCAGGGCGGCCGGGTGGGCGCCACGGCGCTGTGCGCTGTTGCCCTGGCTGGGCCGGCCGCGCAGACCACGCTCGGCCTCGGGATCAGGGACGGCGGCCCGCTCGGCTTGCGCCCCGCCGCGTCCGGGCTCGCCTTCAGCCCCACCTACCGCGGCGAGGTCCGGGCGGTCGATAGCCTGTGCGCGGCCATCCCGCGTGACGCCGCCGTCGTGATCGTGGACCGGGCGATCGCCGACAACTTCACCCAGCTGATCCGGGGCATGTGCCATGTGCCGGCCGCGCGGATACACGACCCGGGCGCCGGGGCCGTCGCCGAGGTCACCGGCGGCATCCGCCGGGCTGGCCACCAGCCCGTGCTCCTCGCGGCCCGGAGGAGAGAGCTCAGGCCCTATGGCGCCGCCCCCCGGCGGGTCATGGCCCTGCACACCACACAGGACGGGCACACGCTGATCACCCCGCCCCGAGCGACCTGGAAACTCATCGTCACCATCTGGATGTCGGAGCCCTCGCGATGAAAATGCTGGCCGACGACCGCACCGCTGCCGCGCCCACCACGGCGCCAGGCACCTCCCCCGAGGCGGATGCGGCCGAGCACAACCCGTACGTCACCATCGTGCTGCCCTGCCACAACGAGCAGGGTCACATCGTCACCGAGCTGACCCGGATCTGCGCGGCCATGGACGCCAGCGAGTACGACTATGAGCTCGTCGCCTACGATGACGCGTCCACCGACGAGACCCTGGCCCGGCTGCAGGAAGCCGCGCCGCAATTCCCGCATCTGAGAATCGTGCACTTCCGCCGCAACGGCGGCTCCGGCACAGTCCGCCGCATCGGCACCCAGGACGCCCGCGGACAGATCGTGGTGTGGACCGACGCCGACATGACCTACCCGAACGAGCGGATCCCGGAACTGGTCCAGATGCTGGAGAAGGACCCGGACACCGATCAGGTCGTCGGCGCGCGGACCAGTGAGGAGGGAACCCACAAGATCTTGCGGGTGCCGGCCAAGTGGTTCATCCGCAAGATCGCGGAGCGGCTGACCAACTGCGAGATCCCCGACCTGAACTCCGGGCTGCGGGCCTTCCGGCGCCAGGTCGCCCTCCCGTACCTGCGGCTGCTGCCGCCGGGATTCTCCTGCGTCACCACGATCACGATCGCGTTCCTGTCCAACCAGCACGATGTGCGCTACGTGCCGATCGAGTACGCCAAGCGGGCCGGCACGTCCAAGTTTCACTTCGTCCGGGACGCTTACCGCTACATCCTCCAGGTGCTGCGGATGGTGATGTACTTCAACCCGCTCAAGGTGCTGATGCCGATCGCCCTGGCCCTGCTCGGGCTGGGCCTGCTCAAGGGCATCTACGACCTGGTGGTGCACCCGGTGCACATCGCGACCGACACGGTCCTGATCTTCGTCAGCGGCCTGATTATCGCCACGCTCGCACTGCTCGCCGACCTGATCGTCCGCTCCCGCAGCACCGTGTAAGCGGCCCGGCGCCACGTTAGGCCCGCCCGCGGCCGGGTACCCGGTCCGCGGCTGGGCGGGCATCCGCCGGGGTCGGCCCCGCGGGACCGCCAGCCAGGACAGCGGAGGAGCCATGACCTCAAGGACGAGGAGGCGGCCGGGCTGGTACCGCCCGGGACCGCGGACGGCGGGTGCCCTGCTCGGAGCGGCCGCGCTGCTGGCCGGGACGGGTGCGCTGCCGGCGGCCCAGGCAGCCAGCGCAGCCTCGGTGACGGGGCCGCCCTACAGCTGCGCCCCGAACGGCCCCGCGGGAAACCAGACCGTGTACGGGACCTTCGGCGACGCCAGCGTGCTGGGGTGGACCGGGAACCATCAGGGTGTTCCCGCCTGCCTGGGCGCAAGTTTCTTCGTGATCAGCGGCGGCCAGCCGGGCAGCGGAAGCACGACGCCGGTCACGGGCACCACCTACGGCTACGGCGTCTACGACGACAGCCCCGACCACCTGGGCTAACGCGGACGGCTACCTGCCCGCGCTGGTGACAACGTTCCACCGGGACGGCGCCCGCATCTCGATCACGAACTTCGGTGACAAGGTGAGCATCGGCGGCCACGCCTACGTCGCGGTCTACAGCCGGGTTCAGGTCAGTAACCCGACCGGCCAGGCGCTCAGCATCGACCCGCAGGCGTCCGCGGGGCTGGTCACGCTCAATTCGGCCAGCGACACGGTGCCGGCGCACGGCACGGTGAACCAGCTCCCGGCCAGCACCAGCCTGTCCGGCCCTGTGGCGACCAGGCCGCCGTCTACATCGGCAGTGGCGAGCGCATCGAGTGCCTGGACGCGGGCAACGGCGGCGAGTGCTGGAGCCCGCCCTTCGCCGTCGGGAGCCGGGTCGTCTCGGTCCCGGTGGTGGGGAACGGCGTCGGCACGGTCTATTTCGGCACCCTGGACGGCGACGTCTACGCCCTGACCCCGGCCGGGAGGCTGCTGCGCGTGCACTAGCGGCGCGCCCTCGTCTGGCCGGGGCACAGGGGTCCGGCGGGGCGCGCTGCGGGCGCACCCTGGGGGTCCGCAGATTAGACCGGCCAAATTTGCGTGTTAATACGTTCACAAAGCAAGCCAGCCGGCTTCCCCGCCCCCTGACGTCCCCGGTTAGCGGCCGTAATCCCAGTAAGGAAGGGCGCCGCCGGCTCTTGACGTGATCACCACGCGCACCACAATATGGCCGTCTAAAGGCCCGGGCGCGGCCCCATCGCCGCGGATCGCGAGGCCACCCGTCCACCGAGCAGGAGTTGCGTTGGCAGGCAGAGGCGCCCGGACCACCCGCGCCACGCTGCGGGTCGTGCCGCCGATCCGGCACGACCTGGCGCCGCCGGGGACGGCCGCCGGGACTGGCCCGGCCAGCTCCGGCGCTGGCGCCGCCCGGGGGCCGGCGGCGGCGGCGCCGCTGGGGCTGGCGAGGCCACCGCGTACCGGCAGCTGGCGGCGGACCTGCGGCAGGCGGTCGCGGCCGGGGGCTACCCGCCAGGACAGCGGCTGCCGACCGAGGCCGAGCTGGTCGCCTCCACCGGGCTGAGCCGCCAGACGGTGCGCCGCGCGTTCCAGGAGCTCGTGTCGGAGGGCGTCATCTACCGGATCCGCGGCCGGGGCACGTTCGCGGTTCCGGGGGAGGGCAAGTACCTGCGCTCGTTCGGCAGCATCGACGACCTGATGGCACTCTCGCTGGATACCGAGCTTCGCGTGGTGGAGCCGCTGCACGTGCTGGCCAGCGTGGCGGTGGCGGACACGCTGCGGGTGCCCGAGGACACCGTGATGGCCATGTCCTTCCTGCGGCTGCACGACGGGGTGCCGTTCTGCTACACGAGGGTTCACGTGCCCCTGGAAATCGGGCGCAGGCTGCGTGAGCTGCCCGAGCTGGGGGCGCTCACTGAACCGGGTGACCGCGCCCGCTTCACCGTGATCAGCCTGGTGGACCAGGTCAGTGACCGGCAGATTCACAACGCGGTGCAGAACGCGACCGCAGTGGCCGCCGACCCTGATACCGCCCGCCGGCTGGGCTGCCCGGCGGGCGTCCCGGTGCTGCGCATCGAGCGGCTCTACAGTGACCGGGACCTGGTGCCGCTGGAGCTGGCCATCAACCACTTCCACCCGGACAGGTACTCCTACCGGCTGCAGATGCGCGGCCGGGTCGATCACTCCGGCACCGCCGGGGGCCCGCGGTGAGCGGCCGCCCGGCTACGCTGAGCGGCCCGCGCCACCCGGCCGCCGCCCCGCCCGGGGCCACGGCGATCGTGACCGCGCTGGCCGGGGCGGGCACCCGGGTGATGTTCGGCGTGCCGGGTGGCGGGCCGAACCTGGACGTCGTGGGGGCGGCCGCCGCGGCGGGACTGCGCTTCGTGCTCACGCACACCGAGAACGCGGCGGCCATCATGGCTGCCACCAGCGCTGACCTGACCGGGGCGCCTGGGGCGGTGCTGGTCACCCGGGGACCTGGACTCGCCAGCGCGGTCAACGGGATCGCCCACGCGGCGCTGGACCGGCTTCCCCTCGTGGTCATCGCCGACACGGTGCGCGCCGGCGAGGCCGGCCGGGTCAGCCACCAGCGGCTGGACCAGGGTGCGCTGGGCCGGTCGGTGGCCAAGGCGGCGCTGACGGTCGGCGGGGACCGCCAGGCCGGCCAGGCAGCCGCACGGCTCGTCGGCCAGGCCCTGGCCGCGCCGCCCGGGCCGGTGGTCGCGCTGATGGACGACAGTGCCCCGGCCAGCTCCGCGCACACCGTCGATGGCCCCGGCCCCGCCCCCGGCGCGGCCACCCCCGGCCAGGCTCCGAGAACCGGCATCACCCCCGCGGCTGACCTCGCGCCGCTGGCCTCGGCGCTGCGGACGGCCCGGCGGCCGGTGCTCCTGCTCGGCGCCCGCGCTATCGCGCACACCGCCGCTATCCGGGCGGCCGTGGTCGGCCGCGGGATCCCGGCGCTGCACACCTACCGGGCGCGTGGCATCGTGCCGGATTCTGCCGCCGAAGCGGCCGGGCTGGTCACAGGCGGCACGATGGAGTGGCCGTTGCTGGCCCAGGCTGACCTCATCATCGGGCTGGGCGTGGACGAGGCGGAGATGATCCCGGCCGGCTGGGACTACGCCGCACCCACTGTCCTGGTCGGCGACTGGCCGGCCGGGCTCACCGGGGCCTCGGGCTACTTCGCCGGCGCTGCCACCCTGACCACACCGCTGCCGGCCGCGATCGATGTACTGGCGGGCTGGACACCGCCGGCCGGGTCAGGCTGGGCCCCGGTGGCCGGCCGGGCCGCACGGGCCGACGCCGCGCACCGCCTGGCCAAGGCGGCCGCCACATCCCCCGCCGCGCGCCACCCGCCCCGCCGCCGCCACCACCGCCGCCACCGGCGTGCTCGCCCCGCAGCGGGTCGCCGCCGTCGTCCGGGCGCACACCCCGCCGGACACCATCGCCACCGTGGACGCGGGCGCGCACATGCTGGCGGTGATGCCGTTGTGGGAGGTGGATCAGCCCGGCCTGCTGGCCGCTCATCTCCAGCGGCCTGGCCACCATGGGCTTCGCGCTGCCCGCCGCCATCGCCGCCGCGCTGCGTGCCCCCGGCCAGCCGGTGGTGGCGCTCACCGGGGACGGCGGCCTGGGCATGACGCTGGCCGAAATCGAGACCGCCGTCCGGCTCAGGCTGCGGATCGTGGTCATCGTGTTCAACGACGCCACGCTCAGCCTCATCAAGATCAAGCAACGTCCCGCCGGCCAGGGGGGTGCCGAGGCGGTGGACTACGGCCCGGTGTCGTTCGCCGGGGTGGCCACCGCGATGGGGGCCGCGGCGGCAGCCCCCGGCACCGAGGCAGAGCTGGTCACGGCGCTGGGCGCGGCGCTGCGCCGGGACGGCCCGACGGTGATCGATGCCGCGGTGGATCCGGCCTGCTACCCCGCGGTCATGGAGCTGACCCGGGGTGACGCCTGCCCGCCGGGCTGTGCCCGGCCTGACCGAGGCAGGAGGAGAACGGGATCGCTGACCGCCCGGCGCGGGCCCCGCCCGCTCCGGGTACCCCGCCCACGCCGGGCCCCAGCCCGGCCGGGCGCCCCGCCCGCACCGGGCACCCCGCCCCGCACGGGGCCATGCGCTAAGGCAAAGGAGCGTGTGCAGTGAGCATTACCGTCGCGAAGTTCAAGGACGTGTCCGGGGGGACCCAGCCCGGCCAGTTCACCATCGGCGACCGCGAGCCAGTGACGAGCCTGGCCGACCTGGAGCCGAGCTTCAGGCGGCTGCTGGATGAGCCGGTGACCGCGGTCGTGGCCGTGATGGGCCGGGCGGACCAGCCCAACCTGACCCCGGTGTGGTTTGACTATGAAGGCGACACGGTGCTGCTCAACCTGGCCACGCACCGCAAGAAGGTGGACTGGCTGCGCAAGGCCCCCTACGCGACCTTCCTGCTGATGAACCCCGAGAACACCTACCACTGGATCAGCATCAAGACCGTGGTGAAGCGGGAGATCTCCGAGGACGACCCGGCCGAGGGCCAGCGGGTCACCGACCAGCTGGACCGGATCTGGACCAAGTACACCGGTAACGAGCCGCCCTACGGGCTGCGTGATCCTTCTTTCGACGAGCGGCGCGTGCTGTTCGAGATGGAGGTGGTCAGCGTCGCGACGTTCGGCCGCCCCTGACCAGGCACGCCGGACAGGCACACTGCGCACACACACTGAGCAGGCACAGCACCGGGAAGGAGCGCGGCCGGTGTCCAGGATGCCCCGGGTCAGTATCGCGGGCGGGTCGGTAGGCGGGCTTACCGCGGCCCTGGTACTCCGCGATGCCGGCTGTGACGTCCGGGTCTTCGAGCGGTCCTCGACGGCGCTGCAGGCCCGCGGTGCAGGCATCGCCGCGCTCGACACGACCCTGGACTACCTGCTCACCCGGGGTGGCTTCCAGGACACCGACGTGTGCTCGTCCACCGGATGGATCCGGTTCCTGAACCGCGACGGCAGCGTCCGGCACGAGCAGCGGCACCGCTACCGCTTCTCGTCCTGGAACACGATCTACCGCGCGCTGCGCAGCCTGCTCGACGACGGCCGGTACGAGCTGGGTGCCGAGGTGACCGGGTTCGCCGAGCGGCACGGCACGGTCACGGTCACCCTCGGGCCCGGCCCGCACACGGGGCATCACGCGGGCCAGCGTGCCGAGTCCGACCTGCTGGTCTGTGCCGACGGGGTCGGCTCCCCCGCCCTGGCCCGGCTGCTGCCCGCGGTCCGCCCGGCCTACTCCGGGTACGTGGCCTGGCGCGGCACCGTGCCGGAGCAGGACCTCTCCCCCGGCACCCGCAAGATCCTCGGCGACGCGCTCACCTACCAGGTGCTCCCGGACAGCCACATCCTCGTCTACCCGATCCCCGCCCTGGATGGCTCGCTGACCGAGGGCGACCGCCTGATCAACATCGTCTGGTACGTCAACGTCGCCCCGGGCGAGCCGCTGGACACGCTGATGACCGGCCGGGACGGGGTGCGCCTGCCCGTCTCGCTGCCGCCCGGTGCGGCCACCGAGCGGGCGGTCACCGGGATGCGGCAGGCGGCCCGGGACCAGCTCGCCGGACCGATCGCCGAGGCGGTGGTGACCGCGCCCGAACCGTTCGTGCAGGTGGTCACCGACATCGAGGTGCCCCGGATGGTGTTCGGGCGGATCTGCCTCATCGGCGACGCGGCGTTCGCGGTCCGCCCGCACGCCGCGGCCGGGACGGCCAAGGCCGCCGCGGACGGCTGGGCCCTGGCCGAGGAACTCACGGCCGCGGCCGGCGATATTCCGGCCGCGCTGGCGGCCTGGGAACGCCGGCAGCTGGCCCTCGGCCGCGACCTGCTGGCCCGCTGCCGGGAGATCGGCGACAGCTCCCAGTTCCTGGGCACGTTCAGGCCCGGGGACCCGCGGCTCATCTTCGGGCTGTACGGCCCGGGCCATTGACACGACCGCCACCGACAGCGAAGGAGAACGGGATGACCGCCACGATCATCCGCGAGGAGAGTTTCGATCCCGCCGACTACCGCGGAGAGCTGGACGAGGCCCCGGAGAACCTCGACGTGGGCACCCGGCTCTGGTTCGAGAACGAGCACATCCGGGTGTGGGAAGTACGGCTCATGCCGGGTGAGCGCGGCCCATTCCACGCGCACACCCGCCGCTATTTCTGGACCGTGGTGGACGGCGGGATCGGCCGCCAGCGCACGGCGGACGGCACGATGATCACGCGCGAGTACCACGTCGGGGACACCAATTACTCCGACCACTCGCCGGACGAGCCGATGATCCACGATTTCGAGAACGCCGGCGACACGCCGATCCGGTTCACCACCGTGGAGCTGCTGGACTAAGCGAAACCGCCCGGCTGGCGCAGCGGCCCAACTGACGCGGCTTTTCGACTAACTCTCTTAGTATTTTGTCTGGCTCATCCATCATGAAGTGTGTTTCTTTATGATTCACACCGCAATTCCCGACCCCCCGACGCATACTGCTCGGTGGGCGGGATTAGGGGTGCAGGAGATCGTGATGAGGGGGACCGGCGCGGGCCGGCACTGGATACGGCCCCTGCGCGGCACCGGCAGCCCGTCCGACCGTGCCCTGCACCGGCTCGTGGGCTGGTACGCGGTCGGGTTCCGGCTGTGGATCGCGGTCGCCGTGCTGGTGGCCGCGCCGCTGGCCGCGACGGCCGCCGTATCCGGGGCGTGGCTCGCGGCCGCGCTGGTGACCCTGTGCGTATGGTCGGTGTTCTTCGCCGTCCGGGTTGGCCGCCACGGCGTCACCGGCCCACTCGTGCTCGCGGACGCCGCGGTCATCGTGGCCCTGATCGTCGTGCATCACCTGGTGGTGCCGGCCGCGCTGATCTCGGCGGGCACCACCTGGATGCTGCCGCTGGCCAGTACCGCGATCTACATCTCCCAGCTCTGCATCCCGCCCCCGGCGGGCCTGCCCGTGGCCGCCGTGGTGATCGCCGCCTACGTGGTCACCGTGGCGCACCCGGCAGACGCCCTGTACCTGGTCTTCCAGGCCCTGGCCACGGCCGCGCTGATGGTCCTGGTCCGGCGGGGTGGACGGAACGCCGATGCGGCGATCAACCGCCAGCTGCAGCTGGAGCAGGACCTGAAGGTCGAGGCGGCCCGGCGGGCGGACCAGCGGGAGCAGGACCGCCACCTGCACGACACGATCCTGTCCACGCTGACCATGGTCGCCTCGGGGGCTTTAGACATCTCCTCGCCGGTGCTCGCCGCGCAGGCCTCCCGCGACCTGGAGGTGCTGCACGGCTGGCCCACGCTCCCCGAGCCGGGTCCCCCGGGCGCGGTGGCCCTGCCGGACCGTCTCGCCGCGGTGGCCGCCGAAGCTGCCCCGCTGCGGGTTTCCACGTCCTTTCTTTCCGCAACGAAAACCCTGCCCGCCACGGCCGTCGACCGGATCGCGGACTGCGCGGCCGAGGCGCTCCGCAACGTGGCCCGGCACGCTGGGACGAACACGGCCGAGATCCAGGTCCGCGACGCGAATGGCCAGGTCGTGGTCGAGATCATCGACCACGGACGGGGGTTCGACGCCCGGTCCGTGCCCCCGTCGCGGCGCGGGATCTCCGAATCCATCCGCGGCCGGATGGCAGAGATCGGCGGCACCGCGGAAATCTCCGGCGTCCCTGGCGCCGGTACCACGGTGACTCTGCGGTGGCCCAGTGAGGGCACCGCGGGAACACAGCGGTGGCCCAGTGAGGGCACCGCGGGAACACAGCGGTGGCCCAGTGAGGGCACCGCGGGACCCGGATACACAGCGGTGGCCCGGCCAGGGCAGCGGCCGGAACGGCGCGGGGTCCGGGATGACCGCGCAGACGGTGCCGGGTCCCCGGCCGTCGGCGGTGCTCGCGGCCCGGTACGCGCGCGCGCTCGACATCGCAGTGGTCGTCGCGGCGGCCGGATGGCACCTGGCCGGGGCGGGCCCGCTGCTCCTGGCGCACCTGGGCGGTTACCCGTCCGATCGGTTCCAGGTCGCGGCGTGGTGCGCGATCGCACTGATCATCGCGGCGGCGCTGGGTCCTGCTGCTGCGCGGCTCCAGGCGCCGTGGCACCAGCTGGGCGCTGGCCGCCGCGGCCCTGGTGATCAGCACGGCCGCCGCCGTAGCCTGCCCGCCCGCCCAGATGCTCGAAACCAACTGGGCCTGGGGCACGGCGGGCTGGGTCGGGGTCCTGGTGCTGCTCCGGCGGCCCCTGGCCGAGCTGGGCGTGTTCCTCACGCTGGAGGCTCTGGCCATGTTCGCCGTGCTGGCCCGGGACGGCCTGCACCAGCCGGACGTGGCGGCGTTCATCACGGTCCTGGCCGGGTTCGACCGGAATCCAGGTGGCCATCTCCGTGGCCGCGCGCACGCTGCACGTTCCGGCCCAGCAGGCGGCGGACGCCGCGACCAGGGAAGCGGACGCCACCGCCCGGCAGGCGGTGGCCGACCGGATCCGCAGCGCCCGGCAAGCCCGCTGGCTGGAGCTGCGGACGACCGCCGAGCCGCTGCTGCGCGGCCTCGCGACCGGGACCGCCAACCCGGGAGATCTCGCGGTCCAGCGGGCCTGCGCGGTCGAGGCGGCCCGGCTGCGGCGGCTGTTCGCCGAGGAGGACGACGCACCGGACCCGCTCGTCCACGAACTGCACGCCTGCGCCGACGTCGCGCAGCGGCGCGGCGTGGCCGTGGACATCGAGACCGCGGCGGTCGATCCCCGCGGTGCCGCCCGAGGTGCGCCGGGCCATCACGGACCTGGCCATCGCGGTCCTTGTCAACGCAATCTCCCGGGTGCGCGTCACTGTTACCGGGACGGCTCGACGGCGTGATCGTCAGCCTGGTCTCCGATTCGCCCGCTGATCCGGACCTGCCCAGCAGTCCGGCCCCGCTGGCCGTGGACAGTCAGCGGGACCAGCAGAGCCTGTGGGTGGAGGCGCGTTGGAACACCACGTGACGGTCGCGATCGTGGACGACCACCCGGTCGTGATCGAAGGGGTCATGTCGTGGATCAGCGCGGATCCGGAGCGGCGGATCACCGTGACCCAGGTCGTCAGCGATATCACCGGGCTGGCCGCGCCCCGTGCCGGGGACGTCCTGATCCTCGACCTCGAGCTCGGCGGGCGCATGATGGCGGACGAGGTGGCCCGGCTCGCAGCCAGCGGCTACCGGATCGTCGCCTTCTCCGCGCACGTCGACCCGGCCCTGATCCTGGACGTCCTGGACGCGGGCGCCCACGCGTACGTCAGCAAGGACGAGGGCCGTGATCATCTTCTCGAGGCGGTGCTGGCGGCCGCGGCCGACCGCCCCTGCGTGACCCGCTCGCAGGCCAGGGCCATCCTCGCCGACCCCCGGCCGGGCCGGCCCGCCCTGTCCGGCAAGGAGCGGCAGGCGCTGCTGCTGTGGTTCCAGGGCATGTCGAAGGCCTCGGTGGCCCGGCGGATGTCCATCTCCGAGAACACCGTCCGGCAGTACATCGACCGGGCCCGGGTGAAGTACCGCCACGCTGGGCCAGGCGGCCCACACCAAGGACGCGCTGCTGGCCCGGGCCATCGAGGACGGCCTCATCCGGCCGGACGAGGTGGCGACGTACACCACCCTGGCCAGCCGCCCCGCCCCGCTCTCTCGTGAGGGCAGGCTCTCCGGACGGCGGCAGTCCGACCGCGAGGGCCGCTTACCCCGCCTCCGCCGCGCTGGCCGGCTGGGGCGGCAGCGGGGGCGTGGCGCCCGGGGTCGCCGGGGCCAGGAACTTGGCCACGTTGAGCCCCGAGCCCACCATCTGCTTCAGCATGAAGTCGTGGTTGAGGTCGAGAATGGCGCGGGTCTCAGCCGCGATGACAGCGTTCCGGCTCAGGCTCAGCTCGTTGTCCTGCTGCTGCTCTCCCGACAGCGACCAGTTGGTGGAGCCCTTCACCGTGTACACGCCGTCCACGATCACGATCTTCAGGTGGGAGATCGCGTTGTGCACCGAGCTGGTGCCGATCGCGATGCTGTTACCGAACGCGTCGTTGTTCCACTTGGCCAGGATCGCCTTTTCGTGAACCCCTGAGGCCTGGCTCCGGTCCAGGCTCATCTGCACGTAGACCCGCTCGTCGGCCAGCTTGCCCTGGATGATCGAGTTCAGCTCGTCGTCGTCGTAGCCGAACATGTTGACCACGATGGAGTGCTGGGCCGTCCCGAGCAGCGCGACCAGCAGCCCGTGCACGTTATCGCGCGGGGCGAAGAACGTCCTCTGGTCGTCCGGGTAACCATCCAGGAACCGGCCCTCAGCCTTGTACGTGCCCAGGCTGTCCCACACGAACGGCACATCAGCCATTTCGAAACCCCCCAGTCGCTGTGTTAGGGGGACCGTATCCCCGTCACCGTGCCGCTGGCTATAGCGCGCGGCCGGCCGGGCCGGCCCGGAATGGACACCGGGGGCCGCCACCGGCCAGCCGGGCTGGCGCGCGGTCAGCCGCGGGCGTAGTTGCTGGCCCCGTACCAGTTGACGATGACCACCGGCTCGTCTCCCACCACCCAGGCGTCGTGCCCCTGCGGCAGCGCGGTGACGTCTCCCGGCCTGGCGTCGAATTCCACGCCGTCGGACATCACGACGTGCAGCGTGCCCTGGACGTGGTACTGGAAATGCGGCGCCTCGCACAGCTCGGTGCCGGCGAGCGGCTTGACGTCCTGCGACCAGCGCCAGCCCGGCTCCAGGGTGAGCCGGCCAACCTCCCCGCCTCCGATCCGGAGCAGGTGCAGGGCCCCGTGGCCGAACGTGCGGGTCTCGTCGGGGGTCTCGAAGCTCTTCCGCTCCGCTTTTCCGGTCATGACACTCACTTCTCCCTTACCCGTGGGCTCGTGGACTTCTTTCCGCCGAGCCTGGCCGGCCTGGGTTGCACCAGCTTTGCAAGGACGGGCTCTGCCGCCGCGGGCCTTGCCACCACAGGCCTTCCCGCGGCTGACCTGGCGGTTGGCGCCGTACCAGGGTTGGATACGCACATGAGGTCACTCGCGGTGCGGGTACTCAACGACTTCGGAGTGGACGGTACGGAGCCGCAGTCGCTGGGTAGCCGGAAGGCACGCCTGACGCTGCACCTGCTGGCCCTGGCCGCGGGGCAGGTCGTGACCTCGGCCGCGCTCACCGACGCGCTATGGGGGGACACGCCGCCCGCGAAGCCCGACGATCAGCTCGCCGTGCTGGTCAGCCGCCTGCGGTCGGTGCTCGGGCGGGACCGTATCGAGCACCGTGACCACGGGTACCTGCTGCGCTGCGACTGGCTGGACGCCGCCGAACTGGCCGGGCTCACCGAGGAGATCGGCCTGCGGAGCCGCGGGGGCCACGTAATGGGGGCCGCCGCCGCCGCCCGCGTCGCCCTCTCCCTGATCCACGGCGACGGCCCGGCGCCGCTGCCGGGCGAGTGGGCCCAGCTGAAGCGCGCTGACCTGGAACGCCTGATCCGGCACGCCCGCCAGGTGGCGGCCACCGCGCTGCTGGACGCCGGGGACTGGATGGCGGCCGCTGACGCCGCCTCGACCGCTCTGGAACGCGACCCCTATGACGAGGCGGCGCTGCGGGTGCTGCTGCGCGCCCAGGTGATGGGCGGCCGGGTGGCTGCGGCCCTCGCCGCCTACGCCAGCGCCCGGGAGCGCCTCGCCGACGAGCTGGGGACCGACCCGTCACCGGAGACCGAGGAGCTGCAGCTGGCCATCCTGCGCGGAGAGCTGGCCCCGGCGGGGCCCGCCCCGGCTCCCGCCTCGCTGGGCCTGGTCGGCCGGGACGAGGAACTGGGCTACCTGGACGCCGTGGCCATGCGTGCCCGCGGCGGCGCCGTCGAGGTGCTGGTCATCGACGGGGAGGCCGGAATCGGGAAGACCACCCTGCTGCGCACCTGGGCCGACCGGCGCGCGTCCGCCGGGGACACGGTGCTGATGGCCACGTGCGGGCAGCTCGACCGGGTCCTGCCGCTGGACGCCCTGCTGACCGCGCTGGGCGGGCTGCTGCGCCGCCTCGGGCCCGAGGTCACCGCGGACCTGCTGGGCAGCGACGAGCCGGTGCTCGGGCCTGTTCTCGAGCCAGGCCCCGCTGGCCCGGCGCGGCCGGTCCTGGCCGGCAGCATGCTCGGCCCCGCCGTGCTGTACGCGGCCCTGGTCAGGGTGCTCGGGAGGCTTACCTCCCGAGGGCCGGTGGTGGTGGTCATCGACGATGCGCATCTCGCGGGTCCCGCGCTCGCGGACTGGCTCCGCTTCGCGCGCCGCGGGGCGGTGCCGCTGGCCGTGGTGGCCGCCGTCCGGCCCGGCGCGGGCGAGCCGCTGCCGGCCACCGGGGTCATCCACGTCGGCGTCCTCGGCCGCGACGCCGTCGCGGAGCTGGTGGGCCCGGCGCGGGTGGACGAGCTGTACGAGCGATCCAAAGGGCACCCGCTGTTCCTCACCGAGCTGGCCCAGCAGGCGGCCGGCGCGGCTGCTGCCCGCCTCGCTCGTCGAGTCGGTGTCCGCGCGGTGCGACGAGCTGGGCCCGGCCGGCGCGCTGCTGCGGACCGCGGCGGTGATCGGCTCCGAGCTGGACATCGACCTGCTGGCGGCGGTGCTGGGCCGGGGTGTGGTGGAACTGCTGGACGATGCGGAGCGCGCCGTCGCCGGGCAGTTCCTGGCCGACGAGAACGGCACCCTCCGGTTCCGGCACGAGCTGCTGCGGGAGGCCCTGGCGGCGAGTGCCACGGCGGGCCGGGCCGCGCTGCTGCACCGGCAGGCCTGCCGTGTGCTGGCCCGGCGGCCGGACGCGGACCCGGTGATGGTGGCCCACCACGCCCGGCTGGGCGGCGACCTCACGCTGGCCTCGCGTGCGCTGCGGGACGCCTCGGCGCGGGCCGGCGAGCGCTTCGACCACGCCGCGGCCGAGGCGCTGCTGGATGACGCCCTGGTCTTGCACCCCGACCAGGAGGGGTGGCTGGCGCGGGCCCGGGTCCGCACCCGCCGCGGCCGCTACCCCCAGGCCCTGGAGGACGTGCAGCGCGCCGGGGCGGCCGGCCCGGCCGCCCTGGAGGTCGGCGCGTGGGCGTCGTACTTCAGCCGCCGGTTCGGGCAGGCTGCCCAGTTCGCGGAGGACGGCGCGCTGGCCGCGGTGGACCCGGCGACCCGGGCCCGGTGCCTGGCCGTCGGGGGCCGGACCCTCCACGCCGCGGGCGACCTGGACCGGGCCGAGCGGCTGCTGGGCGAGGCATTCTCGCTCGCCGAGGGCTCGGACCGGGTGACCGCCGCTGCCTGGCTGGGGGTGCTCCGGGCCCATCAGAGCCGGGCGGCCGAGGCCCTGCCGCTGCTGCGCCCGGCCGCCCGCGGGCACGTGGGAGCGGAGCACACCTCGGCCATGCTGCACGCCCTCCTGTTCACCGGGCACGCGCACGCGCTCGCGGGTTACCCCGACCTGGCCCTGGCCGCGTTCGGGCGCTACACCGAGGAAGTGGAGCGGCGGCAGGTGCCGCGCTTCTCGGGCCGCGCGGTGAACTTCGCGGGCTGGGTGCTGCGCAACCTGGGCGCGGCCGGGGAGGCTGCCAATCGGCACGCCGCCGCGCTGGAGATCGCGCAGTACCATGCCTCCCCCGAGACCACCATCGCCGCGCTGGAGGACCTGGCCGAGCAGTGCCTGGACGCCGGCGACCCGGATGGCGCGCAGGCCCGGCTGGCGGAGGCCGCCGCGCTGCTGGAGGGCGACCTGGTCTTCGGCTGGCGGCTGGACCTGAAGCATCAGCTGGTCACGGGGCGCCTGGCCCTGCTGAGCGGTGACCCGGGGCAGGCCGCGGCCGTGGCCGCCGGCCTGGAGGCACGCGCGGCCGCGCTTGGTGTCCCTCGCTACACCAGCGTCGCCCGCCTGCTCCGCCACCGGGCGGACCGGGCCCTGGGACAGCCCGTTCGACCTGGACTGTGTCGAGGCCGACCTGGACCTGCTCGACGCGTCAGTGGCGGTGGAGGCGTGGCGGTGGACTGGCGAGGTGGCCGCCGACTTCGCCAATCGCGCCTGGCTGGACCGGGCCGTGGACCGCGCCGACCGGCTGGCGCGGCACGCGGAGGGGTACGCGGACGGGCTGCGGCGGCAGGTGGATCAGCGGCTCCGTGGCTGGCGGGCGCTGGCGGGCTGAGCCGCCACGGCGGCTCAGCCCGCCGTGAGGACCAGCATCGAGACGACCAGCGGCCCCGTCCCGGCTACGGCCTGTTCTGCGGCACGCCGCGCGGCCGCCTGCCGCGCTGGGTCCAGCGACCGGAGGAACGGGGCCACGCTGGCCAGGCCCAGGCGCCACGACGCCAGCTGCGCCGGGGTGGACAGGCCCGTCGGGACGGCGATCGTGCGTACCCTCACCCGGGTCCACCCGGCGGCGGCCGCCTGGCTGCCGAGCCAGGCCGGATCCTGAGCGGCCGGCCCGCCCTCCTGTTTCATCGACTCATACCAGGCCGGGGCCCGGAAGCCGAACGGGCGGAGCGCCTCGTCCACGGCCGCCTTGGCCGGGTGGGTCCAGCCGGGCGCGAACGTGCTGGCGGCCAGGCCGCGGCCGACCCTCCGGATCTCCCGCAGCGCGCCGCCGGGACGGCCCAGGTGGTTGAGGCAGAACGCGGCCAGGACGAGATCGAAGGCGCCGTCGCGGAACGGCAGCGCCACGGCGTCGGCCGCCACCGGGTGCTGGGCCGGGCCGATCATGCGCAGCATGGCCTCGGCCAGGTCGGTGGCGACCACCTGCCCCGCGCCCGCGGCCAGGGCGGCCCGGCCGGCCACGCCGGTGCCCGCGCCCAGGTCCAGGACCCGCCTGCCGGCGACCGGGACCTGCGCGGCCCTGACCAGGGCCCGGGCCAGCGGGCCGTAGACCTGCCCGGGCCGGCGGCCCATCCCCCGGCTGCCGCCGCGTAGGCAGCCCGCACCTCACCGGACCGCCCGGTCCCGCCCAGCCCGGTCCCGGACAGCCCGGCTCCGGACCGCCCGGTCCCGCTCAGCCCAGCAGGGGTGCGGCCTTCACCGCCTTGGCCTCCCACCACGCCAGCTCCTCGTCGTAGCCGCCGAGTGCCTTCTCCCAGCCGAACTGGACCAGGGCACCCAGCAGGCACAGGGACAGCTGCCGGTCCCACCACGGCCCGGTGTCGATGCCGCAGTCCTCCAGCGCCTCCCGGTAGACGGTGATCGACGTTTCCTTGGGCTGCGGCAGCCGGCGGCAGTTGATGGCCAGGTACCAGGCCAGGTCGCTGAGTGGCGTGCCCACCCCGGACGTTTCCCAGTCGAGCACGACGGTCCGCCCCGTGTCATCGGTGCCGAGGTTGTCCAGCTTCCAGTTGCTGTGCACGAACGTGTGCGGCGTCCGGGCCAGCGCGTCCACCAGCGGGCCCGGGTCGTAGGCCAGCGGGGTCACCACGGCCGCGGCAGCGGGCGCGACCTGCGCCAGCAGCGGCCAGCCCCGGCCGACCAGCTGCGGCACGAGGTGCGCCGTCCCGGTGACCGCCTCCGTCGCCGCCTCGGCCTGCGCCATCCAGGGAGACAGCTCGAGATAGCGGTGCATCTCCGGGATCACGTCGAACTCGGGGCCGCAGTCCCAGAACGCGGCGTGCAGGGCGGCCATGTGCCGCAGGAAGCGCACGTGCTGGGCCAGCGGGATGACCTCATCCGTGGCCGGGACCAGCCAGGGTGTCACATCGTGCATGAGCAGGACACAGCCCCGGGGCCAGGCTGGCCCCCGGCCCGGCTCCGGGCCGGGGCCGGGCTCGTCCGGGGCAGCCCCCACGATCGGCTGGTTGAAGCAGGAGGGCAGCCGGGCCAGGATGCCCCGTTCCCACAGTTCTATCCCTGCGCCCCGCAACGAGCCGGACGCCCGCAAGGTCCAGTCCCCGCCCAGGTTGAGGTGCTTGAGCACGTAGTCCTGGCCGCCGATGACGACCCGCTCCAGCCGGGCCCCGGACTTGCCCGGGATCCCGTCCAGGGGCATCCGTTCGGTCACCCCCGCGAGCAGCCCGGCCATGTCGTCAGGCATCGGCCGCTTCCATTTCGGCCAGCAGGGCCGCTGGCCAGCGGCCCCCGCAGAACACGGTGTCGGCGACGATACGGTCGTCACGCACCGTGAGCAGGTGCATGTGGTGCGCCGCGTGCGGCACGCCGTGCTCGGTCCAGCTCAGCGTGTACTCGATGACCTCGCTGGCCCCGCTGGCGACCGGGTACCGGCGCAGTTCGTCGAAGTGGCCGGGGTCGGCGAACCACCGAGCGTACTCGGTGCGGATCGCATCCGCGCCCGCGGCGTGCAGCCGCCAGCCGGGCACGGTCGCGTCCAGCGTGGCGTCCGGGCTCCACACGTCGCAGCCAGGGATCATCGCGCTCTCGATCGCTTGCAGGAACTTCTCGATCACCGGGGTGTCTGCCATCATGCCCTCCTCACGGGTCAGAACCCATCGTGTCGACGCCGGCTTGCAGCCAGATTGCAGTCCCGGCCATCACCGTCCCGCATGACTGCTCAGTCTGGTGATGTACACCCTTCCCCTGTGAGGCGCTCCGGCGGGGAACCGGCGGAGCGGGCCGTGCTCATGACTTCAGGGCGTAGACCCTGAAGTCATTGCTGCCGACGTAGGCCGTCCCGCCCGCCACCGCGATCTGGGATTCCACGGGGCCGCCCGCGGTGAACCGCCACACCGGGGTACCGTCGCTGGCCCGCAGGGCCCGCACGGTGTCATCGTTGCTGCCGGCGTACACGAGCCCGCAGGAGACGGCGAAGCCCGAGGTGACCGGGCCGTCCGTGGCCGCCTGCCAGGCCCGGGTACCGCCGCGGGCCCGCAGCGCCAGCACCGTGTTGGCGTTGCTGCCCAGGCCTGGCGGCGGGCCTTCCCGCCCAGGCCTGGCCGGTGGACGGTCGCCGGCGGGTGCGCTGGGCCGCCCTGGCCCAGGGCCCATCCGGCTCCCCCCAGCCCGGCTCCGGTCACCACGGCCAGCCCGAGAAGCACGCGCCGCCGGGTCACCCCGGGCCCGGCGCTGCTGCGCCCGGACTCGAGCAGCTGATCGGCCGGCAGGGCAGGCCCACCGTTCCCGGGGGGCTGTCCCCCGGAGGGCTGTCCCCCGCCACGGTGGCTGGCGCCGCGTACCCCGCCCGGCCTGCGCGGCGGCCGACGTCCGGGTGGCCGCGGCCGCCGTCACCGTCCCGGCGCCCGGCAGTGCCGTCCCGGCGGCCGCCGGGCTTCCAGCCGGAGCCGGCCCGGCAGGCAACGTCCTCGCCGGGGACAGCGCTGTCCCGGCCGCTGCCGTCTTCGGCGCCGTGCCTGCCGCCGCCGTTCCGCCGGCGACCGCTGCCCCGGCCGCCGCTCCCCCGGCCGCGGGCGGGCGGCGGGCGGCTGGCCCGCGCCCGGCCTGCCCCTCCCGCAGCTCAGTGGGCGAGCCGGGCCTGGTGCGAGCGGATGACCCCGGTCACCGGCACGGGCCAGAAGGAGGCCAGCGCATCCCCTTCATCAGGGGCCCGGCCCGCGGCGATCGCCGCCTGCAGCCCAGCCGGCCCGGGACGATCCGCAGGCGCCTTGGCCAGGCAGCCCGCCGCCAGTTCGCGCAGCCCGCTGGGGACGTCCGTGATCGCCGGGACCGCGTGCACCACCCGGTACAGCAGCGGTGCCTGCGGGCCCCTGCCGAACGGGCCGGTCCCGGTGGCCGCGAACACGATCACGCAGCCCAGGGAGAACACGTCGCTGGGTGCGCCCACCCGGGCGCCCTCGGCCTGCTCGGGGGACATGAACGAGGGGGTGCCGACGATCATCCCGGTGGAGGTCATCGCCGTCTTCTCCAGCGCGCGGGAGATCCCGAAGTCGATCACCCGGGGCCCGTCCAGGGCCAGCAGCACGTTGGCCGGTTTCAGGTCCCGGTGTACGAGCCCCGCGGAATGGACCGCCTGCAGCGCCTCGACCAGCCCGCCGGCCAGCCGCCACACTGACGCCGTGGGTAACGGCCCCGCAGCGTCGACCGCCTCGGCCAGCGAAGGCCCCGGGACGAACACGGTGGCCAGCCACGGCGGGTCGTCATCAGGCCCGGCCGCGATCACCGGGGCGGTGTAGGCCCCGCTGGCCGCGGCGACCTCCCGGCGGAACCGGGTGCGGAACTCCGGATCGCGGGACAGTTCGCGGTGGATGACCTTGGCAGCACCGCGATCGCCGTGAGCACGCTGGCGCGCTCGCGGGCGTCGGCGTCCTCGAGGACCGCGCCCAGGAAGATGAGCAACTGGCGCTTTGGCGTGCTGGCCAGGAAGTGCTCACCCTGGGCGTCCCATCCCCGCCTGCTGAGGTGACGGGCGGCCACCGGGAGCAGGTGTGCCTCCTCGTCGTCCAGGTGCTCGAGCAGGATGGCCCGGTGCCCGCTCAGCGCAGCCACCAGGTGATCCCTTTCGGGCACGCGGGCCGACGCCTGCCAGGCCCGCAGGGCCAGCATCACCCGGTCGAGCGACGCCGCGACCTGCTCATGCTGGGCCTCCATCCGGGACACCCCATCGGCCTGCAGGTCTGCCCGGGCATGCAGCAGGGCCCGCGCCCCGCCCGCGCCACCGCACCACGTGACGGAGTCGAATCGCTCGACGCCGGCACGCGATGGTGATCAGTGCTTCAGCGGCGAGTCCCGGTGCGCGCCGAACGCGTCGGGCACCCAGGGCGCGACGACCAGCGATCACCTGGCCGTGCGGCGACAACGATGTCTCGCCGAGCAGAACGTCGAGCTGACCGTCGATGGATGAAGAGCTCGGCGACTTGTCGTGCCGGCGGGCCGCACCGAGCCGCTCCGCGGCCCAGCGCGCCCGGCGGCTGCAGCGCCCCGTGGTCGGCGCTCTCCTCGGCCGCGCGGAAGCCGCCGTACGGCCAGTGACGTGTGAAGACCGTGACCCGAACGGGCTGGTCCTTCCGGGTGGGTGGTCCAGGCCCGGCCCCGGTCATCTTCCAAGATGTGCGGTATCGTTTACGAGCCCGCCAGCCCCGCACTTCTCCGGCCGAGGGGCATTCACCGCGGCGGCCCTGACGGGTGCAGTCCAGCCTGAGCTCGTCCATCGCCGCGCTAGAGCGGGAACTGGGCGGGGCGCTCTTCGTCCGGGACAACCGCCGGGTGGCGCTGACCCCGGCGGGCCGCGCGCTGCTGCCCGCCGCCCGCCGGGCGCTCTCCGCGGCCGACGAGGGCCGCGACGCCGTGGCCGGGGTCCGCGGTGTGCTGCACGGCCAGCTGCAGGTGGGCGCGATCCAGACCATCATGGACCTGGCCGGGCTGCTGGCCAGGTTCCGCCGCGCTCATCCCGGTGTCACCATCCGGCTGACCCACGGCGCGGCGTCGGACCTGGCCCGCGCGGCCGCCGATGCCGAGCTCGACATCGCCTTCATCGACGGCCCGGTCAACCCGGTCAAGCTCACCCGCATCGACCTGGGCCGGGACTACCTGGTCCTCGCCGTCCCCCGGGGCGACCCGCTGGCCCGGCGCGCCACCATCCGGCTCGACGACCCGGTGCTGCGCGATCGCGACTTCGTCGAATACCGCGCCGACTCGGCTCTGCGGGCCCAGATCGACACCGCCTGCGCGGCCGCCGGGCTCGCCCGGCGGGTCGCCTGCGAGGTGGAGAACATGCAGTACCTCATCGAATCGGTGCAGCATGGCCTGGGCATCACCGTGCTCCCGCCCCTGGCCCTCAAGGCCGCGGGCGGGCAGGTGGACGCCGTCCCCATCACGCCGCCGCTGTGCCGCGATCTCAGCGCGGTTGTCGCGGCGGGCCACCCGCCCACGGGGGCCGCGCAGGCCCTACTCGACCTGCTCGCGGCCGACTTCCCGGGCGTCTCCCGCGCGTGAGGCGCGGCCTCGGTCAGGGACGTGATCCGTCCGGCGATGTCCGGCCGCGGCCCCCGCGGGAGGTTATGACCGATGCCCGGATACGAGCCCGGCCGGCGCGCTGGCACTCTTCGACTGCCAGCTCCGGAGGTCTTCCGCTGACCGCCACCGCGCCGGCCGTGCCGCCCGGCTGCCCTAGCCCGCCATGTGCCCGGCTGAGGCGCTGACCGGGACGGGGTGGGCCAGGGTCTGCAGCACGACGCAGTAGCGCTCGGTCAGCCGGAGCAGCGTCGCGATCTGCTCCTCGTTGGCCTCGGTGTCCAGCTCGAAGCGCAGCCGGATGGCGGTGAACCCGACCGGCGCCTCCTTGGCTACGCCGAGCGTCCCGCGGAAGTCCAGGTCACCTTCGGCGTGCACGGTCCCGCCGGTGACCGGGATCTCCAGCGACGTGGCCACCGCCCGCAGCGTGACGCCCGGCGCACGCGGCCAGCGCTTCCAGCAGCATGTCGCCGGAGCACAGCAGGGACCCGTCACCGCCGGTCGCCGGGTGCAGCCCGGCCACCGCCATGGCCCGGCCGGTGTCCACCGAGCAGCTGATCCCCTCGTTCCCCAGCTCGCCGCGGGCCCTCAGGGTGATCACCGCCTGCTGCGGATCCTCGCGGTAGGCGTCCTTGAGCGGCTGCTGCACGGCGCGCAGTCCGGTGCTGTCCACGGGCGCCTCCCTCTCTGGTCGGGGTCATCCGCGTCCGGGTGATCTGAGTCTGGCTCATCCGAGTGTGGCCCATCCGCGTCCCGCCCGGCCAGCGCCTGGTTCCGGTGTCCGGGCCAGGACCCGGGCGTCCACCGAATATGCCCGCCGCGACCTGGGCCGCGGCCCGGTCGGCGACCGTGCGGGGTGGCCCCTGCTGGCTGGAGTTCAGCGCGGCTGGAGTTCAGCGGCGGTCGCTGGAGTACAGGTACGGGCCGCGGCCGCCGGAGTCGACCGGCGGGGCCGCGGTCTCGCCGCGCAGCCACCGGATCGCGGCCTGGAGGCCCTCGCCGTACTGCGGGGGCGGGTACTGGGCCGGGTCCACCGGCACACCGCCGGGACGGCCCTGCAACACGACCACGTTGGCCGCGGCGTCCTCGTAGTGGAGGTGGGAGGTGCTGGGCAGGCCGACCGAGCGCCCGCACAGCGGCGCCGCCGGGGATTCACCCAGGACCCAGTCGAGCAGGTCCCGGACGCCGCGCAGCCAGGCGGCGTTCATCCAGCCGGGCTCCCAGCGCCACGGGTGCCGCGCGTCCGAGGCAGACATGGGCTCCGGCAGGTCAGCGTGGCGCAGCGCGTCCCGCGTGAGCTCACGGACCTGGCGTATCTCGTCGTCGGTGCGCGCGTAATCACCGCGGGCCCCGATGAAGCGGCCCCGGTTGTCCGCGTGCACGGGGACCTCGTCGGTGCCGCCCGCGAGCCAGGCCAGCACCGCGCGGGTCTCCCGGAACTGATCGCGGAAATCGGCCGGCACCCCGGGCGGGGCGGTGGAACCCTCCGGCTCCGCCGCGGCCTCGGCCAGGATCTCCTCACGCGACGGCGGGGAGCCCGGGGCCAGGGACAGCGTCACCGGCGACGGCCGGGTCCCGGTCAGCGCCCACTGCCAGGCCAGGGCGGTGCGGCCGCGCGGGCCCATTTCGCGCAGGCTCTGCGCGAGGACCGCCTCCACGTGCGGGCGGGGCCGCACGATCGCGGGACTGAGCTGGTCGGGCAGGTACACGGTGGTCACGGCTTCCACGGTACGGGTGACCGCTGACAGCGTCAGCCTGGTCCCGGTAAGCTTCGGGCGGGCCGTGACTGGCGCGCAGGGATGGGTAACCATCGGGGAGCGGCCCCGTCATCGGGACGCATGCCGGGCGCCTGGGCCTCTCCGCGAGTAGTGAAGCAGCGCCACAGTTCTGGCCGCACTGGGGGTTTCCATGTCGTCACCGAGTACCGAGTCGGCCGCTTTCCGCAGCGCGCTGGACGTGGTCCGCTCCGTCGAGCCCGGAGTGGCCGACGCGATCGTCGCGGAGCTGGCCAGCCAGCGGGCCTCGCTCAAGCTGATCGCCAGCGAGAACTACGCCTCACCGGCGGTGCTGCTGGCCATGGGCAACTGGCTCAGCGACAAGTACGCGGAGGGCACGATCGGGCGGCGGTTCTACGCGGGCTGCGCCCAGGTGGACACGATCGAGACGATCGGGGCCGGGCACGCCCGGGAACTGTTCGGCACGCCACATGCGTATCTGCAGCCGCACTCGGGCATCGACGCCAACCTGGTCGCCTACTGGGCGATCCTGGCCCGCCGGATCGAGGCCCCGGCGCTGGAGCGGGCCGGCGTCCGCCAGGTCAACGACCTGAGCGAGGAGGACTGGGCGACGCTGCGCCAGGAGCTTGGCAACCAGCGGATGCTCGGCATGTCGCTGGACGCCGGGGGCCACCTGACGCACGGCTTCCGGCCGAACATCTCCGGGAAGATGTTCGAGCAGCGGTCCTACGGCACGGACCCGGCCACCGGCCTGATCGACTACGCCGTGCTGCGCGAGACCGCGCGCGAGTTCCGCCCGCTGGTCCTGGTGGCCGGCTATTCCGCCTACCCGCGGCGGGTCAATTTCGCGGTGATGCGCGAGATCGCTGACGAGGTCGGCGCGACGTTCATGGTGGACATGGCGCACTTCGCCGGGCTGGTCGCGGGAAAGGTCTTCACCGGGGACTTCGACCCGGTCCCGCACGCCCACATCGTCACCACGACCACGCACAAGTCGCTGCGCGGGCCGCGGGGCGGCATGGTGCTGTGCCAGCCTGAGCTGGCCGAGGCGGTGGACCGGGGCTGCCCGCTGGTGCTCGGCGGGCCGCTGCCGAACGTGATGGCGGCCAAGGCCGTCGCGCTGGCCGAGGCGCGCCAGCCCAGCTTCCAGGACTACGCCGAGCGGATCGTGGCGAACGCCCAGGCCCTGGCGGATGGCCTGATCCTCCGCGGGGCGCGGCTGGTCACCGGCGGTACCGACAACCATCTGGTGCTCATCGACGTGGGCGGCTACGGGCTGACCGGGCGGCAGGCCGAGCAGGCCCTGCTGGACGCGGGCATCGTGACCAACCGCAACGCGATCCCCCGGGACCCGAACGGAGCCTGGTACACCTCGGGGATCCGGATCGGCACCCCGGCGCTGACCACCCGGGGGCTGGGCACCGCGGAGATGGACGTGATCGCCGGCCTCATCTACGAGGTGCTGAGCCAGGCCCGGCCGGGGACCACGTCCAGCGGCGCACCGTCGAAGGCCACCTGCGCGGCGGACCCCGCGCTGGCTGACCGGGTCGCCAAGCAGGCCGCCGAGCTGCTCGCCCAGTTCCCGCTCTACCCCTCGGTCGATCTGGGCTGAGCCGGCCGGGGCACCGGCGCACCCCGTCGGCGCGCCCCGGGAGCGCCCCGTCCAGGCGGGACGCGAAACCTCGGGTGTCCGCGCGGCGCTCCCCGCACAGGTCTCCCGGCAGTGTGCTGACGTAGAGATGAACGACGGTAGGCAGGGAAACCGACGGCTGTCGAAGCACCGGTGTACGCCCCGGCTGGGACCGGGCCCATTGTCCGGCCGCACATCGACAGCCGCCCCGTCGTCGCCGATGCTGGATGCCGTGCCCATCCTGACTACCGCTGGAGCCCCGGATGAGTCCTGACCCCCGGACCGACATCACTGACTCGATCGCCTCGCTCGGCCGGCACTGGATCTGGCTGCTGTCCTTCGGTGTCCTCACGCTGCTCGCGGGAGTGGCCGCGGTGGCCTGGCCCGGCCCAACGGTCATCGCGATCGCGGTGCTGTTCGGCATCCAGCTGGTGGTCGCCGGCATCTTCCAGTTCGTGGGCGCGTTCGCGGGCAGCGACCTGACCGGCGGGGTCCGGGTGATGAGCGCCGTGCTGGGTCTGCTCGCGTTCGTGGTCGGTCTGTACGCGGTCCGCCATGTGCTGGTCACGGTGGTGGCGCTCGCGCTGCTGCTGGGCATCTTCTGGGTGGTCAACGGCTTCGTGGAGATATTCAACGCCCTGGCCGAGCCGGGACAACCCGCACCGGGGCTGGACCGGCTTCATGGGGGTGCTCAGCATCCTGGCCGGAATCGTCGTGCTGGCCTACCCGGGCATCACGCTGGTGACGCTGGCCCTGGTGCTCGGCGTCTGGCTGATCATCTACGGGGTGATGGAGATCGGGCTGGCCTTCCGGGTCCGGTCAGCTCTCGGCCGGATCCGGCACCCTGTGAACCAGCCCGCCTGAACCAGCACCCCTGGACCCGGCGGAGTGTCCTGCGCGGTGTGTCCTGGACGGGGCGATCCAGGGAAGGCCGCTAGGTTGGCGCCCGGAGGGAGAGCGTGATGAGCAGCCTGCCCAGCGATATCACCGTCCCGGGACGGCCCGAGGTGCATGGAGTTCTCCACCGGCGTCTACGCCTACATCCAGCCCAACGGGTCCTGCTGATGGTACTCAACAACAGCCTGGCCAGCCAGTATTTCGTTCGTGAGGCCAGGCAGGTTGCAATGGCAGGCGCCCGTCACGTGGTTGATGGGGTGGGCCCGGTCCATCTCCGCGAGCACGGCGGCGTTCCCCTGCGTCCTAGTGAACAGTGGCTTCTCCTCTCGGCGGATCTTGGACTCCAGCTTGAACGCCTCATCGCGGTCGTGGCAGCGGGTGTACTCCACGGCCTGTACCCACGACCGCCAGTCACTCTTGCGCCAGTGCGCATCGGCCCGCCGGGCCGCGCTGCTGGTCATGCCGACGTAGAGGAGTACCCCCGCCCCGTCCAGGTACCTGTACACGTAGTTGGCGAAGCCGGCGGGTATACCCACATGGAAGGCCCGCCAGTTGGCCTCCACCGACGCGTTGTGCAGCATCGCCTGTACCTGCGTCACAGCGTCCACTATCGACCACCCCCTCTCTAAATCACCCGTTGCCCGTGATCGTCAGGGACGCGCCGCAGATCCACTGGCCGTGCCCGTGGTTCAGGATCTGCGCCCACACCGGATGGTCGGGGACCGGGCAGGTGATGTTCAGGCTGGCGGCTGACCCACCACCACACCGCGAACGCCAGCACGGCGAACGTAGCGATAAGCCAGGGCAGGACGCGACGGTCAAGCCAGGGATTCATCGCTGGCCTTTCACGCGAACATCCGCCGGCCGCCCAGGGTAAAGGTCCCACCGCGACCCCTGCCCGGGGGCGGCCCCGGGGAGGCGGTGAGCCTCCGGTACCTCCGGAGGAGGCCCTGTCTCCTGGTAATACTCATCCGGCGAGACAGGCGAGTATTGCCACGAGCTGAGGACGAGCATCTGATTGCCACGGAAGCAAACCGCCCGATCGGCCGTGATGAGCACCTGGGTATTGTCTGGCAGCACCACGACGACGCTGGTCTGGTCAGTGTTATCCATTGCCACGATGACCCGCTCGGTATTAGTGACCCCGGGCAGCGGTCGAATCCAGAAGACGTGCATAGAGTCGGTAGTCATAGCTGGGAGCAACCCCTTTGGAGATCGGCAGCCTAAAGCGGGAGCGGCCCCGCCCCGGCCTGGCTCACCAATGTTCTGATGCCAAGCACGGGACGGGACCGAGACCTCACACCCAGCGTGACTTCCCCATCAGCTGAGAGCTAAAGGTTCCAGGATGGCCTGAGCCATCTGGGTAATGCCCTGAGTAGATTTTCCAGGTTAAGGTTAAGGTGAAGGTTTCCAGGGAGTAGGTCAAGGTTCTCCAGGTCTCGTAGGAGTAGAGGTAAACCGGCACATTCCCTCGTGCCGTCGCGTCTTCCCTGCTACCTCATCCCCCTTGCAGGTTCACCTGCCTTTCCGGGGACGGGTAGACAACACAGGAAGCCAGGCACGCGTCTTTAGGTGGGGACCATCCCGCGGGGAGCGTCACTGAGTGGGCAGGGCACCTCGGCCCAGGTGACCCGCATGCCGTCGCATTCGCGGACCCCGGTCCCCCAGTGCCCCCCGGAGAGCATCTGCACGATCTGCAGCCCGTGGGGTCGGTCATCCACGGGCCTGACCACCCATTGCCCGCCAAGATCCTCGACCTCGACCCGGACGTGATCGCGGTGGACCTCGGCACGGCAGATAAAGAAGCAGTTCCTGCTGTTGCTGTGGATGATGGCGTTGGCCGCGAACTCGCTTGCGATCAACACCGCCTCATCAGCCACCGGGCGGTCACGTAGGTAGGCCCGCAGGCCGAGGCGCAGAGCATGAGTCTGGTCTGCTGACCCGAGCCACACCCGGTCGTAGATCGGCCCGTCGTCGTCACCACATATCGCGGGGATCTCGATGGTGGGCTCGTCGTCGTGGGGGTCGTCCATCGGTCCTCCTCCTCGGGCGGGACAAGGCCCTCGCGACGGTCAGCCCCTGTGCGTGACCGCGTGGCGGTTCTTGTCCCACCCGAGACCCTGTGGGTAAGGTGTGCAACATCCTGCAACATTCTGAGCCAGATTGCATCAGGATCAGGCCAGAAGTCGAGACGTTGCGGGTTGACTCAGGATGTTGCAGGACAAGAATGTGAGTTGGATGGTGACAGTCCAGTGACAGACACATGGAGGAACCATGCGGCTCACCCGCAAGTACGGAGATTGGGTGCAATGACGGGACCTGCCCCGCGATCTACTAGACCGACGATCCCGAGCTGGTCGCCGTGCAGGGCAGTACGCTCACTGACCTGGAGGCCCTGGCCGACCTCGGTACCATTCCCGGTCATGAGCAGGTCGTCTTGTTCCCCCGTGCCCTACTCAACGGATACGCGAGCAAGGAGCTAGGACGTGACGAGACAGCCAACCCGGACGGGCCTTCCGACTGACCTGCCCGCCTGCTTTGACCTGTTTGGCCAGACCGCCGTGCGGGCCGAGACGCTTCGGGCCTACAACGTTCCAGCCGAGGCCGACGCGCTCAAGGCGTTCGAGTTGCGGCCAGCGCCTGCCAGAACGCTCCGCACAGGTCAACCCGTGGCTGGCCCGCATCCGCGACACCAGCAGGGCCGGCAAGGTCTGGAGTAGGTACCGCATCATTGGCTGGCCGCTCACGACCTATGAGCGGTTCCAGCTCACCTACGGATATCCCGGGTCGGTCACGGCCGGCGAGAAGATCTGGGTGGCCAACCGCTCATCCCACTCCGACCTGGCCAGCATCGGTGACTTCTGGCTGTTCGATGCCGAAACTGACCAGGCGTTCGCAGCGCTGATGTCCTATGACGAGAGTGGCGCCTACCTCGGTGCCGAGGTGACAGCCAGTCCGGAGGTCATCAACCGCTGCGCCGACCACCTGTGCCTCATGGCACGGTTCGCAGAGCTGCTCCGGGCATGAACGAAGGACAGGCCCGGGAACCCCGGACGCAACGGGTCAGGCTAGGCCAGGAGCTGCAGCGCGTCCGCATGCTTGCCGGCTTGTCCGGGGAACAGATTGCCAGGGTGCTCGGGGTCCACAAGTCCACCGTCTCCAGGATCGAGAAGGGCGACTCCGTGCCCTCAGTGCAGCAGGTAGCTGCCTGGGCCGACGCGGCCGGTGCCAGCGAGGAAAGGCGACAGATCGTGTTGTACCTGGCCGAAGCGGCGGTCAACGAGGTAATCACCCACCGGGAGCGCCTTGAGGGCTGGGGGCTGGCCGCGGAGCAGGAGATCGTGCAGCGCGAGGAAGAAACTGCGCTGGTCCTGCGTCACTTCCAGCCGTGCTTTGTCCCAGGCCTTTTGCAGACCGCCGAGTATGCCAGGCGCATCCTGACCTTCGCTGACCCGTCCGCCGACATCGGTCAGGCCCTGGCCAACCGGCTCGCCCGCCAGCAAGGTCTGTACCAGTCAGACCGAGCGTTTGAGTTCATCCTGACCGAGGCGGCCTTGCGCTTCCGGCCGGGTGAGGGGGATGTGCTCGCCGCGCAGCTCAATCATCTGGCCAGCGTGGCGACATTGGAGACGGTAACCCTCGGCGTGATCCCCGACGATGCTCCGATGTTCGCCCTCATCCAGACCGCGTTCATCGTGTACGAGGACCGCACCGACGACCGGCCGCCGTTCGCGAAGGTGGAGGCACCGCATGCCTCGCTGACCGCCAGCGACCCGGGAGACGTGCAGGTGTACCAGGACCGGCTCACCGCATACCGCCGTTCGGCGGTCTTCGGTGCCGAGGCCATTGATCTCGTGCAGTCAATCGCGCACCCATGAAAGGGACTCGCAATGCACTCCCAGGCTCCGTATAACCAGGCTCCATTCAACGGCGGCGACCCCAGGGCGCATGCCAACACGACGATGCCGAACACAGCACCGCAGCAGCCAGATATGCGCCCGCCGCAGCGCAGGGGCCGCATACCCGCCCTCGCGCTCGGCGCCTACGGGGCAGGCCTGCTCGGGATCGTCCTGGCTGCGGTGACTCTCGCGCTGTTCATGACGTACAAGAGCCAGACTCAGGCCCAGCTGGGCCAGGTGCGCCATGAGCTGGCCACCACGCAATCGAACCTGAGCAAGCTGCAGGCGAGCACCGGGAGCAAGTACGCCAAGATGGTCAGCACCGTCTCCGGAATCGCGAACACGGTGGCGCCGTACAACATGGTCTGCTCGCAAGATCTCACCGGGGCGAACGGACCCGCTCAGTTCTGGTTGCCCTGCAGTGACGTGAAGCCCTGATCGACGGTCATCCGCTCGTACGTCGGCTGGCGTCCAGACGTCCTGAGAGCCACGGAGACGGCCTGGCCCCGGTCCCCGTCCGGTCACACGGCCCGGGTCCTGGAAGACGCCTGACGGCCCCTAGCAAGCTGCTGGGGGCCGTCAGGCTGTTAGAGGGCGTACGACACCGCGACGAGCGCTCGGCGTCGGAATGCTGTCCCTTCGTAGGCGAGCACACCGTCAGCCGCGAGCTGGCTCACCGCAGCCGCCACCGACCCGCCACTGACGCCTATCTCCTCGGCCAGATCCTTCTGCCGCACCGGGTCACCGGGCTTGAACGTGCCGTCCGCGATCCGGTCGGTGATGGCCTCGATGGCGCTCCTTGTGGCCCCGCCACGCGTCGGCCGAAACAGCTTTGGCAGCTTTGGCGAGTGGGCCGCTTCGATGTGCTGTGCCAGCCAATCCGCGGTGAGCCAGCGGCGCCCGCACTCCGGGCAGCTCACGGCCTTGGACATGTCGGGCACACTGCCGCCTTGCCAGTCAGGTTCACGGGCATCGGCAACGCGTAAGCCGTTGCCATTCCAGAGTTTGCTGGCTGACTTGCCGGGCCGCTCGGAGGAGGTCGTCACTGACGGCCCGGGGTGTGGCCAGCGATCTTTGAGGGGTCAACCCTCCTGGGCAAGGTGTCCTCGGTGATCGTCCAGGCCTTGCCCTGCTCGGCAACCAGGGCCGCGTTGTTTCCCGGGCCGCCTTGGCACGCTGGTTGGCCGGGCCGTACTCGCCTGCCTGGGTGCCCAGCTTCGCCAGCATGCCCCGCTGCTGCGGCGTCAGCGTGTCGTCGGGCGTGATCTCGGTGGCGGGCGCGTGCCGCCTGCTCAGCACCGCGGCGAAATCCTGGCCCGGAGTGATACCAAGCTCCTGCAAGCTAGCTGGGCGCATCGTCTCCGTGCTCGCCCTGGCCTGCTCGATAAGGGCATCTCTGCTGGTATCCGGCTCGGCCTGCGGGATGCTCGGCTGCGGTAATACCTGCTGCTTCTCGGCTGCCATCTCGGCCAGCCTGTCTGTAATCCATCCCATCGGTGTTCTCCTTATCCGAAGATTCCTACGTCACGTCCGGCCAAGCGGAGGCGCGACCGCAACGCGGCGTAGTCACGCAGGCTCAACGATCCGTCCTCGGCCGCCTGCTGCTCCTCGGGAGTGAGACCTGGCGGAAGGTACTGGTCATCGGGCACGGCGGACTGCGGTGCTGGATGAACTGGTCCTGCTCGTCCTGCTCCGCGGTCTGGCCAGGCTGCTGCCCGGCGACTTCGGCCAGGATCTCGGCCGTGGCCGCCTTGGCCTGCTCAACCTTGGCGTCGATCTCCTCCTTGGAGGAACCCGTGATCATGGCCGCGAACTGGGGCGCCATCTCCTCGGAGCTGACCGCCGCCGCGACCGTGGTCTGACGGTAGGTCTCCAACTTGGTTGCTTCGGCCTCCAGCCGCTCCTGGGCACACTCGCTGCGCTCCTGCTCCAGGGCTGCGGCTAACCTCGATTCCCGGTGAGGCAGTTTGGCTGGGTCCCTCTATGCGCGACATCGCTGACCAGGGCAGATGCCCCGACCTCAATTGGTTTCGCTGAACGAGCTGACCACGATCGCTGTGGCTGGACAGGTCGGTGCCGACTGACACGCAGCGGTGACCTCGCGATATCTGGAAGATCATCTACAGACGGCAAGCTGCGGCGCTACGGTTGGCTTGTGATCCCGGTCATGATCAGGTGACGTTCGCCCTGGTCGCCGCCCTCGGTATCCAAACCTCAACTGGATTACCGCACCGGGAATCGAGGCTAACTGGTTAGCCTGTGCTGCCCACTGAGCGTCCATGCGGGCATCCATCTCGAATATCCGCTGTCGGATCTCCAGGTCTTCATCAGTCATACTGCTACCTCTTCCTTGACTAGCCATCCCCAGGTTTCGCCTGACAGAACTGCTCCAATGGTGCTTTCACTAACCCCGAACTTCATAGCCAAGGCTTTGCGCGTCCAGGCACGACCCGAAAGCATGTGACGGTTACCCGCGTGCCGCAGATGACGTTCACTGTTGTAAAGCCTGTGAATCTCCAGCACGTCGTTTTGAGTTAGCCTGGCGAAGCCGTTGCGGTCACCCCTGGGATCTGTGCCATCACGTAGCTTATCTTCGCCAAGGTTCTTGCTCTTGGTGCCCCAACTCACGTTGGACAGGGAATCATCCTCTTGCCCAGCGGGACCGTGGCAGAGTTCCATACTCTCGGGGCATGGTCCGAGGAACGCCTCAGCCACCAGGCGGCCGACTTTGCGGTTCTTCACATGTCCGTCCCTGGACAGACAAACCGCATTGTAGCCGTGACTATTCTCTGTGGGCTGCAGCACCTTGCCACGATAGAGTCGCTCAAAGGTACCCCATCTATTTGCCTGGGTTATGCAGCGGTCCAGGCTGCGCACACTCCCGTGGTCGCTGACCTCGTACAGGCCTTCCCAGCCGACGACAGGTAACCAGACCTCAGACTCAGACATTACTTCGCTCCTTGGGGACGGGAAAAGCAATCATGAGTTTCGTAGAGTCATCCAGATACCATCTGATTAGCGCCCTGAGTGCGTCAGCCCGGTCTAAGTCCGGGTTGGTGGAATGAACTGCGTCCCCGAACCTGCTCCAGGTGTCGTCATCAACCTTGAAGGACCGGGCAACCCACTTGCGGGTCATATCCTGGAACACCTCCGTCGCCTTTCACGCCACGCTAGTGGCGTATGTCTCTACAAGAAGTAAAACACGGTATGCCAAACTGTTAGTAAAAGCATTTCTGACTAAGGAGTATGAGATGGCAGTTGTGGCACGATTCGGAACGCACGACGGCGTAAAGGGTGGCAACGGTGCCCAGAACCCTGCTGTCACGGTCAACCCGGCTGAGTACCCGCTGACTGACCCAGTGTTCCAGAACTTCACGGCGCAGCAGAACCTCACACTCGGTACCGCGGGCGCTGCTTCGACTTACTCGGAGGTGGCGCCCGTGGAGCCATCCGAAGAGGTGACCAAGCCTGAGACCAACGCGCAGCGCAAGGCCCGGCTGCGCCGCGAGCTGGCCGCGCTCAAGGCCAAGAACGAGGCCGAGCTGACCGAGGCCGAGAGGGCGCGCATGCTCGTGGTCGAGGCCGCGCTCAAGAACGGGAAGACGAAGTAGCGATCGACTGGCTGTGCCGTGCCAAGCCGCAGGACTGGACCGTGGCAGGCAGGCCGATCTTCTGCCAGCTCACCCCAGGGCACTACGCCTACGGGGCTGTGCCCGGGCTGACTGGAACAGCTAGACGCACCGCCGAGCCTCGCAACGGATGAAAAGCAGGCGGCGCCCCGGGACAGCAAATCGTCCCCGCAGAACCAGGCCCAACCACACACCAGCTACGCGATCCTGGCATCCATGACCCTCGCCTCAGCCCACCACGCAACCCCGGTATTCAACGGCCTGCTCTACGCCACCGTCGCAACCGTCATCCCGGTCCTATACCTGGCGATCACCCTCCAGAGCACCCTCTACAGCCGCCTGCTCCAGGTCCCCGACAACGCCATGCGCTGGCTACTCACCCGCACCCGGATCCGCCCCAAATCCCTGCCCGCAAAACTCATCGCGCTCTGCATCATGACACCCGTCTTCATCGCCGCCTGGTTCATACTTCTCTACGGCGTCGTCGGGGAAATCATGGCCATCGACGGCCTATTCAGCCAGAGCACGAGCAAGAACAGCGAAAAACTCGCGGCCTTCGCCGTCATACTCCTCGTCCTCGTCGTCGGCGCACAGCCAGCCACGGCACTAGCGGTGACCTTCGGCAGGTCCATCGGCGGAAAATCCTGGAGCAGGCAGTCAGTCGCCGAGGAAAGCGAGCACGACGAGCAACAAGACACCTAGCCGCAGCCCACCGCCAGCACCGACTGTCAGCCAAAGCAGCCAGAAGCCGGGCCGCCCACTGCGCCCGCCGAGAGGGAGCCGCGCCGAGCCACAGCGAAGTACCGCAACAACGATCACCCAGTGCACCCGTAATCGCTGTCCGCCAGCTCGACGGCCAGCTCCCTCACTCCCCGGGGATCGGGGTGAGAGGGGACTGTAATTTCAACGGTGTAACCCCCGAGACGGAGGAGACACCAGTGACAGACGTGACGGCCAGCCATGACGAGGACGGGGCGGAGCTCTCGGCTGCCGATGAGCAGCTGCTGCGGGAGCTTACCGAGCGGGCGCGCACCGGCGGGCTGAAGCTGAGCGGTGAGGGCGGCCTGCTGGGCAGGCTGACGAAGATGGTGGTCGAGGGCGCGCTGGAAGGCGAGATGGATGATCATCTCGGCTATGGCAAGCATGACCCGGCGGGCCGTAATGGCAGTAATTCCCGCAATGGCCACCGCGCCAAGACCGTGCTCACTGATACCGGGCCGGTGGAAATTACCGTGCCGCGGGACCGGGACTCGAGTTTCGAGCCGAAGATCGTCGCTAAAAGGCAGCGGCGGCTGACCGGGGTCGACGGGATCGTGATTTCCCTGTCCGCGAAAGGGCTCACCCACGGGGAGATCGCCGCGCACCTCGCCGAGGTCTACGGCGCGGAAGTCTCGAAGCAGACGATCAGCACGATCACCGACCGGGTGATGGACGGCATGGCCGAATGGCAGAGCAGGCCGCTCGACCCGGTTTACGCTGTCGTGTTCATCGACGCCATTAACGTCAAGATCCGGGAGGGCCAGGTCGCTAACCGGCCGGTCTACCTGGCCCTGGGCGTCACCGTAGACGGCCAGCGGGACGTGCTGGGACTGTGGGCCGGGGAGCACGGCGACGGCGAGGGAGCCAAGTTCTGGCTGCGGGTCCTGGCCGAGATCAAGAACCGCGGCACCCGGGACGTGTGCATGCTGGTCTGCGACGGGCTGAAAGGCCTGCCCGACGCGGTGAACGCCGTCTGGGAGAAAACGATCGTGCAGACTTGCATTGTCCATCTCCTGCGCAATTCCTTCAAGTACGCCTCGAGGAGGGACTGGGCGGAAATCGCGAAAGACCTTAAGCCCGTCTATACCGCGGCGTCCGAAGCGGAAGCGCTCGACCAGTTCGCCGAGTTCTCCGGCAAGTGGGAGAAACGGTACCCGGCTATTATACGGCTGTGGGAAAACGCGTGGGCGGAATTCGTTCCATTCCTGCAGTTCGACCGGGAGATCAGGACGGTGATCTGCACGACCAACGCGATTGAGTCGATCAACGCCCGGCTGCGGCGGGCGGTGAACGCCCGCGGTCACTTCCCTACCGAGCAGGCCGCGATGAAGTGCCTCTACCTGGCGATCATGAGCCTGGACCCGACCGGCAAGGGCCGCAAACGCTGGACCAACAGGTGGAAGGCCGCCCTCAACGCATTCGACATCACCTTCGACGGCCGGCTCAGCACAGGCCGGAACTAACAACCAAGATCAGTTACACCGTTTGGTTGACAGACCCGGTGAGGAGTGCGGACGGGCTTATAGTCAGGCCTCCCAGGTGGCCTGCGGGTGTTCACGGCTCCGCTCCTCGCCAACTGGCATTGGTCGTCGGTCACGAGTGGCACTCCTTTGCCACGGGAGGGGGGAACTTGTGTTTTTAGCTGATGTTCCAGAAAGGAACGCTGCCGCCCAGGTAGTACTCGAACACGAGGTAGATCTCCCTGCGGTAGCCATTGCGCGAAGTGTAGGTCCAGCGCATCTTGGCGAAGTAGGGCGTGCCCCTATGGGTCTTGACGTCGTGCAGGTAGACCGTGACCGGCTTCTTGCTCACCGGACAGAGGTACGTGGGCGTGCAGTTCGGGTTCGCCTGGCGGACGAGCTGGCCGGAACGCGTGATGGCACTGCCACCCCAGTTGGCCCAGGCGAGATACCGCACGAACGGCGACCCGCCCTGACCGATGTAGATGGCACCGGGCCGGTAGCTCATGTGCGACCAGCCGATGTCGTTGGCCTGCACCCGCGTGGCCCCGGTACTACAGTCCCGGTTCGTGATATAGGGCCTGGATGATCATGATGTGGGCGGCGTGCCGGGCTTGAGCGCTGGACGGCCACCTGGATGATCATGCTTTGTGAGAAGACAAGATCAGCAGGTGGCCGCTGCGGCCATCGTAGAAGATGGCCGCTGGCTGGAAACCTGCATGACGAACTGCGCGGGTTACTCGCGCCGGTGTTCGCCCAGGCCAGGTCGCGGCTGGCGGCGTTCGCTTATCTCGGGGCGCTGCTGGCCCAGCCGGGGATCGCCGCTCATGCTGGCGTCGCCCAGGCGGCGGGGCACCGGTCGCCGCGGCGGCTGCAGGCGCTGCTGGCCGAGCACGCCTGGGACTGGAAAACGGCGCTGGGCGCCCTGCAGCGGTTCATCCTGGCCCACCTGGCTGATCCGCAGGCGGTGCTGGTGATCGATGAGACCGCGGAGCTGAAAAAAGGGCAGATGACGGTGGGGGTGGCCCGCCAGCACGCGGGGATCACCGGCCAGGTGGAGAACCGCCAGACCGTGGTGAACTGCGCGTACGTCACCGGCCGCGGCCACGCGCTGTTTGACTTCCGGCTGTACCTGCCGAAGGCCTGGTGCGCGGACCGGTTGCGCCGTCAGCGGGCCCAGGTCCCCCGCGACGTGCAGTTCGCCACCAAGACCGAGCTGGCCACCGGCATGCTCACCGGGGCAGTGGGCGCCGCGGTGCCGTTCGGCTGGGCCGCCGGGGACGAGGTCTATGGCCGCTCGGCGAAGCTGCGCCGGGCCTGCGAGGACGCCGGGGAAGGGATACGTGTTCGCGGTCCCGGTTAACTTCAAGGTCATCCTCGGCTCCGGGCGGAAAGTCACCGTGGCGTTCCTGGCCCGGCTGATCCCCGCGGCAGCGTGGCAGACCCGCTCGTGCGGGCGCGGCTGCAAGGGCCACCGCGATTACGCCTGGGCCTGGGCCGCGACGGCCTCGCCGCGGCATTGGGCGCTGATCCGCCGCAGCCTGTCCGACCCCTCGGACCTGGCATTCTTCTACTGCCACGCCCCGGCGGGCCGCCCGGTGTCCCTGAGCGTCCTGCTCGCCGTGACGGGCAAGAGATGGCCGGTAGAAGAATGCCACCAGCAGGCAAAGGGCAGACCGGATTCGATCAGCACCAGGTCCGGCTCTGGCACTCCTTCCACCGTCACACGGTGCTGTCCATGTGCGCGCTCGCCCTGCTCGCTATCGCCGCCGCCCGCCCGCAGCCCACCGCGGCCGGCCCCGCCCCCGGCGCTGATCAGCAGCCCTGGGACTGGCGCGACACCGGGATCCTCCCGGCCAGCGCCCACGAGCCGCCCCCCGAAGACCCTGGCCTGGTCAAGGTCAGCGTCCCCGAAGCCCGCCGCCTACTGCGCCTGGCCACCAGCCCGATGACCGCCACCGCCCGCCAGCTCGGCCGCGCCTGGTCGCAATGGCGGCGAAAACACCAGGCCCGCGCCCGCTACCACCACTACCAGGCACGGCTCCGGGCCGCCCCGCCATGAACCATGATCAGGTCACGAACCGGGACTGTAGTACCGGGCGGGGCCGAGCTGACCGCAGCGCTCGCAGCGGTCAGGGCGCGGCGACGGCAACGGCGGCACACATAACCGCCGCGCCTAGGATTGCTCTACGTATTCTCATGTCTTCTCATGTCTTCTCTCCCTAATCGGGGCAGGGCCGGAAATGGTCTCCGTGGTAATGACGAGTGGTGTCACCGTGAACTCCCAGGGATGCTCCCCGGGAAGTCGGTCCGGCCAGTGCGGACGGTCCCCCGTCTCAGACATCTGGCCATGTCCGGGCGAAGAACAGGGGAGAGGAACGACGCCCCGGCTGAAAAGGAAAGTGAGAAAACCGCAGATGGAGCGCTGTCCCCGTCCTTAGGCTGCGCCCGACACCGATGCCGGTCGTGCCGCGCTGTCCGCGTACTCCTGGTGCTGGTGCTGCATCATGTTCCCCCTGCGGCAGCGGCCGACGTTTGGGTCCTCGGGGTCAGCAGTTGCTCCCGTTGAGCTGAGTTGCCTGAGCCGACAGAACTATCGAGTTACGGGCTCTGCCTGGCCCTCCACCTGACTGTACGCGCTATTTTTAGGCAGACGTCTAAGGCGTCTGATTACGCCTGAAAAGCTCAATGGTTCGTAGAGGTCCGTACGTCTTATAACGCATGTTGCCGTGCGGCCACGCCGGGCTGACCACTACGCTTGAGATCATGACCATCTAGCTCAGTACTGATACTGCCGCCGAAGGAGCAGCATGCCACCCCGCCGTAGAAGCCTGTACAGCCACCGCTAGGTGTTCCTAGGTACAAATGGGCGGCACAGGTACTGGAGCAGAGGATTGCAGACGGCACATACCCAGGGGGGTCAAGATTCCCCACAGAGGTACAGATAGTAGAAGAGTTTGGTTACAGCCGCGAGACGGCACGTGCTGCTATCCGCGTTGTGCGAGAGAAAGGCATGCTGATCGTTACGCACGGTGTTGGAACATTTGTCGCACCCAAGCGTCAATGGAAGGAAAAGAAGAAGAAGAAGAAGAAGAAGAAGAAGACCTAAGCGCCTCGCCGGACGCCGTTGAGAATGTTGGTAACGTGAAACTTGGATGTCCCAAACTTCCTAAAGATCTTTAACGGCTGGAGTTAGCGGCTGGTGCAGGGCGGTGCTCTGCCGAATGAGTGAGGTGGGCGCTGGCCTTGGACGGACGGTCGCCTTGGCGATCATGCGGGCAGCCGTTTTGGCATCCGTGCCCTGGCCCTGTCGCCATGGCCGTCTCCTCCGCTACCGAACACAGGGCAGGGAAACCGGTGCCGCCAGCCGGGCAGCAGAGGCCGGGGCGGTCCCGGTGCTGGTTTCGCCGGTGTCAGGCCGTGCCTGGCGCTGGCCTGGTGCCGCGGGGTGCCCAGCCTGCTCGGGTGGGAGTGTGCTGTCGGTGCTGCGGTGGCTGGTGGGCCCGCAGGTCAGTACGGGGGCTGGCCTGTGCGGGGGGCGGGGGAGCCGGGCCTTGGCCGGTGCCGGCGTGCCGTTGGCCGTTCACGGCGTGGCCGCCTGGCCCGGGCCGGGGCGGCAGCTGCCGGCGGGAGCGCCGCTGCTCCAGTGAGGTGGCCACCCCGTAGATCACGATGAACAGTGCCGCGAATACGGCGGTAAGGGCCACCAGGAAGCTCGGGAGCGCCAAGGATCCGGGGAGGGTGCCGGGGGTGTTGCCCGGATCGGCGAGGCGGTGGACCTGCATGGCAGCGAAGGCGATGCCCAGGCAGCCGCCCGACCCGGCGGCCGCCCTGACCAGCGGCCGGCGGCGGGCCGGGGCGGGCGGGCGCTCGGGGCGGGTGGTGGCCGAGGTGGGCGGGATGTCGGTGGTGAGGGCGGCCAGGTCGGCGTAGGTCCGCGACGCGAGCGCCTGGCCCACCCGCGCATCCAGCTCGTCCTTGGCCAGCATGCCCTGCACGAACGCGGCCTTGAGGGTGCCGATCACCTGCTCGCGGTCGGCGTGCGACGCCCGCAGGTGACCGCGGCCTGCCTTGCCTGCTGCTATCTCGTCTCCTGGCCCTGCCATCACCGGCACCTCCCCCGAGAACGATGCGCGGAAAGCGTACCGCGGCTGCCCTTGAGCCAGCCATCCTCCGACCTCTTCCTCCTAATGTCCACCGCCCGATGGCTGATCTTGGTTGTCCCTGCTTCTCGTTAGCTGCCATGAAACGCCGGAGCGCAGGCGTTGTCCAGGCGGAGCCCCCGCAGGGGGTGCCGTCAGGCCCCCGGGGAGGAACGACCTGGACCGCGCCGCGCTCCGGCAGATTCTCGGCGGCGCGGAACCGGGGACATGTCAGGCCGCCTCCCCGGCCTGCAGGAGCTTCTCGTAGTCGGCCGGTGACACGATCTGCAGCGCCGAGTGGCGCCGGTGGTGGTTGTAGTCCTCGATCGAGGCGGGGACCCGCGCTCGCGCTGCGGCCCGGGTGGCGAAGTGCTCCAGCGGGCGCAGCTCGAATTCCAGGGTCGAGTGCCAGGACTCGATCACTGCGTTGCCCAGCGCGGACCCGGGCCTGCCTATCGACTGGCGGATGCCCAGCCGGCCAGGTCGCGCGGACGGTGCCGGAGGTGTATTCGCTGCCCCGGTCGGTGTGCATGATGACCCCGGGCACTTCCCCGCCGCGCATCGCAGCGGCCATCGCCAGCGCGCCGTAGGCCAGCTGCGCGTCGTGATGCTCACCCAGCGCGAACCCCAGGATCCTGCGTGAGCCCATGTCCAGGACGGACGCGAGGTAGAGCTTGCCTTCCCGGTAGGGATCTCGGTGCCGTCGCCGTACCACTTGGTGTTGATCTGCGTGGCGGGGAAGTCCCGCTTCACCAGGTCCGGTGCCCGCCAGCGGCCCTTCCCCGGCCGGGTCATACCCTTGCGCTTCTTCTTCCGCCTGGCCGCCAGGCGCTGCTCTGCCATCAGCGCGGCGACGGTGTTCTCGCTGACCCGCCAGCCCGCGTCCCGCAGGTCAGCGGCGATACGCGGAGACCCGTACTTTCCTTCATGCACCGCGAACAGCCGCGCGACCTCAGCCTTGAGCCGTTCCCGCCGCTGCGCCCGCGGCGGCAGCTCACCGTCCTTGTGCTTGTAAAACCAGGACCGGGACACTCCCAGCGCCCGGCAGGCCACCGCATGCGGGATACCGTCCTGCGCCCTCCGGGCGGCGATCAGCACGGCCACCGCTACCGCCCCATCGCGTCTTTCACCCAGAGGGCCACGCTGCGTTTGAGGACATCACGCTCCATCGCCAGCTCAGCGTCTCCCGCCGCGCCCGTTGAAGATGGTTAGCGGTGGTTTGTTGACTCGGGATGGGGTTCGCGGTATGCCGGGGAGTGGTGGCCTACCTGCTGTGAGGTGCGTGATGACGGGACGTCGGCCGTGTCCGGTGGCGCCGGGCCCTTTGGAGGGGTATGCGGCCCGGTTTGATGACTTGTTCGGCCGGTTAGCGCAGCGGCGGGGGTTCCGGGAGTACCTGGCCGGTTTGCTGGCGCCGCGGGAGCGGAACAAGACGCTGACAGCGCTGGCCGGGGCGGAACCGGTGGCGGGGCGCAGCATCCGGCGGTGCAGCGGCTGCAGTTTTTCTTGTCGGAATCGCGGTGGGATCCCGACCGGGTCAATGCCCGCCGGCTGGAGCTGCTGCTGTCGGATCCGGCGACCGCGCCGCACGGTGGCGGGGTGCTGGTGATTGATGACAGCGGGGACCGCAAGGACGGCACCAGGACCGCGCACGTGGGGCATCAGTGGCTGGGCCGGTACGGCAAGACCGACAACGGCGTGGTGACCGTCACCACGGTGTGGGCCGATGAGCGGCTGTATTACCCGGTGCACGCGGTGCCCTACACCCCGGCGAAGCACTTCGCGAAGGGCAAGAGCGACCCGGGGTTCCGGACCAAGCTGGCGATCGGCGCGGACCTGGCCGTCAGGGCCCGGGACGCGGGGTTCACTTTCCGCGCAGTGGCTGCCGACAGCGCCTACGGCGACCAGGACGGGTTCCGCGCCGAGCTCGCCGACGCCGGGCTGCCGTTCGTGATGGCCCTCAAGCCGCGCCGCGGCACCTGGGCCTACGGCCCGGACGCGCACACCCCGGTAGACGCGGCCCGCGCCCTGGCCTGGGGCGGGCCGGATGATCCCGGCGACTGGCACCCAGTGACCAGAACCTTCCGCGACGGGCACACCGAGACCTGGTTCGCCGCCGAGGCCACCCTGGGCTGGTGGGGGCCGGACGGCGCCCGGCGCCTGGTGGCAGCCACCGCCGACCCGGGCACCCTGCCGGGCAAGGCCACCTGGTACCTGGTCACCAACCTGCCCCGGCCCGGCGGCCCGCGCGAGGCCAGCAGCCCGCACCCGGCTGCGGGCCTGGCCGAGATCACGCGCATCTACGGCATCCGGCACTGGACCGAGCAAAGCTACAAGCAGATCAAGGACGAGCTGGGCTGGGCCGACTTCCAGGTCCGCTCCGACACCGCCATCCGCCGCCACCAGGTGCTGGTCAACTGCGCCTTCAGCTTCTGCTGGGACGCCTGGTTCGCCGATACCCCGCCACAGCAAAACCCTGCGCCACCGCGGCCGGCGCCCAGCAGCGGAGAGAGGGGGGCCACACAGCGCCTTACCCCCGCCGGCGCTGTCCTGGCCGCAGGCGCTGCGCGCGATACGCGCCTGGCTCACCCCCTGGATCGTGCTGCAACGCTGGTGGCAGGCATGGTCAAAAGCGCCCCCGCCGCCGCAGCTCCAAGCCCTGATGACCTCGCTCGCGGCAGGCTGCGGCCTGCACCTCTACATCCCGAGTTAACAAACCACCGTTAGCAAGGGCATCATGCGTCCAGGTGCGCCCGCTGAAGTGTCCCCGTTGGGGCCACCACGCCGTCTGGGCAGGCGCTGCTCGCTGTCGTATAGACGGTGCAACTCGACTGCTTCCTGGTCACTCTGGCGAGCCTGACCGTTGCGTTCACTACGGGCTATCTGTGCCATCGGCGGTGCGCCACGCGGGTACGCCCGGGGTGCCCATCCCGCCCAGGCTGCGGGTTGCCGCACGGCTCTGTAACGGGAGCGGCTGCACGGTATGCAGAGAGAGGGCCATTTCCAGGAACACCGACGCCTACCAGGCATCCATCGGATAAACGTCGGGGGGCGCTGAGCGATGGGCCACGATCCGCTATCCGCTCGATGACTGAGACCGAACGCTGCGGTTGTGCCTGATCCTGCGGGTGGTAAGCGTGCCGCCAGCTGTGATCTACCTGGGCGTCTCGTAGATGGTCCGCTATGCCTGACTTGACACGCCGTGCGACTTACGTGACATCAACCTAGCCCCTATCTAGAGTTCCACCATGACTCGGCCACCTGACCCCCGGATGACGCAGACCACGCAGGCTGTCCTGCACGCACTGCTGGAGCGCCCCTCCAAGGAGCTGTACGGGCTGGAGATCTGCGCGAAGGCTGCGCTGCCCAGCGGCACCATTCACCCGATCCTGGCCAGGCTGGAGAAGATCGGGTGGCTGGAGTCCTCGTGGGAGGACATAGACCCACGTGCGCAGGGCAGGCCACGGCGGCGGTACTACAAGCTCAGCCCTGACGGCGCGGAGAGAGCGCGGATCGCGCTGGCCAAGGTGACAGAGTCCAGGGCCGCGCTGCGGCGGATGCGGCCTGGCATGGCCCCGGGCGTGATCGCATGAGTGACAAGTCTCTTGATAGAGCCCGCGAACTGGGCTTCGAACTGGTAGCGGCGTTCGACTTTTCCAAGCATGCTCATCGCCGGGCTCTTGATTACGGTATCGACATGGCGCGTGCCCAAGCCAGCCACTTTGCTGAGTGTCTCTGTTCTCCCCTATCGGACTCTGTTGACATCAGCCACGGCCTGACAAGGCTTGAGAACATGATGGCGTCCCTAAGCGCACAAGATCCCGATTGCGCTAGGGCACATATCATCTTCGCGGATTTGAGACAGGCCGTCACTGAGGACCCGACAGAGCATCCGGTTCCCACACTGAATGATGAACCCGAGACGGAGCCCAGCCGCAGGGTACGGTGCGCGATGGATCTCGCGGTAAGGAGTGCTCCCCCCCAAGGAACGCCAACGGTACCGCATGGAGTTCCGGGCCGAGCTTGCCGACCTTCCTCGGCGCGACCAGGCCCCGCATGCGTTCCGACTGCTTATCCACGGCTCGGTCTCTGCGCCGGTCACTGAATCAGAGCCCTCCAGGGCTCCCACCGTGGGGCTGGCCGTCATGGTGATCGTGCCGGGTGCAGATGTCCTCGCCGCTGTGTGCGGGCTTGACTGGCAAGCTACCGTCCTGGGTGTCGGCTGGACCGTGGGCCTGATCTCGATCGTCAGCAGTAAGGAACGGACCCGGAACCTCGTGACCCTCATTCGTGAGGCACGTACGAGCAAGGCCCCAACCCAGAAGTAGACCGGGCATTGTCCCATGCGCCATTGGCCTGCCCTGTCCGTGTATCCTCGCCGCGAAACGATACGCACAACAACAAGGGGTGGGGAAGATGGCTCAACAGATAGCCGTGACGGTAACTTGCGACATATGCGGCGGTACGAAAGACACTCAGACCAGGTTGATCAGCCTGGATGGGAAGACCCTCGAGATCGACCTGTGCGCGAAGGACGGCCGGGCCCTGGACAAGGTGGCCGGGAAGTTCGTGCCGCATGCCAGGAAAGTGACCCGGCGGTCTGCTGCCACGGGGCGCAGGACGATCACTGACCGCCAGCACAGCGCGAACGTCCGGCAGTGGGCCAAGGGCCAGGGCTTCAAGATCAGCGATCGGGGCCGGATTCCCGAGAATGTCGAGCGCGAGTTCGCGGCGGCCCACTGAAAGAGAAGACCGCTGTCGGCGCCTCACGCCGGTCAGCTGGCCCGCACTCTCAGGCCGGTGGCCCAGGCCGTAACGCTACGCAGCGTATAGAGCATCGATCGGCGTTAGCGTTGGTCCTCGCGACGCGGGCTCCTGGTCGGGGGCTCCGGTGTGGTGCGCCATGACCAGGGAGGGCCTGCTACGCCCGATGGTGCCGACGAGGAACTCAGCGAGCAGGAGTGGGGGGAGCTAGTGCGGCGGGGAGTCGTTACGTCAAGCCAAAGGCCGAGGCCAAGGCGATAGTTCCTCTACCGTGCAGGGCACCGTATACCAGGAGTCAACAGCCAACTCGTCGCCAATACCTGACACCGAGTGGGCGATCGAAGGTGGTCAGGCTAGGTAAGCTGTTCGCTCATGCGACCACGCGCTTTTGCATCGCGTCCCGCCCCGTTGGAGGGCCGAGCCGGTAGACTTACCGTCTCCGAGATCTGCCAGTGAATCAACGGCGTCGCCGAGTTGACCGAATCAATGCAAAGCCCCATAATGGTACCTCGGCCAGCCCATAATACCCTAAACTTCTCAAAGGGGACATAAGTGGATCGAGAGGCATGGGACCCAGAGCATCCTGTCCTGAATCTCCTTCGTCAGCGCCGAGATGAAGGTAGCCTTCCCGGAAAGCGCAGCGATGACGCTAAGCTGGGTCTGGCTGTTGAAGGGGGCGGTATGCGTGGTGTCGTGTCGGCCAGCATGCTAACGGCAATCGACGACCTAGGCTTCGCTAACTGCTTCGAGTTTATTCTGTAGGGCAGCTGCTTCAATATGTCGGGTATCGAGGACTTGCACCCCGAGAAATGGTATTCGATGGCTTCTACGACCGTACTTCCCTGGTTGCACGCTTCCTGGAGGATTTGATTCAAGAGAGGGCAAGATCAAAGGCTCACCATATTCTCTTCGGCCAAGGAGGGCGCATCAGGAGATCTCAGGGTTAATTATGAGGAATTGAGGGAAGTTCATAACGGCGAGGTTAACGCCGTTATGGTTGCCGACGAAGATGGGACTGGATTGGCCGGGGATAACCCCCGGGAACTAATGCGCGATATCATGCACCCCTGGAGCAGAGCGATTGGTCGGCAACTGAGGTTGTACAAGCAGCAGAAGAACAGGAAGGAGCAAGTCAAGGAGGGAAGGCTGCGCGGATACACTAGGTGGCTGTTCTGGTGGTTGACCTTGGCAACTTTTTGTGGCGCGCTCGTACTGGCTTCGGTAATATTCTGGGCCTTTAGAAGATCGAAAGTTGCCTTATGGCGCCGAAACCCTTGTGCTTGGTCAAAAGGCGATTACGGGCCAGGATAGCTCTATCCCGGTAGTGGATAGCTGGAGAGTCGCCAGCTATCACGTTCCCGACTGGTCGGATAACTGGTTCGCTCGGATTGTCGGGTTTAGCTATATTCTCGTGGGAGGCAAGTACTACGGAGGTATCTTGTCTGGCTTGATGCCGCTCCAGGGCAGACTTAAGGGATTTGCCGGCTGGCACTCGATTGCTGCCGAGGGAATGATAAGACTGCAAACTGTAACTGCACCCGTGCTGGTGGCTACTACAATATTCATTCAAGCCAGTTTCTGGCCTATGGCGTCAGCAATCGGTCAGGTAATCGTATTTTTTTGCAATTTGACTGTTTGGTCATTTGCAGCTCGCTCCATCCGCGACGCCAGAAGTAAAGACATCTCTACGACCGGAGCAGAAACTACTCCAATCGCCGGACGAGAGGCCTTCCGGGAGTGGGTGCCCAGTTCTCTGTTCTATGCTGTGATGGTACTAGCAATAGGTTTGCTTATATATGCCGGTGTTCTGCATGACATCGCTGTATATGCAATAGGGGTTGCCGCCATCAATATATGTTTGTTCTATCTAATCAAGTGCGGCAGGGGCGGACGTGAAATCAGGGTTGGCCTGGCGCGGGGCTGCCTTGCAGCAGAGAGACTCCGCTGGCACCAGGACCAAGGCCCGGAATCAGACACCGCTGCCCCAGGTGCTCATCTCGTACCTGCTCAGAGTCGGCCTCAAGAACGCCAGTCGCCGGAGTATGTTGGCGATCACGTGAAGACGGATACCTCGTAGCAGGTGGCTCAGTGCCTGTGGGCACATCAGGATCGGCAACTTGACCAAGTGCTGGCACTGCCACCCGCGGGGCAGGGATGGAGCTGCGGCCGAACAGTCCCGTATGCCCTACATTCTGTCCAGCGGACCTCTAGTGCCCTGCCGTCGCCTGACCGTGCCGGAATCCCGGGCTTCTCAAGGGTAGAGATGTCAGGAGACTCGCAGGTCGGCCGAATCTAGAGCCGGTAAGGGAAACTCGCGCAGATCACTACGGATCAGATGCTCGGGGTGCTGGCGACCTCACGATTAGCTCAGCGATCGCCGCTGCCCAGATCACGGCGGCCGGGTGGCCCGTATCTGCCCCCACGGTCAGGCAATACCGGCGCGAGAAGAGGCCACTGACTGGAAGTGGCCTTGCCAGCCCGTATCCGACAGGGACCAGGGCACCGGCCTACCAGCGCCGCGCCAGCTCGTGGAGCACCGGGTTCGAGATCGGCCCGGACGACGGCGAGATCCGGATGCGCCGCAGCGCGTCAGGGAGGACTACCAGCCCCCCGCCGACGCCGACCTGCTGGCCGAGGCCGAGCTGGACCCCGAAGCGTGGACGGTCACCGCGGCCCGGAAGTCACGCTGGCAGACCCAGCCAGACGGCGAATGGTACGAGGCGTTCCGGGTCTCGGTGAAGCCCCGCGCCGCGCAGGTTGACAGGCTGACCTCGGCCGAGGTGGAGGAGATCCTCGGCCGGTACCCGCGGCCGCGGCCCGCAGCGGTCGGCTCAGGCATCCTGGTGGCCGCCTGCGGGGACTTACAGGCGGGCAAGCGCAACGACAAGGGCGGCGGCACCGCCGTGCTGGTGGAGACCTTCGCCCGGGTGACGGCGGCCGTGGCCGAGCGCATCCACCAGACCCAGGCCGGCCGGTGCAGACCCTGCTCCTGCCGTGGCTGGGCGACTGCCTGGAGGGCGTGGTGAGCCAGGGCGGGGCGGCTCGCGGCCCGCCTGGACCTGAGCGTCACCGAGCAGGTCCGGGTGTACCGCCGGCTGATGATGCACCAGCTCGCCACCCTGGCGCCGCTGGCCGAGGCCGTGATCGTCCCCGTGATCCCGGGCAACCACGACGAGAGCTACCGGCTGCTGGAGCATGCCGGTCACCGACTCCTGGGCCATCGAGGGCGCCAGTGCCGTCCAGGACGCCCTGAGCCTGTCCGAGAGCTACTCGCACGTGCGGTTCATCTATATCCCGGAGGCCGAGGAGCTGGTCGTGCCCCTGGAGGTCGTTGGGACGCGCCTGGCCCTCACCCACGGCCACCTGGCCAAGAATGCGAACAACGTCACGGCCTGGTGGGCCAAGCAGGCGTACGGGCGGCAGGTGGCCGGCGATGCCGACCTGCTGCTGACCGGGCACTTCCACTACGCCAGGGTGGAGAACAGCGGAGGGCGCTGGTGGGTCCAGGTGCCCGCGCTCGACGGGGCCGGGTCGGACTACTTCAGGCGCAGGACCGGCGAGGACGCGCAGACCGGGATGGTGTCGTTCTGGCTCCAGCCAGGCCAGGCCGTGCCGTGGAGCGACCTGCGCATTCACTCATAGGCACCACCGGATACCAGCCAGCCAGGCTGAAGCCCTTCCTCATCGTGGATGCCACGGGCCGCCAGGCCCGCTGGCACCCGACCGGAGGGAGGGCTGGAAGCTGAGTTGCTACAAGCACTGCCAGCCAACTCTTTCGTTCGCTCCAAGCCAGCCAGCTTTGTGTATGTACTCGGATCCAAGCGCCAAGCGAGATGCCTGAGGCCAGGAGCGCTGACGCAAACCTCGGCCCTTAGTCCTCGGTCTTTAGTAAGTGGCACATCTGTGGGCAATCGACTGCCCACTGGTGGGCAATCGCACATACTTTATTCATCGTCTTCCTCAGGCTCGGGCTTGGGCTTGGGTGGGGCCAGCCATCCAGCTAGCTGGCTGCGGAGATTGTCCATCACGTGCCAGTAGATCTCCTCGTCCACCGTGCCCTCGCGCATCTGGTCGTAGACATCGACCAACCCAGGCGCGGCGAAGCACGCAACGCTGCGACTGCGGTACAGGTAGACCTTCTCGGGGAAGCAGTGCCTCGGCGGGCTGAGCATGATCGCGTCCAGGCGGAACCCGCGTCCGGTCGGCTCACCGAAGACCATGATCAACCCGGCGTCTACCAGCCTGTGCAGCCGATCCTCCACCGTGTCCCGGTGCAGGCCGGTGTCGTTGTGCATCCTTCTGACCGACAGGAACTCGGGCATCACTTCGCCCTGGTAGTAACTTCCTTCTCGTTGGGGGCGGGGCCAGGCTACGGTCGATCAGGTAGGCGTACAGCCACCGGACCTCAGAGCCACCACCGCAGCGATATACCCGCTCACGGTAGGGCGACTTGTCGATGCCGCTGGCAGCCTTGGTGCGGCCGGTCATAACGCGTTCCGGGGCAGCTCCTCGACCACCTGGGCGGCCTGCTGCTGTGCCCTACGGCGACGGTAATCCGCGATGGCCTCAGCGTGCGCGGCCCGACACCGGGGGCCTTGGTACCCGTGGCGCGTATAACCTGTTTGCTTGCCATGCCAGCGTTCGCTAGATGGCTCTAAATCGCGTATTGTTTCATCCACGGAGGTGGATTCGGATAAGCTGGAGGTAGACAAGAGCATCTTCCTGTTCTGTGAATGAGGACTCCGTTAGCTTGGCGGCGTGGCGGGGTTTTCGCCTTTGTACGGTCTGATTGAAACTGTACCACACCAGGATCGCGCGATGATCATGGCAGGAATGGACATTGTTGTACTTCCGGAAGTGACATGCTTGTCCATTCTGGCTATCCAGTGCGCGCTTTAGGCTGTGGCTATGACACAGACACAGCAGCACGCCATGCACGAGCTTTCGCCCGAGGGCGATATCCGCCAGATGCGGGACATTCGGCGCGGCGATGTACAGCCGGGGAGGATCACCGAGCAGCACCGGCAACAGCGCGTGCCAGGCTTGATCGGCCGACCGCCGAGCAAGGTGGAGGTGCTTGCTTCTCATTCAAACTCGGCGTGACTCCTTGGCCTGCACTGTTGCCGCGCGTCGCGCGGCCCGACAAGACCAAGCGCTGCGGCTGCGCCTGCACCTGCAAAGGGCGTCGATCGCTACCGATTCGGTCCGAACGGGTGGCTGTGCGCTCATGGGTGGGGGACGAGCCGACAACGACCGCCGCGACCACGAGGATCGCGTGAACCAGGCACAGCATCTCCGACGACGTCGTGCGCGGACGGTTGTCGGAGCTGTCCTCACGTGCCAGCCACCGCCTGCTCGCCTGGGCCTGCATGGCGACGGCGGCCGGAGACAGGTGCCTGAGCACCGCCAGCGCCCGCGCCTGGTGCACCTTGATCCAGCGCAGCTCGTTGATAACGAACCGGATGGCGACAACATTGATGAGTGCGACGGCGATCCCAGCGACCGCCCGGCCAGCTGAGGTGAGGCTTCCGTGACCGACCAGACCAACAGAGGCCACCGAACCGGCGATCACGAAGGCGCTGAACTGGAAACGGGCCGTCTCATGCGAGCCCACGCGCTGTTGCTGCGCCGCCCAGTAGGCAATAAGGACCGGCCTATCTACTTCCTCGACGGCGTTAACGTCTAGCTCGATGGTGACGCTCGTGTTCTCGCGCGGGCGCACAAGGCTGCGGATGCGGTCCAGAGGCGTTGACCGATCTTGTGCCACAGATCGGATCGTAGACGGTCGGCGCCTGATCGTTCATCGATTGACCGCACCGAGACAGCTGGTCCGGCCGCGCTGCGCGTAGGTGTCTGCATGGCGGCCTTCGAGGCACGCCGCAACCTGAGCGTTGAGGACGGCGATGGCCATGAGGGGATCTGGGCGAGGAGGGCGGAACGGCCCGGACAAGATGGTGCTGGCGAGCGTCGCCGGGCGGTCAAAGGGGCTGGTGGCCGCGACAGAGGACCATGCGTGCTCCTAGTGCTCTAAGTGCATCTCTACCGTAAGATAACAGACATTTATCTAACATGCGCGAGCAGGCGCGCGGGGGATGCCGCACGGATTCCCAGGTCAGACCGTAGAACGCGCGTAGCCGCCAGTCGCCCCTGCCGACGCTCCCCCCTGTCCAACCGGGCTGCGACCTGGTACGACCGGGTCCTGTGCGCCGTAGACGCGGCCGCAGTAGCCTGCGCCTCGTGACCTTCATCCCGAGGGAGAAACCGCAGGGCAAAACGCGCTGGGAGCTCACGCCCGAAGAGTGGCGACTCCTCGGCATCACCTTCGTCGGCGGGGTCGCCTCGATCCTGGTAGGAGCAGGTGCCATCGGCGCAGCGATCGCGGCCGACCGTTCGTCGATGGTGGCTCGCCGGATGGTTCGTTCTTCTGGGCAGCTTTATCTTCCTGACCGTGTTCGCCTGGGGCTTCACGGCCGTAGCGTTCTTCCCCTTGCGCGGACGCATCCCTTGGAAGCACCCGCTCATCCAGTTCGTGATGCCACAGTTGGTCGGGATCTGCGTGATGGTCTTACTGACGTGGATCGGCATCGCTGCGGGAGTCCACTAGGCAGCCGGGTTGTACCGCTGTCACCTCATAGGTGTCGCTCCCCCGCATACCCCACGCCGGTGCGGTCACGGTCCGGTTACGATGGCGCAAACAGTTCAGGACCTAGAACGCGCGATCCGGCCTAGGGCTAGGCAGGAGTCGCGACAGTGCGAACATAGACACGGCCTCCTGCCCGCCCGTGGATCGCAAACCTTGGCGGCAGGAGGCCGTGCGGCTTCACCAGTGGACGTGGCTGATGATGTTGATCGTCTGCGCCACCGCTAACCCCGCTGCCGCGAGTTCTGCAGTGATCTTCACGATCAGGTCAACCAAGTCCGACCGGCTTCGCCGTCGCCGGTCCATCTCGCACCTCCCGCGCAATACCCCGGGCGGCGGGTCCGCCTGGGGGGCCGAATCCGACCTAGGTGCGGATCAGGCCGTGCGCTGGAGAGTCAGCACCGACTAAGGCGAACGATAGAGCAGGATCGTCAGGCTACGAGTCAGGTAAGTCAAGTTGCTTCAGTGGCGTGTCCTAGCTGTTATCAAGATAAGCAGCGTGGATGACCGCCTGCCGCCGCGGTGCCCCGCGCTGAGCTGCCGACCGATCTGCCGTTGAGCTATAGGTGCCACTCCCCCGCCGACCCCACGCCCTACTTGGTCACAGCAAGGTCGCGCTTCCGTGCCGGGGGCTTGTTCCACGCAATGTCGATCTTCGACACATCGAAGTAGCCGCCCACGTTGCCTGCCCCGGCTGCGCCCGCCCGTCGCGGCTCCCCGTCGCGGCTCCCCGTCACGGGTCAAACGTCCGGCTGGGCGGGGTAGGTCCAGGACCTTCGCGGCCATTAGGTCCCAAAGGCAGCGCGGCTCCCGCCCAGGCTGGTCATGCCTGCATTTCGGCTGCCCGCGCTGCAAGGGACGGTGACCACACGTTTACCAACAGCTTTCCCTTGGCGATGAGCACCGCGTCCACCCGGATGCCCAAGCCAAGCATCATCTGCCGCCGCTGCTCGGGTGAGCCGCCACGAAGCGGTCAGCCACCGTGTCGTCGGCGTCCACATACTCCATACCCCCCGGTGTCTGTTCCGCTGCCAGCGCCTCCCTGAGCGCCTCCAGATGCGAGACCTGCCTGGCATACGCCCGGGCTGGTAGCTCGGCATCCCGGTACGCCTCGTCCAGCTCGGCTATCTGCTGGTCGATGGTGGCCACCTCTGCCTCATGATCCACGCCAGGCGTGACCTTCTTCTCGGGGAACTTGACCGTGCTGTACGTGGCGATCATCTGGCGTTCCACCTCGGCATCAAGGTCGGCCATCGGAATGCCCCGGGCCTTGCACTTGCCGTGGTTACGCCTGGAGCAGGCGTAGTAATTCCACACGCCGCTGTTCTTTCGCGCCTTGTTGGTCTGCCGCAGCGCCCACAATGGGGCACCGCACCTGTTCTCGGCCTCGTCCAGGTTGTCGCAGAAGGCCACGCCCAGCAGCGGGTGGCCGTCCGAGCGCTTACGGCCCTGCCCGCGGCTCATGCCGTCCAGGGCGGCCTGGAGCTTGAACCACGTCTCGTCATCCAGGATCGGCGTCCGCCGGACCGGCGTGCCGTCGTCGTTCCTGATCACCTTGGGTTCGGCGTAGCGCTTGCCCGTGCCGTTGGGCTTTGTCTGGGTCACGTATCCCCGCAGCGTGGGGTTGCGCAGGACCGCCAGCACGGAAGTCGGGCGCCATGTCGTGCCGCCCTGCGGAGTCGGCACCGCCTCCCCTTCAGCCAGCGGGCGATGGCCCCAGCACCACTTCCGTCGATTGTCATCTCGGCCATACGCTGTACGATCGGCACGAGTACCGGATCGGGTGTTAGCTCCCAGCCGCTGGCCTTCTTGCATTGCTCTTGGGTGTGGCATACGCAAACGGGCACGTAGCCGAAGCTGGCAACTTTCACCGAGTTCCAGTGCGCCATCTTGCGCAGCTTGGCTGCAGCTTCGGAACGCCGCTCGGACATCCGCTCGCGCTCAAACTGGGCGAACATAATCAGCAGGTTGGCGAACATCCTCCCAGCGGCAGTACCGAAGTCCAGTGACTCCGCAACAGAGATGATCGTCTTGCCGTGATCCTGGCACCACTTCAGCAGCGTGCCGAAATCAATGATTGACCGTGACAGCCTGTCCAGCTTGGCAACAATCAAGACATCCCATTGGGCGATTAGCTCGGGGTCGGTCAGCCAGGGCCCCAGTTCTTTCCTGTCGAATGGGGAAATCGCGCCCGAGGTATCGCTGTCCTCCGGGGTGGCAATGAGATAGAGAATCCTCGGCGACCGGCCTGGGCAGCAATCTGCTCCTCTTGCCGCTTGAGGCTGGTGCTTTCGTCAGTGTCGTTTGACAGCCGTCGCGCACCGAGAGCGCGTAGCCGAGTTGGATTACTCATGGTTTATGCCTCCGAAGGTAGAAGTTGCTGCGCCACGACCAACGCGAGGTAGTTCCGGACCTCCTGAGCGCGGGGCTGGCCGACGCGCAGGTCGGCACGGATACGCAGCACGCCCGGTACCTTGCCCGAAGCCAGGTTGGCTGCGTAGCGCTGTTCTACGTCCTTACGCTCCACCGGAGCACGGTTGCGTACCCGTCTAGCGGGTACAGGACCGCGCTCGGGTACGGATACGGGTGCGGTGGGTATGGGCGCGGCTGGTACCACCTCGGGTACGGGTACCAGCTCGGGCACCGTCACGGTTGCGGGTACGGGTACCAGGGTACGCCGCACCATGCTGAGGGCGATCTCCACCGGCCGGCGAACGCAATCACCAGGGCCAGCCGGATAGCAGCTCCCCGGTCACCCCGTGCGCTGCGCCGTAGTCGGCGTTCGCGGCCAGGGTCGCGGTCACCCCGAGGACGAGCATCACGCGTGCCAGTCTCGGCGCGGGCACCACCCCCCGCACGGGCCGCCCACAGCATGGCCAGGCTGGCCACCGCGACCGTGCCGTCCACACTGATCGGGAGCAGCAGCGCTGACAAGGTATTCTGCCCGTTGGTCACGGCCAGGTGCTCGATGTGCATGAACGACGCGACCGCGGCGATGGACGCCACCACGAGCACGGCGGCAGCCGTCAGCCACCGGATGCCTCTGTCGGGGGCGTTGACCTGCTGGTCTGTCATCTGATCCCTTCCTCTCCAGGTTAGCCCTGTTGTGGGGTCCCACCAACACGACGGCACCTGGTGGATCAACAACACCGGTTTCCTGGCCGGCCCGCAGGGCGTCATCAGCATCGACTCCTGCGCGACCCACCGCCGGACCCGGGCCTACCAGGCCGCGATCGCGGCCGTCACCCAGGCGCCGGTGCGCACGGTGGTCAACACGCACCACCACGGCGACCACACGTTCGGCAACTGCCTGTTCCCGGCGGCGGCGATCGTCGGCCACGAGAGCACGCGCGCGGAGGCGTTCGCCTTCGGGCCGCCGCGCGACCTGGGTGTCTGGGACGGCCCCGACTGGGGCGAGCTGACCCTCGACCCGCCCTTCGTCACGTTCACCGACGAGATCGCCGTGCACGCCGGCGACCTGCGCGCGTCCGTGCGCCACGTCGGCACTCCCGCGCATACCACTAACGATTCGATCGTCTGGATCCCTGACCGCTCCGTGCTGTTCTGCGGTGACCTGATCTTCAACGGCGGCACGCCGTTCCTGCTGATGGGCTCGGTGACGGGGGCCGTCGAGGTGCTGGAGCAGGTCGTGGCGCCGCTCGGGGCCCGGATCACCGTGCCGGGCCACGGACCGGTCTTCCAGGGGACGGGGCCGCTCGAGGCGACGCTGGACTACCTCCGGTTCGTGCTCGGTGTCGCGGCCCGCGCGCGGGCGGCGGGGGTGACGCCGCTCGCGGCGGCCCGCGACACCGACCTGGGCCGGTTCGCTAGCTGGCCGGACCGCGAGCGGATCGTCGGCAACCTGCACCGGGCCTGCGCCGAGCTCGCCGGGACACCGCGGGGCGGACCCGTCGACGTGGCCGCCGCGCTGGCCGACATGGTGGCCTACAACGGCGGGGCGCCACTCACCTGCCTGGCCTAGCGTAGCCCCTGATGACCGCCGGCGCGGCCGGTGACGGCCTGGCCGGTAGTCATGACGGCTGGCCGCTACACGCTGGAATGTGTTCACAGCGTGACCCATGGCTCGTGCGCGATTACGATGGGTAGGCGCACGAGAGCGGCTGGGGGGGTTATGACCGCGATAAGCGGCGCGATGCCCGCCGACCTGGCCGAGGCAGTGCGCAGCATGCCGTGCGGCGCCTGCCAGGCTCCCCGGGGCGGGCACTGCGCCGGTGAGGGCACCCACCTGGCCCGCTGGGAACTCGCCACGGCCTCGGCGCTGGTGTCGCCGCAGGAATACCTGGCGGCAGCCGGGGCCGCCCGGTCCGCCCCGCCCGGGTTCCCGCCGGGCCTGGCCGTGGTACCCGAGCTGTCCGGCGTGGTGTGCACGGCGGCCGGTCACCCGTTGCAGTGGGCGGCCAGGGTCCAGCCGCCGCAGTGGGTGGATCCTGGATCCGTCGGCCGGGCCGTCCTGTGCCGGGCCGGCCGTGCCGCGCCCGGCCACCGGGGAACCGTGCCGCTACCACCGCCGGCACTGGTTACTGAGCATTCCGGCGGTGACGGTGGCGGGCGCGGTGCCCTGCCAGCGGTGCGGCCGCAAGCACGCCCGCCGGGAGCGGAAGCGCTGAGAACCGGGCCCGAGGCCCGGGTCAGCGGGCCATGTCAGCCGGGCCTGCGTCAGCCGGGCCTGCGTCAGCCGGGCTGCGTCAGCCGGTGGTCAGCCAGGGACTTGGTCAGCCGGGCGGGGCACGCTGATCGTGACCGACGGGCGGCCCCAGGTCGGAACCAGGCAGGCAGCACCATCCGTCCCCGGCCGCGTGGCGGCCAGGCAGAAACGGTCCCAGACGGTGGACAGGCCCCGGGCCCACACGTCGCTGATCCAGCCGAACGTGAGCTCGGCGGCGACCCCGTCCCCGTCGCGGGCCAGGGCCGCGGGCCGCTTCCGGGATCATGGTCAGCGCGACCCGCAGGTCCGGCTGCCCGGCCCACGCCCGCAGGGCGGCCACGGCCCGGCCGTACAGCGCGGCGTGCAGCGCGGGCCGGGCTGCGTCCGCCGCCGCGGCGTCCGCGGCTGCGGCGCCGTCGCGCAGCCGGTCCCGCCAGCTCGCGGCGACCGTGGCCGTGAGCCGGGCCTGCATCGGGCCGCCCAGGCTGAGCAGCGTGGCCAGCTGATCGTCACGGTCCCGGGAGATCTGGCGGCCGAGCATCGCGGCCCTGGCCGCCCGGCGGCGGGCCGCCGGCGCATCCTCCGCCCTGACTATCAGCGGATCGGCCTGCCGCGGCTGGCCAGGACCAGCACGCGCAGGTCGTCGGCGTGCCCGGCCCAGGCGTCCAGCACGTCGAGGCAGCCGTGGCGCTGGCCGGCCAGGGCGCTGAGGATCTGCTCGCCTCCAGGTCAGGGTGGCGGGGAGCCAGCAGCTTCCCTGCCGCCCAGCGCAGTTCGTGCTGCCGGCCGTCACAGGCCGCCCTGGCCGCTGCCGACGGGATGCCCTGCCACCACGGGCCGCTCACTGCCCCGCGCCCCAGTCCAGCGGCACCCGGATGACAGCGCGCGCGGCCACCGTGGTCGGCATGATGTCGAGGACCTGAGCGGCCGGGTCCAGCGCGGGCCAGAAGTCGATCTGCCCGCCGGAGCGGTGCAGGCCGGAATGCCAGTCGCCCTGATGCCCGAGGTAGTGGTGGCCGCGGTCGTCCGCTGCCCACCAGGCCAGCAGCGGCACGTCAACCTCGTCGCGGGACCAGTGCTCGTGCGGCAGGGCAGGGACGACCTCGACGTCGGCGCTGAACCCCTCGTCCGTCGAGCGCACGGCCAGGACCGCCAGCGTGACCCCGTCGAAAGGCGGCGTGGTCACCCCCGCCACCACAAGACCCTCGGGGCCGCCCCCCTGGCCGCGCCGCCCCAGCATGGAGCGCCACGGCTCCGGCAGCGCCGCGCGGGAACGTGCGGTGGTGCCAGCGCCGTGGAACAGGCCGTTCGCCACCGCGCGCACTTCCGCGATGGCTGGGTCATCCCCGGCCAGCGCCCCGGCCGTGACGAGGGCCTCGATGACCGGCTCCACCGCGTCGGGAGAATGGAACTCGGCCAGGCTGGCCACCTTGGCCCACAGGTAGCCCCGGGCCGGGTCCCCGTCCGGCCGCGACTCCACCCGCACCTCCGCGCCCCCGGACGACGGGCGGGGCAGCCCGACCCGCTCGCCCAGCACCTCGAGCCAGGCCGTATCCGCGGCCAGCGGCGGGCGGGCTTCGAACTCACCACGCCATTCGGTGTCGTCGCCGCCGCCCGAGAAGCTGCCGGTCGAGGTGGTGCCACGGTCGTCGGTCACGGTGAGCTGCCCGGGCAGCCCTCTGCCGACGAGGTGACCGTGCACGCCGAGGCGAGTCCGGCCGCCCCCGCCGGCCAGCTTGGCGTGCCATGGCCGCCTGCCCCGGCGCGGCCGGCGCTGTGCGCATGGTCACGTGCAGGACGGTCACCTCGTCGCTGAGCACGACATACCTGAGGAACAGCTGGCCCCACGGCTGCTCGATTACCCGCGGGCACGGCACCGCCCGCAGCGGGCCCAGGGTGGCAGCCGCGGACCGCCGGGCCGCCCGCTGCGACCTCCGCTGGTGGTGATGATGCTCGCCCGCCCGGTAGGAAAGAGCCAGGTAGTAGTCGTCCACGATGGCCTGGGCCGCCCCGGCCGGGATCGCCCCGACGGCCACCAGCGCGTGCGCGGCGGTGCTCAGCCGTGATTCCGGCGGGGCGCCGCCGTCGGGGCCCGGGCTCAGGAGCACCCGCTCCCCGGTCAGCCTCAGGTACAGCTCCGCGTCGCACTCCGCCACACGCTCATGCTGTCACGCGTCCCGGCCTGCTCCGGGATCCGCGCCGGTCCTCCCGTTACCGCGGGCCGGTGGTTAACGTAGGCCTGTGATCCGCAATCATGTGCTGATTTCCGGTCAGGTTCAGGGCGTGTGTTTCCGTGATTCGTACCGGCGGCTGGCGGCCCAGCACGGGGTGAGCGGCTGGGTGCGCAATCTGCCCGACGGCCGCGTAGAGGCTGTCCTGGAGGGACCGGCCGACGAGGTGCACCGCCTGGTCGACTGGGCGCACCGCGGCCCGGGCGCGGCCACGGTCACCGGCGTCGCGGTGCGTGCGGAGCGTCCCGAGGGGCTCGCCGGCTTCGAGATCAGGTAGCCGGGCCACCGGTCCGGCGCAGCCGCGGGGCCGCCCCGCCCAGGCCCGGCTGCTCCGGGGGGCGGCCGTGATGCGCGGCCTAGTCCTCCTCGTAGGGAACGCCGAGGGCCCGGACGACCTCGCCGATCGTGGCGAACTTCCGCCGGGCGGGCAGGCTGGCGATGGCGTTGACGATGTCGTCGGGTGCGCCCTCGTGCTGCAGGAACGCCAGCAGCATGCCCGGGTCCGCGGGAAACTTGTGGGGGGGCAGCCAGCGCGCGATGTCGGCGCGCCGCTCCACGTCAGCGGGGGTCATCCCGCGGGGGCAGCGGGCTCTTCCCCCTCGGGCAGCTCCGTTTCCAGGTGACCCGGGTCGAACGGCTCGGTCTCGCGCCACTCCTCGGTGTGCGGCGGCTGCCCCGACCGGAGGATGGTCTCGGCTTCTTCTTCCATTTCCTCGTCACGCCGCGGGCCGTGCTTGGAACTCTCGCGTTGCATATCGTGCCTTTCGTTGCGTGCCTTTGGTCCTGATCGTGTCGTTGCCGCCGGGCCCAGCCGCGCCCCGCCAGGCCCGGCGGAACGGCCGGCTCATCCCGCGTGGGCTGGGACCTGCTGCTCACGCGGGATGAAGGTCAGGTGGCCGTCCTCGACGTCCACGATGACCTTCTGGCCCGGGTTGATCTGACCGTCGAGCAGCCGCCGCGACAGCTCGTTGTCCACCTCGCGCTGGATGACCCGGCGCATGGGCCGGGCGCCGAACTCGGGCTGGTAGCCGTGCTGGGCGATCCAGTCCACCGCGGCCGGGGTGAACTCCAGCGTCACGTTCTGGGCGTGCAGGCGGCGCTGCGTTTCCTGCAGCATCAGCTCGGTGATCTGCCGCAGCTCGGTTTCGTCGAGCTGGCGGAAGATGATGATCTCGTCGATCCGGTTCAGGAACTCCGGCCGGAACGACTCGCGGAGCCGCCGCATGAGCTGCTCCTGCAGGTTGTCCTGCTGCGCGGAGCCGGTGCGGACGAGCTCCCGGCGAAGCCCAGCGGCCCGGCCCGGCGGGTGATCAGGTCGGAGCCCAGGTTGCTGGTCATGATCAGGACCGTGTTCTTGAAGTCCACGGTCCGGCCCTGGCCGTCGGTGAGCCGGCCGTCGTCCAGCACCTGGAGCAGGATGTTGAACACGTCCGGGTGCGCCTTCTCGATCTCGTCGAGCAGGATGACCGAGTACGGCCGGCGCCGGACCGCCTCGGTGAGCTGCCCGGCCTCGTCATAGCCGACGTATCCGGGCGGCGCCCCGACCAGCCGGCTGACCGTGTGACGCTCCTGGAACTCGCTCATGTCCAGCCGGATCATCCGGCTGTCCGCCCCGAACAGCGCCTCGGTCAGCGCGCGGGCCAGCTCCGTCTTGCCCACGCCGGTCGGGCCGAGGAACAGGAAGCTGCCCACCGGCCGGTCGGGGTCGCCCAGCCCGGTCCGGGACCGGCGGACCGCCTCGGCCACCGCCTCGACCGCCTCGTGCTGGCCGATGACCCGGCCGTGCAGGTGCTGTTCCAGGCGCAGCAGCCGGTCCTTCTCCTCCTCAGTGAGCTGGCGCACGGGGATGCCGGTGGCCCGCGAGACCACCTCGGCGATGTCGTCCGCGGTGACCTCGGGCACCGCGGACGGGTCGCCGCCCAGATCCTGGATCTGCTGGCGGACCTGGCTGATCTGGTCCCGCAGCTGGGAGGCGTCCTCGTACTGCTCGTTGGCGATGGCCTGGTCCTTGTCCCGCTGCAGTTCCTCGGCCTGCCGCTCCAGGTCGCGCACGTCCCGGCGGGGGGTCGTGATCCGCAGCCGGACCCGCGCGCCGGCCTGGTCGATGAGGTCGATCGCCTTGTCCGGCAGGAAGCGGTCGGTGATGTAGCGGTCAGACAGCTCCACCGCGGCCGCCAGCGCCTCGTCGGTGTACCGCACCTGGTGGTGGGCCTCGTAGCGGTCGCGCAGGCCGCGCAGGATCGCGATCGTGTCGTCCACGGTCGGCTCGGGCACCAGGATCGGCTGGAATCGCCGGGCCAGCGCCGCGTCCTTCTCGATGTTCTTGCGGTACTCGTCCAGCGTGGTCGCGCCCACGATGTGCAGCTCGCCGCGGGCCAGCGCGGGCTTGAGCATGTTGCCCGCGTCCATCCCGCCCTCGCTGCTCCCGCCCGCGCCGACCAGGGTGTGCAGCTCGTCGATGAAGATGATCAGGTCGTCGCGGTGGTCCCGGATCTCGTCGATGATCCGCTTGACCCGCTCCTCGAAGTCGCCGCGGTAGCGGGTGCCGGCCACCACGCCGGACAGCTCCAGCTGCACGACGCGCTTACCCCCCAGTGTCTGGGGCACGTCGTCGTCCACGATGCGCTGCGCGAGGCCCTCGACGATCGCGGTCTTGCCCACCCCGGCCTCGCCGATCAGGACCGGGTTGTTCTTGCCCCGGCGGGACAGCACCTCGATGGTCTGCTCGATCTCGTCGTCGCGCCCGATGACCGGGTCGATCCGGCCCTCGCGGGCCATGGCCGTGAGGTCGCGGCCGAACTCGTCCAGCGTCGGCGTGGCCGACCGGCTGCCCGGGCCCCTCGCTCCGGGCGGGCCGCCCTGGCCGGCCAGGACCCGCTGCAGCGTCTCAGGGGTGACCCCGGCCGCGGACAGCAGCCGGCCCGCGCCGGACTCCGGGTTCGCGGCCAGGGCGAACAGGATGTGCTCGGGTCCGATGTACGTCGCGCCGACCACGCGCGAGATCTGGTGCGCGTCGAGCAGCGCGCGCTTGGCCCCGGGCGTCAGCTGCGGTGGCTCGGCGGCGCGTCCGGCCTGCGCCTCCTGGCTCTCGATCTCGCGGATGAGTTCGCCGGGATCCGCGCCCGCCCGGGCCAGCAGCTCGCGGGTCGGCTCCAGCTGGGCGGCCGCCCAGAGCAGCTGCTCGGTATCCAGGTTCGCGCCGCCCCGTTCGGCCACGTGGGCCGCGGCCGCACCCAGGAGCTCACGTGCCGGTGCGCTCATCAGCCGGGTGATGTCGACCCGGCGCGCAGGATGGCGCGCGCCGCCAGCTCCGTAGATGCGAGCGAGGAAGTCGTCGAACGGGCTGGACCCGAAGTCCTCCGGCCCGTTGAAACCGCTGGTCATCGCGACATCTCCTGGTTTGCTAACGGTATGTGCCCGGATGGCACTGAAGTCCCTACCCGGGATCAGTGTCGTGACCCGTGCGGGAGAGCGGACCGTCAGACTGGGTAGGTCGACGCGGCCCGATAGGCGACGTGCGGGCGGAGGGGATGGCCAATCTCCACTGCCGGGTGGTCGAAACGGGCGTGCAGAGTCATCCCCAGCCGCCGCATGACCGCCTGCGACGGCTGGTTCAGGACGGCCGTCATGGACCAGAGTTCGTCCAGGCCGGCGCCCTGGAAGGCCACACCGGCCGCGGCCGCGGCGGCCTCGGTGGCGTAGCCCTGGTGCCACGCGTGGCGGGCCAGCCGCCAGCCCAGCTCCATGCCGCCGGCGCCCGGGACGCCGGCCGGCATCGGGTTCAGGCCGGTGAACCCGATGAACTCCCCCGTGTTGGCGAGTTCTGGCCCGGCGACCTCGAGCGCCCACAGCCCGAACCCCTGCCGCCGGAACAGATCCTTGATGCGGTCCACCAGGGCGTCACTGGCCGCCCGGTCGAGGGAAGCCGGGAAGTACCGCATCACCTCGGGGTCGGCGTTCATCGCCGCGAACGGCTCCCGGTCCTCTTCACGCCAGCGCCGCATGACCAGGCGCTCCGTGCGGACCACGTCGAACCGGGGGCTCACCCGGCCAGCTTAAGCCGGCCGCCGCCGGAAGGCAGCTCAGCCGGGAGGCCGCGCCTGGCGCGCCTTCAGTCCAGTGCGTCCGGCGCGCGCATCCGCCACGCGTCGGTCACGAGCTCCTCCAGGCGCCCGGCGTCCACGTCCGCCAGGCGCAGCATCACCAGCGGCCGGCCGTCGTAGCCGGGCGCGGTGAAGAACAGCCCGGGCTCGCCGAGGAGGAGAGCCTGCTTCTCCGCCTCGTCCCCGACGAACAGCACCGCGATGTCGGTCCGGATGACCCGCGGCTGGCCCGGGCGGCGCTCCGGGTAGGACCAGACGAACCCGTGGCCACCCACCCGGAAGTCGAACCCGTCGCTTTCGATCTCCACCACGCCGGGCAGGGCCAGCGCCAGGCGGCGGACGTCATCGGCGTCGGCCATCGAGGTCCCTCCCGGTTCGCGCACCCGCCTAGGGCACAGGCCTGACACCTTAGACATCGCACCGGCCACGAGCTACCTGGTTCCGTGGCTGCAGCCGGGCGCCGGTAAGACCGTTAGGGAAGCGGTTCAGGCCGGCGAGGCGCTCGCCCGGTCGGCCAGCTGGCGGACCTCGCGGGCGATGTCGGGCCAGACCGGCACGGGAAGGTCGTGGCCGACCCCCGGGAGGACCACCAGGCGGGCGCCGTCAATGGCCTTCGCGGTGGCCCGGGCGGCGCTGACGCGCAGGATGGGGTCCTGGTCGCCATGCAGGACGAGGACGGGCTTGTGCAGCTCGCGGAGCTTCGGGCCGTGCCACGGGGCACCGACCTGCCTGCTCTGCGCCTTGGTATCCCGTGGGCCGCTGTCAGCCTCCCGTTCTATCCACTCCCGCGCCGCGTTCTCGTCGAACGGGTAAGCCGGGGAGGCGACTTCGCGGGCGAGCATGAGCGAGAGCTGGATGTCGCCCTCCCGGCCCTCGGGGAACTTGGCCCGGGCCAGCCTGGCTAGCAGGCCGAAGCGCACGTAGCGAGCCCCCTTGATGCCGACCGCGTCGCTGGGCATGCCCATGGCCGACGTGACGCTGAGCACCCGGTCGGGGTGGCGGAGCCCGATGCGCTGCGCGATTATCCCGCCGAGTGAGGCGCCGAAAATGTGCGCCCGCTCCCAGCCGAGCGCGTCGAGCACCGCGATCGCGTCGTCGGTCATGTCCTCGGCGGAGTAGGCGCCCCGCTTGCGGGCCACTGCGGCGAACGGGTTGCTGCTCCCGGTGTCGGGCATCCGGGTTGACTGGCCCGCGTCGCGCTGGTCGTAGCGGGCCACCGCGAACCCCTGGTCAGCGAACGCCTGCGCCAGCCCGGCCGGCCACCAGAACCTGGACACGGCCAGGCCCATGACGAGCAGCAGCGGCTCACCATCCGAGCCGGCCAGCCGGTCGTAGGCGATCTGTACCGCGCCGTTGCGGGCGTACTGCGTGGGTGTCCACGTGCTGGCCCACTGGCCAGGTCCTGCTGCTCCGGTCATCTCTGCTCCTGGCGGATTCACTGCGGCACCGGCTGTCCCGCTGCCACAGCAAAACTGCGATCAACGTTCGCTATAGCGGGAGCCTAGCTTACTGAATACAGTGTTCGCAATGAAGGAAGAGCTGAAGGCCAGCGGCCGCGGCCCGAGTATCTGGACTCGCCCGGAGCGCTCGGCCCGGGGGCCGTCGCCGGAGCACAGCCGGGCGGAGATCGCGTCGGCGGGGATCAGGCTGGCCGACGCCCGTGGTCTCGGCGCGGTGACCATGCGCTCGGCCGCGGCGGCCATCGGGACCGCCCCCGCTTCCCTCTACCGCTACGTGGCCACCCGGGACGAACTCGTGGAGCTCATGGCCGACCAGGTCTACGGCGAGTTCTCCTACCTGCCCCCCTCGGGCCGGCCGGTGGCCGACCTGCTCGGTTTCGCCCGGCAGGCACGGGCCGTCTATCACCGCCACCCGTGGCTGCTTGAGGTGCCGGCCACCGGGGACCTGCCCGGGCCGAACGCGGTCGCGTTCATCGAGCACGTCTTGGCCGCGCTGGCCGGGGTGGACCTGACCGGGCCCGAGCGGCTGGAGACCGTCGGCCTGTTCTCCGGCGTCGTGCGGCTGTTCGCGCAGACCGAGATCGCTCAGTTGCGGGCCGGCCAGGACACCACCCAGTGGCAGGGCTCACTGGCCGGGTACCTGGTCCAGATCGCCGCGGCCGGCCAGCATCCGCATCTGGCCGCCGCGCTGGCGGACCAGGGTGACAGGCAGGCGGATCACGGCGACGGGAAGGCGGATGCGGAGCCGCCGGACAGTTGCCGCGCATTCCGCCGGCGCATTCCGGGCCGCAGGAGCCCCTGTTCGAGCGGGCGATGACCCGCATCCTGACCGGCCTGCTCCCGCCCAACCCGGCACCGCCTGCCCCGCATCCCTGACGCCACGCGCCGTCGGCGGCGGGGGACAGCGGGGCAGGCCACCTGGCGGGTGGCGCCCAGGTCAGCGCCAGCCGTGGCGGCCGCCGAGAAGCGGCGGCCTGCGTCCCGGGGAACGTCCGGGCGGCTGCCCAGCCGGGCCGGCGGACCTCGTCAGCGGGCAGCCAGGATGGCCCGGACCGCGCGGAGCGTGACCGGGGCCCCGGCCGGGCCGAGCGTGCGCAGCGTGGGCCCGGCGATGGCGTCGAGCTCGAGTTCCCGGCCCGCCAGGCGGTCCTTGAGCATGGAGGAGCGCATCTCCCCCGGCAGGTCCCGGATCTGGGTTTCGACCGCCGCCGGGTCGATGCTCGCGCCGTGCACCGCGGCGGCCGCGCAGGCTTCGCGGGCCAGGGGGAGCGAGCCACTCCGCGAACTGCTCGCGGGCTGCGCCGATGGGCTGTCCTGCGGCCGTGGTGAGCAGCGCGAACGTGGCCAGCATGCACAGCTTCTGCCACAGGACCTGCAGCTCGCCCGGCTGGGTCGTCACGTGCAGGCCGGGCACGTCGAGCAGGCCGGCGGCGGCCGCGGCGGCCCCCGGGCCCCACGGCGGGCCGACCCCGGGCCGGGGCGGGACCGCGAGGGTGATCGTCGCGAACGGTGACGCCTGCTCGATGATGCCGTACGCAAGCTTCGTGGCCTCGACCACGATGGCGCCGGCCACCGTCTCGGCCGGGTAGACCGCGCGCAGGTAGGGCAGGTGGTCGACGCCGTTGAGGAAGGGAATCACGGTGGCGCCCGCCGTGAACGCGGCGGGCACGCGGGCGGTGGCGTCGACCAGCTGGGTCGCCTTGACCGCGACGATCAGGACCTCGACGGGATGGGTCAGGTAAGGGCGGGAGGCCGGCCGGGTCGTGATCGCGTCTTCTCCGGGCGCCGTCAGGGTCAGGCCGGCGACGGTCACGCCGCCGGGGTGCCGGCCGATCAGCGTCACGTCGTGGCCGGCCTGCCCGAGCCGGGCCGCGAGCAGGCCGCCGATGGCGCCGGGCCCGAGGACCGCGACCGTGGTCATGTCGCGGCGCCCGTGATCGTGAGGCTGGGGTCCCGCTGGGCCGTGCCCGCGACATCGCGGTACCTGATCATGAGCGTCCAGCCTCTCCGCCACCGGGCGGCAGCGCATCCGGGCAAGCAGTGCCCGGACAATGGAATCTATAGTTCAATCAACGAACCGATCACAGGCTATGGGTTCGTCCGGCGGACTGGCAAGCTACCGGGCGGCCCCGCGGCGGCGCGGAGTAGATCGGGTGCCCGTCGATGTGCCGGGCGGCCATGGTGGCCGTGACTGTGGCCCCCTGCCGGGTCACAGGCGGGAGGCCAGGCGGGCGAGGATGCGGCCGGCGGGCTCGGCGGTGGCGTGCCGGTAGGCCGTGCCCGCCCACAGGTGCAGCCGTTCGATATCGCCGGCCGCCGCGGCAGCCCGGCGCAGCGGGCTGGTCAGGTGATGGACGGCCGGGTACCCGGCCGGGGCCACGGCGTCGTACCGGTCGGTGAACACATTCCGGAGGCCGCGGGCAGGCAGGCCGGTGAAGGCTCGGGTGACGATCGTTTCGCGGGCCGGGCCGGCCAGTGCCGCCTGGTGTGGCCCGGAGGCACCGCTCTCGTCAGCCCGGAGCAGCACGGTGCCGACGACCACGGCGGCCGCACCCGCGTGGCAGGCCGCGGCGACGTCGCCGGGCTCGCCGAGCCCTCCTGCCGCCAGCAGCGGCACCGTGGTCCCGGCCCGGACCTGGGCGACCAGCGTGGTGAGCGGGACGGATGGCGGGATTCGCTGCGGGGTGAGCGTCCCGGAGTGCGCCCCCGCCGCTGATGCCTGCACGACCAGCAGGTCGGCGCCGGCCTCCGTGGCGGCCTGGGCCTCTTCCGCCGATGTCACGGTCAGCGCGACCATTGACCCGGCCCGGCGCAGGGCCGCGATCACCTGCGTCTCCGGGATGCCGAACGTGAAGCTGACGAGCGGGACCGGGTCGGCGGTCAGCAGCGCGACCTTGTCCGCCCAGTGATCGTCGTCCTCCATCGGGATCATCGCCGGGCAGGTCCAGGCCGTAGCGTTCCGCCTCGGGCCGGATGACGCGGGCGTAGCGGCGGTAAGCCTCCGGGTCCGCGGGCACCGGATTGGGGGCGAATACGTTGACACCGAACGGCACCCCGGCGGAGCGCACTTCGGTGATCTGGCTGGCCAGGGCCTGCGGTGTCTTGTACCCGGCGGCCAGGAAGCCGAGTCCGCCGGCCCGGGCGGCCGCGATGACCAGGGCCGCCGTGGACGGGCCGCCGGCCATCGGCGCCGCGATCACCGGGATGTCCAGGCTGAGTCCGGCTAGTGGGTTGCTCATCCCACCAGTTCTAGCGCGGTCGCCCGGCCGGCCGGGCCGGGGTCATCCGGATACCGGGAAAGCCGCGGCGGGCGCACGGAGATGACGACCGGGCAGGCTGGCCCGCCACCGCCCGGACCACGTCCGGGGACGCGTTGTCCCCGCTGACATACCACCGGCCTGGGCTAGCATCGTGAGTGGCTGGCGAGCACCTTAGCGATCGATCCCAGTCACCATGCCGGGACTGCCGCATCGGGGCTGCGGGCCACGGTCCGCAGGTCCAGCCCGCCGGGATCCCGTCGGCACGGTCCGTCACGGGGTCAGCCCTCCGGCCGCAGCGTTCAAGTGCTCTCGGAGGGTTCATGGCGCGGGATCAGGCCGCCGTCGCCGTCCTCATGTCCAGCGGGACACCGATGTGCGAGACGTCGGTGCCGGCCAGTGTACCCGGGGTGAGCGTTCCCGCCGAGAGGGCAGGGGAGGTGATCGGGGCAGGTGACTGACGAGGAGACACGCAATCCGTCCTCGGCGACCGGGACGGCGGCGCTGCGTGCGGGCTGGTCGCACGGGCACCGCGACGTGTCCGGCGGATGGCTGCGGCCGACCGTGTTCGGGGCGGTGGACGGGCTGGTCACCAACGCCTCCCTGATCGCCGGGCTGGGCGGGGGCCAGGTGTCCGCGCACACGATCGTGCTGACCGGGGTGGCCGCCCTGGTGGCGGGGGCGTTCTCGATGGGGACCGGGGAGTACATCTCGGTCACCAACCAGAACGAGCTGGTGCACGCCGAGGTCGCGCTGGAAAAGAAGATGCTCGCCCTGTTCCCCGTGGCTGAGCAGGAAGAGCTGGCCGGCTACTTCCGCGAGTACGGCGCGGACGCGGAGACCGCGGCCCGGATGGCCGCCGCGGTATCCAAGGACCCGGGCACGGCGCTGCGCGTGCACACGCGGGAGGAACTCGGCGTCGATCCGAGCGAGCTGCCCTCCCCTGTCCTGGCGGGCGTCGCCTCCCTGCTCGCGTTCTCGTTCGGCGCGCTGGTGCCGCTGCTGCCTTACCTGCTCGGCCTGCCCAATCTGGCCGCCACCCTGGTGATCACGGCGGTAGCGCTGGTCGCCGGCGGGATGGTGGTCGGCCAGCTCACCGGGCGGCCGCTGCTGCACTCGGGGGTGCGGCAGCTGCTGCTGGGCGCGATGGCGATCTCGGTGACCTACGGCATCGGCAGCCTCTTCGGCGGCGGGCACGCCTGACGACGGCGGCCCGCCACCCGGTGCACCGGCCGGCCGGCGGACGCCCGACGACGGCCGGGGGGGCCTGGCATAGGTTTGGGGCCATGCCCACAGCGAAGCGCTCTTCCCAGCACAGCCCCGATCCGGGGCCGACGGTCTTCGTGCTCTTCGGGGGCACCGGCGACCTGGCCAAGCGCCTGGTGCTGCCCGCGTTCTACCGCCTCGCCACCGAGCGCCTGCTGCCCAGGCAGTGGCTGCTGGTCGGGAACGGGCGCGGCAACGTCGCGCACGAGGACTTCCGCAAGCACATTCATGACGTGCTCACCGAGTTCGGCCCGAAGCCGGAGGGGAGCGCGTGGGAGTCGTTCGCCGAGCGGGTCCGGTTCGCGGGCGGCGGGTTCAGTTCCGACGATCCCGGCAGCCTGCTCGACGTGCTGGAGGAGGCCCGCGCGTCGCTGGGCGGCGACGCGCAACTGGTCCACTACCTGGCGGTGCCCCCGGTCGCGTTCACGGAGCTGACCAAGGGGTTCGGCCAGCACGGGCTGGCCCAGGGCGCGCGGGTCGTCTACGAGAAGCCGTTCGGCACCTCGCAGCAGTCCTTCCGGGAGCTGGACCAGGTCGTCCACTCGGTGCTCAGACGAGGGGCAGGTCTACCGGATCGACCATTTCCTGGGCAAGGAGGCCACCCAGGACCTGCATGTGCTGCGTTTCGCCAACGAACTGTTCGCCGCGATGTGGAACCGCAGGCACATCGAAGCGGTGCAGATCGATGTCCCCGAGAAGCTCGGCATCACCGACCGGGCCGGGTTCTACGACGCCACCGGGGCGGTGCTGGACATGCTGGTCACGCACCTGTTCCAGGTGGCCGCCGAGGTGGCCATGGAACCGCCCGCCAGCCTGGGCCCGGCCGACCTGCAGGCCGCCCGGGAAAAGGTGATCGGATGCTTCCAGCCGCTGGACCCGGCCGAGGTGGTGCTGGGCCAGTTCGACGGGTACCGCGACGTGCCGGGGGTGTCGGCCAACTCTGCCCAGGACACGTTCGTGGCGGCACGGCTGTGGATCGACAACGACCGCTGGCGCGGTGTCCCGTTCTACCTGCGTACGGGCAAGCGGCTGGCGGCCACGGAGCAGCAGGTCAGCCTGATCCTGCGTGAGCCTGCCGGGCCGCTGGCCGGGCAGCTTCCGCCGGGCAGCAACGTGCTGTCGTTCTCGCTCGCGGGCAGCGGTGAGATCGGCCTGTCCCTGATGGCCAAGAAGCCCGGTCCGGCGCTCGCCGTGGAGGTGGCGCAGGCCTCGATCCCGCTCGCGGGCCTGAAGGACGCGGACCCGCTGCCGCCCTACGTCCGGCTCATCCACGACGTGCTGCTGGGCGACCGGTCGCTGTTCACCCGCCCGGACGGGCTGGCCGCGGTGTGGGAGGTGGCCGCGCCGCTGCTGGCCAGCCCGCCCAAGGTCGTCCCGTACGCCCCGGGGTCGTGGGGTCCGGCCGAGGCCCGCGAGCTCATCGCGCCGGGCCGCTGGCTGCTGGGCCAGTAACCGGGCCGGGCGTTCTGCCATGGAGCAGCTTCTGGTCGACGGCCCGGGCTGGCTTGACCGGCCCTGGGGCGCTGCGATCGTCGAGGTGCGGAGGTGGCGCCGGCACCGGCCGCGGCGACCTCAGCGCGCGGCTCGCGGTCGCCGCGGCGGCCGCGGTCAGGGCCGCGCCCGGGCGTCAGCCGGACGCCGGGTGGGCGCTGCGGACCTGGCGGCGCAGGTCACCGGTGCCGGGAACGAAGCCACGGCGGGTCAGCCACGCCGTGATCCAGTCCGGGGCCGGGTGGCCGGCCGGGACGACGTTGTAGATGTAGTTCAGCCCGCGCGCGGCGGCCTCGGCCTCCAGATGGTCCACGATGAAGTCGCCGATGCCCTCGCCCCGGCGGGCGGGATCCACCCAGAACGTGATCTGGGCGTCACCCCATTCGGAATCCAGCCAGCCGTAGCCGGCGACCTGCCCGTCGTCGCCGGTGACCTGCCACCACTCGTCGGCCACCGCCGCTCCGGGCGCGGGCGGGTCGAGGTCCACTGCGGCCAGCTCGTCCGGGCCGAACAGCCGCTGCTTGGCGGCGTCCCAGCGCGGATCGTCTTCCTTGGTCCAGTGCAGCGTCATCGGGACCTCCCGTCGGTCAGGCGGGCAGCTTCAGGTTGTAGACCCGCAGCGCGTTGCCGGCCAGCACCAGGCCAGCGGTCTCGTCGTCGGGGCACAGCGCGGCCACGGCCCGGGCGTTCCTGGCGATGCCGGGGACACCAGGCCAGTCGGTGCCGAAGATCATCTTCCGGGTGAGCCGGTTCCAGTTGTGCTGGGCGTAGTACTGAGTCAGCCGTGAGGGCGGCAGCCCGGACAGCTCGATCCAGACATGCTCGTTGGACAGGGCCAGGAACGCGGCCACGTCGTACCACCAGCCGCGCCCGCCGTGGGCGAGCACCACGTCGAGGCGGCGGAAGTCCCGGAGGACGTCGTCGAGCAGCGCCGGGTCGGCCAGCGCGTTGGTGGACCCGGGGAACGAGCTGGTGCCGGAGTGGACCACGACCGGGATCCCGCTGGACTGGCAGATCTCGTAGGCCGGGTACAGGGCCCGGTCGTTGACCGCGGCCCCGGCGTGCACCGGGTGGATCTTCAGCGCGACCGCGCCCAGGCCCAGCTGGCGCTGGAGTTCCTCGTCCACCGGGTAGTGCAGGTGCGGGTTGACGTTAGCGATGATCTTGAGCCGGTCCGGGCTGTGCCCGGCCAGCGGCAGCAGGTCCTCGATCGGCTGGATGCCGGTGGCCTTGGGGCTGTACTCGCACAGCATCAGCGCGATGTCCACGCCCTGCCCGGCCAGGTGCGCGGCGAACTCGGCCGGCACGATGCTGCCCTCGGCGTCGTAGACCCGGTCCAGCAGGGCGCGGTCGCCGAAGTCGTGCGCCCACTCCCGCCACGAGGGCTTGAGCGTGGGCAGCCGGGCCGGGTGCAGGTGCACGTCGACGAGCGGACGTCCGTCGAGCATCAGGCGGTCTCCCCCGGCGCCGGCACCGTCTCCCCCGGCACGGCAGATTCCCCAGCCACTGGCCCCGCGACCAGCACCGTGGCGGCCATCCGGCGCAGCTCGACCCGGCGGATCTTCCCGGTGGCCGTGGTCGGGTAGCCGCCCACGAACACCACCTTGCGCGGCCGCTTGAACGACGGCAGCGCCTGGCGGCAGAACTCGATCAGCTCGTCCTCGGTGACCGCCTGGCCGGCCTCCAGGATCACGTAGGCAACCGGCTTCTCCAGCCCCTCGGAGTCCGGCGCGGCGACCACCACGGCCTGGGCCACCGCGGGGTGGGCCAGCAGCCGGGCCTCGACCTCGGCCGGGGACACCCAGATGCCGCTGGCCTTGAGCATGTCGCCGGTGCGCCCGAGGCAGGTGTAGTAGCCGTCGGTGTCCCGCACGTAGGTGTCGCCGGTGCGCAGCCACTCGCCCTGGAAGACCTGGCGCGACGTGTCGTAACGGGACCAGTACCCGGTGGCGGCGGAGTCGCCGCGGACGAACAGCGTGCCCGGGGTGCCGGGCGGCACCTCGTCCCCGGCCTCGTCCAGCACGCGCAGGTCGTAGCCGGGCACGGCCACCCCCGTGGTGCCCGCCCGGACCTGGCCCGGCCGGTTGGACAGGAAGATGTGCAGCACCTCGGTCATGCCGATCCCGTCCAGGATGTCCACGCCGAAGCGGGTGGTCCACCGCTCGTAGAGCGACGCGGGGAGCGCCTCACCCGCCGAGGCGGCCAGACGTACCCCGGCCAGCGCGTCCGCGGGCAGGCCGCCGCGGAGCATGTTCGCGAAGAACGTCGGCCCGGCGAAGAACAGGGTCGCGCCGTACTTCTGGGCGTCATCGGCGATGAGGTCCGGGCGGGACGGGGCGGGCTCCAGCACGGCGGACGCGCCGACCGACAGCGGGAACAGCAGCGAGTTGCCGAGGCCGTAGGCGAAGAACGCCTTGGCCGCGGACAGGCAGCGGTCGCTGCGCCGGATCCCGAGCACCTGGGTGCCGTACGTCTCGCAGACCACCTGGACCGAGGCGTGCCGGTGCATGGCCGCCTTCGGCCGCCCCGTGGTGCCCGACGTGTACAGCCAGAACGCGGGCGAGTCGGCGGTGGTCGGGTACACCGCGTCGTCAGGCGGCCCGGCGGCCAGCTCGCCGAGCAGGTGCACCGGCACGGGGCTGCCCTCGGGCCGCTCGTCGGCCAGCATCGCGGTCAGCTCGGGCGCCTCGGCCGCGGCCGCGACGGCGGTGGCCGCGAACTCCCGGGTCACGGCGAGGAACCGGGCCCGCGAATCCTGCAGCAGCTCGGCCACCCCGTCGGCATGCAGCATCGTGGAGACCGGCACCGGGATCGCGCCGTTCCGCATCGCGGCCAGGTACATCACCACGAACTGCGGAGAGTCGGACATCAGCATCAGTACCCGCTGCTCGGGCTGCAGCCCGATTTTCCGCAACGACGTCGCGGTCCTGCGTACCTGGTCGTGCAGCGCGGCGTAACTCACGTCGCCGGCCGGGCCGGCCAGCGCCGTGCGCGGCCCGTCTCCCGCCGCCAGCCGGCGGTCCAGCAGGTACTCACACGCGTTGAACAGCTGCGGCATTGCTGCTGCCCTCCGTTTTCTGGTCGGGCGGTGACGTGTGGCGGTGTCGGTGTGATCCAGGACAGGTGATCCAGGACTGTGCGGTCCAGGACAGTGTGATCCAGGCCGGCCGATCTAGGCGAGATGCACGTAGTCGTAATCGAACGGCTGGCCGTTGATCCCATTGCGCGGCGGGGCGATCCACGCGGCGATCCTGCCGCGCTCGTGGACCGGCTGCATCAGCGACCGGACGTGGGTCTTGTCCACGTCGGTGGGCAGCCACCGCCCCTTCTGCTCGGCCCACTCGTCCGCCGTCAGCAGCTCGCCGTCCGGGCTCACCTCCACGCTAGCGAACGCGCCGACCCGGCGGTTGAACGCCACGTGCGGCAGCTTGAGGCGCTGGGGCAGGCCCGCGCCATCGAGGATCCGGTTCCACCGGGTGACGCCGCTCTGGCAGTCGGACATGTACTCGCGGCGCAGGTCGGTGTTGAGGCCGACCAGCGCGGACACCTCGGTCTGGCCGATGCTCTGCTGGCCATTCCCGGCGTCGGTCAGCGCGTCCACCATGAACGAGTCGTCGGTCAGCCGGTGGTCGTCCTTGCGCCGTTCCTCCAGCCAGCGGCCCTTCAGGCCCGCGGTGTAGTAGTTGGCCACATTCGTGGAAGTCTCCCCGCCGAACAGGTCGAGCGACACGCTGTAGTGGAAGTTCAGGTACTTCTGGATAACGTCGAGGCCGATCCCGCCCAGCGGGCCGGCGTCGTCGGTCTCGTTCTCCACCATCAGCTGCGCGGTCCGCTCCACCACCCGGTCGATGCCGGTGGTGCCGACCATCATGTGGTGGGCCTCTTCCTTGAGCATGAACTCGCACGTCCGTGAGAGCGGGTCGAACGCCGATTCCTTGAGCGTGCCCAGCTGGTACTTGCCGTCCCGGTCGGTGAAGTACGTGAACATGAAGAACGACAGCCAGTCCGGGGTCTCCTCGTTGAACGCGCCGAGGATGCGGGGCGACTCCTCGCTGCCGGAGTTGCGGTGCAGCAGCTCCTCCGCCTCTTCCCGCCCTTCGCGGCCGAAGTACGCGTGGAGGAGGTAGACCATGGCCCAGAGGTGCCGGCCCTCCTCCACGTTGACCTGGAACAGGTTGCGCAGGTCATACAGGCTGGGGGCGGTGGCCCCGAGGTTGCGCTGCTGCTCCACGGAGGCCGGCTCGGTATCACCCTGGATGACGATCAGCCGCTGCAGGTCCGCGCGGTACTCCCCGGGCATCTTCTGCCAGGCGGGCTCGCCCTTGTGCTGGCCGAACGCGATCTGCCGGCCGGCGTTCCGCTCCGCCAGGAAGATGCCCCACCGGTAGTCCTTCATCGGCACGTGCCCGAAGTGCGCCCAGCCCTCGCGGCCCACGTTGACTGCGGTGCGCAGGTAGACGTCCTGGGTGGGCAGGGTCGGGCCCATGGACTCCCACCAGTTCAGGAAGTTGGGCTGCCAGGACTCCAGCGCCCGCTGCAGCCGGCGGTCATCCCGCAGGTCGACGTTGTTGGGGATCTTCTCGCTGTAGTCGGGTGCCGTGGCCATGAGGTCAGACTCGCTTTCGGTCGAAGTCGGCGCGCTGCCCGGTGCCGTACTTGCGCAGCGCACCGTCGGGGCCCGAGGCGTTCGGGCGGTAGAAGATCCAGTTCTGCCAGGCGGTCAGCCGGCCGAAGATCTTGGTTTCCAGGGTCTCGGGGCCCGGGAAGCGGTAGTTCGCCTCCAGCCCGGTCAGCGCGTCCGGGCTGAAGCTGGCCCGCTCCTCGATCGCGATGCGGACCTCCTCGTCCCAGTCGATGTCGTCGGGGGCGAAGGTGACCAGGCCGAGCGCCTCCGCGTCCCCGGCCTCCAGCGCGTCGCCCGCGCTCTTCTCGGCCGCGGCCAGCGCGTCGGGGTCACCCAGGAAGCGGGTCTGCAGCCGGGTCAGGCCGTTGCTCATCGGCAGCGGGCCGAGGTTCGCCGGGCCGACCGTGACCGCGGCCGGCTCGGCGTCGGGGTCGATCTCCTCGAACACCCCGGACAGCATGTAGGAGCGGTCCGCGGCCAGTGCGAGCTCCAGCAGCGAGCCCGCGAAGCAGCTGCCCGGCTCGATCAGCGCGAGCAGGCTGCGGCTGGTCACGTCCAGCCGCTTGAGGGTGCGCTTGAGGTAGAGCACGATCTCGCCGGCCAGCCAGTCGTCGTGGTGGTCCAGCAGGAACTGGTCATGCGCCAGCACCCGGGACGAGTCGCCCTGGGTGCGCAGCACCCAGGTGCCCAGCTCGAGCTCGTTGGTGCGCAGGTCCAGGATCAGGTCGTCCAGCTCGCGGGTCACGGCCAGGGTCCAGAACCCGGCGCCCTGCTCGTGCAGCGCGGCCAGGCTGGCGGGCGGCGCGGCCTCCGGGGCGGTCACGGTGATCTCGGCCACCCCCCGCGCCCGGTCCAGCCGGGCCGTCACGTGGTCGTAGGTGATCTCCTCGTCGGTCCGGGTCCTGGCCAGCGGGGTCAGCTCGATGCCCGCCGCGCCATCGGGGCGGCCGGACCGGGCAGCCAGTTCCTCCGCCCGCTGCCGGACGACCCCGTCCCACTGGGCCCGGGGCACGGCCTCGTCCACCAGCCGCCAGGTCACGGCCTTCTTCCCGCCCAGGCCCTCGGACTTGGTGGAGAAGTAGTCCGCGCGGTCGCGGCGCACGTGCCGCTTGTCCACCACCCGGGTCAGCCCGCCGGTCCCGGGCAGCACCCCGAGCAGCGGCAGTTCCGGCAGCGACACCGCGGACGAGCGGTCGTCGATGAGCATGATGTGCTCACAGGCCAGGGCCAGCTCGTACCCCCCGCCGGACGCCGTCCCGTTCAGCGCGGCCAGGTACACCTGACCCGAGTACGCACTGGCGTCCTCGATACCGTTGCGGGTTTCGTTAGTGAACTTGCAGAAGTTGACTTTCCAGGGATGCGGCGACGCGGCGAGCATGCGGATGTTGGCCCCCGCGCAGAAGATCTTTTCCTTGCCGCTGGTCATCACGACCGCGCGGACCTCGGGATGCTCGAAGCGGAGCCGCTGGACCGCGTCGTACAGCTCGATGTCCACACCCAGGTCGTAGGAGTTCATCTTGAGCTCGTAGCCGGGCACCAGGCCGCCCCGCTCGTCCACGTCCATGGTCAGCGTGGCCACCGGGCCGTCGCAGGCCAGCCGCCAGTGCCGGTACTGCCCGGGGTGCGTGCGGAAGTCCACTCTGGCCTCGCCGGTCATGATCATCCTTCCGCTGGGCCGCAGGTACCCTCTATGTTCTACGCCAGGCGATAAATACGTCAAATGTTCGTAGCATATTCTTACCGGCTCAGCCGGTGACCGGCAGCAGCAGGGCCGAGGCCGCCAGGTCGATCCGGTACTGCGTGGGCACCAGGTCCCGCGCGGGCGCCTCGACCTGGCCGGTGCCCGGGTTGCGCGCGAAGCGGGGATGCGCGCCTCCCGCCACCTGGAGCCGGATCCGGTGCCCGGGGGCGAAACGGTACCTTGCAGACCTTTTGCTATGAAGGCCTGGCTCGGCTTGCCGTGCAGGCCTGGCTCAGCCGGCGTCGTTGAGGCGCTTCCACTCCAGGCGGGCGTCGCCGGACCAGTGCTGGTGCCGGTCGCCGAACAGCCGGGCGGCTGCCAGCCCGCTCCAGCGGGCTGGCAGCAGTTCCCGGGGCAGGGCCGGGTTGACCGACGGGAAGCGCCGCCAGGCGTGCACCAGCTCCACCTGCCTGGCCAGCACGTCACCGGGCGCCGGGTCGCGGAACTCCTCGATGAACTGCTCGTACTGTTGCTCGACCGCGGCCAGGTCCCAGGCGGCCGCCACCATCACCCGGACGTCGCCGAGGCCGGACCGGGTGGCCACGAACACGTGGGCGTCCCCGGCGAGGCCGGCCGCCCGGAGCACGTCGACGGCCTCGGCCTCACGGTCCGGGTGCGGACTGATCCACAGGCCCGCGCCGAGGGACCCGAACCCGGCCCAGCTGAGCCGGCTGCGGACCATGTGCCGGGCGCGGCGGTCGCTCTCCGGGACGCGGGCATAGACCAGCAGCCAGCGGCCGTCCCAGTTCTCGGCCGGCCCGGTGAAGGAGTAGATGCGCTCCGCGCCGTCGGTCAGCAGCCGCCGCGCGCTGCCGGTAAGCCGCCACCGGGTGCGGCGGCCCAGCTTCTCCGCTTCGAGCCAGCCCGCGGCGGCCGTGCGCATCAGTGCCTGCCGGGTCGCCTTCTCCTCGACGCCGAGCCGGCCGAACGCGGCGAGCACCGCCGACGTCCAGGCGGTCCCGTCGGTGGTCAGCACGAACTCGCCGAGCAGCGTGAACAGCAGCCCGCGGGCGCTGGGGGTCCCGGCCGCGTGCCGCCGGGACAGGGCCGGCGCCGTGGGCGCGGGCGCCGCAGGCGCTGCGGCGGGAAGCGGCGCAGACGCGGGCGGCGTGGCTGCTGCCGGCGTGGCGGCCCCCGACGATCTCCTGGCCGGCATGGCACCCTTCCGGGATAGCGCCGACGGCAGCTCGCCGCCGGGTATTCGATGCAGGCTATCAACGCGCCGGCCACGGCCCGCTGAGCTGGCTGGCTCTGGCTGGTCCCGTCTGGGCTGGCTACTTCCAGGCGAACACCGGCTGCTCGAAATGCGCCACCCTGATCATGTTCCCGTGCAGGCCCGCCTGGCAGAACTGGTAGATGATCGCCGCGGTGGGCGCGTGCACATAACGTCCGAGCATCGGCAGCTGGATCACGGGTGCCTCGGACTCGGGGATCCGCACCAGCCGCGGCGGCACGTCGAAATCGGCCAGGGGGATCACATGGATCTGGTCCACCTCGGACTCCGGCCCCTTCATCCCCGGGCTGACCGGGCCGCCCCAGACCACCACCGGGGTCATCAGGTAGCCGGACCGGGTGACGTAGTCGTCGAGCTCGCCGAGCACCGCATCCGGGGTGACCTGGACGCCCGTCTCCTCGCCCAGCTCCCGGAGCGCCGCGTCCGGGGCGGACTCCCCCGCGTCACGGCGCCCGCCGGGCAGCGCCCACTGGCCCGCGTGGTTGCGCAGGGTCGGTGCCCTCCTGGTGATCAGCAGCGCGGGCACATCCTGCTGGGTCACGATGCAGAGGGCGACTGCCGCGGCCTTGAGGCCCCCGGCGGTCACCTCGGCCCGGCGGAAGCGGCCCAGGTTCGCCGTGATCGCACCCCTGAGCTCCGCATCCATAGCCTGCACCATAACCTGCGCATTCCGCCTGCCCGGCCCCGGCGGCGGGTCGTCCGCCCGGCCTCCGGCCGGGGGCCGCTTCTTGAGAAGAGACACAGAAGATAACGAGAACCTCCGCCAAGTAACGCCGGCCATAGTGCTACGCATGGGGAGTGATGTGCGGGCACCGCGCTTCGGGTCGCTGGGCGTCCCCGCCGGCTGCCGGGCGACTCGGGTGGCCAGCGTCCCGGCCGGCCGCCAGGCGCGCGTTAGACGGCTGATGCGCGGATCCGGCGTTCGGCACGACCCGTGGCTGGCCTGGCCGGCCCGCTGGCTGGCGACCCGCTCGCTGCGCGGCCAGCTCATCACCGGCCTGGTAGCCCTGCTGGCGCTCGCCTGCGCCTGCGTGGGCGTCGTCACCTACCTCGTGCTCAGCCACACGCTGCTCAACCAGCTCGACAACCAGCTCCAGGCGGCGGGCGGGCGGTACGCGTCCTGCATGGAGGAGAAGCACCACGAGGGACCGCCGCTGCCCCCGGGCGTGACGGTCACGAACTGCGGTAAGACTCCCGGGCTGAGCGCCGGGACCTTCGGTGCCCGGGTCAAGAACGGGTCGGTGACCGACCAGGGCATCATCGGCGGCCAGAGCCACCTGTCGGCCGCGGACGAGGTCACCCTGACCCGGCTGCCGCCGAACGGCAGGTTCTACACCAAGGACCTCACCTCCCTTCACGGCGACTACCGGCTCACCGCGATCAAGGGAGAAGACGGTGACGTGCTCATCACCGGCCTTCCGCTGTCCGGCATGGAATCCACGCCTGCGCAAGGTGGAGATCGCTGAGCTGGTGGCGTTCTCGGCCGCGCTGGTCCTGGCGGGCATCATCGGCACGGGGTTCGTGCGGCTGTCGCTGCGGCCGCTGCGGCGGGTCGCGGCGACCGCGACGCGGGTCACCCAGCTGCCCCTGGCCAGCGGCGAGGTCACGCTGCCGGACCGGGTGCCCGACGCCAACCCCAGGACCGAGGTCGGCCAGGTGGCCGTGGCGTTCAACCGGATGCTCGGCCACGTCGAGGCGGCGCTGGGCCGCCGCGCCGCCAGCGAGGCCCGGCTGCGCCGGTTCGCCGCCGACGCCAGCCACGAGCTGCGCACCCCGCTGGCCGCCATCCGCGGCTACGCCGAGCTCGCGCTGCGCCACCCGGACGCCGACCGCGCCGATATCGAGCACGCGCTGCGCCGGGTGGAGTCAGAATCGGAGCGGATGAGCGTGCTGGTCGACGAGCTGCTGCTGCTCGCCCAGCTCGACGCGGGCCGGCCGCTGGCCCAGGACCCGGTGGACCTGACCCGGCTGGCCATCGACGCCACCAGCGACGCCCGGGTCGCCGCCAGCGGTCACCGCTGGCTGCTGGAACTGCCCGACGAGCCGGTCATGGTCCGCGGCGACGAGCACCGGCTGCACCAGGTGCTGGCCAACCTGATGAGCAACGCAGCCAAGCACACCCCCAAGGACACCGTGGTCACCGTCGCGCTGGCAGCCGGCGAGACGCCCGGCACAGTCGAGCTGAGCGTGACCGACGACGGGCCGGGCATCCCGCCGGAACTGCAGCCCACCCTGTTCGAGCGGTTCGTCCGCGGCGACTCCTCCCGCTCCCGGGGCACCGGCGGGGCGGCCAGCACCGGGCTGGGCCTGGCCATCGTGGACGCCGTCACCACCGCCCACGGCGGCCGGGTACGGCTCGACAGCACGCCCGGCCGGACCCGGTTCGCCATCACGCTGCCCCGGCTGGACGGCTAAGACCCGGCCCCCTGAGGAGACCAGGCCTTGCCGCTGAATCGATCCTCAGTGAGCGGCCAGGACCCCGGCGGTCGCCTCCACCGGGCCGGTGACTGGCGCGCGGCGGGCTGGCGCCCGGCGCAGCAGGAGCAGTGGGTAGGCCAGCACCGCGAGGCCCAGGGCCAGCAGCGCCCCGGTCCCGCCCAGCAGGCCGGCCAGCAGCGGCGCGACCAGCGAGCCCACCACGATCCCGCCCAGGGAGGCGGGCAGCGCCAGCCCGTAGGCCCGGCCGAACACGTCCTCGTCCAGCATCCGCTGCAGGCCGGTGTCGGTGAGGATCTCCACCGGCATGGGCGCGGTGCTGGTGACCACGAAGAGGGCCAGCAGGAGCATCAGCGCGATCCGCGCGACGTCGCAGGTGATCATGACACGCCGCCGGTCGAACCGGTCGGCGACCACCCCGCCCAGCGGCCCGAGGACCACGATCGGGATCACCCGCGCGGCGGTGGTGATCCCCGCCCACGGGCCGAGTGGCCGGTTGTAGACCAGGGCGATGAGAGCCAGGTTGTGGCGATGAGAGCCAGGTTGTAGAGCCAGTCGCCCAGCTCGGAGACGGCCAGGCCGCCGAGCAGCCGGCGGAACGCCGGGTAACGAAGTGACGCCCGGATCGTTCCGGGCTTCGCCTGCGATGTGTTCATCGTGCTGTCCTGCCGCCGTGGTGATGTCCCTTTCCACGGTCCGGCTAAGGGGCCAGGGCCCGCATCGGCCGGCTGCCCTAGCGGACGGCCCGCGGTGCCTCAGATTCCGTGGCGCGGTCCTTAGCGGACCGGGCGGGCGCCTCAGATGGCGCGGCGCGGCCCTTAGCGGCGGGTCACCGGGTGTCTCTGGCTCCCAGGCGGTGCACCACCGCGGCGGCCTCCACCCGGCCGCCGACCCCGAGCTTGGCCAGGATGTTGGAGACATGCACGCTGGCCGTCTTGGGGCTGATGAACAGGGCCTGCGCGATCTCAGGATTCGACCGGCCGTCGGCCAGCAGCACCAGCACCTCGCGCTCCCGGTCGGTCAGGCCGAACCGGGTGAGTTCATCCGCAGCCTCCCCGGGCCTGCCGCCGTCTGGCCCTGGCGCCACGGAATGCCCGGCGTGGCCGGCCGCGGCCGGCTCGCCCAGCCCGCTCTCCAGGTCCAGCCGGGCCCGGCGGGCCAGGGCGGCCGCCTCGGCCGCGATCGGATCCGCCCCGATCCGGCTCGCGACCGCATCAGCCTGCCGCACGGACCCGGTGGCGGCCTGCCGGTCACCGGCCGCGGACTCGGCTTCCGCGCGGCGCAGCCAGGTGTAGGCCAGGGGGTACGGCTCCTGCGCCGCTTCCCACGCCATGACCGCCGCCGACCACGCCCGCGGGTCATCGTGGCCGAGGAACCTGGTCTGCTCGGCCTCGAACAGGGCGTGGTAAGCCCGGGCGGTCGGAGTGGCGGCGAGCAGGTCGGCCGCCAGCGCGGCCAGCACCCGGTGACGGACCCCGCTCTGCTCCGGGACCGCTTCGCGGCGGTCCCGGGCCAGGACCGCCTCATCCGCCTCGATCCGCATACCCAGCCACAGCAATGGCCAGATGTACCGTGCCGCCCACACGAAAGGCTCATCGGGCAGGCACTCGTCGATCGCCGCGCGGGCCGCGGCCAGGTCTCCCCGGCCCAGCGCGGCCGCGGCCGTGACGTAGCCCAGCGGCAGAACGAACTGGATGTCGGTCGTGCCGGCCAGGGCCCCGCGCGCCGTGCGCAGGTCCGCCTCAGCGTCGGCGTAACGCCCGCTCATGGCGGCCCGTTCGGCCCGCAGCTGAAGCACGGTGGCGGCGAAGACACCTTCCGGCACCGACGACAGGGCCTGGGCCAGCAGCCCATCCACCTCGTCCCACCGGCCCAGCCTCAGCAGCGGCTCGGCCAGGTTGCCGATCAGGTAGGCCCCCAGGGCACGGACCATCCCGACCCGGTCAGCCAGCAGCAGCCCCTCCCGGGCCACCTCCGCCGCCTCGGCGTGCCGCCCCCGCAGTTCCAGCACGTCGGAGAGGTTCACGTAGCCGCGCAGCGCCGTCATCGGGACGTTCTGGCCGAGCGCCAGCGCCAGCCCGGACTGGATCGCCTCGGGGCCCTCGTCGGTCGTCCTCAGATAGCAATCGGCCAGCCCCAGGCTGATCGAGGCGTCCGCCTCCTCCTCGGTGGCCCCGGTCGCCCGGGCGGCCGCCACGGCACGCTCGGCCACCTGCCCCGCGGCTTCAGGCTCGGACGTGCGGAGCAGGGCGCCCGCCAGTGAGGCCAGCGCGACGGCGTGGGCCCGGGTCACCTGGCCGCGGGGCAGCAGGGCCAGGGCCCGCTCCAGCTCGGTGATGGCCTCGGTCTCCCGGCCGCTGTCCCGCAGGGTCAGGGCGCGGCGCTCGATGACCAGCGCCCGCCGGACGGAGTCACCCTCGGCGGGCAGGTCGGCGAGGGCCTGGTCGAACAGGGACACCGACCGGTCCACCGCACCCGCCCGGTAGGCCGCGTCCGCGGCGAGCTGGATGACCCCCACCTGGTCGAGGCCGGTGCGCTCCTCAGCGTCCGCCACCCGGGAGGTCCGCAGGGTCGCCGCCGCGGCGGACCACGCCGGCGAGTTCCTCCACGAGGTAGGCGTTGCCCCCCGACCGGTCGAAGACCAGATCGACCAGGCCGGGCCGGAGTTCGGCGGCCAGGATCGCTCCCAGCTGGGTGGCGACCTCGTCGCGCTGGAACCGGAGCAGCTCGACGCGGTCGACGGTGCGGACCCTCTCCCAGCCGGTGAGCAGCGGCCGCAGCGGGTGGCGCCGGTGCAGCTCGTCGGAACGGTAGGTGGCCACCAGCAGCACCCGGACCGCCCGCAGCGAGCGGACCAGGAACGCCACCAGTTCCAGGGTGGACTGGTCGGCCCAGTGCAGGTCCTCCAGGACGAGCATGACCGGCCGGGCGCCGCTGAGCCGCCCCAGCAGGCCGAGCACCAGCTCCAGCAGCTGGGCCGACTGGATGCCGTCCGCGGGCATCCGGGCCGCCGCGTCCGGGGAGAGCTCGGGCAGCAGCCGGGCCAGGCCCGGTGCGGCCGGGCCGAGCACCTGGGCCAGTTCGTCCCCGGGGATCGCCCGGGTCAGCGCGCGCAGCGCGTTGACCAGCGGCGCCAGCGGCAGCCCTTCGGCGCCGAGCTCGATGCAGTGCCCGAGCAGGACGGTGAACCCGGCCTGGTCCGCCTGCGCGGTCAGCTCGCCGATCAGCCGGGTCTTGCCCACCCCGGCCTCGCCCCCGATGACCGCGAACGCGGGCTCGCCGCGCTGGACCCGGTCGAGCAGGGCGGTGAGCGCGGCGATCTCGTCCTGCCGCCCGACGAACACCGGGCTCACGACGCTCGCGCTCATAGGCTGCAGGCTGTCACATCAGGCCTGTTCCAGGGAACACCACCAGGTGCTGCGGCCGCCTACGGTGCCGTGCTTCATCTCCGCGCCGTCGCGCGGGCACCGGGCGCCGGCGTGCCGGAACGGGATCACCTCGCCGGTGTGCACGCCGCCGTTGGCACCGGCGGATTTCAGCGCGGCCTGCAGGGCGCGGTAGAGCCGGTCGGCGTCCGCGGGCCGGAGGCTGCTGACCGGTGCCGCGGGAGAGATCCGGGCCTGCCAGAGTGCCTCGTCGGCCAGCAGGTTCCCGATCCCGGCGATCTTGGACTGGTCCAGCAGCCGGGCCTTGACCGCGATCGTCCCCTTGCTGAGCAGGCGGCGGAACTCGTCCGCGGTGATCTCCTCGGCATCCGGCCCGAGCGCGGTGACATCGGGGTTCAGCCGGACGCGCCCCAGCCGGCGCTTGTCGAACAGGGCCAGCCGGCCGCCGTCGGCGAACTCGATCGTGAACCGGTCCCATTCGGGCTTGCGTGGCTGCGCGTCCCGGCGCCGGGGGCCGCCGCCCTCGGTGGCCTCGCCCCCCGGGGCGGTGACCACGATGCGCCCGCTCATGCCCAGGTGAACGCCGAGCTCGGGGCCGGGTGCAGGATCCCCCTTGACTCCGGAGGTCTCCACCCAGATGGTCTTGCCGCGCCGCCGGGCGGCCGTGAGCGTGCGTCCCACCAGCGCGTCGCGCAGCTGGCCGGGGCTATGCGGGCGGGTGACGTACGTGTCCGCGTCGTTGACCGCCACGATCGTCCGGCCCAGCGCCTGGTCGGCGATCACGCTGCGGGCGGTCTCGACCTCGGGAAGCTCCGGCATTAACCCGTTCTACCCGATCAGCGCGCCCCGGCTGGGGCGGGCCCCGCGACAGCGACACCACGACCCGGCGTCGCGGAACGTGAGCCGGTTCTGGGACGCGCCCCGGCGCGGGGTCAGGCCTTGGAGGACGGCTCCGGCTCTTGCGGGAGCGTGGGGAGGTTCGGCAGCGGGCTGGCACTGCTCAGCGGCGGCTGCCGGTAGAGCCGGTCCAGGTCGAGCTCCTGGGCCTCCTCGAGCACCGTGTCCTGCTGCTCCTGGGCCCGCTCGGCGGTCTGCTTGGCCAGCGCCGACGCGAGCGCGCCGAGCTGCCGCACCCCTGTGTCATCGACGAGCACGCGGCTGGTGGTCAGGATCGCGATGCCCTCCACCCGGCGCTTGCCGCGCCCGGGCAGCGCCAGCGCCGCCCCCACCTTGGCCGCGTCGAACGGGTCGGCCGGATGGGTGGTGAGCTTGGTGCGCTGCTCGATGACCCACTTGTGGAACGTCATGACCTCACCCTCGAGGGGCAGGCTGGCGATGTCGTCCGGGCCCAGCCCGAACCGCTTGCTCTTGCTGAAACAGCGGGAGTAGGAGGCCAGGGCGGCCGACCACAGCGCCTGCGGCACCACCGGGTCGCGCTCGGCCTCGGGCTTGTCCAGCTCGCCGAGCAGCCCCTTGCAGCATTCCACGACGAACTGGAGATCCGAGACGACCGACGCCTGGTCGGCGAGGATCTGCGCGGACGGCAGGTCAAGAGCGACAGTCAGCATCGGTGGCTGCGGCGATGCGGGTTTCGTGTCGCTCATGTCTCCTCGTTCCGGGTCGGCGGACCACAACGGTCTGCCCGCCGATCCTGGCACGCCCGCCAGCGGTTGCCGGTCTCACATAGTGACAATTTCGTGCCCGTCCGGCCCGGGCCGCCTGCGGCGTGGCCCGGCCTGGACGCGGTGGTGGGCCGCGGGGACCGCGGCGTGCCCGGGCGACGTCCGCGGGCCCCGCACGAACCCGGCCGCGACAGCGAAGCCCGGCCAGGGCCAGCCCCGCGTCCGCCCGGAACGCGATCGTGATGCCGTGCCTGAGCGTGTCGGCGCTGAGCACGATCGCGGTGTTCAGCCCGAGCCCGATGGCGCCCCCGGCGATCTGGCACATGTAGACGATGCCGCCGGCCAGGCTGGACCGGGACGGGTCCAGCGCGGTGACCGCGGCCGTGGTCACCGCGGAGTAGAACAGCCCGACACCGAGGCCGAGCACGCACATCCCGGGGACCAGGGGCAGGTAGGCGGACCCGCCGGCGGAGAACGACAGCAGGAGGATCCCGGCCGCCAGCAGGGCCGCGCCCGCCGACACGGTGAGGCGGGGGCCGAGACGGCCGTACAGGCTCCCGGCCACGAACGAGGTCACCGCGAACACCCCCATCAGCGGCAGCAGGCCCGCGCCGGACCGGATGGCCGAGTAGTGCAGCACCACCTCCATGAACTGCGGCAGGTACAGCAGCGCGGCGAAGAAGATCGCCGATATCAGCAGCACCGTCGTGCACGACGCCGCGAACACCCGGTTGCGCAGCACCTCGGCGGGCACCAGGGCGCGGTTCCCCAGGCGGCGCTCGGCCACCAGGAACACGGCCAGCAGGGCCACGCCGCCAGCCAGGAGGCCCAGGATGACCGGGCTGGTGAACCCGTCGGTGTTGGCCAGGTCCAGCCCGATCAGGATGGCGATCGCCCCCGCCGACAGCAGGGCGACCCCCGGGTAGTCGATGCCGTGCTCCGCGCGCACGCTGTCCGGGCCCGGCTCTCCGGGACCCGGCGCTGGGTGACGAGCATGGCGAACGCCGTCACCGGCAGGTTCACGAAGAACACCAGCCGCCAGGTCGCCACGTCGGTGAGCCAGCCGCCCAGCAGCGGGCCCACCGTGTTCCCGAGCCCGGCGACGCCGAGGATCAGGCCGCCGGCCAGCCCTTTCTTGTCCGCCGGGAGGAGGGAGTAGGTGAGCCCGAGGATGGCCGGCCACATCAGCGCGCCGCCGACCCCCATCAGCGCCCGGCAGGCGATGAGCAGCCCGACGTCCGGCACCACCCCGCACAGCAGCGAGAAGAAGGCGAAGATCGAGGCGCCGACCATGAACATGCGCTTGCGGCCGAGCATGTCGGCCAGCCGGCCGCCGGTGACGATCAGCACCCCGAACAGCAGCGCGTACCCGTTGATCACCCACTGGGCCCGGCTCAGCGTGGTGTGCAGATCCTGCTCCATCCGCGGAATCGCGACGCTGAGCGCGGTGAAATCGTTGGCAATAACGAAAACCCCGAGCCCCATGGCCGCCAGCGCGAGCCAGGTCCGGGCGGTGATCGCGTTGTCCGGGCGGGTCGTCGATACGGCCAGCGTGTCCCCCTGCGGCGAACCGGGAGCGGTACCCGCTCTGCCACCAGACGTGCCCGCCTGGCGACACGGCGAAACGGCCGGCTGAGGCGGCCCTCCGGTGAGAGCCCATCCGGGCGCGGTCCTGGTGCTACGCCGACGCGGGCCAGGTGTGCACGGGCTCGTTGGCGTGCATGTGCTCGATATAGCGCTGGGTCATCTGGCGCAGCGCCTCGGGGCGGTCGGCGCCGCTCCGTTCGCTGATGGCCCGGGTCGCGGCGACCTGCCAGGCCGCGCCGGTCTGGCCGGTCAGGCAGCGCTGCTCGATGATGCCGAGCAGCCGCGCGGCGGAGCCGGGATCGACGCCCCACCGGCTGAGCCCCGCCCGGGCCTGCGGCAGCAGGCGGCGCAGCACCAGCTCGGCCACGGGCACCTCGCCCAGCCCGGGCCAGTACAGCCGGGCGTCCATGCCGTGCCGCGCGGCCTCCTGCAGGTTCTCGGCCGCGGTCGCGAACGACATCTGGGTCCAGATCGGCCGCTGCGTCTCGGCCAGCGCCCGGACCAGCCCGTAGTAGAGCGCCGCGTTGGCCATGACATCCGCGACCGTCGGCCCGCCCGGCAGGACGCGGTTCTCCACCCGCAGATGGGGCTGGCCGCCGACGACAGCGTAGACCGGGCGGTTCCACCGGTAGACGGTCCCGTTGTGCAGGCTCATCTCGGCCAGCTCTGGGATGCCCCCGCCGTCCAGCACGGACAGCGGGTCCTCGTCTTCGCAGAGCGGCAGCAAGGCCGGGAAGTACCGGATGTTCTCCTCGAACAGGTCGAACACGGAGGTGATCCAGCGCTCGCCGAACCAGACCCGGGGACGTACCCCCTGCTGCTTCAGCTCATCCGGCCGGGTGTCGGTAGCCTGCTCGAACAGGGTGATCCGGGTCTCCTCCCACAGCTGCCGGCCGAACAGGAACGGGGAGTTGGCGGCCAGGGCCACCTGCACGCCCGCGATCGCCTGGGCTGCGTTCCAGTAGCTTGCGAACGCGTCCGGGCTGACCTGGACGTGCAGTTGCACGCTGGTGCACGCGGCCTCGGGGGTGATGCTGCCCGCGTGGGTCAGCAGATGCTCGGGGCCGTCGATCGCGATGCGCAGGTCCTCCCCCCGGGCCGCGAAGATCTGCTCGTTCAGCACCCGGTAACGGTCGTTGGCGGAGATGGTGCCCTCGTTCATGTCCTCTTCGGCCAGCGTGGGCAGGATGCCGATCATGACCAGCCGGCTGCCGGTCTTGCGGGCCTTGGCGTCCGCGGCGTTGAGGCTCGCGCGGATCTCCTGCTCCAGGTCCGCGAGCACGTGACCCTCGAGCCGCCGGGGCGGCACGTTGATCTCGAGGTTGAACTGCCCGAGCTCGGTCGCCCAGGCGGGATCAGCGATCGCGTCGAGCACGGTCGCGTTGCGCATGGACGGCTGCCCGCGGGAGTCCACCAGGTTCAGCTCGATCTCCACGCCCACCCGGGACGGGCTGGCCTCGAACCGGCGCTCGCGGAGCATCCGGGCGAACACGTCCAGCGAACGCTGCACCTTTTCCCGGTACTTGCGCCGGTCCTCACCACTGATCGTGATGGCTTGAATGTCGCGTCCCATGAGGCCCCCCGCTCGCCGAGATGGGAGAGCACCTACCCCGCGAGGCACTGTCCTCACACAGTGCTGTCCTCACACAGTGCTGTCCTCACACAGTGGCACGTCCGCTCAGCCGGGGCCAGTGTTCTTCCTGGCCATCCAGCCGCGGCACCAGCGGCCCGCTCATCCTGGGACCCCGACACGACGCGTCCTTTCCGTGCCCGATTCCCCCCGGATGCTGCGGCTTAGCCTAGACGGTCCGGCCCCGGATGGTCATGGATGGACGAGTCCCGCATCGTGGGCCAGCAGCCCCGCCTGGGTGCGGTTGGCACAGCCCAGCTTGTCCAGGGTCCGCGACACGTATCCCTTGATCGTCGCTTCCGACAGGTAGAGCCGCGCCGCGATCTGCGCGTTCGACAGGCCCTCGCCCAGGCAGGCCAGCACCTCGGCCTCCCGCTCGGTGAGCGCCGCCGCCAGCTGGCGGGCACGGTCGCGGGCGAGCTGGCTGTCGGTGGAGGCGGCGATCAGCCGCCGCGCCGCCGCCGGGGACAGCACCGTGTGCCCCTCCGCGGCGACCTGCACCAGCCCGATGAGATCCTCCGGCGGCGTGGACTTGACCAGGAACCCGGCCGCACCGGCGCGCAGCGCACGCAGCACGTACTGGTCGGCGTCGAAGGTGGTCAGCACGACCACGGCAGGCGCCGCGGCCAGCTCGCCGATCCGCTCGATCGCGGTCAGCCCGTCCATGCCCGGCATGCGCAGGTCCATGAGCACCACGTCGGGGCGGGTACGGACCACGGCCTCGACGCCGGCCGCCCCGTCGTGCGCCTCGGCGACGACCTCGATCGTGCCGCCCGAGCCGAGGATCGTCCGCAGGTGGGCGCACACCATCGGCTCGTCGTCCACGACCACGACGCGGATCATGGTCACGCCACCGGCTCCGCCGTCGGGACGTAGGCGGGCAGCGTGGCTTCCAGGCAGAATCCCCCGTCCGGCGCGGGCCCGGCCCGCAACGTGCCGTGCACCAGCTCGACGCGCTGCCGGAGATGGGCGATACCCAGGCCCGAGCCGGTCCCGGCCAGCCCGGAAAGATCGTGCGTCCCGCCGGGAGGCAGGGCCGGCGGGGTGTTGCGGACCGCGACCCGCACCTGCGCATCGCCGTAGCTGACGTGCACGGTCACCCGCGCGCCGGGCGCGTGCTTGCGCACGTTGGTCAGGGCCTCCCGGACGATCCGGTACACGGTCCGCCCGACCACCGGCGAGGCGAGGGCCGGGTCACCTTCCTCGGTCAGCTCGGCCGGGGTGCCCACGCTGGCCGACTCCGCGACCAGCGCGGCCAGGCCAGGCGCGGACGGCACCTCATCGCCATCCGGGTGCGCGCGCAGGATCCCGACCAGGTCCCGCAGCTCGTCCAGGGCCTGGCAGCCGGTCACCCGCAGGTCCTCCGCGGCCTGCCGGGTCGCCTCGTCGGGGGCGGTCATCCGCAGCGCCCCGGCCTGCAGCACCATCAGGCTGACCCGGTGCGTCACCACGTCGTGCATCTCACCGGCCAGACGGGCCCGTTCCTCGGCGCGGGCCTGCTCGGCCAGGAGGTACCTCTCCCGCTCGGCCCGGTCGGCCCGGTCCCGCAGCGACTGCAGCAGCGCGTGGCGGGCCCCGAAGTACAGCGCCAGCAGCGGTCCCACGGCGGTGCGCAGCACCGCGATCGTGATGACCGCGGCCGACGGCTGCCACGGCCGGGCCACGATCACCGTGAGCAGCGCGACCGCGAGGAACGCGATCCGCCGGTCCCGCCCGTAGAAGAAGGGTCCGTAGGCCGCCAGGACCGTGCCGAACGGCGCCCACACGTTGCTCATGTTCGCCGGGGTCAGGGCGCCGACGGGCCAGATCAGCAGCGTCACGGCCAGGGTGAACCCGCCCAGAACGGCGATGACCAGCAGCGGCGCGCGGCGCCGCGCCACGAGCGACAGGCAGGCCGCGGCCTGCAGGCCCAGCAGGACCCAGGCCAGCGGATCCGGATGAGCTGGCCACCAGGTGATTCCGACCAGGGTCGGTGGCCGTGTCGAGCAGCGCGAAGAAGACCGCGATCCCCACGTCGGTCGCGGTCCGGTGCCGGGACGGCCAGTGGTACCGGAACGGCCACCAGCCCCGGGGCGGACAAGGTTCGTCACTCACATGTTTCACGCTACGTCAGCGGCGGCCGCCGGCCCCGACTGCGCGCACCTTCGGCGGGAGGAGAACCTACGAAAGTCGTATCCGGGCCGTCCTGGCACGACCTTCTGCGGCCGGGAACCCTCCGGCTCGCCCTGCCGCGCGCCGGGCCTGGCCGGCGTGTCATGGAGGACATGACGACAAAACCAGAATTCTCCGCAACGAAGCCCCGTCTCGGCCGCTATGACATCGACCCCGACGGGTCGTCCGTGGCGTTCCGGACCCGGCACCTGTTCGGGCTGGCCCCGGTGCGCGGCACGTTCCGTATCCGGTCCGGGACAGTCGACGTCACCGAGCCGCTGGGCAGTTCGCGCATCCGCGTGGAGATCGACGCGGCCAGCTTCCGCACCGGCAACGGCGCCCGCGACACCGCCGTGCGTTCCGCGCGGTTCCTGGATGCGGGGCGGCACCCCGTGATGGTTTTCGTTGCGGAGAGAATGGACGGTCAGGTGCTGAGCGGTGCCCTGACCGTCTGCGGGACCACACGGCCGGTCCGGCTGCCGGCCGAGGTGAGCGGCCTTCCGGACGGCTCGTTCACGGCCCGCGCCGCGGTGCGGATCGACCGGACCGAGTTCGGGGTCACCGCCTCACGCGGGCTGGCCGGGCGGTACCTGGACGTCTCGGCCGAGGTCCGGTGCGTGCGCCGTGGCTAGGGCCATCACGGTCACGGGCCTGGCCAAGAACTACGGCGCGGTGCGCGCCCTGCGCGGGGTCAGCTTCACTGTCGGCCGCGGGGAGATCTTCGCGCTGCTGGGGCCGAACGGCGCGGGGAAGACGACCACGCTGGAGATCCTGGAAGGATTCCGCGGCCGGGACGGCGGGCAGGCGGACGTGCTGGGCCTCGATCCCGGTGACCGGGCGACGGGGCGGGCGCTGCGGGAGCGGATCGGGCTGGTCCTGCAGGACATCGCGGTCGAGCCCTACCTGACGGTCCGCGAGACGCTCGCCCGGAACGCGGGCTATTACCCGGCGCCGCGGGACGTGGACGAGGTGATCGCGCTGGCCGGCCTGGCCGGGCAGGAGCGGAAGAAGGTCAGGAACCTCTCCGGCGGACTGAAACGGCGCCTGGACCTCGGGCTGGGGCTGATCGGCGACCCGGAACTGCTGTTCCTGGACGAGCCGACGACCGGGTTCGACCCGAGCGCCCGGCGGGACGCGTGGCAGATAGTGCGCGGCCTGCGCCGCTCGGGAACCACGATCCTGCTGACCACCCACTACATGGACGAGGCCCAGGCCCTGGCCGACCGGGTGGCGGTGATGTCCGGCGGCCGGATCGTGGCCGAGGGCACGCCGTCTGGCCTCGGCGGCCGGGGCTGCGCCGAGGCCCGGATCCGTTTCGCGCTCCCCCGCGGGCTCACGCCCGCGGACCTGCCGCCCGGCGCGGGGCTGGCTGACCCGGGGCTGGCTGGCGCGGGGCTGGTGCCGCACGACGGACTGGTCACCATGCAGACCGATGTGCCGACCGAGACGCTGCACCAGCTGACCGGCTGGGCGCTGGACCACGGCGTGACGCTGGACCGGCTCACGGTTGACCGGCCCAGCCTGGAAGACGTTTATCTCAGCCTGACCGGGACTGTGGCGGCGCAAGGCCCGCTGGAAAGGAGTATCCGGTGAACACGATTAGCCCGGTGAGTCCGGTGAGCCCGGTGACGGCCCGGCGGGGCCGGGGTGATCTGGCCCTGCTGTGGCACCAGGTCCGGTATGAGCAGCTGTCGTTCTGGCGCAACCCGCAGAGCGCGTTCTTCACGTTCGTGTTCCCCGTGGTGATCATCACGCTCTTCGGCGCGATGTTCGGCGGCGCGGCCCGCAGCTCGTACTTCTACGGGCTCTCGGCCCTGCAGTACTACGTGCCGACGATCGCGGCGGTCTCCGTGCTGGGCGCCTGCTACAGCCAGCTCGCGATCGTGCTCTCCACCCGGCGCCAGAACGGGATGCTGAAACGGGCCCGCGCCACCCCTCTTCCCGCCTGGGCATATTTTCTCGGGCTGCTGGCGCACTGCCTCGTGGTGAGTGTCGTGGATATCGCGCTCATCATCGGGGTCGGCCGCCTGTTCGGCGTGCCGCTGCCCACCCAGTGGGCCGCGATCGCGGCCGCCCTCGTGCTCGGCGCAGCCAGCTTCTGTGCGCTGGGCGTCGCGGTGGCCTCCCTGATCCGCAACGCCGAGGCCGCCCCGGCCGTGGTGCAGCTGGTCCTGTTCCCGCTGGTGTTCATTTCGGGGACCTACATCCCCATTCATTCCCAGATGCTGGACCGCATCTCCGGATGGCTGCCGGTCCGGCCGTTCAACGAGGCCCTGATCGGCCCGTTCGCCCAGCACAGCGGTGTCGCCTGGAAGGACCTGGGGGTGCTGCTCGCCTGGGGGGCAGTGGGAGCCCTCATCGCCGTGCGGCGTTTCCGCTGGGACCCCCGGTCCGGGTGAGCGGGCCCGGCCCGGGTCAGCGGCCGCGGTCAGAGGCCGCTGGGGAAGCTGATGGTGACAGGGGCGATGAGTGGCTTGCCGACTTGCAGCTGGATCTGGGCATGCGCCTCGAGCGGGATGTTGCGGGGATCGCCCAGGTAGACCTTGCCGTTGTAGAGCGCGGTCACCGGGCCCCGGGCCGGCCCGACCTGGTCCTTGCCGAGCGGCTGGCCCCAGATGTCGAAGAGGTTCCCGAGCGTGAACGTGCGGTGCACCGGGGACTCGATGTGGATGATCCCGTCGGCAGCGTGCGTGTGCAGCCAGTAGAAGCAGGTGCCGCTGGAGATGTAGGGGCCGGTCGGCGTGTTCTGGCCCTGGGGGCCGGGGATTCCGATGCCCGCGGGAACCTGGCGGGCGGCGCCGTTCACGAACACGGTCAGGTGGGCGTGGATGTGGAAGACCAACTGCTCGCTGGTGTCGCAGCTGATCCCGTCCACGGTCTTCCCGTGGGCTACCGTGGCCGTGCTGGCCAGCGCAGGCGCCGACGGGACCGGTACGCCCTCGGGCCCCGTGGGGCCCGGCGGCGGCGCCGGCTTCACCGTGCCGAGCGTGCTGAGCGAAGCCAGCTTGAGTTTCGGCGTGCCGGTGGCGCTGCTCGTTCCGCTGTGGCTGGTGACGGCGAGGGTGATGGCCACGGCGGCGATGATGACGATCACGGCCGCGCCGATCCCGGTGAGCCAGTTACGGCGCCGTTTGCGGGCCGCCTCATGGGCGCGCATCTCGGCGACCCTGGCCCGGGCGGTGGCCCGGTTGCCCTTGCCCGCCCCGGGCTTGCCCGCCCCGCCCTTGCCCGCCCCGGGCCTGGCCCCGCCGGCGCCGGCCGCGCCGGGCTTAGCCGGGCCGCCCCCCGTCGCGCCGGTGTTGGGCCCGCGCCCCTTCCCCCCGGTTCCCTTGGACACGTGACTCTCTCCTCTGGCCTGTCCCGCTCACCTTAGTCAACTCACGGACCTCACCAGGAGACACGCGCGCCCCGCCGCCCCGGTTCCCGGGCCTGGGACCCGGACCACGGACCGGGCCACCCGTGATCACAGTCAGTAACGGGTACGTCTGGCACTTATTGACCACGATCATGATGCGGGTGGGATACCTGTCGGCCGGGTCACACGTACGACCGTAAGCAAGCGCTCCAGCCCGGCGAAGTCGCCCGGATTGGTGGTAAAGAGGCGGAGGTCCTCGGCGATGGCCACCGACGCGATCATCAGGTCCACGGCGCGGCGCCGGGGCTTGCGCCCTGCGGCGATGACTGCGGCCGTGACCTGACCGTAGGCACGAGCCGCCTCGACACCGAACGGAATCGGGTCGAACTCGTTCTCGGCCCGCTGCAGGATATCGAGCCGACGGGCCCGCTCCGCGTGCTCCTCGTAGTCCTTCTGCTCACTACCGGGCCGGACTTCATGGGGGCCGGCGGACAATTCGGCAAGGGTGATGGCGCTGATGGCGACGGCCGCTGGCAACTCGCCGGGATCGATCCACTTACGCAGGACAAGGATATTGGTATCGAGCAAGCCCGACTCGTAGCTCTCAGCGGCCATCGGGGATGCCCGCCTGGTGGTCGGCAGCAGCCTCCTGATCAGCGCGGAACGCCGCGAGGTCAACAGCCGGGGCGTGGCGCGACGCGGCGGCGAAGTCCGCCCTCGGAACGAACCGGCGACGGCGCCGGATCGGGATCAGTTCGCCGATCTCACGGCCATCCCGCGTGACCGTGAACGCCTGGCCGCCCTCGACCGCGTCCATGATCTCCCGCGACTTGTTCCGCAAATCCCGCTGCGTTATCTCCTGCTGTGCGCCCATGGATCCACTCTATCCATGAGATAGCACCCGGTGCTACATGGTGCTACCAACGGCTTCTTGATCGTGGCAATTACTGCGACATAGGGGTGGAGGGTATAGCCGCGTGGCGTGCCTGGCCGGTGTGCCTGCTGCCTGCGGTTCCTGCGGTCTGCGGCGAACGGGTTCCCGTAGGGTGTGCATGTTCCGGGCCAGGTGTCTCCGGGGAAGTTAGGGATGGCCATGCCGTTTGTGTGCGCGATCCACTCAGCCCGGCTACCGCAGCGAACGCGGCGACGGACTCGCCCAGCAGGTACGTGCGCGGGGACTCGATGGTCTGGGTGGATTCAGACAGCTCCCACCAGACGATGACGACAGTCTGTCCTGTCTCTTCCAGGACCTCTGACGACTCTGTCCTGCTGGCCGCTTACGCTGCCGGGCATGGTGCCGGAGATGATCCATGCGGCGTTCAATGCTGAATCGCGGCGGCTGTCCAAGGTCGTCGCGGGCCTCGATGACGCCGCTTTCGCCCGTCCCACACCCTGTGATCCCTGGACCGTGGCGGAACTGGTGTACCACGTCGGGATGACGATGCGGCGGCTGCCCGGCATGCTCGCCGCCCCGGGGCCAGCCGGGCCGGCCCTGGTGTCCGCGGCTGGCTACTACCGCGCGGATCAGAGGTTCTCCGCCGCCACGAACGCCGACCGGATCCAGTCGGCGCAGCGCGGGGCGGCGGCACGGGCGCGCGACTTCGAGGAGGCCCGGCGGCACGCCGGGCTGGCGCTGCGGACCGCGCCGCCGGGGCGGGTGGTGCAGACCCGCCACGGCGATCTCATGCTGCTGGCCGAGTTCCTGCGCACACGGGTCCTGGAGCTCGCCGTGCACGGCCTGGATCTGGCCGCCGCCCTGGAACACGAGCCATGGATGACCGCCCAGGCGGCGGACGTCACCGGGGACCTCCTGCTGCCCGCGGAAGCCGCCGCCCGGCTGCGGGCGGAAACCGGCTGGGACCAGGTAACCCTGATCGCCGGGCTCACCGGCCGCCGCCCGCTGACCCCAGCCGAGACCCAGCTCATCCGCTCCGCCGGCATCGGGTGGCTCGCCCTCAGCTGACTCCCGGGAGGACCGCCCGCGGATCGTGCTGCGCCGCCCAGCGCGGACGATCACGCTGAAGGGTGGAGATGGGAGCGCTGGCCGTCGTGGTCGAGGATGCACAGGATCTCCGCCGGGCCGCCGCGGGCGCCAACCGCGTGGGGAACCATGGTGGAGAATTCCGCCGCCTGGCCGGCCTCGACCACGATGGTCCGCTCCCCCAGCATCAGCACGACGGTCCCGGACAGGACCGTGAACCAGTCCTTGCCGGGATGGACTCGCAGTTCGGCCGGGCCCGTGCGGGGGGCCGGCCTGGTGATGCGCATTTTGGCCACGGTGACGCCGTGCGGCCCGGGTTCCCGGCTCAGCAGCCAGGTGGTCACCCCCCGCACCACATCCCGGTGCGGCCTGATCACCACGTCCTCGTCGTCGGCGGACTCCACCAGCTGGTCCAGCGTGGTCCCCAGGGCGCGGGCGATGGGGGCGAGCTGGTCGAGGGCGATCCGCCGGTGGCCCGTCTCGATCCGGCTCAGGGTGGAGGGGCTCAGATAGCAGCGGGCCGCCAGATCATCCAGCGACCAGCCCCGCGCTGTGCGCAGCCCCCTGATCCGCTGGCGGACCAGGCCGTCGAGATCAGTGTCTTGCGTCATAGGCAAGAGCTCTATGCCAGTGCGCAAGCGGCACGTAGCGTGGGCGCATGGAAAGCCATCAGCACCACCACGCCCGGCATCACCCGGCGGCCGAGGTCGATGAGGCGGCGCTGGCTGAGCTCATCGACCTCGACGCCGAGGTCCTGCACTCCTACCTGTCCGAGGCGATCACCTGGGTCGGCGAATTGGCGGCCGGTCTGCCGCGCCATCGGATCGTCGACCTCGGCACCGGCACCGGCACCGGCGCCTGCCCTGGCCCTGGCCCGGTGCTTCGAGGGGGCGGACGTGATCGCCGTGGACGTGTCCGTGACCATGCTGGACCGCCTCCGGGACAAGGCCCGTGAGCTGGGCGTAGACCGCCGGATCCGGACCGTCCAGGCGGACCTGGACGCGGGGTGGCCGGCTACCGGGCCCGTGGACCTGGTGTGGGCGTCCAATTCCCTGCACCACATGGCCGACGCTGACCGCGTCCTGACCCAGGTCTTCACCGCGCTCCAGCCCGGCGGGCTGCTGGCCGTGGCCGAGATGGGCTCCTTCCCCCGCTTCCTGCCCGACGATCTGGGTCTCGGGCGTCCCGGGCTCGAAGCGCGCTGCCACGCCGTCATAGCCGGGGACATGGCCGACGAGATGCCGCTTTTCGGGTCTGACTGGGGCCCGCGACTGAGCAAGGCCGGTTTCACCATCGAGGCCGAGCGGGTCTTCGTCATCGACCTGGAGCCACCGCTGCCCGCCGCGGCCGGCCGCTACGCCCAGGCGTTCCTCACGCGCCTCCGGCACGGCGTGGACGGCCGGCTCAGCGCCGGGGACCTGGCCACGCTCGATACGCTCCTCGACGGTGACGGGCCACGCAGCGTCCTGCGGCGTGACGACCTCACCGTCCGTACCACCAGGACCGTCTGGGTAGCCAGGCGGCCCTGAGGCGGGGCGCCGGCTCAGTTGCCGAGAAGCCAGCCGTTCGCGCTGGCCAGGCGGACGGCCTCGGCGCGGGTACGGGCACCGGTCTTGCCGATGGCGGCCGACAAGTGGTTGCGGACCGTTCCCTCGGACAGGTGAAGCGAGGCGGCGATATCCGCCACCGTCCCCCCATCCCGGGCGGTGCGGAGCACATCGGTCTCCCGGGGGGTGAGCGGGCTGTCGCCGGCAGCGAGCGTCTCCGCGGCCAGGCTGGGATCGACCACCCGCAGCCCGGAGGCGACCCGGCGGACCGCGTCGGCCAGCTGGCGGGCCGGGGTGTCCTTGACCACGAAGCCGCTGGCCCCGGCGGCCATCGCGCGGCGGAGGTACCCCGGACGGCCGAACGTGGTCACGACCAGCACCCGGCACGACGGCAGGGCCGCGCGGAGCTCCCCGGTGGCGCTGATACCGTCCAGGCCCGGCATCTCGACGTCCAGCAGGGCCACGTCGGGCCGGACGCGGCGCGCCTCGGGAACCACCTGGTCACCCCGGCCGACCTCGGCGACCACATCCAGGTCGGGCTCCAGCGCGAGCAGCGCGGCCAGCGCGCCACGGACGAGGGCCTGGTCGTCGGCGAGCAGCAGGCGGATGGGAGTGCTCACGGTGTGCTCATGACACGCGGACCCGGAGCGCGAACCCGCCCCCGGCCGGGCGGCTCACGCTGACTGTCGCCCCGGCGGCCGCGGCCCGCTCCCGCAGCCCGGCCAGGCCATGCCCGCAGCCTGGCCCGTACCCGCTGGCCAGGGCGTCCAGGTGATCCGCGGGCCAGCCGCCGCACGCGCCGTCCCCGGGCGCCGTGCCGTCGGCCGGGGCGGGCGGCCCGCAGCCGTCGTCACTGATCTCGACCTCGCTGGCGGTGACCCGGATGCGGCACCGGGTGGCGCCGCTGTGCCGCACCACGTTGGTGACACCTTCGCGCACCGCCCAGCCGAACAGCTCCTGCCGGGCCCGCGGGATGCTGGTGATCCCCTGATCGGGCAGGTCCGCCTCGATGCCGGCGGCGGCCAGCGCGGTCCGGGCGCTGGCCAGCTCGCCGGCCAGGGTGACCTCGCGGTACCCGGCCGCGGCCGCCCGGACATCGGCCAGCGCCTGCCGGGCGATCCGTTCCACGTCCGCGATCTCGGTCTCGGCCCGCTGCGGATCCAGGCTGGCGAGCCGCCCGGCCAGTTCCGCCTTGACCGTCACCACCGTCAGCGAGTGGCCGAGGATGTCGTGCAGGTCGCGGCCGAACTGGTTGCGCTGCTCGGCCAGGGCCAGCCTGGTGATCTCGTTCCTGGCCTCGACCAGCTGCGCGTTGCGCTGGATGACCTGACTCACGCCCCACGCGGCCAGGGCGGAGACGAAGATCTGGAAGGCCATCGTCCCGTCGACCGTCCAGCCGTGCGCCCACGGGACGATCAGGGACGCCGCCACGAACGCGGCGACCACGGTCCAGCCCACCCGGGTGGGCAGCAGGAACACAGCCATCACGCTCACGTAGATGAGCAGGCCGGTGGCTGACGCGCCGAGGGTGACATACGCCAGCCCCACCAGCACGGTCTCGGCGGCGATCACCGCCACGCCGATCCGGCGGGACAGCCGCCGGTTCCGGTAGTCCCGCAGGAAGCGGGCGGCGGCGAAGGTCAGCACGAACACGGCCGCGAACGCGATCAGGTCGGCCAGCCCCAGGTACCGGCGGGTGAGGTCCGGGTCCGACCAGAGCTTCGTCACCGGCTGGGCCAGGTACACCAGCCAGATGGCGGCGAATATCCAGCCCACCCGGCTCCAGCGGCCGCGCGGCGTCATGAGGTCCGGTGAGGCGGGCGGGCGCCCGCCGTCCGGGGCAGTGCCGCCTGGCGGGGAGCTGGCCTGGCCGGGTGCCGGCCTGGCCGGTGCTGGCCTGGCCGGGAGTGCCGGGGACGGGCCGGTCGCGCCGCTGGGCGGGTGCTTCGGTCATGAGGCTGACTCGCCGGCCCTGGGCCGCGCGGTGGCGGCCGGGCTGGCCATCCGGGCCGGCCGGGACGTGGGGGACCGCATACCACGAGTCTGCTCGATCATCCGGCTGAGGGCCACCCGCCCGGTCGGGCACCGGGATCGGCGTCCGGTCCGGCGCCGCCGGCCCGGGTCCAGCCATGCGTCCGCCATGCTCCGATCATGCCGTCCGGGGCACGGGCCGCCCGCTGCCGCACGTCATGCCCGGGCCATGACAGATGTCATGGCCCGGGCATCCCCCGTGACCTGGTCAGGGCCCGACCGGCAGCCCGGCCTGGGCCCAGGCCTGGAACCCGCCCGCCAGGTCCGTCGCCGCGGACAGGCCGAGATCCTTTAGCGAGGCAGCGGCCAGGCTGGAGGTGTAGCCGGCCGAGCACATCACGATGACACGCAGGTCATACGACCCGGCCTCGGGCAGCCGGGCCTCTGACGCCGGGTCGAGGCGCCACTCCAGGACGTTGCGCTCGATGACCAGCGCGCCGGGGACGTGCCCCTCGGCGTCGCGCTGGGCTTGCGGCCGGATGTCCACCAGGAGCGCCCCGTCCTGCATGGCCGCCCAGGCCTGGTCCGGCTCCAGCCGGACCAGGCGGCTCCGGGCCTGCTCGAGCACCTCGCTGATCGGCCGGGCCCCCGGCGGTGACGTGCGGATCACCAGCGCTCCCCTGCGGTCTCCACGGCGGCCAGCACCAGGCCGCCCCGGGTCAGTTCGTAACGGCGCATCCCGGCCAGCGGCGGGGAGTACGCGTGGATGCTCACCGCGGGCGCGGTCGATTCGTTCGCGACCTCGTGCACGTGACGCGGCCCGAACGACCTTGCCCCGCCCGCTGGGAAGGCGGCTGCGGCCAGCCGCGTGCGGCCCGGGGCGGGCGTCCGTTCCCGCAGCTCACCCTGGACCACGGTGAACGCGCCGGAGGACCCGCAGTGGTCATGGAATCCGGTGCGTTGCCCGGGAAGCCAGCTGAGCAGCCACACCTCGTAGTTCTCGCCGCGCTCCAGCCGCTGGTACCAGCGCTCGCCTTCGGAGTAGCGGACCAGGCTGGCCCACTCCCCCGTGGAAGCGGCCCGGCGCACGAGGTCAGCGAGCCGGGCCTGCGCTGGCGGACTTCAGTGTTCGCGAGAAGCATCCTAGTTATCCGATCGTTACGATAGGAATATGGAGTGGAAAGAGGTTAGCACGTCCTGTCCGCTGGTTCCGGGCTACACGCCCTCAGGCCAGCCGGCGCGGCGCAAAACGCGTTTGCCCCGGGCCGCGACCGGCTGCCAGACTGGCGCATGACGGCGCCGGGGGACGCCTGGACGGCGCGCGGTCGCGCTACGGGGTTCCTGGGCGGACATATCGCATCTCGCGATATGACTTGACAGTCTCGGCAAACGCGATACATCGTGTATCGCGAAACGTGCCGGGCGATCAGCGGCCCGCGTCCCAGGGGAGGAACCGTGATCACTGAACCAGGCCGCACACGGTCATCCAGCGCCTGGCGCCGCTGGGCGCACCGCCTCGCGGGCCTGCCCAGCGGGCGGCGCACCAAGTGGGCCGTGCTGGCCTTCTGGATCATCGTGATCGCCCTGACCGGGTCCCTGGCCGGGAAGCTGATGGGTGTCGAGAAGAATGACGCGTCCGCGTACCTGCCGGCCTCTGCGGAGTTCGACGCAGGCGCTCAAGCTGCAGGATCACTTCACCTCGAAGAACCTGAACCCGGCGGTCGTGGTCTATGTGCGGCCCTCCGGGCTGACTCCCGCCGACCTGGCCGAGATCGCCGCGGACGCGAAGAGGTTCGCCACGCTGAAGGATGCCGGGAAGGTCATTGGCCCGATCCCGTCCCGGGACCGCCAGGCGGCCGAGGTCCTCATCGAGGCCCATCTCGGCTTCAGCAGCGGGATCACCAACTTCGTCAACCGCGTGCACGGCATCGGGTCCTCGGGGGATCCCGGGCTGCACGTGTACGTGACGGGCCCCGCCGCCAGCGCGGCCGACTCCGTCAAGATCTTCAAGGGCATCGATTCCACCTTGCTGTACGCCACCCTCGGGGTGGTCATCGTGCTGCTCCTGCTGACCTACCGCAGTCCCATCCTCTGGCTGCTGCCGATCATGTCCGCGGGCGTCTCGCTGATCGCCGCCGAGGCCGTGATCTACGAGCTCGTCGTGCACGAGGGGCTGGTGGTCAACGGGCAGACCGCGGGCATCCTGGTGGTGCTGGTCCTGGGCGCCTCGACCGACTACGCGCTGCTGCTGATCGCGCGCTACCGCGAGGAGCTGCGCAGGCATGAGGACCGGCACGAGGCCATGGCCGTGGCCCTGCGGCGGGCCGGGCCCGCCATCTTCGCCAGCGGCCTGACCGTGATCGCCGGCATGCTCTGCCTGCTGGTGGCGGACTCGGCCGACATCTCCGGGCTGGGCCCGGTCGCCGCGATCGGCATCGCGGTGGGGATGCTGGCCATGATCACGCTGCTGCCCGCGCTGCTGGTCATCACGGGGCGCTGGGTGTTCTGGCCGCTGCGGCCCCGGTACGGGTCGGATGACCCCACGTCGCGGGGGCCGTGGGCCCGCATCGGCACCCGGATCGCGCGCCACCCGCGGCCGGTCTGGATCATCACTGCCCTGCTGCTCGCCGTGGCCTCGCTGGGCCTGATCGGCTTCCGGTTCGGCGCCCTCACGCAGGCGCAGTCCTACCGTGGCACGCCCAGCGCGGTCGCTGGCGAGAAGGTCCTGGCCCAGCACTTCCCGGCGGGCGCCGGGGAGCCTGTCTACGTCATCGGCAAGGCCCAGGGCGCCGCGCAGCTGCGCGCGGCCCTGGCCCGCACCCGGGGCATCGCCGCGGTGAGCCCGCCCCAGGTGAAGGACGGCCTGGTCCTGCTGCAGGGCACCCTGGCCGTGCCGCCCGACAGCCCGGCGGCCTACGCGGTCGTCAGCCGGGTGCGGGCCGCCGTGCACGCGATTCCGGGTGCGGAGGCCAAGGTCGGCGGGGCCACCGCGATCAACGCCGACGTGCAGCACTACGCCATCCGCGACCGGAAAGTCATCATCCCGCTGGTGCTGCTCGTCGTCCTGATCATCCTGGGGCTGCTGCTGCGGGCGGTGGTCGCGCCGCTGATCCTCATCGGCACGGTCATCCTGTCCTTCGCCGCCGCGCTCGGCCTGTCCGCGCTCGCGTTCCGGCACGTATTCGGGTTCGCCGGGGCTGACAATTCCATGCCGCTGTTCGCCTTCGTCTTCCTGGTGGCCCTCGGCATCGACTACAACATCTTCCTGATGACCCGGGTGCGCGAGGAGTCGCTCAAGTCCGGGACGCGCCGGGGGATGCTGGCCGGGCTCGCCGCGACCGGCGGCGTCGATCACCGCAGCGGGCCTGGTGCTGGCGGGCACATTCGCCACGCTCGCCACGCTGCCCCTGATCATCCTCACCGAGATCGGGTTCACCGTCGCGCTCGGGGTCCTGCTGGACACGCTGGTGGTGCGGTCAGTCCTGGTGACGGCGCTGACCCTGGATATCGGGCGGCACATGTGGTGGCCCAGCCGCCTCGCCACCCGGCGCGACGACGACGCCGAGGACGTGCCGTCCGGCCAGCTGTCCCGCGCCCGGTGACCGTGGCGGCGGCGCGGGGCGCCCACCGGCGCCCCGCAGGGCTCCCCGCGGGCGGGACGGCTCCTGCTGGCACGTACAGTTAGCTGCCGTGGGATCAGGTTCAGGCCGCGCAGGCTCTCCGGAGCCGGATGGGCTCGTGGTCCGTACCGTCCCGGTCGCCGATCCGGGTGACCTGGTGGGCGAGCTTCCCGGGCCTGGGCCGCTGGCCTGGATCCGCCGCGGCGAGGGACTCGCGGGCTGGGGTGAGGTGGCCCGGGTCACGGTGCCGGCGGGGCAGGACCGCTTCACCGCGGCCGACAAGTGGCTGCGGGCCCTGCTGGACGGCGCTCAGGTCGAGGACCTGGTGGGCGCGCCCGGCTGCGGGCCGGTGGCCTTCGGCAGCTTCACCTTCGATCCCACCTCCGAAGGTTCCGTCCTCATCCTGCCCCAGGTGGTGCTGGGCCGCCGGGCGGGCCAGGCGTGGCTCACCACGATCACCGGCCAGCCCCCCGCCCCGTCAGGCCCGTCCCCGCTGCCCGCGTCCCGGCTGGCCCGGCCGCCGCTGACACCGCCGCCTGCACCGGGCCTGATCCGCTGGCACGACGGCAGCCTGACCGCGCCGCAGTGGGAGCGGGCGGTCGCGACGGCGGTGGACCGCATCAGGGCGGGCCGCCTGCAGAAGGTCGTGCTGGCCCGCGACCTGTACGCCTCAGCATCGGGCCTGATCGACGAACGGCTGCTGCTGGGGCGCCTGGCGGCCCGCTACCCGGAGTGTTACACGTTCGCCTGCGGCGGCCTGGTCGGGGCGACCCCCGAGCTCCTGGTCAAGCGGCAGGGCGGGCAGATCAGCTCGCTCGTGCTGGCGGGCACCGCGCCCCGCGGCGACGACCCGGGCCGGGACGCTGCGCTCGGCGCCGCGCTGCTCGCCTCGGCCAAGGACACCGAGGAACACGGGTACGCGGCGGCCGGGGTGCGGGAGTCCCTGGCCCCGCTGTGCGACCAGCTGACCGTGGCCCCGCGCCCGGCGCTGCTCCGGCTGGCCAACGTGCAGCACCTGGCCACCGCGATCAGCGGCCGGCTGAAGGTGGGCGGCGACGGCACGATCCCGTCCGTACTCGCCCTCACCGACGCGCTGCATCCCACGGCGGCGGTGTGCGGCACGCCGACCGAGACCGCGATGGAGCTGATCCGCGAGCTGGAGGGCATGGACCGGGGCCGTTACGCCGGCCCGGTCGGCTGGGTGGACAGCGCCGGCAACGGGGAATGGTGCATCGCCCTGCGCTGCGCGGAGGTGGACGGGTCCCGGGCCCGGCTGTTCGCGGGCGGCGGCATCGTGGCCGACTCCGACCCCGAGGCTGAACTGGCCGAAGCACAGGCCAAGTTCCGCCCCATGCAGTCCGCCCTCGAAGGCTGACCGCCTGAAGAGTGCAGGGCCTGAAGGGTGCAGGGCCTGAAGGGTGCAGGACGGCAGACGCAGGTGGTATGTGACTTCGCCGGCGTACGCCCGCCGCCCGCGCCCCGGCTTAGTGGCGGGGCGCGGGCGGCGGGCGTGGAGACGGGCCCCGGCGAAGCCGGGCGCACAGCCGATATCGCCCGTAGGCGATTTAGGCCAGCTAACTAATGCAGGCGGACCCGGGGGTCCAGCACGGCGTAGAACGCGTCCACGACGATGTTCGCCACCACCACGGCGGCGGAGGCGATGATGACCACGCCGATGATCACCGGCAGGTCCTGCTGGGTGATGGACGCCACCGCGGTATACCCGAGGCCCGGCATCGAGAAGACGACCTCGGTGATGACCGCGCCGCCGAGCAGGATGCCCACGTCCAGGCCGAACTGGGTGACGATCGGGGTCAGCGCCGCCCGCAGCGAGTGCCGGAAGATCACCCGGCGCTCGGACAGCCCCTTGGCCCGGGCGGTGCGGATGTAGTCCTCGTTCATCACGTCCAGCATCGACCCCCGGGTCAGCCGGGTGTAGGTCGCGGCCGACACCAGGGCCAGGGTGAACCAGGGCAGGATCAGCGAGCGGAACCACCCGGTGGGGCTCTGGCTGAACGGGATGTAGGTGGGCGGGAACGCGTGGATGCCGTGGATGGTGAGCTCGTAATAGAAGATCAGGAGCAGCAGAAGCCCGAGCACGAACGTCGGCATTGAGTAGAAGAACAGGGCCAGCCCGGTGAAGGCGCGGTCGGCGAACGTCCGCGACTTGACCGCAGACAGTATGCCGGTCAGCACGCCCAGCACCACCCAGATGATGGCGGCCCCGATGACGAGGGACAGCGTGATCGGGAACGCGGCCTTCAGTACCGAGTTCACCGACTGGCCGTGGTAGAAGGAGTACCCCAGGTTGCCGTGCAGCAGCAGCCAGAGGAAGTGCCAGTACTGCTCCCAGATGGGCCGGTCGAGCTGCAGGCGCTTGGTCACCTCCTCGATGACCTGCGGCGTGGCGTTCTTGCCGGCCAGGACCCGGGGTACCTGCTTCGCGCCCGGGCCGATGAAGAAGATCGCGAAGACGCCGACGGTGACGAGCCAGAGCACGATAATGCCCTGGAAGATGCGGCGGATCAGAAAGCGGGCCACGTGAACTCCCTAGACGAACAGCTGGCCGCCGCGCGGGTCGAACGCATCCCGCACGCCATCACCAAAGATGTTGAACGCGAGCGTGGTGATCAGCAGCGCCATGCTGGGGAACACCAGGTACCACCACGCCCCGTACTCGAACACGGTCTGCGAATCCGCGATCATCGCCCCCCAGTCCGAGGTGGGCGGGGGGATGCCGACGTTGAGGTAGGAGAGGGACGCCTCGGCCACGATCGACACCGGGATCAGCAGGCTCATGTAGACGATGATCGGGGCGATCACGTTGGGCAGGATGTCGATGAACATGATCCGCCAGGGACCCGCGCCCAGGGACCGGGCGGCCTCGACATACTCCTTCTCCCGGATCGACAGCACCTGGCCACGGATGATCCGGCCGACGGACGCCCAGCCGAGGAACCCGATGACGATGAGCAGGACACCCAGGCCCGGGCCGATCACGGTGACCAGGGAGATGGCCAGCAGCAGGAACGGGATGGCGAGCAGCCAGTCCATGAGCCGGGCCAGCAGCGTATCGGTGAGGCCGCCGAAGTACCCGGCGGCCAGGCCGACGATCGCTCCGGTCGCGACCGAGATCACCGAGGCCAGCACGCCGACGATGAGCGAGACCCGGGCGCCATAGGCAATCCGGACCAGGATGTCACGCCCCAGCGTGTCGGTGCCGAGCAGGAAACGGCTGGACGGGCCGAGCGGCTGGCCGCTGGCGTTCACCCCGATCGGTGCGGGGAACTGCTCGTTAGGGCCGTGGCCGACGATCGCGGCCAAGACTGGCGCGAAGATAGCCACGAGGATGATGAAGCCGATCACGCCGAGGGAGATCATCGACGCCTTGTCGTGCAGCAGCCGCTGCATGGCCAGCCGCCAGGGGCTGCGCCCCTCAATCTTCTTCGCGGCGTCGACGACCTCGGTCTGCGCCTGCACGGCCCTGGAGATCCCCGGGTCAGCCGATTCCTGGATGTTGAAAGTCATGATTCACTTCCTCCGTACAGGCTCAGGCGCTGCCGAGCAGACCGGACTCGATCACGCGGTCTTCCGCGGAGATGGTGGGCCGGGCCTTCGAGATGTCTTCCCCGTCTTCCACCGGGAAGTGGCACGCGGCCAGGTGGTCCGCCGCGTCGCCGAGTTGCGGCTCGAGCACGGGATCTTTCTCCACGCACGTCGGGGCCGCCTTGGGGCACCGCGGGTGGAACCGGCAGCCCGAAGGCGGGCTGATCGGCGAGGGCACGTCCCCGGCGAGGATGATCCGCTCCCGCTGCCCGGCCTTGTCCGGGTCCGGGACCGGCACGGCAGACAGCAGCGCGTCCGTGTAGGGGTGCCGCGGGTGGGCCCACAGGTCGTTGACCGGCGCCTGCTCGGTCACCTTCCCCAGGTACATGACCGCCACCGAGTTGCTCACGTGCCGCACCACCGACAGGTCGTGCGCGATGAAGAGATAGGTGAGGCCCAGCTCTTTCTGCAGGTCGGCCAGCAGGTTGATGATCTGGGCCTGAATGGACACGTCGAGTGCCGACACCGGCTCGTCGCAGACGATCAGCTTGGGCCGGAAGGCCAGCGCCCTGGCCACCCCGATGCGCTGACGCTGCCCGCCGGAGAACTCAGCCGGGAACCGGTTGAAGTGCTCCGGGTTCAGCCCGACCAGCTCCATGACCTCCTGCACCTTGCGCTTGCGC